>JBQGBY010000027.1:0-69627 GCA_052038195.1 Micromonosporaceae bacterium | reverse complement strand
CCGCCCGTGGGGCGCCCGCACCGCGTTGATCGGTCGGGCCCGGGCTTCGGTCGGGTGGGTGTCCCCCACCGCCCCGACCGCGAAGCGTTCCTCCGGCGAGTCGGTGTGGATCTCCACCACGACCTCGCCCCGGACCCCGTGCGGGCGGATCACCCGCCCGACCACGAGCTGCGCCACACCGAACTCCCGCCGGGTGCCTCAGTACGCGTCGATGATGTCGACCCTGACCCCGCGGCCGCCGACCGAGGTGATCACCTGGCGCAGGGCCTTGGCCGTACGGCCACCCCGGCCGATGACGGTCCCGAGGTCGTCGGGGTGCACCCGCACCTCCAGCCGCTGGCCGCGCCGGCCGTCCACCAACCGGACCCGGACGTCGTCCGGGTGCTCGACAATGCCCTTGACCAGGTGCTCCAGCGCCGGTCGCAGGGCGCTGTCAGCCCTGCGTGTCGGTGCCGGCATCGCCTGACTCCTGACCCGCCGCCGGCTCTGCCGGCGGGGCCTCCACGTCCGCCGCAGCCGCCGGCGCTGCCTTCTTGCTGGCCTTCTTGGCGGGCTCGCGCTTGGGCTTCTCCGCCTCGGCGAGACCAGCGGCCGCCTTCGCCTCGGCCTCGTAGGCGGCGGTGCGGCTGGCCCGCTCGGACGCGACCTTGAGCGGCTCGCTCGGCGCCGGCAGGCCCTTGAACTTCTGCCAGTCCCCGGTCTTGGACAGGATCGCGATCACCGGCTCGCTGGGCTGAGCGCCCACCGCGAGCCAGTGCTGGACCCGCTCGGAGTCCACCTCGATGCGCGAGGGCTCCTCCTTCGGGTGGTAGAGACCGAGGTACTCGATCGCCCGCCCGTCGCGCTTGGTGCGCGCGTCCGCGACGACGATTCGATACTGCGGGTTGCGGATCTTCCCCATCCGCAGAAGCCGGATTCGTACGGCCACGTCTGTTCGCTCCTGATGACATATAGGTGCTTCACGCTGAGCCTGAACGCCCAGCTCGCAAGCTCGCCGGGTGAGGCCGGCCGCCACCGTGGGGTTAGTGTGGGCCGCTGCTCTGCTGACAATGCCGCGTCGGGCCGGGAGAGAGGGCCTGGCCGAGGACGGCGTTGGGAAGCGCACGCGGTGCGAACCCGTCACAAGATTCTGCCAGACCGGCCCGGCCCGCCACGAATCACCCCACGCAATCAGCAGGACGGGCCGTGCTCAGGGGCGCGGCGCGAGCGCACGGGGACGGTCGTACCCGGGCGGCAACGCCGGCACCGTCCAGGACGCGTCGGGACGGAAGCCGCACCAGGTGCCGTCGAACGGGAACTGGGCCGCCTCGGCGAGCTTGACCAGCCGGTCGGCGTTGGCCCGGATCTGTGTGGCCTGCGCCTCGGTCCAGTACATCGGGTGTCCGGTCCTCGCGTGGAACTCGTCCTCGTCCTTCCATCGCCACGACCGGTCCGGCCGGACGAGGACGTCGAGGGCATGGTCGGCGGTGTCCACCCCGGCGCAGCCCCGGTCGGCCCACCGTACGTACGGCTCCTCCAGGTTGGCGTGCCAGCCGGCGAACGCCCCGTCCGACCACAGCCAGTAGACCGAGTACGGCTTGCTGTCCGGCATCCAGATCATGGTGTCGTTGCCGGTCCAGATCCGACGCACCAGCCGGGCGCCGCTGACCTGGTCCGCGGGTGTGTCGCGGTGGTTGCGTCCGCCGTCGGCGACGAGGACCCAGTACGGCGATCCCGCCGGGAGCCAGAGCCGCAGGCCGTGCTCGTCGTCGGCGGCTACCCGCACGAGATGGATCAGGCTCACCCGCCCACCGCGCCAGCGCCGTCGCACGAGCACCTCGCCGGGGGCGAACTTCACCGACACTCCTCCCCGGTCTCCGTACAGACAAAATCGTCAGACGACAATCCGTACACCGGACATTAACCCTGAAGCCCCGTTCAGTCAGCCGCCATCCGGACGAAGTCGACTTACCCGGTCGGACAAGACACCGCCGCTACGGGGCCGTGATCCCACAGGCGGCGATGAGCTCGAACGAGAGCAGAGCCGCCTGTGCCTGGCTGACCTGTCCGCCGCCAGCGGCCGCGGCGTCCACCGCCGCCTGGATCGCCTCGGGGCACTCCTCGAGTTCCGCGATGTCGCCCTCCGCCCGCCGCAGGTCGCGTTCCCTCTCGGCCAGCTGGTCCTCCAGGTCCTCCACCTGGCTTCGCAGGTCCGTGATCTGCGATTGCTGCGTGCTGCGCTCGTTGAAGAGGAAGACGCCCATTCCGGCGCCAGCGAGGAGCAGGAAGGCGGCGAGGATCGCGAAGGCGATGCCCAGGGGACCCAGCTTGGGCGCCGGGGCGGGCGGGCCGTACGGCGTCGCGGAGACGGCGTACGGCGCGGCGGAGGCCGGGTACGGGGACGGGTAAGGCGTCGCCGAGATCGGCGGCACCAGGCCCGGGTAGGGCACGGCCGCGGCCTGGACGGGGTGGGCTGGGGCCTGACCCGGAGCCGGTTCGGACAGTGGAGCCGGCGCCGGCGGCACAGGAGAAGGTGCCGCCGGCGGCACAGGAGAAGGCCCAGGAGCCGGCACCGCAGCCTCGGGGCCGTCCGACGGTTGGTTGGCCGGGACAGGCGGATGGGGGTCGGGTGCGTTGGGATCGGGCACCGGGACGGCTCCTCGAGGCGTGACGATTTTATTGAATAGCTAAATCTAGAAGTTGCAGAGGTCAACCATCTCATCGAAGAGGGCGTTGAACTCCTCCTCGGTGTCTGCGGCCAGCGCCGCCCCCATGGCATCGACGCAAACCTGTACCGCGGAAAGCTCGGTCTCGACGTCCTCGAGGTCCTGTTGCGCCTGGGCGAGTTCCTCGTCCTTGTCCGCGATCGTGTTGTCCCGTTCGTCCACCGTGCGTCGAAGGTCCGTGATCTCCGTGTTGCGGTCCTCGACCGTGGTGTACGCGGCGTAGTAGCCGTACCCCAGGCCGCCGGCTCCGAGGAACAGCACGATGCTCAGCGACATCAGCACCCAGACCCAGGGGCTCGTCCTCGGCTTCTGCGGCGGCATCGGGAAGGCGCTGGTCGGGTAGGCCGGCACGCCGGAGGCCGGATAGGCGAGCGGTTGGGGCGGCGGTACCGCGGCGGAGCCGGCCTGATACGGCGCGGCGGGGTACGCGGCCGGCGAAGGCGCGGACGGGGTCGGGTACGCGGGCGGCGCCGAGTATGTGGGTGGGGCCGGGTATGGAGCGGAAGGCTGGTACGGGTCTTGGGGTGTCTCGGTCACCCTGGCCTCTTTTCGCATAGCGTGCGGAGCGACTCGCACAGGCGGTTAGTTGTTGACGGCCCCGTCAATAATGCCGCCGGCTGCAATCTATGACCAAAGATCAACGACCGCAGACCCGGCCAGCGTTCTCGACATACCGGACGGCGGCTCGACCTGTCCAGTTCAACCCGTTCCGATGTCGACCGTCCGCTCCGTGCGGTGTGCCTCTCCCGGCGGGCCCGTCGACTCGTTCACCTCGCGCTCACCGGCCAGCAACGGAACGCCGGGGCAGACCGCGAAGCACGATGAGGCGGGGCGACCGTAGGGCGGCCAGGTCCACCCGCGGGTCATCGTCGTAGACAACGAGGTCGGCCATACCGCCGTCGGCCAACCCGCCGAAGCCCAGCCATGCGCGCGCCCCCCACGACCCCGCCCGGAGAACCTCCATTGTGGACATTCCCGCCCGGGCGCGCAGCATCAGCATCTCCGAGACGGCTTCGCCGTGGCCGATGCCGCCGCCGGCGTCTGAGCCGACGTAGATGGGGACGCCGGCCTCGTGCGCGGCCGCGACCACCGCGGGGAACCGCTTGCCCAGGCGCCGCATGTGGCCGGCGTAGGCGGGGAACTTGGCGTCGGCCGACGCTGCGATCTGATCGAATGTGTCGACATTTATCATGGTCGGCACGAGGGCCGTGCCCCGCACCGCCATCTCGGCGATGTCGTCGTCGGACAGACCCGTGCCGTGCTCGACCGAGTCCACCCCGGCCCGGACCAGCGCCGCGACCGACTCCTCGGCGAACAGGTGGGCGGCGACCCGGGCCCCAGCGGCGTGGGCCGTCGCGACCGCCTGGGCCATCGCGGCCGGGTCCCACGCCGGGGCGAGATCGCCCGTATCGCGGTCGATCCAGTCTCCGACAAGCTTCACCCAGCCGTTGCCCGCCACCGCTTGCGCCGCCACCGTCGCGGTCAGGTCCGCCGCCTCCACCTCGACCCCGATGTCGCGCAGGTATCGACGGACCGGGGCGATGTGCCGGCCGGCCCGGGCCAGTCGTGGCACGTCGGGGTCGCCGTCCAGTTCCGGGTACGAGAACGGGGAGCCGGCGTCGCGGAGGGCGAGCACTCCCGCGTCGCGGTCCACGCCGGCCAGCGATCGAGCCTCCTGGACCGACTCGACGGGCGAGCCGCCAGGCCGGATACCAATATGACAGTGCGCGTCGACGAGCCCTGGGAGCACGAACCCCCGGTCGGAGACCGTCACCGCGTCAGCGACGGGCTCCCAGGTGACCCGGTCTCCGACGAGCCACAGATCTCGCACCTCGTCGTCGGGCAGGACCACGCCTCGTACGTGCCACGCCAGCGACTCACCACCCACCACTCCCCGAGGCATGATCCAGTCCTACACCATGGCGCGCGGCGGCGGGGCCCCGGCCCGCCGAGCACCGGTATCACTGCAGCTCCGGGTCGAGGGCGTCGCGCAGCACGTCGCCCATCCGGACGAGGGCCAGTACGGGTGCCGAAGAGGATTCGCGAGATCACTCGCCGTGGTGCCCGTCGATGAGTGCGTCGCCCAGCCGCGTGCGGGTGTTGAGGACCGTTCGCCCGACCCGTCGCGAGGTCACCAGCCCGGTGCGCCGAAGCACGGCCAGGTGTTGGCTCACGGCGGGCGGGCTCATCTCGGTGTGCTCCGCCAGCTGGGTGGTACCCATCGGCAGCTCCAGAACCGTCAATATTGCCGCCCGGCCCCGCCCGATCAGCTCGGCCGTCGGGTGCTCGCTCGTATGCTTGCGCTCCTGCCAGACCAGCCCCGCCCCGCGGGGTGCGTACGAGACCGTCGCCGGGTAGGCCTTATTGGCGACGATGAGTACGTACGGCCACCCGAACACGCAGGGTACGAGCACGACACCGTCCGGTCCCGCGTCGCGCGTGATTTCACGGGGCCGGTCGATGAACAGCGTCTGCCCGTTGAAGCTCATCGTGGGATGGATCCGGTTGAGCAGGGCGTGCAGGCCGTTGGCGGCTAGGAGATCCGCGCGGTAGGCCACATCCGCGGTGAGAACGGCGCGCACCCCGGGCCACACCGGAGCGATCGCTTGTTTCCAGTAGGACTCCAGCGCCTCCGTGAGCCGCCGCATCCCGTCCTCCTTGTCGCGCAGGAGTCCGGCGACGGGTTCGGGCACCCGTCCGTCCCAGTCGCACTCAAGCTCCTCCTGGGCCTGGGCCAGGTCGGTCCCGGCCAGCGCCGCCAACTCGCTGCGGATCGACCGCGGGCGGGTGTGCGGCACCGGAGTGAGGAAGTCGGGAATCGCGCGCGGACCCGGTGCCAGGCCCCGCAGGAGCTCGAGCAGATCGGGATCGATGCGCGGCCTCACCCACGACAGCCACGGCGCGTGCAACCGGTGCTGAGGATCGTGCACCAGTACGCGGAGGCTGAGCGAGAGCTCCCACAGCGGTGAGTAGGTGATCCGGACCCGGCCCAGGGTGGTCACGTCGAGGTTGATGCGGATCATGGGCCGGCCGAGTGGGCTACTCGTCCTTGTCGCGCCGGGTGAACTTGCCGAAGTCGAGCCTGGGCACCTTGAAGCCGGGCGGCAGACCCTGGGTGTCGCCAAAGCCACCGGACTCGAGCGCCGACGGGTCGAGGCCGGGCGGTAGCGTCGGCAGGCCGCCCATGCCCGGCAGCCCCACGGGCCGGCGGGTGCCGCCGCCCTTGCCGCCCTTGCGCTTGCTCTTCGGCGACTTGGTGGCCTTGCGCCGCCCGGGCAGTCCGAGCATGCCGCCCATCTGCTTCATCTGCTTCTGCGCGTCGGCGAACCGGTTGAGCAGTTGGTTGACATCCATCACCGTCACGCCGGAACCGTTGGCGATGCGGACCCGGCGTGAACCGTTGATGATCTTCGGGTTCTGACGCTCGGTCGGGGTCATACCGCGGATGATGGCCGTGATCTTGTCGAAGTGGCGGTCGTCGACCTCGGCCAGCGCCTCCTTGTACTGGCCCATTCCCGGCAGCATCGCGAGCATGTTGGTGATCGGGCCCATGCGTCGCAGGGACGTCACCTGCTCCAGGAAGTCCTCGAGCGTGAAGGTCTCCCCGCCCACGAGCTTGGCGGTCATGCGCTCCTTCTGCTCCTCGTCGAACGCGGCCTCGGCCTGCTCGATGAGGGTCAGCACGTCACCCATGCCGAGGATCCGGCTCGCCATCCGGTCCGGATGGAAGACATCGAAGTCTTCGAGTTTCTCACCGGTCGAGGCGAACAGGATGGGCGCGCCAGTGACCTCGCGCACCGACAGCGCCGCACCACCGCGGGCATCACCGTCGAGTTTGGACAGAACCACGCCCGTGATGCCGACACCGTCACGGAACGCCTCGGCGGTGGCCACCGCGTCCTGGCCAACCATCGCGTCGATGACGAACAGCACCTCGTCGGGCTCCACGGCGTCGCGGATGTCGGCCGCCTGCTGCATCATCTCCGCGTCGATGCCGAGCCGGCCGGCGGTGTCGACGATCACGATGTCGCGCATGGCCCGCCGGGCGTATTCGATCGACTCGCGGGCGACCCGGACGGGGTCACCACGATGATGCTGCCCGTCCTCGCGGCCGGCGACGTTACCGGGCTCGGGCGCGAAGACCTCGACGCCAGCGCGACTACCGAGCACCTGGAGCTGGTTCACCGCGTTCGGACGTTGCAGGTCTGCCGCGACGAGCAACGGCTGGTGCCCCAGCGTGCTCAGATGGCGGGCCAGCTTGCCGGCTAGCGTCGTCTTGCCCGAGCCCTGCAGGCCAGCGAGCATGATCACAGTTGGCGGGTGCTTGGCGAAGGTCAGCCGGCGGGCCTCGCCCCCGAGTACGCCGACGAGCTCCTCGTGCACGATCTTGATGACCTGCTGCGCCGGGTTGAGCGCCTGCGACACCTCGGCGCCACGGGACCGCTCCTTGAGCCGGCCGATGAACCCCTTCACCACTGGCAACGCGACGTCTGCCTCGAGCAGAGCCCGGCGGATCTCCCGGGCAGTGGCGTCGATGTCGGCGTCGGTGAGCCGCCCCTTGCCCCGCAGCTTCGAGAAGATGCCGCTCAGGCGGTCGCTCAGCGAGTCAAACACGAGGTGTCCTCAAGATCCGGCGGTAGGGAGGGCGCGGCGCAGGCGCCATCCCAGGGTAGCCGGCCGTACGTCCAACACACCGCAGCCCTGAGATCAACCGAGCACCGGCAGTGCCGCCGCCAGCACGGCCCGTTCGACGTTCGTCCGGGCCACGGCCCCGGACCAGTCGCCCTCGAGGTAGAAGGCGTCGACCACGTCGGAGCCCAGGGTCGAGATCCGGGCCGCTCGTACGTGCGCCCCGGCTAGCTCGAGAGCGTGCGCCACCCGGTAGAGCAGGCCCGCGTCATCGGCCGCGCGCAGCTCCAGGATGGTGGCGTCGGTAGCCCGGTCGATGGCCCACACCACCCGTGGCGGCGGCGCCTCCCGCTCGGTGCCGCCGCGCGGTCGCAGCGTGCTGCGGACCCGGGCGGCCAGCCCCGCGTCGACGTCGAGCTCGCCGGCGAGGGCCTTCGTGAGGTCGGCGACGAGGCGCTGCCGATCCGGCCCGGCGGCGTCGCGCGGCTGCACCCGGCATGAGACGACTGCCACGGCGGCGCCCTCGACGGCGGCGGTCGAGGTGTCGGCGGAGACGACATCCAGCCGGTGCAGGGTGAGGCAACCGGCCACGGACGCGAGCAGACCGAGCCGGTCGCCGGCGGCGACGGTCACCCGGTCCGGAGCGATCTCGATCGCCGGAAGGGGTCCGGCGAGCAGCGCAGAGTGGCGCACCGAGCTGACCGGTGGTGGCGCGACCGTACCGGTCACGAGGGCAGCGCGCACCCGGACCACCAGGTCGGCGACAAGCCGCTCCTTCCAGGCCGACCAGGCCGCGGGCCCGGTGGCCACCGCGTCGGCGCGGCTGAGCGCGTGCAGCAGCTCCAGCGTCTCGACGTCCCCTATCGTGTCCGCGACGTGGCGCACTGTCTGCGGGTCTCCCAGGTCGCGCCGGGTAGCCACCTCCGGCAGCAGCAGGTGCCAGCGGACGAGGCGGCCGATCGCAGCCACCTCCTCCGGCGGAAGTCCGATCGCCTCGGCGATGGCGGTGGCGACATCGACGCCGACCACCGAATGGTCGCCGTGCAGGCCCTTGCCGATGTCGTGCAGTAGCGCGCCCACGAAGAGCAGGTCGGGGCGGGCCACGTCGCGCGCGTAACGGGCCGCGGCCGCGACGGCCTCGATGAGGTGCCGGTCGAGAGTGAACCGGTGGACCGGGTTGTGCTGGGGTGCGCTGCGGATGCGGGCCCACTCCGGCAGCCATGCGGTGATCAGGCCGTACCGGTCGCATGCCTCCCAGGTCGAGACCAGCGCCGGACCGGCGCCGAGAAGCTGGGCGAAGGCCGTCCGGGCCGGCTCGGGCCACGGCCGGGGCAGGGGCGGGCAGTGCCGCGAGAGCCATTCCAGCGTGCCGGGTGAGATGCGCAGCCCGTGGCGGGCCGCCGCGGCGGCCACCCGGAGCGAGAGCGTCGGGTCGACAACGGGCCCGACCGCGGTTCGGGCGAGCACCACCTCGCCGTCCTGTGCCACCACGTCGGGGGCCACCGGCGCCCGTACCACGGGCCCGGCCCGTCGGCCGCCGTGGCGCTGCGCCGCGACCCACCGTTCGGCGGCCCGGAGCGCGTCGTCGACGGCGTACGCGATGGTCCGGGCGTCGTCGGCGATCCGGCGTCGTAGCGCCTCCGGGCCGGGTAGGCCGAGCAGCGCGGCGACGTCGTCGAGGTCCTGCACGAAGAGGCGGTCCCGCCGGCGCCCGGCGACGAGGTGCAGCCCGTCGCGCACGTCCAGCAGACGGGTGTAGCCGGCCCGCACCTGCGGCCGCCAGGCGTCGGCGACCTGGGCGTAGGCGACGCCCCGCAGCACCCGCACGTCACGCAGGCCGCCGCGGGCCTCCTTGAGATCCCCATCGAGCAGGAACGCGAGCTCGCCCTGGGTCCGCCAGCGCTGGGTCGTGAGCTCCCTCAGCACCGGCAGGTGCGCTCGGGCCAGCGCCCGCCACTGCTCGCGCGTCGCATCCCGCAGCCGGGTAGTGAGCTGCTCGTCGCCGGCGACGTGGCGGATGTCGAGCAGGCCCAGCGCGGCCTTGGTGTCCTCGCGGGTGACCGCGAGCGCCTCGTCGTGCGTGCGCACGGAGTGGTCCAGGGTCAGGCCGGCATCCCAGACCGGGTACCAGATCCGCTCCGCGATCGAGCCGACGCCCTCGACCCCTGCGTGCAGCAGCACCAGGTCGAGGTCACCGTGCGGAGCGCACTCCCGCCGGCCCAGCCCACCGAGGGTGAACAGCGCCACGCCCGGCGGCGGCTGCACCGCCTCGACGCCCGCTCCGTCCGGCCCGCCGGCTTGCCGGCTCTGACCCCCATCGGGCCCGCCAGCCTGCCGGCTCTGACCCCCGTCCGGCCCGCCAGCCTGCCGGCTCTCATCCCCGTCCGGCCCGCCAGCCTGCCGGCTCTGACCCCGGTCCGGCGCGCAAGCTTGCCGGCTCTGACCCCGGTCCGGCGCGCAAGCTTGCCGGAACAGATCTCTTAGCCATCCGTCAAGCGCCGCCGCACGATGCTCGCGTGCGGCGGCGCCAACGTCAGCGGTGCCCGCTGGTCCCCTGGCAGCAGTAGGGGGACCGGTCGGTGGCGGCACCTCGCCGCCCTCACTGACCAGTCCCCCCACCGTTGACATCTCTCTACCTAGTTCGCGGCTACAGGGCGTCCAGGCCACGTTCGCCGGTCCGGACCCTGACCACCTCGTCGACCGAGGTCACCCACACCTTCCCGTCGCCGATCTTTCCGGTGCGGGAGGCGCTGACGACCGCCTCGACGACCTTCTCCACATCAATCTCGTCGATGAGGACATCGATTCGGATCTTGGGCAGGAACTCCACGGTGTACTCGGCGCCGCGGTAGACCTCGGTGTGGCCCTTCTGGCGCCCATACCCCTGGACCTCGCTCACGGTCATCCCGGAGACGCCCATCGCGTGCAGCGCCTCCTTGACCGCGTCGAGCTGGTGCGGCTTGATGACCGCCGTCACGAGCTTCATGCCCCTGAACCCTTCAGCCCGATCCGTGCATTTCGTGCGCGGAGAGGGCAAGCGGAGTCTGCACCGTCAGGCTACACACCCGACGCTGCGTGCGCCCCGGCGGCGGCGGACTCGCTGGGGGTGAACGACTCGTACGCGGACTCCTGGTGCTGGTGCGTGTCGATCCCAGCGGTCTCGTGATCCTCGTGTACCCGGAACAGGCCGAGGATCTTGAGGATGAAGCCGATGACCAACGCCACCACGAACGACCAGGCTGACACTATGCCGGCGGCCTCGGCCTGCTTGACCAACTGGTCGGTACCACCGCCATTGAAGATTCCCAGGGCGTCGCCGCCCGGGCCGGCGATGCCGACCAGACCAATCCAGAGTGTACCGATCCAGCCACCAACGAAGTGGATGCCGAACACATCGAGCGAATCATCGACCTTGAACAGGTACTTCAGGCTGACGGCGAGGCAGCACGCCGCACCGGCGACCAGGCCGAGTACAACCGCCCAGATCGGCTGGATGTACGCACAAGCCGGCGTAATGGCGACCAGACCGGCCACCGCACCCGACGAGGCACCCACCAGGGTCGGCTTGCCGTTCTTGATCCACTCAACGATGATCCAGCCGAGCAGCGCAGCCGCCGTGGCGACCTGCGTGTTGATGAACGCCACTGCCGTCCACCCGTCAGCCGTCAGCTCGGAGCCCGCGTTGAAGCCGAACCAGCCAAACCACAGCAGGCCGGCGCCCAGCGCCACAAATGGCACGTTGTGCGGCTTGAAGCTCGCCTGCGGCCAGCCGACACGCCGGCCGAGCACGATCGCTAGTGCCAGTGCCGCGGCCCCCGCGTTGATGTGCACCGCGGTTCCACCCGCGAAGTCGAGCGCACCGATCTCGCCCCCGATCAGACCGAGACCCCACACCATGTGGGCGATCGGCACGTAGGCCAGGGTGAACCACCCGGCCGCGAAGAGGATCCAGCCGATGAACTTCGCCCGGTCCGCGATTCCGCCGGAGATCAGGGCGACAGTGATGATGGCGAACATCATCTGGAAGGCCATGATCACGTATACCGGGATCGGGGTCGCCGGGAACGGCGGGAAGGCCATATTTGTGTACACGGTTGGATCCGAGCCCTCGACGGCCTGCGACGAGAGATCCTTCCAGCCCCAGTAGAACTGGGGGTCACCGAGGATGTTCGTGATCGGGCCACCCTCGTTCGGCCCGAAGGCCAACGCGAACCCGTACAACAGCCACAGGATCGAGATGAGCCCGATCGAGGAGAAGCTCATCATGATCATATTGAGGACGCTCTTCGACCGGTTCAGACCTCCGTAGAAGAAGGCCAGGCCCGGCGTCATGAGCAACACGAGAGCGCTCGAGACCAGCAACCACGCGGTGTCGCCGGAACTGAGCTCCAAAGGTTCAGGCACGCTTGCCCCTTCCCTAGGGTTCGATCGCCTCCGTCCGGGTGCACGGCACCGCGGAGTCGCGCCACTCCGGCTGGCAGCATTGCCGGTCGCCGGTTGCGCGGAACTCTGACCGACCGCTGTTTCGCGCAAGGTCTCCAACGGGTTTCCAGACCATCACCTGGTGTTTCAGACATGTGAAGCCCGGCGCACGAGCGGTGAGGTCTGACCGGTCGGACGAGGCAAAGGCAGCCGATGGTGCGGTCCGCGACGGAGTGGATCTGGTGGTGACCGACGATGGTGTCGGTTGGCAGTGGCCAGTTAGCATTCGGGCCATGCCACGAGCCCCCCGTGCTCTGCCCGTCCGCTCCGTGCTCGCGTTCCTGGCACCCCTGCTGCTTCTCGCCGGCCTCACCGCGTGTAACAAGGACGACGACACGACGCCCGACTCGCTGCCCGATGGCGCCACCCTCGTCAGCGAGGCAGCGACCGCGATGAACGATGTTGAGACGACGCATGTCGTGCTCGACATAAATCCGGCTATTCCGGGCGGGCTTCCCATCACGCGCGCCGAAGGCGACCTCACCCGGGACGGCGACGCCGCCGGGGCCATCCAGCTCATCGTGGGCGCGCAGCTGATCGAGGTCGAGTTCCGCATCCTCGGCGAGGACGCCTGGCTGCTCTACCCGACCGGTGGGTGGACCTCCGCCGGGAGCGTCATGAGCGTCTATGATCCCTCGGCGATTCTCGACCCCGACCGGGGCGTGGCCAACCTGCTCGCCACCGCCACCAACCCGCGGACCGACGGAGCGGAGGAGGTCGGCGGCGTGGACACCTGGCGGGTCAACGTCGACCTCGACACCGAGGCCGCCGAGACCCTCGTCCCTGGCGTGCCCGACGGGCTGACCGGCACAGTGTGGCTGGACAAAGAGGCCAAGCACCTGGTCAAGGCGATCGTGAACGCGCCCGCGTCCGGTGCCGCTCCGGCCTCCACCATCACGCTTGAGCTCACCAACATCAACGCGCCGGTGACCATAAGTGCTCCCTGACGCCCCGGCCGATACCTCGAAGGTCACGCCGCACGGCCGGCGCATCGCGATCGGCGTCGGCGGTGCCGCGGTACTGCTCGCGGCGCTCGACGCGTACGTCGTGGTGACGCTGCTGATCGAGATGGCCGCGGACATGGACGTCGCGGTGAACCGCCTCGAGCGCGCCACCCCGATCGTGACGGGCTTCCTGCTGGGCTACGTGGCCGGCATGCCGCTGCTCGGCGGGCTGTCCGACAAGCTCGGTCGTCGAGCGGTGATCCAGCTCTGCCTGGCTGGTTTCCTGGTCGGGTCGGTCGTCACCGCGGCCTCGGTGGAGATCGGCCAGTGGGTCGAGATGGAGCCGCTGCCGGTCCTCGTCGCGGGGCGGACACTGCAGGGCCTCGCCGGTGGCGCGCTACTGCCCGTCACCATGGCGCTCGTCGCCGACCTGTGGGCCGAGCAGAAACGACCGGTCATCTTGGGTACGGTCGGCGCCGCCCAGGAGCTCGGCAGCGTGCTGGGGCCGCTCTACGGCGCGGCGCTCGCCACGGCGATCGGCTGGCAGGGCATCTTCTGGGTCAATGTGCCGCTCGCCCTGATCGCCATGGCCGCCGTGCAGTTCTCACTGCCCGGTCGCAAGGCCTCGCGGGACCGGCCCCGGACCAAGGTCGACCTCGTCGGAGGTCTCCTGCTCGCGGTCTCCCTCGGCCTGCTCACGGTCGGCCTCAACAACCAGAAGCCCGAGGACTCGGTGCTGCCGCCGTGGGGACCGCAGCTCATCGCGGCCGGGGCTGGCGTGTTGGCGCTCTTCCTGCTCTGGGAGTGGCGGGCCCGGACCAAGCTCGTCGACCTGGGCGGCGCGCCCAAGGTGCCGTTCTTCGCCGTTCTCGGCGCGAGCTTCATCGCCGGCGCGGCGCTGCTGGTGACCTTGCTCGATGTATCGCTGCTGGCCCAGGGCGTCCTCGGCCTCACCGAACAGGCGGACTCGGCCCGGCTGCTGGTCCGCTTCCTGATCGCACTTCCAGTCGGCGCGATCATCGGTGGGCTGCTCGCCCCACGGTTCGGCCTCCGCGCGGTGACGGTCGCCGGCTTCCTGATCTCGGCGTTCGCCTACTGGCTCGTCTCCAGCTGGCCGATCACGATCCTCTCCGAGCGGCACGTCGTGCTGGGCCTCTCGGTGCCCCGGCTCGACACCGACCTCGCGATCGCGGGGTTCGGCCTCGGCCTCGTCATCGCCCCACTGTCGGCGGCGGTACTGCGCATCGTCCCGCCCAGTCAGCACGGCGTGGCGTCGGCCGGCGTCGTGGTGGCGCGCACCATGGGCATGCTCATCGGGTTCGCCGGACTCACCGGGTGGGGCCTTCACCGGTTCCACGAGTTGACCGCCACGCTCGTCCCGCCGCCGTACCCGTTCGCCGACCCGACCCCGGCCGCGATCGCCGAGTACAACGAGGCCTACGAGATCTACATAGGTCAGGTCAACAGCGCGCTGCTCGTCGAGTACCACGAGATCTTCCTCGCCACCGCGGTGTGCTGCCTGGCCGCCGCCGTGATCAGCGTCGGCGTGACCAGCCGCCGGGCGGCCGAGCGAGCGGTCGCGGTCGAGGGGAACGAGGCCACCGCCACCGCGGGCTGACGCGTCGGCCGGCCGGGCCGACTCGTACCGGCTCACCTGGACGCGTGGGGCTCAGCGCAGCGCCGCCTCCAGCGCGGCGCGCTCTGCATCGATAAGGCGAAGATCCCGCATGGGTCGGCGGAGGTGTCCCTTGTGGACGATTCTCACGAAGGCGGGATCTCCGGCCGCGGCCATGCGGCGGATCCCCTCCACGTGGTCGACGATGCGGGCGCGGATCGTGGCGACGAGCCGGTGGCGGTCACGGGGGATCAGGCCGTACGCGTCGGCGAACAGCCGCAGCCGACGCGGCCGGTCAGGAGAGTGCCATCCGAGCGTCTGCGAGTCGCGGTCGGAGAAGACCGGCACCCACGTCCAGGCGGCGTAGGCGACGTCGGAGATGCGAGCACCGGGTGAGGACAGGTCGAAGTCGATCAGTGCGAGCGTGTCGTCCGGGCGCCAGATGACGTTGTGCGGTGCGGCGTCGTGATGGCAGACGACCTCGGTGCCCGGCGGCGGCGGTCCGAAGGAACGCCAGACGGCGCCGGACGTGGGGCGGAAGCCGAACTGGGCGTCGTGGTAGCGGCGCAGCATCGTCGCCACCGCGGCCAGCGCCTCGTCGGTCACCCAGTGCGACTGCAGGGGGTAGGCTCCGCACTCACCCTCCAGGTAGGAGAGCACCTCACGGCCGCGCTCGTCGATGCCCAGCGCCCGGGGAGCCCCGGTAAAGCCCACCGACTCGAGGTGCCGCAGCAGTGAGTGCACAGCCGGCGTCCACGGGCCCGTGTTGCGCCGGACGGTATCGCCGACCCGCACGACCGTGCTCGTGTTGCCGCCCAGGAGAGGGATCTCCTGCTGCGCCTGCTGAACCACCCGCGACCTTTCCCACCGGAGCTTGGCGAAACCTGAGAAAAAGTAAGGCTCGCCCAATCTAGTCGGAACGAGCAACGAGCTGGTACCTACCCTCCTTCCCGTGCAAGCGCTTCGTTACTGGGCGGACACTGTGCGTGCAGAATCAACGCCGGGTCTACTCCGCCAAGAGGGCATCGACGAAGACCTTGGGCTCGAACGGAGCCAGGTCGTCGGGGCCCTCCCCCAGTCCGACCAGCTTGACCGGGATGCCGAGCCGGCGTTGCACCGCGATGACGATGCCGCCCTTGGCGGTGCCATCGAGCTTGGTCAGCACGACGCCGGTCACGTTGACCACGTCCGTGAAGACCCGCGCCTGCTCCAGGCCGTTCTGGCCGGTCGTGGCATCGAGCACCAGCAGAGTCTCGTCGACCGGACCGTGCTTCTCGACGACCCGCTTGACCTTGCCGAGCTCGTCCATGAGCCCGATCTTGTTCTGCAGGCGACCGGCCGTGTCGATGAGAACCGTGTCGACCCCCGAGTCGATACCGCGGCGGACCGCGTCGAACGCCACGGCCGCCGGGTCTCCGGCCTCGGGACCGCGGACCACCTCGGCACCGACGCGCCCGGCCCAGGTCGCGAGCTGCTCGACCGCGGCCGCCCGGAAGGTGTCCGCGGCGCCCAGCACCACCGAGTGCCCGTCGGCCACCAGCACCCGGGCGATCTTGCCGCAAGTCGTGGTCTTGCCTGAGCCGTTCACCCCCACCACGAGCAGCACCGCCGGCCGTCCGTCGACCGGAGCGACCCGCAGGGTGCGGTCGGCCGTTGGGTCCAGTGCCTCGAGCAGCTCCTCGGCGAGCAGGTCCCGCAGGTCGGCTGCCGCGGCCGTGCCCAGGATCCGGGCCCGCTCGCGCAGCCGCTCCACGACCTGGGTGGTCGCCTCCACTCCCACGTCGGCCGAGAGCAGCGTGTCCTCGATCTCTTCCCAGGTGTCCTCGTCGAGCCGCTCCCGCGTCAGCAGTGCGAGCAGCCCGCGGCCGAGGACGCTCTGCGACTTCGCCAACCGGGCGCGCAACCGGGCCATCCGCCCGACCGTGGGCTCCGGCCGCTCGATGACCGCCGGGACGACCTCCTCGACGTACGTCTCGGCACCCACGGGCTCCTCGATGACCAGGGGCCCGGCGGCGACCTCCTCCTCGACCACCGGCTCCTCGACCACCGGCGCCTCGACGGCGGGCTCGGCCACCAGGAGCTCTTCCGGAGCGCGCTGCTCGGTCGGGGCCGCCGGGCGGGTCGTCGGCCTGCCCTTGGCGGGCCGCACACCCGGAGTCGGACGGGCCGGCGCGGTCTTCCTGACCTTCGGCGGCGCGGTCTTCACCGCCTCAGCCGCCGCGGTGCCCGAGCGGGCCACGGGCCGGCGACGCTCCGGCCGGGTATCAGACGGGGCCCGGCGGTCCCACCGCCGAACCGCCGGCACGATCGCCGCCGCCCCCGCTGCGATCAGGAGCAAGGCCAGGTACCAGATCTCGGTGGGCATGCATGCAATCCTGTCAGACGCGGCGCGACCCACCGTGCGACCGGCGCGAGGTCACCCGGAGCCCAGCAGTTGATCTAGGAGCACGGCGGCGTCGAAAAGCGCCGCCACGCCCTGGATCAACACGCTGACAGCGAGGCTCAGGCGGTGGTGTCGACGTCGCGGAGTCGCTGGCTGATCACCTGCGTCACGCCCTGGCGCATGGTCACGCCGTAGAGGGCGTCGGCGATCTCCATCGTGCGTTTCTGGTGCGTGATGACGATGAGCTGGCTGCGCTCCCGCAACTGCTCGAGCAGGATCAGCAGGCGGCCCAGATTCACGTCGTCGAGGGCCGCCTCGACCTCGTCGAGAAGGTAGAACGGGCTCGGTCGGGCCCGGAAGATCGCGCAGAGCAGGGCTACCGCCGTGAGCGAGCGCTCGCCACCGGAAAGCAGCGACAGTCGCTTGATCTTCTTGCCGGGTGGACGGGCCTCGACCTCGATGCCGGTGTTGAGCAGGTCGCTCGGGTCGGTGAGCACCAAGCGGCCCTCGCCACCCGGGAACAGCACGCCGAAGACCTGCTCGAACTCCCGCGCCGTGTCCTCGTACGCGGAGGTGAACACCTCGAGGATCCGCTCGTCGACGTCTTTGACGACGGTCAGCAGGTCCCGACGGGTGGCCTTGACATCCTCGAGCTGGTCGGAGAGGAACTTGTACCTCTCCTCCATGGCGGCGAACTCCTCCAGGGCCAACGGGTTCACCTTGCCCAGCAGCGTGAGATCCTTCTCCGCCTTGGTGGCCCGCCGCTCCTGGATGGCCCGGTCGAACGGCACGGGCTCGGGTGCGGGCAGCCCCTCGGCCTCGACCGCGGCGACCTCGTGCGCGGACGGCGGCACCGGCACCTCAGGTCCGTACTCAACGATCAGCGTCTCCGGGTCGATGCCGAACTCCTCCTGGGCCCGCGCCTCGAACTGCTCCACCCGCATCCGCTGCTCGGCCCGGGCCACCTCATCGCGGTGCACGCGAGACGTGAGCCGTTCCAGCTCCGCGCCGATCTCGCGGGCCGCCGTCCGGGCAGCGGTGAGCTCGGACTCCCGCCCGATCCGGGCCTGCGCGACCGCGTCACGGCGTTCGGCTGCGCCCAGCAGCGCCAGACCGGCCCGCGAGAGCGCGTACTCAGCGCCGCCGACCACGGCGGCTGCGATCCCGGCGCCACGCGCGCGGGCAGCGCGGCGCGCCTCGGCCCGGGCCCGGGCCTCCCGCTCCTGCTCGGCCTGGCGGAACAACGCGTCCGCCCGACCGGCGAGGGCGGAGACCCGCTCCTCGGCCGTACGCACGGCCAGCCGGACCTCGATCTCATGCTGGCGGGCCACCGGCACCGCGGCCGCGAGCTCGTCACGCTCCACAGTGGAGGGATCGCTCTCGATCGGGGTCTGCTGCGCGAAGCACAGGCGCTCCTCCAGATCGGTCAGCCCAGCCAGGTCGCGGTCACGGGCCTGCTCGGCCACGAAGCGACTCTGTGCGAGCCGGTCACTCTCCGCCTTCGCGGACCGGGCTGCGGCACCTAGCTCGGCCAGCCGCCGGCTAGCGGCGTTGCGCTCGCCCTCGGCCGCCTTACGGGCGTTGGCGGCCTCGCTGGCCGCGGCCCGCGCGGCCGCCTGCTCGGCCCGCACGACGTCGAGCTCGGCCCGTAGCTGCGCCAGGCGGGCCTCCATCGCGACCCGGTTCCGGCGGGAGTCCTCCACTGCGGCCTGGACCTCGATGAAGCTCGCCGCCTTGCCCGACCCGCCGGCGGCGGCGTAAGCGCCGAGCACGTCACCGTCCCGGGTGACCGTGCGCAGCTCCGGTGCGTAGCTGACGATGGTCCGCGCCGTGTCGAGGTCTGGCGCGAACACCACGTCCTGCAACAGCCGCACGACCGCGGGGCGTACGTGGTCGGGCGAGTCGACCAGTTCGAGCGCCCACTGGGCACCCTCGGGCAGGGCCGGCCGGTCGCCCTTGGCCGGCATGTCCGCGCCACCGACGAGCAGCGCGGCCCGGCCCGAGTCCTCGGCCTTCAGCAGCTCGATCGCCGACCGAGCACTGTCCACATCGGACACAGCGACCGCGTCGGCCAGCGTGCCCAGCGCCGCCGCGAGCGCCGCCTCGTAGCCCGGCTCGACCGTGAGCAGCGCGGCCACGCTGCCGAGCAGGCCCCGGACCCGGCCGCCGTGGGCCAGCAGGGCACCCGCACCGTCCTTGCGCTGCAGGCTCAGCGCCAGCGCGTCCTCGCGCGCCTTCCAGTGCGCGGTCTCCTTCTCCGCGGCCCGCTCGAAGTCGCTCAGCTCCTTCAGCCGAGCAGCGACGACCTCAGCGGCGGCGACCGCATGGTCGTGGCGCAGGCTGAGCTCGTCGGTACCCCGGTCGGCCTCGCTCGCGCCGGCTGCGGCGATCTCGAACTGCTCCGCAGCGGCGACCGCGCGGGCCTGCGCCTCCTCCAGCGCCGCGTCGAGCCGGGCGATCTCGTCGGCGGCCGCGCTCGACCGGGTGCGCATCGCGTTGACCTGGCCGACCAGCTTCGCCAGGCCCTCCCGCTTGTCGGCGATGGCCCGGACCGCGGCCACGAGGGCCTGCTCGGCGTCGGCCAGGCGGCGCTCCATGTACTGGCGGCCCTCGACCGCCTCGTTGAGCCGAGCCTGGTCCTGCGCAAGCTCCGCCCGCAGCGTCAACTCCTGCTCCCGCAGCGCCTCCGCCTCCGCCGCCACCTCCTCCGGGTCGCGCCCCGGCCGCACCTCGGGCTCCTCGGTCGTGAGGTTGCGCCACCGCTGCAGCGCGAGCTGGTGGGTGGCCCGCAGTCGTTCCTGCACAGTGGACAGTTGCAGCACCGTCTCCTGTGCGTGCGCCAGCTCGGGCGCATCCTCGGCGAGCGCCGCCTCCAGGTCGGCCAGGCGCGTCTCGACCTCCTGGTGCCGCGCCTCGACCTCGGCGCGCCGCTCGCGCAGCGCGTTCTCGTCCGCGATCTCCTTCTCCAGCGCCCAACGAACGGAGAACAGGTCGTCGGCGAGCAGCCGGATCCGCGCGTCGCGCAGGTCGGCCTGGATGGTGGCGGCGCGGCGGGCCACCTCGGCCTGCCTACCGAGCGGCTTGAGCGCCCGCCGCAGCTCGGCGGTGAGGTCGGAGAGCCGGTTGAGATTGGCCTGCATCGACTCCAGCTTCCGCAGCGCCTTCTCCTTGCGCTTGCGGTGTTTGAGGACGCCGGCCGCCTCCTCGATGAATGCCCGGCGGTCCTCGGGCTTGGCGTGCAGCACGGAGTCGAGCTGGCCCTGGCCGACGATGACGTGCATCTCTCGACCGATCCCGGAGTCTGAGAGCAACTCCTGGATGTCGAGCAGTCGGCACGAGTCGCCGTTGATCTCGTACTCGCTCTCGCCGGACCGGTACATCCGCCGGGTGATGGAGACCTCGGTGTAGTCGATCGGCAGGGCACCGTCGGTGTTGTCGATGGTGAGCGTGACCTCGGCCCGGCCCAGCGGGGCCCGGCCGGCGGTGCCGGCGAAGATGACGTCCTCCATCTTGCCGCCGCGCAGCGCCTTGGCCCCCTGCTCGCCCAGCACCCAGGCGATCGCGTCCACCACATTGGACTTGCCCGATCCGTTGGGACCCACCACGCACGTGATCCCCGGCTCGAACCGGAGCGTGGTCGCGGACGCGAAGGACTTGAAGCCCTTCACCGTCAGGGTCTTGAGGTGCACGGGCTCTCCGCTGTTGTCGCTCAGGCCGCCGGGGGCGGCACGCCGGGGTAGATCGGACACGGGGCGTGCCGTGGCACGAGTTACCCCGCCTTGCGCAGGCTAACCCCGACTGCCGCGGTTTTGCGGGAGCGACGCGCGACCAGGCGACGGCCACTGCGCACACCAGCCGCCCACCGCTGGTGTAGCGCACCCGGACGGGCGACCGTAGCCGCGAGAACCCGCACGCATAAAGATGCGCGCCGACGGTCGTCGGCGCGCGGTGTGTGTTCCTTGCGTATGCGGTTGTGTGTGGACCGCGGGATCTAGGCGAGCGCGGGCTCCGCGATGTGGAGCAACTCCTCGGCGTTGGACGCATCGGCGACGAGCCGGTCGTTCTCCGCGCGAAGTCGCATTACCTCGATCTCCAGGTCCCGGACCCGCGTACGCAGGCGCGTGACCTCGTCGAGCAGGCGCTTGTCGGGCGCGCTGCCCACGTGGCCGTACAGGGCCTTCGCCATATCATCTCCTTGTCAGCGCCGCCGGATTGGCCCGGTCAACGCGCGCCGTGCCGCTGCCCACGTGTGGGAGCTCGTGGTCGTTCCGCGAGGCTGCTTGAGTGCGGCCTCGAGAGGAATACCTCGACGTCAGGGTCCCATCGGCACGAACCCGGGACACCTGGTCCCGCATGAGGACATGGCAGGACGCGACTGGCGACTC
Source organism: Micromonosporaceae bacterium (assembly GCA_052038195.1). Classification (GTDB taxonomy): domain Bacteria; phylum Actinomycetota; class Actinomycetes; order Mycobacteriales; family Micromonosporaceae; genus DATBGZ01. The sequence continues at coordinate 48,484 of JBQGBY010000027.1, read as the reverse complement.
CCCTATACTCGCGCCGAGACCAGCGCGAGTCAAGCCGGCTAATCCCACAGCCGACGCAGCCCCGAAACCAGGACCCTCTTGTCCGTGTTTGTGATGAGCCTTCCCGCCCCCATTTCGGGCTTCTTCGGCGGTTCCGGCTGATAGCGTCGAATTGCTGCAAACCGTCTGATGGCCGGCTACCGCCGGCCGTTGCGATCGGCTGTGCGCTCGGTGACTGTGCGCTCGGTGACTAGGCGCTCGGCCGGCGCGGTCGAGGCTGGCACCGCGGGCAGGAGTACGACGAGCGGTTCATGAACGGTTCGCGGCGCACCGGCGCGCCGCACCGCAGGCACGGCTCGCCCTCGCGCCCGTACACCGCGAGCGACCGGCCGAAGTACCCGCTCTCCCCGTTGGTGTTCACGTAGAGGGCATCGAAGCTCGTCCCGCCCTGGGTCAGCGCCTCCGCCATCACCGCGGCGACGTGCCCGAGCAACCGCCGGGCGGCCGGACGGGTGAGCTGGGCCGTCGGTCGGGCGCCGTGCAGGCCGGCCCGCCACAGCGACTCGTCGGCGTAGATGTTGCCGACCCCCGAGACGAGGGTCTGGTCGAGCAGCGCGCGCTTGACCCCGGTGCGCCGCCGGCGCAGGCCGGCCACGACGCGCTCGGGGTCGAACTCCGGGTCGAACGGATCGCGGGCGATGTGCGCGACCTCGGCGGGCAGGGCCGCGCCCCCAACCGAGACCGCGAGGCCGCCGAACGTCCGCTGGTCCACGAAACGCAGCTCGGGCCCGGCGTCGGCGAAGCTGAACCGCACCCGCAGGTGTGGGCCGGCCGGTGCCGCGGGCTCCAGGATCAGCATCTGTCCTGACATGCCGAGGTGCCCGACCACCGCGTCGTCGGAGTCGAGCGCGAGCCACAGGTACTTGCCGCGGCGACGAACACCCGTGACGGTGCGATCGGCCAGCCGGGCCGTGAAGTCGTCGCCGCCGGCAACGTGGCGGCGCACAGACCGCGGGTGCAGCACCTCGACCACCTGGATCTGGCGGCCGGTGACGTGCCGGTCCAGACCAAGCCGTACGGTCTCGACCTCGGGCAGTTCGGGCATATCAGCGGCTCGGGTCGGGGGCCACCGGGGCACCACGGTCCACAGTGGAGAGATCGGCCGCAGAGACGTCCAATGTGGACTCCTCGGCGGCTCGCCGGTCCTGTGCGGTCAGCGCCTCGAAGGCCGCCTGCGCGGCGCGCTGCTCCGCCTCCTTCTTGGTGCGGCCCTGCACGCCGCCGTGCCGGATACCGGCCACGACCGCCCAGGCGGTGAACGTCTTGGCGTGGTCGGGTCCCGTCTGCTCGACGTCGTACTCCGGCACGCCCAGGGTCCGGGTCGCGGTGAGTTCCTGCAGGCTCGTCTTCCAGTCCAGGCCCGCGCCGAGGCGGGCCGCTCGCGCCATCACCGGGTCGAACAACCGGTGCACCACCTCGGCCGCGGTCTTCAGGCCGTACTGCAGGTAGACCGCACCGAGGAGCGCCTCGAGAGTGTCGGCGAGGATGCTCTCCTTGTCCCGACCGCCCGTCGCCTCCTCGCCGCGGCCCAGCAGCAGGTGCGTCCCGAGACCCTGCGGCCCGAGGCCACGGGCCACGTCGGCCAGGGCGCGGGAGTTCACCACGCTCGCCCGGAGCTTGGCCAGCCGTCCCTCGGGCAGGCCCGGGTGCTCGTGGTAGAGCGCCGTGGTGACCACCAGCCCGAGCACTGAGTCGCCCAGAAACTCCAGCCGCTCGTTCGTGGGCAGCCCACCGTTCTCGTAGGCGTACGAGCGGTGCGTGAGCGCCTGCTCCAGCCGCTCGAGGTCGAGGGCGACGCCCAGCGCCGCCGCAAGCTCCGCCCCGGGCGGCCGGCGGCTCACGGCCGTATCCCTGGCGATCGCGACACGTGCGGACCCGGCGGTCAGACCTCGACGACCTGGCGGCCCTTGTAGGTGCCGCACACGGTGCAGACGGTGTGGGGCAGCTTCGGGGAGCGGCACTGTGGGCACGCCACGGTGGCGACGGGCGTCGCCTTCCACTGCGCCCGGCGGGACCGGGTGTTGCTGCGTGACGTCCGGCGCTTGGGTACGGCCACGGTGCTGCGCTCCTTCAGTTCTGGGTGGCTGGGTGGGGGTGGGCTGGGTGTGGGGGGGGGGGGGGGGGGGGGCGGGCCCCCCGCCGGGGGGGGTGTGGGGGGGGGGGGGTGGGGTGGAGGGCCGCTAGGCCCAGGTCGGGCGATCAAGACTTCTTCAGTTGGCTCAGGGCGGCCCACCGCGGGTCGGCCTGCGCGTGGCTGTGGTCGGCCGGCAGCTCGTCCCAGGGCACCCCGCACTCGGGGCACAGCCCGGGGCAGTCCTCCCGGCACGTGGGGTGCAGGGGGAGCGCCAGCACCACGGCGTCGCGCAGCTCCGGCTCCAGGTCGATCAGATCGCCCCGCAACCGGCCGACCTCGTCGTCGTCGGTCGTCTCGTCCGTCGTGCTGTGCTCGTAGGCGTACAGCTGCTGGAACTCGACATCGAGCTCATCGCTGATCTCCCGCAGGCACCGGCCGCACTCACCCCGGAGCGCTGCGCGGGCCCGGGCGGAGACCAGGATCCCCTCCGACACCGACTCCAGGCGCACGGTGAGCGAGACGGACTCGCCCTCGGGCACCCGGATCAGCTCCAGGCCGAGGCTCTCCGGTGCCGGCACCTCCAGCTGGACGACGCGCATCGCCCCGGGAGTACGCGGCAGGTCCCTCGTGTCGAGGACAAGCGGCGCCCGGGGATCGAGGTGCGTGGGCTGATGATCGCGCATGGTCAGTGTCTGCATTGTCCGGCTAGGCAAGCCGTCGCCGGAGCCATCCGGACCTGGAAAGGCCGAAACGTCAGCTTACCGTATCCGGGAGGGCCCGCCCGCAACGGCGGTCAGAACGGCAGGTTGTGCTCGCGGTCGTCCCCCTGGAACGAGCCGATCTCCCGCAGGGCGTGCATCTTGTCCCGGCCGCGCTCGATCGAGGCGAGGGACCGGTGCAGGAACTGCTCGAAGTTCGCCAGGGTCGTGTCGACGTACTCGTCCACCTCGTCGCGCAGCCGCTGGACCTCGGCCCGCGCCTCGTTGATCATCCGGGTGCTCTCCCGGTCGGCCGAGACGACGACCTCGTTGTGGGAGACGAGCCGGTGGTGCTCCGCCTCGGCCTCGGCGATCATCCGCTCGGCCTCGCGCTGGCCCGCATCAAGGATCTTGTCCCGTTCCTCGAGCAGCGCCCCCGCGCGTCGCATCTCGCTCGGCAGCTCGACGCGCAACTGCTCCAGCAGCCCGATCAGCTCAGCCCGGTCGATCATCGCGTTGCGCGACATTGGGACATTCCGGGCGTTCTCCACCACGGAGATGATCTGGTCGATGCGGTCCATCGGGTCCACCGCGGTACTCCCGTCAAATCTGCTCGGCCGCCTCGGCCCTCACGATGGAGCGAGTTCGGGACCTCAGGCGCGAAGTTCTATGTAGGTCAGCCCGGTTTCATGATGCAGCGCCGGATGGTGCCGGTGTTAGGGCCGGCCGTACCCACGAGACTGCCGTGCCGGCCCTCCTGCCCCACCCGGCCACCCGAGATCAGCGAGCGGACGGGCGCAGCCGGTCGGCCAGCCGGTGGGCCACGACCTCGGGGACGTAGGGCGAGACGTCGCCGCCCCACTTGGCCACGTCCTTGACCACGCTCGAGGACAGAAACGAGTGTTGCGGATTGGTGGGCATGAACAACGTCTCCACGCCGGCCAGCCCGATGTTCATCTGGGCCATCTGAAGCTCGTAGTCGAAGTCGCTGACCGCGCGCAGACCCTTCACGACCACGAGCGCCTGCTGGGCCTGGCAGAAGTCGACCAGAAGACCCCGGAACGCCTCGATGCGGGCGTTCGGGAACTCGGCGAGCACCTCGCCCAGCATGTCCAGGCGTTCCTCGATCGTGAACAGACCCCTCTTCGATTCGTTGATCAGCACCGCGACGATCACCTCGTCGTAGAGACGACTCGTCCGGCCGATGATGTCGAGGTGCCCGTTCGTGACGGGATCGAAGGATCCGGGACACACGGCCCGTCTCATCGCACGCCTTCTTCCTGCTCAGCCGGGTCTGCGCGGCGACCGTACCAAAGGACGGTCTCCCCGTACCGCCGACCGCGCAGTGCTGTGAGACCGTCCACCTGCGGTGGGGCGTCTTCGCGGGCGGAGCGCTCGACCACGACCACCGCCCCGACCCCCAGCCAGCCGTGCGTGACCAGCCCGACCAGCAGGTCGCCGATCTCGTCATTGGGCACCGCGTACGGCGGGTCGGCGAATACGACGTCGTAGGGTTCGCCGGCCGGTCCAGGGATGAGCGCACCGGGCAGGCGCGCCGCGAGGAGCTGCGCGGTCCCCTGCAGGCCGAGTGCGGCGATGTTCGACCGTACGGTCTGCGCCGCCCGGGTCTGCGACTCGACCAGCAGTACGGCCGCCGCGCCCCGCGATGCCGCCTCCAACCCGACGGCGCCGGAGCCCGCGTAGAGGTCGAGGAATCGGCAGCCGTCGAGGTCGGTCAGGGACTCCAGGGTCGAGAACAGCGCCTCCCGCACCCGGTCGGAGCTGGGGCGCGTCTCCTGGCCACGCGGCGTCTGGATCCGGCGCCCGCCTAGCGACCCGGCCACGATCCTCGTCACTGCGTATCGCCTCGCGTTGATCCAGCCCGGATCGGGGGGCGCACCATGGCCTAGCCCTTCTCCAGGAACTCGGCCCGCTCCTCATCGACCACGGCGGCGACGGCGGTGGCGAGTGCCGGATGGTCTCCGAGTTCGGGGTCGCGCTCAAGCAGGGCGATCGCCTCCGCACGGGCCTCGGCGATCACCTCCGCGTCCTTGATCAGGGACAGCATCCGCAGGTGGGCGGCGCGACCCGACTGCGCCTCGCCGAGCACGTCGCCCTCTCGGCGCAGCGCCAGGTCGACGTTGGCCAGCTCGAACCCGTCCGCCGAGGAGGCGACCGCATCGAGACGCGTCTGTGCTGCGCTACCCACCGGGGCCTCGGTCATCAGCAGGCAGATGCCTTGGGCATCGCCACGGCCGACGCGACCTCGGAGCTGGTGCAACTGGGAGATCCCGAACCGGTCGGCATCGAGGACCATCATGGTGGTCGCGTTCGGCACGTCGACGCCGACTTCGATGACCGTGGTCGAGAGCAGCACGTCCAGCCGCCGAGCCGTGAACTCGCGCATGACCCGGTCCTTCTCGTCGGCCGGCAGCCGGCCGTGCAGGACGCCGACCCGCAGGTCCTTCAACGCTCCGGGTGTCACCAGGGGCGAGGTGTGCAGGCTGGTCTCGCCGTCGTCACGGAGCACGGGCTCGACGTCCAGCAGCGCCAGCGGCCGGCGACCACCCGGTGGCGTGGTAGGCAGCGCGCCGTCCGAACCTTCGGAGTCCTCGACCAGCCGGGCGGTGTCCTCGACGCCCACGCCCCCGATGCGCGGGAAGAGCACGTAAGCCTGGTGTCCCTTGCGTACCTCCTCGCGAAGCCGGCGCCACGCCCGCTCCGGCCAGCCCGGCTTCTCCGCCGCCACCATGTGGGTCTCGATCGGGGAGCGCCCACGGGGCAGCTCGCGCAGCTCGGACGTCTCGAGGTCGCCGAAGACCGTCATCGCCACGGTGCGCGGGATCGGGGTCGCCGTCATGACGAGGACATGGGTCGCGCTGTCGCCCGCCTTCGTCCGGAGGGCGTCGCGCTGCTCCACGCCGAACCGGTGCTGCTCATCGACGACGACCAACCCGAGGTCGGAGAAGGCCACGCGGTCGTAGAGCAGGGCGTGGGTGCCGATGACGATGCCCGCTTGCCCGGAAGCGGTGGCCCCATGGGCCTCCCGCCGCGCGGCCGCGCCCTGCGAACCGGTGACGAGCACCACCGCGGTGGCTTCGGGATCGCTATCGAGCTCACCCGCCCGGCCCAGCGGCCCGAGCAGCTCGCGGATGTTGCGATGGTGCTGCACCGCGAGCACCTCGGTCGGCGCCAGGAGGGCGGCCTGGCCACCGGCGTCCACCACCTGGAGCATCGCCCGCAGCGCCACCACGGTCTTGCCGGAACCGACCTCGCCCTGCAGGAGCCGATGCATCGGGTGGGGTCGTTCGAGGTCGTCTGAGATCGTTGCGCCGACTGCCTTCTGGCCGGCGGTGAGCTCATACGGCAAGCGAGTGTCGAAAGTGGACAGAAGCCCGTCGCTTCGTCGGGCCCGCGGAACGGCCGGGGCGGCGTCCGCCCGGAGCTTGCGTTGCACCAGCGCGACCTGAACCGCGAACGCCTCGTCCCACTTCAGGCGCTTCACGGCGGCGCCGACCTGCTGGTACGACTCCGGCCGGTGGATGAATCGCAGCGCGGTGTGAAGGTCGAGCAGGCGGTGCTTCTCCCGCAGCGAGGCCGGCAGCGGATCGGTGACCCGCACGAGGTCGAGCAGGGTCCGGATCGGCTTGGCGATGTCCCAGGAGGCGAGCTGCGCGGTCCCCGGGTAGAGGCTGATCAGATGACCCAGGAGGTCGGCCTCCTCGTCCTCGCTCGCCGTCAGTTCGGTCTTGGGATGGGTGAGCTGACGCTTGCCGCGGAACTCGGTGACCGTGCCGGCGAACAGGCCACGCCGGCCGGGCCGCAGGTGACCGGTTGACTTGTGGACGATCTGCATGTTCTTGGCGAAGTACGTGAGAATCAGGCGCCGCAACGAGTCGTCCCGGACGACCACCTCGGTGATGAACCCGGGTCGACCCCGCATCGGCCGCGTATCGACCTTCTCCACTTCGGCAACGATGGTTACGTCCTCACCCGTCTGCAGGCTCGCGATGTCGGTGAGCTCGTTGCGCTCCATGTACCGCCGCGGGTAGTGGCGCAAGAGGTCACCCACGGTCTCGATGCCGAACGCCCGCCGGAGCTCGGACTCGGTCGCCTTGGCCTTCTTCCCGGGGCCGAGGACCTTCGCGACGGGAGTGTCCAGTGTGGTCATTGCGGTTCCACCTACTCCACCCCGACCAGCAGGGGGTGGTGGGGCTGGCCGCCGTCATAGAACCGCGTCTCGGCGAACGGCCAGGCGTGGTGGAGGTGAGTGGCGAGCCGGTGGTGCAGGTCCGCCGGGGCAGTGGCGCCGAGGACCAGCGTCACCAGCTCGCCCCCGCCGCCGAGCAGGCGGTCCACCAGCGACAGGCAGGTCTCACCCAGGTCCTTGCCGATGACGTTCACCTCGCCCTCGACCAGGCCGAGGATGTCACCCGGTTCGCACCGGCCGACGACGGTCAACGCCTCACGGGTCGCGACCGTGACCTCCGCGAACCGGCACGCGCCGGCCGCCTCGGCCATCGCGATGATGTCGTCGTGGAAGCGGCGGCGGTCGTCGCGGACCGCGATGGCCGCCATCGCCTGCACCGGCGACTTCGTCGGCACCACGCCTACCCGGATCCCGTCCGCCCGGGCCCGCTCCGCGGCGGCCTGGACGACCCCCAACACGTTGGGGTCGTTGGGGAGCAGGACCACGCGGCCGGCCCGAGTCGCCTGGATCGCAGCGAGGATGTCCGATGTGGACGGAGACAACGGCACGCCGTTCGCCCCGCCCGGATCGACAACCACCGCGCCCTCACCGCGGAAGATCTCGGCCAGGCCGGGGCCCGGTGCGACGACGACGAGCCCGCGCGCGGAAGGGTCGAGGGCGGCGGGAACGGGCGCCACGGCCACCGCCTCGTCGGCGAACCTGGTCACCGAGATGCGGTGCGGGTGGCCGGCCCGGACGCCGGCCTCGATTGCGGCGCCGACGTCGTTGACGTGCACGTGGATGTTCCACACCGGGGGCTGGGTGACGACGCCGGAACCCACGATCACCAGCGAGTCGCCGAGCGCCAGCAGGGCCGGACGCAGCGCCGCCACGGCCTCCTCCGACGCGTCGAGCAGGAACTGCACCTCGTAGGCGTACTCCGCCGACCCCGTCTCGCGGGCGACCGTGAGCGTCGTCGGACCCCGGCGCACCCGAACGTGCGGTTCGACCGCGGGCGCCCGGCCGGTCACCACCTCGACCAGGGCGTCGAGCAGCACGACCAACCCCATGCCGCCGGCGTCGACCACGCCGGCGCGGGCGAGCACCGGCAGCTGCTCGGGCGTACGGGCGAGAGCCTCCGTGGCACCGCGCGCCGCCGCCTCGGCCACTGCGGCCAGGTCGTCAGTATCGGCCGCACGGGCAGCCTCGGCCGCGCCGGTAGCGACGGTGAGCACCGTCCCCTCGACCGGCTCCGCGACTGCGGCATAGGCCGCCTCCGCCGCCGCCGTGAGCGCGCCGGCGAGCGTCCGCCCCCGCGTGACCGGGACCGACCCGAGCGTGTCGGCGGTAGCGCGCAGCAGCTGCGACAGGATCACCCCCGAGTTGCCCCGCGCGCCGAGCAACGCCGCCCGGGCCATGCGGTGCAGCAACGGCCCCGGCGCGGCCGCGCCATTGTCGGCCCCAGTACCGGCGTCCTGGCCGGTGCCATGGCCGTCGTTGGCGGCCTCGGCGGGCGATGGGTCGGTGGCGATCGCCTCCCAGGCCGCCGTGAGGGTCAGCACCAGGTTCGTACCGGTGTCACCGTCGGGGACGGGATAGACGTTCAGCTCGTCGATCTCAGCTCGGTGACGCCGCAGCGCGTCGAGCCCCACGGCGCACCACCGCCGCACAGCAGCGGCGTCCAGGCGATCGAGCACGCCAACCACCGTAGTACCGGGCACCGCCGCTGGGGCTGAGGTGACCAGGCTGGTTCGGCGGGCGGGCCGCGGGTGGGGAGCTTGGTTGGCGTGGCCCACCGCCGGTCGGCTAGACTCTGACGGCTGGCGCCCGCAGTGTCGGTGCCTGCACGCTGCGCCGATCAGCAGGGCAGCCCTCAGTCAACCAGGAGATTCCCGTGGCTAGCGTGTGCGACGTCTGTGGCAAGGGGCCGGGCTTCGGCCACAACGTGCCGTGGTCGAAGAAGAAGACGAACCGCAGCTGGCAGCCCAACATCCAGACCGTGCGTGTCGACGCGGGCGGCGGCAACACCCGCCGGATGTCGGTCTGCACCTCCTGCATCAAGGCCGGCAAGGTCCTGCGCGCCGCCCGCGGCTGAAGGCGGGAGCGGCGAGGGCGTACGCCCTGCGACCACCGAGCGGCCACGCCGGCTGGACGGGTGCTGTCCGTACGGTCTGCGACTAACCGTACGGTCTGCGACTAGTCGTACGGTCTGCGCCTAGCCGTACGGTCTGCGACTAGAGGTCTCGACCGAAGCTGAGGCAGTCGGCCTCGTCCTTGTAGTAGCCGTAGTTCGGGATCCGCCGGTACCCGAGCTTCTCGTAGAGGGCGATCGCCTCGGGCTGGCGCAGGCCAGTCTCCAGGATCATGCGGCGCATGCCGCTGTCGCGGGCCGACGCCTCCAGCGCTTCGAGCAGGGCGGTCCCCACGCCCGAGTTGCGGGCGTGCGGGCTGACGTACATGCGCTTGATCTCGGCCACGTCCTCGGCGATAGCCCCGCCATCGCTGCCGCCGACGACGCCTGGTTCCGCGGGTTCGACGAAGTGCGAGATCGTACGCCAAGCGCCGCACCCCACCGGCTGCCCGTCGATCCAGGCGATCAGGAAGATGCCTTCGGGCGGGTCGAACTGCACCGCCTCGATCGGGTTCTCGTCACCCGAACCGTAACGCTGAGTGAGCTCATCCAACGCTGCAGTGATCATCTTCTGGGCGGCTGGGGCACCGTACCGGGTGGGGCGGATCTCGATCTCGGTCACGACGGTAGAGCGTACGGGCATTTCCGCATCGACGTGCACCGCCCTGGTGCGAAGGACTGCGCCCGTGACAGTTTGCAGCGATCCACTACTCTGAGTAATCCCCAGCCACCCGAAGCGCTCGCTACCGGAAGTGGTCCCAACCCGCGGGGCCGTCGGCGAACCGGCGGCCGTCGACGGTGACCCCGCTGCCCTGGGTCACCCGCCCGATCTGCAGCCACGGGTCGGTGGGGGCCACCGTGGGCGGGAAGGTCGCCACGATCGGATGGTCATCGCCGCCGGTGAGGACCCACAGGTAGGGGTCAACCCCGAGTGCCGAGGCGGCGTCGAGCATCGGCTGCGTCAGCTCGAAGGCCTCACGCCGCAGGTCCACGCCGACGCCACTCGCCTCGGCCACGTGGCCGATGTCGGCGATCAACCCGTCCGAGACGTCGATCATCGCGGTCGCGCCCAGGGCCGCCGCCTCGGGTCCGGCCCAGTAGGGCACGGCGGGCCGCCGGTACGCCTCGACCAACGCCCGCGGTGAGCGGAACCCCCGCGACAGCACCGTCAACCCCGCGGCGGCCTGCCCGATCCGCCCCGCCATCGCCACCACGTCACCGGGCCGCGCGCCCGAGCGCAGGACGGGGGCGCGGCCTCGCAGGTCGCCGAGCGCGGTGACCGCGACGGTGATGACGGAGCTGGTCGACATGTCCCCACCGACCACCGCCGCGCCGACCGACTCGCACTCCGCGCCGAGGCCGTCGGCGAGCTGCTCCGGCCACCGCGGGTCGAGGTCACGCGGAATACAGAGGCTGACCAGCAGGGCGGTCGGTACGCCGCCCATGGCCGCGATGTCGGCGAGGTTCGCCGCCGCGGCGCGGTGGCCGATGTCGGTCGCCGTGCACCAGTCGGTGCGGAAGTGCCGCCCGTCCACGAGGACGTCACAGCTCGCGAGCACCCGGCCGTCGGGCGCACTCACCAGGGCCGAGTCGTCGCCCGGCCCGACCAGAGTCGTCGGTGCGGTGCCCAGCCGTGCGGTCACCCGCTGGATCAGGCCGAACTCGCCTGTGGGCGCGACTGTCATGTGTTCCCCCTTTGGGTCGCCCTCGGCAAGAACCAGCATCCCCGTTCGCTAGTCTCACACCGCACGCCGTCCGGAAGCCGGACGGCTCGCTGTCCAGCTTGAGATCTTCTGTCTGGTTCGGCTGCTGCGAGGAGGTGTTTCGGCGTGGTCCAGGCGTACGTCCTGATCCAGGCGGAGGTAGGTAAGGCCCTGGACGTTGCTCTGGCGATCCGTGACATCGCCGGGGTGGTCCGAGTCGACGCGGTCACCGGCCCCTACGAGGCGGTGGTGCTCACAGAGGCCCCCACGATGGACGATCTCGCCAAGATAGTCGTGAGCAAGATCCAACTCGTGCCGGGCATCACCCGCACCGTCACCTGCACGATCGTCCACCTCTAGGAATCGGCCAGCCGTGGCCAGTGATCCGATCAACCGGAGCGCCGCGCGTACCGCCACGTTCGTCGCGGTGCCGGTCGCCGTCGCGGTGCTCGGGATCAGCGCACTCCTCTTCGGCGGGTTCGGCGGCGGCGAGCCGGACCCAGCCGCGACCGGACCTGTGACGATGACGGCCCGCGAACTGACGCCTGAGGACACGGTCGCCTGCCAGGGGCTCATCTCGGACCTGCCCACCTCGGTGGCCAGTCGCGCGCAACGCCCGGTCACCGAAGGGGCCGAGCAGAACGCCGCCTACGGCGACCCGCCCGTCACCCTCGAGTGCGGTACCACGCTGCCGGTGGTCGGCGACACGGACATGCTCTTCAGCCTGGTCGCGACGGACGAGGACGACCAGCGATACGCGGTCTGCTGGCACCGGGTCGACGGCGACGACCGTACACTGTGGACAACCGTGGACCGGACCGTGCCGGTGACTGTCACCGTGCCCGGGCCACCCGACGGCTCGTTCCTGTCGGTCAGTCCGTTCTCGGCAGCGGTCGGCGCCAACCTCGACCAGCGCGACACCGACGAGATCCCCACCGGCTGCCAGACAGACCCGCCAATATCCTGACGGCGAACCGCAGCCGCGAGCGACGCCTTCTCGTGGAGAACCGAGGCTCAGTGCAGGCCGGTGCCACGCCGTTGGGCGGTGCGGACGAGCCGGGAGATGAGCTTCGGGTAGTCCAGGCCCGAGGCCGCCCACATGCGGGGGAACATCGACGTCGCCGTGAACCCCGGCATCGTGTTGATCTCGTTGAGGTACACGTCCAGCTCCGGGGTGACGAAGAAGTCCACCCGGGCCAGGCCCGCGCAGTCCAGGGCGTCGAAGGTACGGCAGGCGAGCTCCTGTACCCGACGGGTGACCCGATCGGGCAGGTCGGCGGGGATATCGAACTCGCACGACTCCTCGACATCGAGGTACTTCGCTTCGAAGTCGTAGAACTCGTGGCCTGCCACGACCCGGATCTCGGCGAGCACGGATGCCTCGGAGGCGCCGCCAGCCTCCCCTTCGATCACGCCACACTCGATCTCGCGGCCGATGACCGCCGCCTCGATCAGAACCTTCGGGTCGATCGCCCGGGCGGCCGCGATCGCCGCGTCGAGGTCGCCGTAGGTGTGCACCTTGCTGATCCCGAACGATGACCCGGCCCGCGCCGGCTTCACGAACAGTGGCAGCCCGAGCCGGTCCTTGTCGGCCGCCGAGAGCTGCTGCCCCGCGCGCAGCACAGCGTAGGGCCCGACCGGGATGCCGGCCGCCTCGGCGAGCTTCTTGGTGAACTCCTTGTCCATGCCCGCCGCGGAGGCGAAGACACCCGCCCCCACGTACGGGACGCCGGCCATCTCCAGCAACCCCTGGATCGTGCCGTCCTCGCCGTAGGCGCCGTGCAGCGCCGGGAAGACCACGTCCACGTCCCCGAGCGCCCGGGCCCCGTCCGCCGGGTCGAGCACCACCAGACCACCCGAGGTGGGATCGCCGGGAAGCATGACGCTGCGACCCGAGCCGTCGGTGATCTCCGGCAGGGTGCCGCCACGGATCGCCAAGGTGGTCGGATCGGCGGTGATGAGCACCCACCGACCCTCGCGGGTGATGCCGACCGGTACGACCTCGAACTCGTCCGGATCGAGGGCGCCCAGGATGCTTCCCGCGCTCACGGCCGAGATCGCGTGCTCGGCACTGCGGCCCCCGAAGACGACGGCGACCCGGGTACGACGCCCGACGTCCCGCGTTGCCTGCTGATTCCGCTCCGCAGGCGTCGCCGGAACTTGCCCCTCCGTGAGGACGGAGGGCGTCTCGGGCCCACTGCCTGGCGAGGATCCACTGGGTGGCGAGGACCCACTGTCTAGCGAGGACCCACTGCCTGGCGAAGAGCCACTGCCTGGCGAGCTCACGCCGATCACCCTACCGGCCGCGGGTCCGGCGCGCGGCTCGGCACTCCAAGATCCAACTCCGCGGTGAGAATTCTGAGGAAAGTGGGAATCCTCACCGGTGAGCGTTCGGAGTGGCGGTCAGCCGAGAGCGGCGAGGGCGCGGGCGACGTCGGCCACGAGGTCGGCGGTGTCCTCGATGCCGCACGAGAGGCGGACCAGGCCCGCCGGCGTGTCGTCGCCCCACTGTGCCCGCCGGTCACCGGTCGTGTGCACCCCGCCGAACGAGGTCGCCGCGGTCACCAGCGACGAGGAGGCGAAGAACGCCGCCACGGCCTCGGCGGTGGCGAGCTCGAACGCGAGGACGCCCGGGATGCGACGCATCTGCTGCGCTGCGACCACATAGGACGGATCGGTCGGCCGGCCCGGCCAGCGCACCGACCGTACGGCCTGGTGTTCCGACAGCAGTTCCGCGAGCGCCGCCGCGTTGGCGGTCTGTCGGGCCAGCCGCAGATCGAGGGTCGCCAACGACCGATGGGCGAGCCAGGCATCGACGTTGCCCGGAATGCCGCCGGTGCCGTTGCGCCACGCCCGCACGAGCTCCAGAAGCCCGGAGTCGCGGGTCGCCAGGTAGCCGAGGAGCAGGTCGGAGTGGCCCGTGAGCGCCTTGGTGCCGCTGGCCACGACGACATCGGCGCCGAGGGCGAGCGGGTTCTGGCCGAGCGGTGTGGCGGTCGTGTTGTCCACCGCCACAACGGCGCCCGCCGCGTGGGCGGCCGCCGCGAGCGACGCGATGTCGCAGACGTCGAGCCCCGGGTTGGCCGGCGACTCCAGCAGCACCAGGCGCACACCCGCGAAGGACGCGTACGGCCCAGCGGTCGGAGCGAGTTGGATGGTCACGCCGCGGGGCGCCAGCGACCGCTCGGCGAAGGCGCGCGTGAGGTAGTAGCCGTCGGCTGGGAGCACGACCGTGTCACCGGGGACGAGCACGGTCAGCAGCAGGGCCGAGACCGCCCCCATGCCGGTCGCGAATGTGAGGCATTCACCTCCCTCGAGCTCGCCGATGGCCGACTCGAGAAGCCGCCGGGTGGGGCTGTCCGGCCGGCCGTACGAGTCCACACCCGGCACCGGACCGGTCGACGGGTCAAGCGCGAACGTCGAGGCGAGCACCGGCCCGGGTCGGAAGGCTTCGCCGGGCGCCGGATCGGGCAAGCCGGCTCGCACGACCCGCGTGCCGTCCCCGTAACCGCTCGCGTCGCCGGAGTTCATTTCTGGCTGGGTGGGGGAGGAGGGCATGGACGTCATTCGGGCTTGGTGTCGCGGCTCATGAGGGCGATCATCGCCTCGCCGACCGGCACCTGCTCGTGGCAGACGCGCGCGACCTGCTCGGTGATCGGCATCTCCACTCCCCGCGCGCGGGCAAGGTCGCGAATGGACAGACAGCTCGTCACGCCCTCGGCCGTCTGCCGGGTCGCCGCCTGCGCCTGCTCGAGCGTCTCGCCGCGACCGAGATGCTCCCCGTACGTACGGTTGCGCGACAGCGACGACATGCAGGTGCACACGAGGTCGCCGAGGCCGGCGAGCCCGGCGAAGGTGAGCGGGTCCGCGCCGAGGCGGGCCCCCAGCCGTGCCGTCTCGGCCAGGCCCCGCGTGATCACGGTCGCCCCCGTGTTGGCGCCGAACCCCATGCCGATGGCCATCCCGCAGGCGAGCGCGATGACGTTCTTCACGGCACCGCCAAGCTCGCAGCCGATCACGTCGTCGTTGGTGTACGGCCGGAAGTACTTGGTGGCGACGGCCTGCTGCACCACGGCCGCCCGGTCCTCGTCGATGCACGCCACGACCGACGCGGCCGGCTGGCGGCAGACGAGTTCGCCCGCCAGGTTCGGACCGGTCAGCACGGCGACGCGCGATGGATCGGTCTCCGTCGCATCGACGATGACCTCGCTCATCCGCTTGCCGGTGCCGAGCTCGATCCCCTTCATGAGGCTCACCACGGTGGAGTCGCCGCCTAGCGGTCCGGCGCCGGCCCACTGGGTGAGGTTGGTCCGCAGCGTCTGCGCCGGCACGGCGATCGCCACCATGTCGGCGCCGTCGAGAGCCTTCTCGGCCTGCGAGGTGGCGGTCACCGCATCCGGAAGCACCACCTCGGGTAGGTAGTCAGGGTTACGGCGGCGCCTGCGGATGCTCTCCGCAATCTCCTCGCGGCGGGCCCAGACGACGACCTCCCGGCCCGCGTCGGCGCAGAGCGCGGCGAACGCGGTGCCCCACGAACCGGCGCCCATCACCGCCACCCGACGGATGTCCGGAATGCCCACCTCAGCCCTCCGTCCCGCCGCCGGCGCGGCCCGCGCCGGCCTGGTCCGGATCGGGTGAGGGATCGGTCCGGGTGCTGTCCGAAGTGGACTGTGGTTCGCGCCGGCCGGGCTGCCACAGGGGCGGCGGCGGGCCCTCGCGCAGTGGCGCCAGCATGTCCCGCAGCACCAGCATGATGTGGTCGGTGATCTCGGTCAGCGTGGCGGCGTTGGCCGTCGCCCCGGCCCACCGCGACAGGTCCAGCGGCGGACCCGCGATCACGGTCACCGGCGTACGCGGGACCGGGCGCAGCTTCTTGGTCCTGGGGTCGAAGAGGCGCTCCGGGCCCCACATGACGACCGGCACCACCGGCGCCCCCGTGGCGAGCCAGAGCCGCGCCGCGCCGGTCTTGCCGCGCATCGGCCACAGGTCCGGCTCCTTGGTCGTCGTCCCCTCGGGATAGATCAGCACGCATTTGCCGTCCTTGAGCGCGGTGATGGCCGCATCGAGGGCCTTCACCGCGTCAACGGTGCCCCGGTCGACCGGCGTCTGCTCCACGGCTCGCAGCAGGCTGCCCAGCACGGGGACCCGGAAGACCGCCGCCTTGGCCAGGAAGACCGGCCACCGACCCGTGTCGTAGACGTAGTGGGCGATCACGAGGGGGTCCGCGTGGCTGATGTGGTTGGCGACGATGATCACCGGTCCCGTCCGCGGGATGTGCTCCATGCCCCGCCAGTCGCGCCGCGACATCAGGATCATCGCCGGCTTGACTACCGTGACGGCAAACCGCTGCCAGAAGCCGACCTTGCGCCGCGCCACTCGCGCTCCCTCCGGTCTCCTACGCCAGGGACTCCGCCTCCGGCCCCCGCCGGCGAGTCCCAGGCGCCGTGCCTGCCGCTCATCATGCCTGTCGGGCCCACCGCCGCACCACGCCGCCGCCCCTCGACGTGACGTCCACCCGACCGGGCACCGAGCGAGGCTAGCGCGCGAGGCCCAGCGCGCTAGCCGAGGTCGACCGCTCCGCCGCCACGGTGGGTACGGCCAGGGGTTGCCGAGACATTCCCACGGGCGGGGGCAAGGATGGCACGGTGAGCTGGACCGTGATCGTTCCCGTCAAGCGCCTCGCCACGGCGAAGACCCGGCTGCGGGATGCGCTACGCGCGGGTCAGGGCCCCGGCCACCCCGATCCGGCCCACGCCGGCGACGCCGACACCTCCACCCATGAGGCGCTCGTGCTCGCGATGGCGCTGGACACGATCGCCGGCGCGCTGGCCAGCCCAGTGGTTGGCCGCGTCGTGGTGGTCACGACCGATCCGGTGACCGGCGAGGAGGCGACCCTGCTCGGCGCCGAGGTGATCCCGGACGTGCCCGACGCCGGCCTCAACCCCGCGCTCGCCTACGCCGCGGCGCAGGTGCGCCGAACCGGCATCCCTGGGATGGAGCCTGGCGTTGCGGCTCTCACCGCCGACCTGCCCGCTCTGCGTGGTACCGATCTGACCGACGCCCTCCGGCGAGCGGAGGAGGCGGCGCACTCGCTCGGCCCTCGCGTCTTGGCCCGGGCCTTCGTCGCCGATGCCGCTGGGACCGGCACGGTGCTGCTCGCGGCGCCGCCCGGCGCGGTCCTGGAGCCCTGCTTCGGGGCGGACTCCGCGGCCGCGCACGAGGCCAGCGGCGCGGTACCGCTGGCGGGGGCGTGGCCGAGCCTGCGCCGGGACGTGGACACCCCGGCCGACCTCGCCGCGGCGTTCCTGCTCGGGGTAGGACCCCGTACGGCCGCCGCGTACGAACCGCAGGCGATGCAGACACCGATCGACGGCGGCTGAACAGCCGACATCGCCCGCTAACGCGCGCAGCACGCGCGATGACGCGCACACTTGTCTGGTTGACGCGCGCGCTCGTGCGGGTTGACGCGCACAGTCGTCCACCTCACGCGCACAGTCGTCACCCAGCGAACATCCGGCTCGTGTTCACCTCGCATTCACTGACCGTCGGGGAGGATTGTTCAGTGACTGACCCCGCCACCCCGTACCAGCGTCGGACCCCGGCCTCAGCCACGCCCAACGGGCGCGACCAGGGCGCGCGCCCAGCCCGCCGCGACGCAGAGGCGAAGGCGAGCCGGCGGGAGCGGGCGGCCAGCCCCGCGACGGCGGGTGCCCCCAAGGCGGAGGTCCGGGCCGACATCCCCGACGGCCCCGACACCCGCGACACCCGCGATGGTCGCAACAGCGACGTCCGCGAGGCCGGTACCGGCGTGACGGCTGCGCCGGAGCCCGTGACGCCGAGCCCCGACGCGCAACCGCAGGTCCAGCCGCTGCCGTCGAACCGGTTCCTCAACCGGGAACTGTCCTGGCTCGACTTCAACGCCCGGGTGCTGGCACTCGCCGAGGATCCCGACATCCCCCTGCTCGAGCGGGCGAAGTTCCTGGCCATCTTCGCCAACAACCTCGACGAGTTCTACATGGTCCGCGTCGCCGGGCTGCAGCGGCGGCTCTCCACCGGCCTGCCCATCGAGGGCACCGACGGGCTGACCCCACGGGAGCAGCTCGCCAAGATCGCCGATCGGACCACGGAGCTCATGAGCAGCCATGCGGCCTGCTTCATCACCGACATCGAACCGGCTCTGGCGGAGGAGAATGTTGAGATCCTTCGCTGGCATGAGCTGGAGCCCGTCGACCGGGAACGGCTGCGCGACTACTTCCGGGAGCAGGTCTTCCCGGTGCTCACGCCGCTGGCCGTCGACCCGGCGCACCCCTTCCCTTACATCTCCGGGCTCTCCCTGAACCTCGCCGTCGTGGTCCGCGACCCGGACAGCGGGCCTGAGCTGTTTGCCCGCATCAAGGTGCCCAACAACGTGCCCCGCTTCGTGTCGGTCGCCAGCCCGGGTCGGGTGGGCGCCGCCACGACGTCGGCTACCGGCGGGCCGCGGAGGGCCCGGTTCGTGCCCGTGGAGGAGCTCATCGCGGCGCACCTCGGGCAGCTCTTCTCCGGCATGCAGATCATCGAGCACCACCTGTTCCGGGTCACCCGCAACGCCGAACTCGAGGTCGACGACGACCGTGACGAGGACCTGCTGCAGGCGCTGGAGCGCGAGCTCGCCCGCCGGCGGTTCGGCCCACCCGTCCGGCTGGAGGTGGCCGCCTCGATCTCCGACCACGTGCTCGGCCTGCTCCTCCGCGAGCTGGACATGAAGACGGAGCACGTCGTGCGCGTGCCGGGACTGCTCGACCTGTCCGCGCTGTGGCAGGTCTACGAGGAGGTGGACCGGCCGGACCTCAAGGACCGGCCCTTCGTACCGGCGACCCATCCCCAGTTCGCTGAGGGGGAGACCCCGCGCAGCGTCTTCTCGCGGTTGCGGGAGAGCGACATCCTCGTGCACCACCCGTACCACTCGTTCTCCACGAGCGTGCAGCGGTTCATCGAACAGGCGGCGGCCGATCCGGACGTCCTGGCCATCAAGCAGACGCTCTACCGTACGAGCGGCGACTCACCGGTCGTCGACGCGCTGGTCGCCGCGGCCCAGGCCGGCAAGCAGGTCGTGGTGCTCATCGAGCTCAAGGCGCGCTTCGACGAGCAGGCGAACATCGGCTGGGCCCGCATGCTGGAGCGGGCCGGCTGCCACGTCGTCTACGGGCTCGTCGGGCTGAAGACGCACTGCAAGATCGCCATGGTGGTCCGCCAGGAGAGCGGGCAACTACGCCGCTACTGCCACATCGGCACCGGGAACTACCACCCGAAGACGGCCCGGGCCTACGAGGACTTCGGTTTGCTCACCGCGGACCCCGAGGTGGCCGGTGACCTGACCGACCTGTTCAACGTGCTGACCGGGTACAGCCGACAGACGGCGTACACCCGTCTCCTGGTCGCCCCGCACGGGGTCCGCTCCGGCATCGTCGAGCGCATTGAACGTGAGATTGCCCACGTGGCGGCCGGCCGGCCGGGCCTGGTGCAGATCAAGGTGAACTCCATTGTGGACGAGGAGATCGTCGACGCGCTCTACCGGGCCAGTCAAGCGGGCGTCGATGTCGACCTCATCGTCCGCGGCATCTGCACGTTGCGGCCCGGGGTGCGGGAGCTGTCGGAGCGGATCCGGGTTCGCTCCATCCTCGGTCGGTTCCTGGAGCATTCACGGGTCTTCCGGTTCGGCAACGGTGGGAGCGAGGAGTTCTGGATCGGGTCGGCCGATCTGATGCACCGCAACCTCGATCGGCGCGTAGAGGCGCTGGTCGAGATCACCGACAGGGCCGCGCAGGCCGAGCTGCGGCGGGTCCTCGAGGTCTCGATGAACGAGCGTACGGCCGGCTTCGATCTGCAGGCGGACGGATCATGGCTCCGCCCTAGCCACAGTGGACCGTCCGCTGTGGAGGATCTGCAGGAGTCGTTGCTGCGAAAGGCGACCGGTCGTCCCGAGTAGACAGTCATGCCAAGGCTGTCGGGAACTTGCCGGGTTTGACCCGTAACCGGGAGGCTTCTAGGTCTTTAGTACGGAGCGCTTCGCGGCTAAGCTTTCACGCGTGTTGGAGGAGGAGCGCAAGTACGAGGTCGCGGCCGGTTTCCGGCTGCCCGACCTCACCGAGTGCGTGCCCGATGGTGGCCGCCTGATCGAGCGCCCGCCGCGCAAGCTCCGCGCCACGTACTACGACACCACCGACCTGCGCCTGGCCCGGTCCGGCGCGTCGTTACGGTTCCGCCGCGGCGATGACGAGCCCTGGACCGTGAAGCTGCCCACCGATGCCCCGGGTGTCCGCAACGAGATCTCGTTGACCGGTCCGGCCTCGACGCCGCCTGAGCGCTTGCTCGATCTCGTCACCGTCTACACCCGCGGGGCCACGATCGCCCCAGTGGTCACGCTCGTTACCACGCGTCAGGCCTACCAGCTCTGCGACCGCGACGACCGGGTCGCGGTCGAGGTGGTCGACGACACCGTGACGGTTCCCGACGGGCGTCGGGTCGCGCTGAAGTTCCGCGAGATCGAGGTCGAGCGCAAGGCGGGCAAGGCGAAGCTGCTCGACCGGGTCGAGGTGGCGCTGCGGGACGCGGGTGCCACGGTGGGTGACTTCACCCCCAAGCATGTCCGGGCGCTGGGACCGGCGGCGCTGCAGCCGCCGGAATGGCCGGTTGCCACGGCCCGGCTGCCGCGCCGGCCGACCGTCGCCGAGGTCGTGACGGTGGCGATACAGCGGGACATCGCGCGCATCGTCACGCATGACCCGTTGGTACGGCTGCGGGCCACGGTCGGCCGGGACGACACCGCGGTCCACCAGATGCGGGTGGGTTGCCGGCGCCTGCGCAGTGATCTACGCACGTTCGGGCCGGTGCTGTCCCGCGAGTGGGTCACCGGTCTGCGTAATGATCTGGCCTGGCTCGCGGATGCGCTCGGCGGCGCCCGGGACGCCGAGGTGTTGCGCGCCCGGCTGCGAGTGACCGCGGCCCTGGACCCGCTGGCACCACTGGACCCGGCGGCCGTTGCCCGGATGGACGCCGACCTCGCCGTGCGCCAGGAGGATGCCCTCGCGGCCCTCGACAAGGTGATGTGCGACCAGCGCTACCACGGCCTGCTCGACGCGCTGCTCGCGGCGTGGCACGAGCCCCAGGTGGCCCGCCACGCCACCGACTCGGCCGAGGTGGTCCTGCCTGGCCTGGTCGCCCGGCCGTACCGGCGGCTCGCCTACGGCGGTAATGGCAGCGTGGGCGCCGGGCAGCTCGACCCGACCGGGCCGGACGAGGTGTGGCACGGAGTGCGCATCAACGGCAAGCGCGCCCGGTACGCCGTCGACGCCGTGGCCTCGGTGCTGGGCGGCGAGGCGAGCGCGCTCGCGAGCGCACTGGGCGAGGTGCAGGACCTGCTCGGCGAGCACCAGGACGCCGCCGTCGCCGCCGAGACCTGGGTCGCCATCGCCAACGCGGACCCCGACGACCACGCCCTGGCGACGACCGCGGGCCGGTTGTTCGAGCGCGAGCGGGCCGCGGTGCGAGCAGCCCGGGAGGCCTTCCCCGCCGCATGGCGGGCCGCCTCACGGCGCAGACTGACGGAGTGGATGCGGTAGGCGACACTGCCGGGCCGGCTGCCCGCGGTCCGATCCGGGCCGCGGGCGGAGTGGTGACCCGGCCCTCCTCCCCCACCCAGCCACCCGAGTCGCCGTACCGGCCCTCCTCCCCCACCCAGCCACCCGAGTCGCCATTCCAGCCCTCCTCCCCCACCCAGCCACCCGAGTCGCCGTTCCAGCCCTCCTCCCCCACCCAGCCACCCGAGGTCCTGCTCGTCCACCGGCCGCGCTTCGACGACTGGTCCCTGCCCAAGGGCAAGCTCAAGCGACGGGAGCATCCGCTCGTGGGTGCCGTCCGCGAGGTGTTCGAGGAGACGGCCGTGCGGGCGGTGCCGGGTATCCGTCTGCCCACGGTCCGGTACCAGGTCTGGGCTGACCGGGGATCACGAGCGGGTCCGCCGGGTGGGGGAAGGTCACTCGCCGACAAGCAGGTCGAGTACTGGGCGATGACGGTCGGCGAGACGCACACGTTCGCGCCAACCGACGAGGTCGACGATCTGGCGTGGCTGTCGGTGCCGCGGGCACTGGCTGCACTGACCTACCCGCACGACCGGGAGGTGGTCGGTGCCTACGGCGATCTTCCACCGCTGCACCGACCGGTGGTGCTGTTACGCCACGCGAACGAGGCCCCGGCCGGGCAGCGCGAGGGGGCGGTCCTAGCCACGCTGCTGTCGCTGCTGCGGCCCGCTCGCTTGATCAGCGCACACCCACTGCGATGCCGGCAGACGCTGGCCGGCCTGGCGGAAACGCTGGGGCTCGATGTTGAGATACATGAAGATTTAAACGGTCGCGCGGACCCCGGTGCTCTGGCCGGGGGTCTGCGGCGGCTCGCCAACCCCGACACGGTGACAGTCGTGTGCAGCTCAGGCGGGCCGATCCAGGCCGCCGTCACGACGCTGACGGGTCGTCGCGATGCGACGCACCCGGTCGCGCCGGGCGACGCGCTGGTGCTCTCTTTCGCCGGCGACACTCTCATCGCCGCCGACCCTCTCACCCCAGCGGTCTCCTGATACCGTCGCGCCCGACCGCGTCACATCGCGGGTCGCGCGACCATGCGTCACGCCACCATGCGACAGCGCCGGCCTCCCAGAAGGAAGACCGGCGCTGCCCCGCACGCCGCCGCCTGCGCTACCAGTTCGAGCGGGCCCGCGTCCTCGGCGTGGACGTCGTGCGCCGCCGCGACGACGCATTGGTCGCCACAGTGGCGGTGCGCCGCCCCGACGGGCTCGTCGCGGCCCGCGTCGACTTTCTGGCCGGTGCGGCCTTCTTCACCGCGGTGGCCTTCACGGCCGTGGTCGCCTTCTTCGCGGGCGCCGCCTTGGCGGCCTTCGAGACCCGACCGGCGGCCACGAGCTCCTTGAAGCCCGTGCCCGGTCGGAACGCCGGCACCGAAGTCTTCTTCACCCGCACGGCCTCACCGGTGCGCGGGTTGCGCGCGGTACGTGCCGCCCGTACCCGCTTCTCGAAGACCCCGAACCCGGTGATCGACACCTTGTCACCCTTGGTCACTGCGTTCTGGATTTCGGTGAGCACGGCGTCCAACGCCGCGGTCGCGGACTTCCGGTCTCCCAGGCGCACGACGAGCGCCTCGATGAGCTCAGCCTTGTTCACGAGTGTTCCTCCCATGAGTACTGTGTCTGCCCGCTCGGCGCGCATGCGCGTCGCCCTGGCTCGGTTTCCCCGTTGGCGCACCATGTGCGTGGCCTTGGGCTTGCGTGCGTGAGCGCCGTCGGGCCTCGCTCGCGGACACCGGGCTGCCCGGTGCACCGCGGACCGGGAACTACCTCCCTGCTCGCCTCGCAACCTCCGCGAGGTGCAGGCCGGATGGTGCGTTGCTCCGCACGCGTCTCTCGCCTCGCATCTTGCATCGGGTCAAGCTCTGTGCCTGCCCGGTGGCGCACCGCTTCGTGGCCCGGGACGACGTGTCGCTTGACGGCCATCGCTGCCGTTCAAACAGCCCTTCTGCGCGCACAGTAGCCCGCCCGCAGGCGGTACACAAACATCGCCGCGATGAAAATTCGTGTCGTGGCAAGGCTTTGCCTGGTGCCTTCCCGCGGGAGCCGCCTACCGTCAGTGTTTCGGCGTGGTCGCTCCCCGACGTCCAAGCGGCGCAGGCGAGTCAGCCGCGTTCAGCGCACGACCGGGGTGAAGTGCGGGCGGCTGGCCTCGAAGGCGGTGATGTCGTCGGCATGGCGCAGCGTCAGCCCGATGTCGTCGAGTCCTTCCAGCAAGCGGTACCGGCTGAAGTCGTCGAGCGCGAACTCGTGCTCCAGGTCCGGTCCGCTCACCTGCCGGGCCACCAGGTCCACCGTGAGTTCGACGCCCGGACGCTCCTCGATCAGGATCCACAGTTCCTGGACCACCTTGTCCGGCAACACCACAGGCAGCAGGCCACCTTTGAGCGCGTTGTTGCGGAAGATGTCGCCGAAGGACGGCGCGATGACCGCCCGGAACCCGTAGTCCTGCAGGGCCCAGACGGCGTGCTCGCGCGACGAGCCCACGCCGAACCGCGACCCCGCGACCAGGATGGAGGCGTTCGTGAACGCCGGGTCGTTGAGTACGAACGCCGGGTCGGCCCGCCACGCGTTGAACAGGCCGTCCTCGAAGCCGGTCCGGGTGACCCGCTTGAGGTACTCGGCCGGGATGATCTGGTCGGTGTCGACGTCGGAGCGGCGCAGCGGCGCGGCCACTCCCGTGTGGACGGTGAACTTCTCCATCAGGGTCCTCACTCAGTCCAGCATTGTCGTGTGGTGGCCCCCAGAAGGGCCACGCAACGACAACGGTCGGGTCAGTCCAGATCGGCCGGGGACGCGAGCCGGCCGACCACGGCGGTGGCGGCGGCCACGGGCGGCGAGACGAGGTGGGTACGCCCGCCCCGACCCTGCCGGCCCTCGAAGTTGCGGTTGGACGTCGAGGCGGAGCGCTGCCCCGGCTTGAGCGTGTCCGGGTTCATGCCCAGACACATGGAGCAGCCCGCGAAGCGCCACTCGGCACCGGCGTCGGTGAATATCTTGTCCAGGCCCTCGGCCTCCGCTGCGGCCCGTACCTTGGCCGACCCGGGCACCACCATCATCCGCACGCCGTCGGCCACCGCCCGGCCGCGCAGCACATCCGCCGCCGCACGCAGGTCGTCCAACCGGCCGTTGGTGCAGGAGCCCAGGAAGACGACGTCGACCCCGATGTCGCGCATGGGCGTGCCCGGCGTGAGAGCCATGTAGGTGAGCGCGCGCTCGGCCGCGGAGGCCTCCGACGGGTCGGCGAACTCCTCGGGCGACGGCACCGCACCCGACAGCGGAACGCCCTGGCCCGGGTTCGTGCCCCAGGTCACGAACGGGGTCACGGCGCTGCCGTCGAGGATCACCTCCTTGTCGAAGACGGCCCCCTCGTCCGTGTCCAGGGTCCGCCAGTACTCGAGTGCGGCGTCCCACTCGTCGCCGGAGGGCGCGTGCGGGCGGCCCTTCAGGTAGGCGAAGGTGGTCTCGTCCGGCGCGATCAGGCCGGCGCGAGCACCCCACTCGATGGACATATTCGAGATGGTCATGCGGCCCTCCATGGAGATCCGCTCGATGACCGGGCCGCGATACTCGACGACGTGGCCGACGCCACCACCCGTACCCACCTGGGCGATCAGCGCGAGCACCACATCCTTGGCCGTCACCCCCGGCTGCAGCTCCCCGGTGACGGTGACCGCCATCGTCTTGGGCCGCGCCTGCGGCAGCGTCTGCGTCGCCAGCACGTGCTCCACCTCGCTCGTGCCGATGCCGAAGGCGAGCGCGCCGAAGGCGCCGTGGGTCGCGGTGTGGGAGTCGCCACAGACGATCGTCATGCCCGGCTGCGTTACCCCGAGCTGAGGCCCGATCACGTGCACGATGCCCTGCTCGGCGTCGCCGAGCGGATGCAGCCGCACGCCGAACTCCTCGCAGTTGCGCCGCAACGTCTCGACCTGCGTCCGCGATATGGGATCGGCGATCGTGATGAGGTTGTCGGTCGGCGTGTTGTGGTCCTCGGTCGCGAGCGTGAGGTCGGGCCGGCGCACCTTCCGGCCGGCCATCCGCAGGCCGTCGAACGCCTGCGGGCTGGTCACCTCGTGCACCAGGTGCAGGTCGATGTAGAGCAGGTCCGGCTCGCCGTCGGCGCGGCGCACCACGTGCGCGTCCCACACCTTCTCGGCGAGCGTGCGCGGACTGTTTCTTGGAACGGCTCCCACCATCTGGACATCCTAAAATCTGGGAGGTAGTTTCAGGGCGTGGGACACAGTATGAGCGGCGTCGGCGTGCTCGACAAGGCGGTCGCCATTCTGAGTGCCTGTGTCGACGGAGCTAGTCTGGCGGAACTCGTCGAGCGCACCAAACTCCCCCGCGCCACCGCCCATCGTCTCGCCCAGGCTCTCGAGATCCACCGCCTTCTGGTCCGCGACGCCCACGGTCGCTGGCGCCCCGGGCCCCGGCTCGGCGAGCTGGCCAACGCCGCCCCCGATGTCCTGCTGACCGCGGCGGGGCCGATGCTCACCGCGCTGCGCGACGCCACCGGCGAGAGCGCCCAGCTCTACCTGCGCCGCGCCGACGAGCGCGTCTGTGTCGCCGCGGCCGAGCGGACGAGCGGCCTTCGCGACACCGTTCCGGTCGGGGCGGTGCTACCCATGACCGCCGGCTCCGCGGCTCAGATCCTGCTCGCCTGGGAGCCGCCCGAGGCCGTGATGCCGCTCCTGCCGCGGTGCAAGTTCACCGGCCGGACCCTGGCCGAGGTGCGCCGCCGCGGTTGGTCCCAGAGCGTGGCCGAGCGGGAGCCGGGTGTGGCGAGCGTCTCGGCACCCGTGCGCGACCGCACCGGGCGGGTCATCGCGGCGATCAGTGTCTCCGGCCCACTCGAGCGGCTCGGTCGCCGTCCCGGCGACCGGCTGGCCATGGCGGTGGTCCGGGCTGGTCAGCGCCTGTCCGGCCTCTAGAGCGCACGGCCTAGACGTACGCCTTGGACGTACGGCCTCCAGGCGTACGGGCTCTCGACGGTACGACCTCACCGGGCGTCGCACGGCCGCCCACTCCGGGCACTGACGCCGCACGGGATCGCCCGCCACCTATGCAGCGGGCGGGGCGGGGCGGGTGATCGCGGCCAGGCGGTCGCGGAACTCGCGCTCCTTGGGATGGACCTGGGCGCCGCCGATGCCGAGGAGCTCGTTGCGCATGCCGGTAATGACGTCGTCGGTCACGGCCAGCAGGAACCTCCGGTACGCCCGGGCGTCGGGCGGGTCGGCCTTGGCGCGCAGGATCGTGACCGCCGTCAACGCGTACTGGATGATCTGCTCGGTACCGGCCTCGGTGCTCGGGTCGATCCCGGAGGCGTTGGGATCCTCGTCGTACACCCTGACCGTGCCCGCGGCGAGCTCGGCGATCAGTGGGTTGGCGGCTTTGCGCCCGTTCGCGACCGAGAGGAACCCCTTCTCCAGCTTCTGTCGGGTCCGCGCGAGACCCTCGTGGTGCGCCGCGCTCGCCGCGCCGGCGACCCACCGAGGCAGGCGGATCAGCAGGTTGCGTTCCTCCGGCGTGAACTCTGACTTCGTTGCCACTTCACCCCTCGATCTGCGCGGTCCCCACCATTCCGCAATCCCCTCGTTCTGCGTGAGGGTATCGAAGATTCATGTTCAGGCAAACGCTTGCGAATCGCGACGCAACCGTCGCCAACCGAACACCGGTAAAAAGCCGTCAACCGAATGCCATCAACCCGGGGACCGGAAAACCGCAGGTCGCCAGCGGTGAACCGGGCGGCCTGCGGCGAGGTGTAGCCCCGGGATCTCCATCAGCGGGCCGGTCTGGAGGCGCTCCTGCGGCGCAGCAAATCGATCATGGCGTGGGCGGCGGCCAGCTGGTATTCGAGGCTGACGATGCGTACCGCGGCGTCCATGCGCACACCGTCATCGATGAGCTGGCGGGCGCGGTCGGCGCGGAGCAGGTCGTCGCGGCTGTAGCGGCGGTGTCCGCCGTCGGAGCGGGCAATGTCGAACAGACCGGCGGCTTCGGCCGCGCGTAGGAAGGCTGGGGTGACCCCGATGGCGTGGGCTGCCGCGCTCATGGCGTACCCGGGGAAGCTGGTGTCGTCCAGCGTCGCGGTGCGCTCCGGCGGGCGCGGCGGTTCAGACATCGAGGTCACCTCCAGCATGGGAATGCTGTTCGGGGCTTGCGTTGGGTCCGACTACCTCCTTCGCAGATGGCGTGCACGCGACCGGTGAGCCGTCAGCGTGTTGCGCCGACCGTCTCGCGGTCCTGGCCCGCCTCTCCGGAGATCATCTTGTGGCCTTCGTGGGAGCTGATCGCCGTGTTGTCCCCACGCGTGATCTCGATCTTGCGCGGCTTGGCTTGCTCTGCGACCGGGATGGTCAGGGTGAGCACCCCATCGCGGTACTCGGCGCGAATGTCGTCGATGGCCAGCCCGTCACCAAGGACCAACTGCCGGCTGTAGGTACCCGATGGGCGCTCGGAGACCAGGTAGTTGGCGTCTTCCGGGTCGCGGCGGCTGCGCTCGGCGCGCACCGTCAGGGTCTGGTTCTCCGCCGACACCTCCAACGAGTCGGCTTCGATGCCGGGCAGGTCGAACCGGACTACGAACTGGTCGCCGGTGCGCAGGCAGTCCATCGGCATCAGCGACGGCGTGCGTGCCGTGCCGAACACCTCGGCGGCTAGCCGGTCGAAGTCGCGGAACGGGTCGAATCGAAGGGTCTGCATGACCAACACACCTCCACAACTGTTCGGGCGATCGGCATCGCCCACATCGTCAATCTGGAAACCGTGCTTGGCGATCCCGCACGCGGCGGTGCGTCGCGGGATCAGTTCCGCCGGTTCGGCGGTCGACGGCACCAGGCCCGCGACCGTTGACGGCGGCGGTGGTAGTGGGCCGGGACCAGCAAGGCCATTGTGATCACCCCCTGTTAGAACGCTGCGTCCTCACCGGGAACCATGACCCAACCAACACACAAAACATATAGTGGCCACTACAGATTCTGTCAAGCGTCCAACGCTCAACCTGTACACCCATGCCCCGGGTGACTACGACGAGCGGGTTCGGGTGTACTCGAGGACGACGTTCCTGACCATCTGCTGACGCACGGCCCAGCGGGCGGCGATGGTGACTCAAAGAGATAGTCCCAGGTCATTGGGCCGTGGCCCTGGACCTGGGACTTTGGATCTGTAGCCCCGACCGGATTCGAACCGGCGCCACCGCCTTGAGAGGGCGGCGTCCTAGGCCGCTAGACGACGGGGCCCCAGGAAACGCGGGTGGTGCAGTTGAGCGGGTCTCATGATGCCACAGCCATGGCACCCGGCGTGGGCGAGGGCCGTGACGCACAAAACCAGCCGCCGATGAACCGTGTCATCGGTAGCTGGGGTACCAGGACTCGAACCTAGACTAGCGGAGCCAGAATCCGCCGGGCTGCCAATTACCCCATACCCCATCGACGCCCGCAGCGCGTCCGTCCGGTCAGGCAAGCCTTCCCGGAGCGGGCATCGGGACCGTACTTTACCCGACCTGGAACAAGATCCCAAACCGTTACCCGAGGTCGGCCACCGGGTTGACGATCTCTCCGATCCCTTCGACGCGCACCACTACGGTGTCACCGGCGACCATCGGACCCACGCCCGCGGGCGTGCCGGTCAGGATGACGTCGCCCGGCAGCAGGGTCATCACGTGGGACACGTACGACACGAGGGTCGGCACGTCGAAGATGAGGTCCCGGGTACGGCCGAGCTGGCGCACCTCCTCGTTGACCTCGCACCGGACCTCCAGGTCACCCGGGTCCAGGTCGGTGCGGATCCACGGGCCCAGCGGGCAGAACGAGTCGAACCCCTTGGCGCGGGTGAACTGCACGTCGGAGCGCTGCAGGTCGCGAGCGGTGACGTCGTTGGCGATCGTGTAGCCGAAGACCGCCTTCATGGCGTCGGCCCGGTCCAGGCGCCGGGCGCCCGAGGCGCCGATGACGACCGCGAGCTCGGCCTCGTGCTCGACCTGCTTGGACTGCGGGGGACGGCGGATCAGGTCGCGCGGCCCGATGATCGACGAGGACGGCTTGAGGAACATCAGCGGCTCGGGTGGCACCTCGTTGCCCAGTTCGGCCGCGTGGTCGGCGTAGTTGCGCCCGATGCCGACCACCTTGCTCGGCAGGATCGGCGAGAGCAGCCGCACGTCGGCCAACGCCCAGCGCTGACCCGTGAATGTGATCGTGGCGAATGGATGGCCGTCGATCTCCGCGACGGTCAGGCCGGCGGCGTCGTCGGAGGAGCCCTCCACAACGCCGAACGACATTCCACCGGTGTGGGCGAAGCGAGCGATACGCACGCCGCCAATCTAGGCCACGGCCTGCGGGCTCCTAATCCGGCCAGACGACGTCGTCGAGGAAGCGTTCGACGGCGGTCGTCACCTCGCCGAGGACCGCGGCGCTGGCGGCCAGGCCCTGCGGGACGAACAGGCCGTGGTCGGCGCCGGGGATCTCACAGACGTACGGCGTGAGCGACCGGGCGAGGTCCCCGTCCCAGGCCGGGCGGTCCGCGGTGCCACCGATGAGCAGGAAGGGCGCCGTGCTGGCTCGCAGGGACGACACGACGGGTTCCTCATGCAGCAGCGGCGTGTACCAGATGGCGGGCAGGTCCCGCGCCGCCGCGAGCGCGGCCGCGAAGGTGCCGAGCGACTTGCCGACCAGCACCGGCGCCCCGCCGGCCCGGTCGACCGCAGGGGTGACCTGCTCGAGCACCCAGGCCTGATGGACGGACGGATCGGCGGCCGGGTCCAGCCAGGCCGGCGGCTGCCAGTCGAGGTACTCGACCGTGGCCCCGCGGGTCTGCGCCGCCCAGGCGGCGTAGAAGGTCAGCGGAGCGTACGGGCCGAAGAGCCGACCCGGCACGATTACGGCGACGCGGTCCATCCCGAGAGGGTACCCACACCGTAATGGATTTACGTGGCTATAACCGGCGGTCGGTGGCTTCGTCGGCCACGCCGTCGAAGTAACGGTCGAGCACGGCGGCGAACGCGAGGTCGTCCGGTGCGGCGCGGTGGAACAGGGTCATCGACGAGCGCAGCTTCATGGCGTCGATCGCTCCGAATATCTGCTCGGCGGTGCGGCCCGTCGTGTCGGCGACGACCTGCGCGCACTCGCGCAGCCGCGGTCCGAGTACCGGGTGGGCGAGGTACGCCCGGGCCTCGTCCAGCGACGAGATGCCGTAGTGCTGGGCCATGTCGCTGAAGCCGAGCCCGCTGATCTGCGGGAAGACGAACCACATCCAGTGGCCGGTCTTGCTGCCCCGCCTCAGCTCGGCCAGGGCCTGGTCGTGGACGCCCTGCTGCGCCGCCACGAACCGGGCCAGGTCGTACGGATCGTCGCTCATCAGTCGGCTCCCCTACTGCCATTCCCGCCGACGCTCGGGCGGTCGAAGTCGTCGCTCGCACCGATCGCGAAGACATGCACCCACAAGGATGGCTGTCCGTCCGCGTCCAAGCGGGGCTGGTGACGGAAGGCCCCGTCGAGCAGCGCCCAGGCGACCTCCGCGCTGGTGGCCGCGGCGGCGCCGGCAGCGGCTTCGATATCGTGCCAGACCACGGCAACCAGCTCACCGTCATGGGCGGCCACGAAGTCGCCGAGGCAGTCGGTGAAGGCGTCCCAGTTGTGGCCATAGTAGTCCGGAAAGCCGAACGCGGCGGCGAGCTCGTCGTGCGCCGCCTCCCGCGAGGTCATGCGGGTGCCGTCGAGCTCCAGCCGCCGGTAGCGGTGCCGGTCGAGGAACTCCGACAGCGACGGCAGCGCGTCACGGTGGACCCGGTACAGCGGTCCGGACCGCAGCCAGACCAGCTCGCCCCGGACCCACGGCGGATCGACGGTCATGGCTACCCCACCGACCCTGGTGGCTCGGCCAGGGCGAGCAGCCGGTCGCACTCGTCGATCAGAGAAGCCCGTAACGGCGCTGCCCGGTCGGCGAACTCGCGCTGCAGGCGGGTGTACTCGGCGCGACCGCCCGGCGTCTCCACCCGTACGGGCTCAAGACCCAGGGCGGACAGGTCGTACGGGCTGGCCCGCATGTCGACCGTACGAATGTCCCGGGCCAGCTCGAAGCAGTCCACGACCAGTTCGCTCGGCACCAACGGCACCAGGGTGTACGCCCAGCGATACAGGTCCATGTTCGCGTGCAGGCAGCCGGGCTGCTCGAACCCGACCTGGTCCGCGCGGGTGAGTGTCACCTCGTTGCGCGGCCGCGCCGGCTCGGTGAAGAAGCGAAACGCGTCGAAGTGAGTGCAGCGCAGCGGATTGGCCTCCACGACCGGTGTGGGGTCGGTGCGCAGCGGCCAGGCGTGGTGCCGGAGATCGCCGGGGGCCTGCCGGTACACCATCGCCCACTCGTGCAGGCCGAAGCAGCCCAGGCGCGCCGGTCGGGACGCGGTCGCGGCCAGCAGCTCGCGGGTCTGCGCCACCGTCGCGCGCCGTCGACCGAGCAGACCCGCGTGGTCGAGGGTCGCCCCGCCGCTGACGGCGGCGTACTCGGGCCCGGGCGGCGGTGCGCCGGCGAGCACCACCCCGGCGCCGGGGTGCCACCGGCGCAGCCGCGCGGGCCGGAACGAGTAGTAGGTGAAGAGGAAATCCGCCACGGGGTGCCGCACGCCGTCGCGCCGCCGGGCCAGATGGGCGGCGACGAGCCCGTCCACCCGTCGCTCATGGTCGGCGCGCCGGCGCTGCCATTCGGGTACGGCGAGGACGACCGTCATCCCTACCCGAGTGCCTGGATCAGGGCGACGATGAGGAGCCCGGCGATCCACCCGCCCATCAGGCCGACGCCCGTGTAGCGCCAGCCACGGCGGAACTGGATGCTGCTCACGACCACCGCCGCCAGCCCGACCAGCGCCTCCCCGCCGAAGAACGCCGCCCCCGACCCGCTGATCGTCGCGACGAGCAGCACCACCAGGTGCGCGCCTACCGCTGCAGCGGCGGCGATGGCGGCACGCCTCGGTGTCTCGGTGGCGGGATCGGGAGTCGTTGTGGTCACCGGCAGGACGGTATCCGACGGACAGCGCTCTGACCACCGCGGGTCGGTTAGCGTCGCGATCGTGGGTGAGGGCGTAGCCGGGGCGCTGCGGGGGATCTGGGAGCGGGCGCTGCGCGAGCGTGGCCGGCGGCCATGGACGGCGGCGATCGCGTGGCCGCTGGCCACCATCGCGGCCGCCGTCGCCCTGGTCCGGCTCCTCGGCCTGGACCGCGGCCTGCCGCTGGTGCTGTTCATCGCGTTCATCCCGTACGCGGTGCTGGGCTGCGTCGCCGCCGCGGTCGTGGGTGGCCTGGCCCGACGGCCGGTCGCGGCCGGTGTCGGCGCCCTCGCGGCCGTCACGCTGCTCACCCTGGTCGCGCCCCGGGCACTCGGCTCGCCGACCCCGGAGGGCGGCACCCCGCTCGTCGTGATGTCGGTGAACCTGCGGGTCGGCGGCGCGGATGCTCCGTCCATTGTGGAGCTCGTCCGGGACGCAGGCGTCGACGTGCTCACGCTGCAGGAGCTGACGCCGGCTGCCGAGGACGGTTTGGTGGCGGCCGGCCTCGGTGAGGGGCTGCCGTACCGGGAGAGCCATCCCGACGAGTTTGCTACCGGCTCCGCGATCTTCGCCCGTACGCCGCTTCGCGATGGGGGTGTCCGGTTCGTCTCGCAGGCCGGCTTCGCCCAGGCATACGCCACCGTCAGTCTCGACGATGGTCAGGTGGTGATCGTGGAGTCGGTGCACCCGGTGCCCCCGACGGGGCGCCACTGGGCCACGGGGCTGACCAACCAGCGTCCCGCCGAGGCGCCTGGCCCACCCCACATCCTCGCCGGCGACTTCAACGCCACCCTCGACCATCGCCTCCTGCGGCAGTTGCTCGACACCGGATACCGCGACGCGGCCGACGCGGTCGGGGCGGGGCTCACCCCAACCTGGCCCTACTACGGGCGGCGGTCGCGCGTGATGCCACGGATCGCGATCGACCACGTGCTCGTGCCGGCCGGCATCGGCGTACGGGACTTCCGCGCCGTCACCATCCCCCGCACCGACCACCGCGCGATCATCGCCACGCTCCTGGTCCCGCAAGATCCAACTCCGCGGTGAGATTTCCGAGTTTCCTCGGAAACCTGACCGGTGAGGTTTCCGAGGATCCTCGGAAATCTGACCGGTCAGCGTTCGAGGAGGCCGTACGACAGCGCGTCGACGAGGGCATGCCAGCTCGCGTCGACGACGTTCTCGTGCACGCCGACGGTCACCCAGTCCCGCCCGTCGTCGCCCTTGGTCTCCACCAGCACCCGGGTCACCGCACCGGTCCCGTGCGAGCCCTCGAGGATGCGCACCTTGAAGTCGGCGAGCTCGAAGCCCGCCAGCGCGGGGAAGTGCGGAGTCAGCGCCTCCCGCAGCGCCTTGTCCAGGGCGTTGACCGGACCGTTGCCCTCGGCGGTGGCGATGACGCGCTCGGTGCCCAGGCGTACCTTCACAGTCGCCTCCGAGATCACCCCGCCGTC
Organism: Micromonosporaceae bacterium; assembly: GCA_052038195.1. Lineage (GTDB taxonomy): Bacteria > Actinomycetota > Actinomycetes > Mycobacteriales > Micromonosporaceae > DATBGZ01. The sequence goes on along the minus strand of JBQGBY010000027.1, from coordinate 14,549 downwards.
CTCGCGGCGCTCCACGATGGTCCGGTACGACTCGACCTGGAACGGGGTCACCTGCTCCCCGAGTTCCTCCCGCACGAGCAGTTCGAAGGAGGCGTCCGCGGCCTCGAAGGACCACCCCGCCGCCTCCAACTCCTTGATGCGCTTGGTGACGGCGGTCAGCGTGTCCGGATGGGCGGCCAGGTCGACGCCGAGCTCGCGGGACTTGAGCTCGACGGAGGCCCGGCCGGCCATCTCGGTCACCAGGATCCGCATGTCGTTGCCGACGATGGCCGGGTCTATGTGGTTGTAGAGCACCGGATCCACCTTGATCGCGCTCGCGTGCAGCCCCGCCTTGTGGGCGAATGCGGCGGCCCCGACGTAGGCCTGGTGGGTGTCGGGGGCGAGGTTCGCGATCTCCGCGATGGCGTGGGAGACCCGCACCATCTGTTCCAGGCACCCCTCCGGTAGGAGCGGGAGCCCGAGCTTGAGCTGAAGGTTGGCGACCGTGGAGAACAGGTCCGCGTTACCCGGCCGCTCGCCGTAGCCGTTGGCGGTGCACTGGAAGTGCCGGACGCCGGCCTCGACCGCAGCCACCGTGTTCGCCACGGCGCAGGAGGTGTCGTTCTGGCAGTGGATCCCCAGCCGACCCACCACGTCGTCCACTGTGGACCCCAGCAGACCCGCCAGTCGCTCGGCGACGTGGTGGACCGCGCTGGTGACCATCGACGGCAGCATCCCGCCGTTGGTGTCGCACATCACGGCCACCTCGGCCCCCGCCTCGAGCGCGGTGCCGGCCACCCGGGCCGTGTACTCCGCATCGAACCGGAACCCGTCGAAGAAGTGCTCGCAGTCGAGGAAGACCCGCCGCCCCTCGGATCGGAAGAAGCCCACCGAGTCGCGCACCATCGCCAGGTTCTCCTCCCGGGTGGTGCGCAGCGCCCGCTCGACGTGCCGGACGTCGGACTTGGCGACCAGGCAGACGGCCGGGGTCTGGGCGTCGAGCAAGGCCCGGATCTGCGGGTCCTTCTCGACCGCGAGGTCGGCCCGCCGGGTCGAGCCGAACGCCACCAGGATGGCGTGCTTGAGATCCAGCTCAGTCCGCGCACGAGCGAAGAACTCGGTGTCCTTGGGCATCGCGCCGGGCCAGCCACCCTCGATGAAGCCGACTCCGACCTCGTCCAGCAACCGCGCCACGGCCAGCTTGTCGACCACTGAGTACGTGATGCCCTCGCGCTGTGCCCCGTCGCGCAGCGTGGTGTCGAAGACCTGGTAGGTGGTCATGGTCGGGTCCTTCCGCCCAAGGCGGCGCCCGTACGACGTGGTGTACGCACAACAAAAAGACCCCCCGCGGATGCGGGAGGTCTGCGCGCGCCCCAGTCGTTCGGTGCGCGCGCTACGTGATAATGAGGATGTTCCTCACGGGAGGCATAGTGCCACACCGGAGCCGGCGCGCTCCCGTCCTTCCACATAATGGGACAGCTCCAGCGACGCCGGCGGTGCGGAACCGGCCGGCATCCTCCATCGACGCCGGTGGTGCGGAACCAGCCGGCAATTCACGGTTTCCTTCAGCGCTCGGCGATTCGTCGGCCTCGTGGCGGGTAGGACCCACATGTCCACCGAGACGAAGAAGGAGGCTGGCATGCGCAGCGAGTTCGATGAACCGGTCGACCCGTACCGCAGCGGCGCGAACGAGCCCGACACGACGCCCTTGCGCGACATGGAGACCTTCCACGCCTGGGACTACCGCCCCGACGTGGGCTGGAGCCCACAGTTCGAACTCACCGGCTACCGCGTCGAAGCCGTCGACGGCTCGGTCGGCAAGGTGAGCCAGGCCACCCATGCCATGAACGGCAGTTTCCTCGCCGTCGACACCGGCACCTGGATCTTCGGCCGCACCGTAATCATCCCGGCCGGCATCGTGGCCAATATCCACCATCCGAGCCGCACGGTCTACCTTGACCGCACCAAGGACGAGGTCAAGTCCGCGCCCGACTACTCGGACGAGCAGGCGTACTGGGACAAGCTCGCCGACTACTACCGGACCCGCTACTGAGGGAGTCCGGCGGGGCCGAGCGGGCCGGCGTGGGACTTCCCACCGGCTACGCTCGGCCCGTGGGCCGTCGCGTGCTTGTGGTGATGGGAGTCTCCGGTTGCGGCAAGACCACCGCCGGCCGGGCCCTCGCTGACCGTACGGGTTGGCCGTTCCTCGATGCCGATGACCTTCACTCGCCGGAGGCCATCGCGCAGATGGCGGCTGGGATTCCGCTCCGCGACCAGGACCGTTGGCCGTGGCTGGATCGGGTTGCGGCGTGGATCGCGGCGCGGCGGGGCGCGGGCGAGCCGGGCATCGTGGCCTGCTCGGCGCTGAAGCGGGCCTACCGCGACCGCCTGCGCGAGGCCGACCCGGAACTGTGCTTCGTCTACCTGCGCGCCGACCGGCAGCAGATCGGCGACCGCCTGGCTCGCCGTTCGGGTCACTTCTTCCCTCCGGTCCTCGTCTGGGCGCAGTTCGACGATCTCGAGGAGCCCGGCCCCGACGAGGACGCCGTCACCGTCCCCATCGGACAGACGCCGGGCGCGGAGGCGGACACCGTGCTCGGCGCGCTGGCGGCCTGAATCCCCTTGGCCACCGCCGGCGGCGCACCGGTACCATCACAGGTGTGCTGAAGCGGGTAGTGCCATTCAATGATGTATTCAATTTCCGCGATCTAGGCGGCTACCCCACCAGCGACGGGTACACGGTCACGTGGCGCCGGCTGTACCGATCCGGTGAACTCGGGCGGATGACCGGCGACGACCCGGACCGGTTCGTGGCATTGGGCCTGCGTACGGTCGTCGACCTGCGCCGGCCGACCGAGATCGCCAAGCATGGCCGCGTTCCCGACCTCGACGGGATCGCGTACCACCACCTGCACCTGCTCCACCCGCACTGGGAGCCGAGCGAGATCACCACTGTGACGCAGCGCACGGCATACCTGCTGGCGCGCTACGGCGAGATGTCCGGCGACGGTGGCGAGGCCATCGGCGCGGCGCTCCGCCTCATCGCCGACGCGCAGGCGGCTCCGCTGGTGTTCCACTGCGCGGCCGGCAAAGATCGCACCGGCATCGTCGCGGCGCTCACCCTCGCACTCCTCGGCGTCGACGACGACACCATCGCCTTCGACTACGCGCTCAGTCAGGCCGCCGAGCGGTCGTACCGCGCCCGCAAGGGAGAGCCGCTGCATCCCGTGACCGTCACGCCGACGCAGGTGATGCTGAGCTTCCTGGCCGAGCTCCGGGCCGGGCACGGCTCCGTCGAGGCGTACGTCAAGTCGCTCGGCGTCACGTCCGACGACATCGCCGCGATGCGTGGCCATCTGTTGGTGTGACGATCGTCACTTAATCGGTCCGGTGCGAAGACTCGCTGGCTGTACGGGTCTCGCTTGCTTCGGCGCGTGTCCTAAGGTTGATCTTGCCCCCGGACTCAACCTGTCGGGGCGGCGGTTCCGTCCCTTGGGCGGGACTCAGGAGGGGCCGCGTGAAGAAGGCCGACGAGAACGAGTACCGCGAGTTCGTGGTCGCGCGGCTGGACCGGTGGCGCCGCACGGCCTACCTGGTGTGCCGCGACTGGCACACCGCGGATGATGTCGTCGCGGTCACTCTGACTCGCCTCTACCGGGGCTGGGAGACGGCCCGGGAGGCCTACAACCTGGACGCGTACGTGCGGGCCATGCTCACCAACGCGTGTCTCGACGAGGGTCGGCGGCCGTGGCGGCGTGAGTCCGCCGCCGACCCACCGCCCGACCGCGGTCTCGTCGAGTCACCGCACGGAGCCGTCGTGGACCGAGCCGAACTCGCGGCGCTGCTGACGGTGTTGCCCCGCCGTCAGCGGGCCGTGGTGGTGCTGCGCTTCTACTGCGACATGTCCGTGGCTGATGTCGCCGACCTGCTCAAGGTCTCGGAGGGAACCGTGAAGAGCCAGGCCGCCCGGGGGCTGGAGATCCTGCGCGCGGCCGCGTCGAGCCACCAGGACCAGCCATGAACCCGCAGCGCCTGCTCGAGGAGTCGATCATCGGGCCCCCGCCTCCGTTCGGGAACATCGACGAGTTGATCGCCCGGGAACGCCGCCGCGGGCGCGCACGTCGCACCGGCGCGATCTGCGCCGGCGCGGCTGGAGTGCTCGCGGTCGCACTCGGCGTCGTGACGATCGGCGGTCCAGCCCTCACCGATGACGCCCCCACCATCGGTACGACCGACCCGTCCACGGTGGCGACACCGGAGGACGAGCTCGCCCGCCTGGCCGCGTTGCTGACCACCCGTCTGTCCACAGTGCTCCCCGGATCCGTGGTGGCTGCGGATGACGGGACGGGAGCATGGCGGATCGGCACGCCCGTGGTGTTCCGGGAGTCCGCCACTTTCATCCCCGGCTACCGGGCCACCAGCACGCAGGTCGCGGTGGCCCCGACCGCCGACGCCGCGCTGACGACGCTGACGGTCGGAGTCCTCACGCCGTTGACCACCGCACCCGCCCCGACGGCCGGCCGGCTGACCATCTACTTCGGTGGCTGCGCGGGCATGTGGTCGGATCTCCCGCCCGTCGAGCCGGACCGGCAAGGCTGCCGGGAGCGGCGCGGTCCGCGCGGGTCAACTGTCTACTATGGATGGCGCAACGAGGACAGCACCGCCTACGTCAGCGTCACCATCAGCTACCTGAACGGCACGTTCGTCTACGCCTCGGCCGACGGTGACCATGACACGATCATGTTCACGGACGAGACGATCGCCGATCTGATCGCCGACCCGGGCTTCGCGGCCTGACCGAGCGGGTTCGCCCGTCCAGGCGTACGACGCGGGCCGATGCGGCTACGTCAGGCAACGTACGGGCACCGAGTGGGTCCTACCGTGACGACCGTCGTCCGGCCGACGACGCAACGACATCGGTTGCGATGGTCCCGGCCGGCCGGTACGTCGACATGCGCAGGCAAGTGCCGTCGGGCAACGGATTCCGTGCGGCCACGAATGGTCGATCGTGGTGTCGTCCGGTTCGCCGCCGGGGCGCCGGGTCGGGAGGAGAACACCATGTCGAGGCAGACCGTACGGCCACGCCCCGCCAACCCCGCGCGCGCTCGCCGGGCGGAGGTCGTCCAGCGCGCCGCCGGCCGCTGGCTGGCCGCCCACAGCGTGACCGCCCTGCGCATCAGCCTCGGCGTGGTCATCGCCGGGTTCGGCGCACTCAAGTTCGTGCCCGGCTGGTCGCCCGCCGAGGATCTCGTGATGCAGACCACCGAGAAGCTGACCTTCGGGCTGGTCTCCAGTCAGGCGGCGGTCGCGGCCACGGCCGCCCTGGAGGTGTTCATCGGACTCACTCTGCTGACCGGCCGGTTGCTGCGGGCCGGGCTCGTCGCGGCCGCGGGGTGGCTGGGCGGCATCCTGAGCCCGGTCGTCCTGTTCCCCGGCGACCTGTTCCCGGGTGGACTCCCGACGCTGGCTGCCCAGTATGTGCTCAAGGACGTCATCCTGGTCGCCGGCGTGGCCGTGGTAGCAGCCGTCACCCTCGGCGCGCGGCTCGTCCCGGATGAGGATGAGGCCAAGAACTCGCGCTGACTGACCTGACCATGGTTGAGGTAGCGGAGAGGTGTCACTACCCTGTGTCGGCGGACCGCGGTCCGCACGGACGACTGACCGAGACGGAAGGCAGCTGTGAGCAACCACCCCTGGCAGATCGACCGCCTGGACCTCGCCGCGTACCTCACCCGGATCGGTGCCGCGGCCCAGCCACCGTCCCGGGCAGCGCTGGACGGGCTGCACGAGGCGCACGTACGGGCGTTCACGTTCGACAATATCGACGTACTTCTCGATCAGCACCCGGGGGTCGGCCTCGACGAGGTCCAGGCGAAGTTCGTCGGTCGCGGTCGCGGTGGCTACTGCTTCGAGCACGCGACGCTGCACGCCGCGGCGCTCGAGCGGCTCGGCTACCGCGTCGAGCGCCGGCTCGGTCGAGTGGGTGACCCCACCACCTCCGGCCGGTCCCACTGCGTCGTGGTGGTGTGGCTCGACGGCCAGCCGCTGCTGGCCGACCCGGGGTTCGGGATGAGTCTGCTCCGTCCGATCCCGCTCGAGGACGGTGCCACCGACGACTACCACGGCTGGGCGTTCCGGGTGCGCGCCGTGCCGGTGGGGGCCGGCCGTGGGTGGGAGCTGCACCGCTGGCGCGACGGTGGGTGGGAGCTCATGCACACCCATGACGAACTGACCGTGCACCCGGTCGACCTCCTGGTCGGCCACCACTACACGAGCACGTATCCGGCCATCCATTTTCGTCACGGTCTGATGCTCACCGGCCACGGTAAGGGTCGGCACACGACGGTCACCCACTCCACGGTCACCGTGCGCCGCCCCGGCGAGCCGACCGAGCATCGCGAGATCACTATCGAAGAGCTTGATGAGCTGCTACGCGAACTCGCCGCCCCGCTGACCGACGACGAGCGGGTGGGGCTGCTCGCGAAGGTCGCCGATCTCCGCCGGGCCGACTCGCTACGTGGCGCGGCGGACGAGGCGGCGCACGTCGGTGAAGAGCAGCGACAGTAGCGCGGAGCCCCCCATGACGAGCGCGACGACCACGAGCCACGCTCGGTAGCCGACCGCGTCGGCCGCCAGTCCAGTGAAGGCGAGTCCGAGCGGCCGCGCCACGAACGAACCGACGATGTCGAATGAATAGACCCGAGCGAGCTTGTCCGCCGGGACGTTCTGTTGGATCGACAGATCCCAGTTGACGCTGAACACCTCCAAGCCGAAGCCATGGACGAAGGCGCCGAGCAGCAGTAGCGGCAGCGCACCGGTCGTGGCCATCGCCAACGGGAACAACGCCGTGAGCGACAGGAACGCCGTCCCGATGAACAGGCCGTGCCGCGGCTGCCACCGCAGGCACGCCAGGCCACCGACGACGAACCCGACCATCAACGCCGCGAGCGCCCAGCCCCACCCTTCCGGACCGAACCGGTCGCCGACCACGATCGGCCCGAGCACGCCCTGCGCGCCGCCGTAGAACAGGTGGTAGAGCAGTGCCTGGCCGATCAGCAGCACCAGCCACCGGTGCCGGAGCACCTCGCGCCACCCCTCCCTCAGGTCGCGCAGCGGTGACTCGCGACGCGCGTCGGGACCGACCGGCGTGACCCGCAGCCGGGCGAAGCATGCGGCCGCGATGGCGAACGTGGCCGCGTCGACCGCGATCGCGGCGCTGGAGTCGATCCAGCCCACGATCAGTCCCGCGACCGCGAACCCGGCGATCATGGCGGCGTTCTGCAGCAGCCGTCGCAGCGCCACCGCCGGGGCGAGCACCTCGGCGGGCACGGTCAACGGCGTCATCGCCTGCGAACTCGGCCGGCTCAGCGCCGACAGCACACCGGTGAGTACTCCTAGCCCGGTGAGCAGCGGGATCGTGGCGACTCCGGTCGCGAGGGTCGCCGCGGCTGTCGCTTGGACCACTGCGCTGCCAGCGGCCGACGCGGCCATCATCCGCTTGCGGGACAGCCGGTCTCCGAGCACGCCGCCGAACAGGGTCGTCAGCACCTCGGCGAGGGCGAACGCAGCGACCACCAGACCCAGCTGCACGGCCGACCCGCCCAGGTCCAGCACGGCAAAGGCGAGGGCCACCGGCGTGATCGCGTTGCCGAACGAGCTGGTGGTCGTGCCGATCATCAGCAACCGGAAGTCGCGATGCCGGAGCGGGGCGCGTGGCCGGGGCGTCGACCGGTCGAGGGTGGTCATGACGGCGAGAGTAGTCAGCGACGCGAGGTCGGTCTTGTGGCAGGCCGTACGGCCGGTGAGCGCGGTGAGCCGCCCTCTCCCGACCGGTTACGGCTTCCTGCTACAGGACCCGGCGGACCCAGCCGTACCTGTCCCGGCCGCGACCACGCTGGATGTCCACAAGGGACTTACGCAGGGCGGCGGCGACCTTGCCCTTGCCCTTGTTGGGCATGGCGAACTCACCACCGGCGTAACGGACCGTCCCGATCGGGGTGATCACGGCCGCCGTGCCACAGGCGAACGCCTCGGTGATCTCGCCGCCTTCGGTGCCGGTGCGCCACTCGTCGAAGCTCACCGGCCGCTCCTCGACCGTCCGACCGGCGGCCCGCGCCAGCGTGATGATCGAGTCGCGGGTGATGCCTGGCAGGATCGTGCCCGACAGCGGTGGCGTCACCAGATGGCCGTCCGCGTACACGAAGAAGATGTTCATGCCGCCGAGCTCGTCGATGTACTTGAGCCCGGCGGTGTCCAGGAAGACGACCTGGTCACAGGCGTGCTCATAGGCCTCGGCCTGGGCCGCCAGACTCGCCGCGTAGTTGCCACCGCACTTCGCAGCTCCGGTACCACCCGGGGCCGCGCGAGTGTACTCAGTGGACACCCAGAGCGAGACCGGCTTGACGCCGCTCTTGAAGTAGGAGCCCACCGGCGAGGCGATGAGCACGTAGAGGTACTCCGACGACGGCTTGACCCCGAGGAAGGCCTCGCTGGCGTACATGAAGGGCCGCAGGTAGAGGGAGCCCTCCGGGTCGTCGGGCACCCAGTCCTGGTCGATCTTGATGAGCTCCTCCAGGGAGCCGAGGAAGAGCTCCTCGGGCAGCTGCGCCATCGCCATGCGCGCCGCCGAGTCGCGGAACCGGCGCGCGTTGGCATCAGGGCGGAACATGGTGATCCCGCCGTCGGCCGTCCGGTACGCCTTGAGCCCCTCGAAGATCTCCTGGGCGTAGTGCAGGACTGCGGTAGCGGGATCCATCGGGATCGGTTTCCGGGCCTCGATCCGAGCGTCGTACCAGCCCTTGCCGTCGGCATAGCGGATGGTGACCATGTGGTCGGTGAAGACCCGGCCGAACCCCGGGTTGGCCAGCAGCGCGGCCCGCTCGACGGCGGATACCGGCCTCTTGTTGGGTCGGACAACGAAGGTGTTCTCACCGCCGGTCATGTCGCGCTACCTCCAGAAATGAGTGTGAATACTTCCACCGGGTCCGGGGCGACCCAACCGTGGTCGTCGCCTCAACTTACCCGAACGGGCGTTAAGTGGGTATGGATGGCGCACCGCGGGCCCGTCGGTCGCAGGGTGCGTCAGGCGGCCGAGTCGCCCGCGAGCGAGGCCAGGCGGTCACCGACCTCCGCGGTGCGGATCGCGTGGACATGAGCCGTACGGCCGGAGAGTTCGGCCGCAACCGCCCGCTCGACGCGACGGGCTGCCTCGGGGTGTCCGAGGTGTTCGAGCATGATCGCTACCGAGAGTACCGCCGCGACCGGGTCGGCGAGGCCCTGGCCCGCGATGTCCGGGGCCGAGCCGTGGACGGGCTCGAACATCGACGGGAAGCGCCGCTCCGGGTTGATGCACCCGCTCGCGGCCAGACCAATGCCCCCCGTCACCGCGGCGGCGACGTCGGTGAGGATGTCGCCGAACAGGTTGTCGGTCACGATGACGTCGTAACGCTGCGGTTGGGTGACGAGGAACATGGCCGCCGCGTCGACGTGCTGGTACTCGGTGGCGATGTCGGGGTGCTCGGTGGCGACCTCGGCAAAGGTACGGCTCCAGAGTCCACCCGCGTGCGTGAGCACGTTCGTCTTGTGGACGAGGGTGACCTTGCGGCGCTCCCGCTTGCCGGCGCGGGCGAAGGCGTCACGGATGACCCGCTCGACGCCGTGACGCGTGTTGAGGCTCTCTTCGGTCGCCACCTCGGCCGGGGTGCCGGTGTGCATGCTACCGCCGGCGCCGGTGTAGAGACCCTCGGTGCCCTCCCGCACCACGACGAAGTCGATCTCCCCCGCCTTGACGTTGGCGAGCGGGCCGGTGGTGCCGGGCCAGAGCCGGGAGGGGCGCAGGTTCACGTACTGGTCGAAGACGAAGCGCAGCTTGAGCAGCAACCCTCGCTCGAGGACCCCGGGCGGCACGGACGGGTCACCCACGGCGCCCAGCAGGATCGCGTCGTGGCCGGCCAGCTCGTCGAGCACCGAGTCGGGCAGGACCTCACCGGTGCGGTTGTACCGGGCGGCGCCCAGGTCATACTCGACCGTCCGGCAGCCGGGCAGCACGGCGTCGAGGACCTTCAAGCCTTCCGTCACGACCTCGGTGCCGATGCCGTCGCCGCGGACCACCGCAATGCTCGGGGCCTTCGTCCGAGCTCTCTTCGACGCTGCTGCCCCGCTTGTGCGCGCCTTCGCGGCCACGGCCCACTCACCCGTACCTTGGTCGGTTCTGCTTCCAATACTCTCCGGCGAGCTGGTCCGCTCCTCGCTCGCCAGCGTTCGCTGCGATGCTCCGGTTGTCGCGCAGTATCCACGCAACCGTAGGCCCGCATCCTAGTCTCCGGTACGACTCTCCCACCATCCGGACCGGCGGGGGTACTCGGAGAGTCAGTCGGTCAGGTCGACGGCCGCGGAGGAGGTGGCGCCGATCGCCTCGGCAGCGCGGTGGAGCAGGTCCGGCGTCACGGGACTGTCCACCGTCAGGGTCATCAGCGCCTCACCGCCGGCGTCCCGGCGGGCCACCTGCATGGCGGCGATGTTCACCCCGGCCTGGCCGAGCAGGGTGCCCACGGTGCCGACAACGCCGGGACGGTCGGCGTAGCGGAAGAACAGCAGCACCCCCTCCGCCTCCAGCTCCAGCTCGAAGTCGTCGACGCCGGTGAGCTTGAGCGACTCGCGGGGCGTCGAGAGCGCTGTGCCGGAGACCGTCACGACCCGGCCGTCGAGCAGTGCTCCCCGCAGCGTGACCAGCACCGGGTGGTCCACGGTCTCGGTGGCGGTCGTCAGCCCCACCTGTACCCCGCGGTCGGTGGCCAGCAGCGGCGCGTTGACGTAGGTCACCTGGTCCTCGACCACGGAGGCGAACAGGCCCTTCATGGCGGCGAGCTTGAGGACGCCCACGTCGTGCGCCACCACCTCGCCGCGCACGTCGAGGGTGACCGAGGGTGCCACCCCGCCCGCGACCGCGGTGAAGACGCGACCGAGCTTCTCGGCCAGCGGCAGCAGCGGCCGCACCTCCTCGGCAACGACGCCGCCGGCCTGGACGTTCACCGCGTCGGGCACGAACTCGCCCTGCAGGGCGAGCTTCACGCTGCGGGCCACGGCGAGCCCGGCCTTGTCCTGTGCCTCGTGGGTCGAGGCGCCCAGGTGCGGGGTGACCACCACGTTGTCGAAGGCGAACAGCGGCGAGGCCGTGCACGGCTCCTTGGTGTAGACGTCGATGCCCGCGCCGGCGACCCGACCCTCGGCGATCGCGTCGGCGAGTGCCTGCTCGTCGACGAGGCCGCCGCGGGCCGCGTTGATGATGCGGACACCCGGCTTGACCAGGCGAAGCTCCTTCTCCCCGATGAGACCAACCGTCTCCGGCGCCTTGGGGAGGTGGATCGAGATGAAGTCGGACTCGGCCAGCAGCTCCTCGAGGCCGACGAGACGGACGCCGAGCTGTGCGGCCCGGGCGGGCTGCACGTAGGGGTCGTACGCGATCAGCCGGGTGCCGAACGCCGCCATGCGCTGGGCGAAGAGCACGCCGATGCGACCCAGCCCGACGACCCCGACCGTCTTGCCCTGGATCTCGACCCCGGTGAATTTTGACCGCTTCCACTCTCCCGACTTCAGCGAGACGGACGCGGCGGCGGTGTGCCGGGCCACCGCCAGCAGCAGGGCGATCGCCTGCTCGGCGGCGGAGACGATGTTGGAGGTGGGCGCGTTGACGACCATGACACCCCGGGCGGTGGCCGCGGCGACGTCGACGTTGTCGAGGCCGACCCCGGCGCGCGCCACGACGCGCAGGTTCGGCGCGGCCGCGACCGCCTCGGCGTCGACATCCGTCGCGCTGCGCACGACCACGGCATGGGCCTCGGCGAGCGCCGCGAGCAGCGCCGTCCGGTCGGTGCCGTCGACGTGGCGCACGTCGAAATCGTGGGCAAGCACGTCGATCGCCGCCGGCGCGAGCTCCTCGGCGATGAGCACTACGGGGGTCAAGATGATCACCTCAGACCGTCCGGCAGTCGAGCCGCCGGCAGAGTTGGCGTGTGTCCGACTAGGCGAGCCGTCGCCGGCGCTGGTGGCGGGGCGCAACGGTGCGCTCGCGAGCAGTCGCACCCGATCGTAGGGGTTCGGGCGCCGCTGAGGCAGCCGCCACGGAGTGACCGCGCTCACCACGAACACAGCGATGGCGCGGCTCCCCGGTCGGGTCGCCGCGCCTCGCACAGACGGTCGGGCCTGGTCGCCTCAGTAGCCGCCGCCACCGCCACTGTCACTGTCACTGTGATTGTCGCCGCCTCCGTTGCCGGGACCGCTGTTGTCCCCGTGATCGTCGACGTCGGGGCCGAGGTGCACGACAGGCTCGCCGTTGACGCACGTCGCGGTCACCTTGAAGTCCTCGTACACGTCGCTCTCGAACCGGACGCCGACCTGCGCGGCCGGACCCGCGTACGGGTCGTCGGTCCGCCACCCAGGGTTGGGGCTCCAGCTCACGAGCGTGGCGACGGTTCCGTCGCACTTGACCGTCACGATCCCCGGGGTGAGCGACGTGACGACGCCACCGGCTGCATCGAGCCCGGTAGTACCGGTACCGGTCGGGGTGGCCGTGCCGGTCGGGGTGGCCGTGCCGGTCGGGGTGGCCGTGCCGGTGGCGGCGGCAAGCGCGCGGTCGACCTCTTCGGGGGACAGGACGGAGTCGTCCGCGAGCAGTGATGCGGTGATGATGGCCGTGGCGGTGGCGGTCACGGCAACCGCCGCGACGATCCATGCCAGCGGGCGTACAGCTGTCTTTGACATGACCAGAGCCTGTCCGGGTTGCGGTTAAGGCCGCGCTAACGGGGCGACAAGACTACCGCGGTCAACCCTCGCCCCGGTCGACCGGCGCGCGGCGGCGGGTACGGTGCAGCCATGCCGCACATCCTCGTGGTGGAGGACGAACCGCACGTACGGTCGGCGCTGCTGCGGGCGCTCGCCGACCGGGACTACGCGACGAGCTGGTCGGCGACCGGGATGGCCGGGCTGGAGCAGGCGGTGCGGGAGCGGCCCGACCTGGTCCTTGTCGACCTCGGACTGCCCGATGTGGACGGACATGAGGTCCTGCGCATGCTGCGCGCGGTGAGCACCGTGCCCGTGATCGTTGCCACGGCCCGGGAGGACGAGGAGGAGATCATTCGGGCCCTCGATGCCGGGGCCGACGACTACCTGGTCAAACCGTTCGGCGCCGGGCAGCTCGACGCTCGGATCCGCGCCGTGCTCCGCCGTACGGACACCGCTGCCCGCGGCGGCGAACCTCTCGTCGTCGGGCCCCTGGTGCTCGACCCGGCGGCCCGGACCGCCACCGTGGACAATCGGGCGCTGGATCTGACGCCGCGCGAGTTCGACCTGCTCACCTACCTGTGCCAGCGGGCCGGCACGGTAGTGACGAAGCGCGAGTTGATGGCGGAGGTGTGGCGCCAGCCGTACGGCGCCGCCGACAAGACGGTCGACGTGCACCTGTCCTGGCTGCGTCGCAAGCTCGGGGAGACCGCTGGCGAGCCGCGGCTGCTACACACCGTCCGCGGTGTCGGGGTGCGGTTCGGGTGGGAGTCCACGGCGTGAGCGGGGTCCGCGCCCAGGTCAACGTCCTCGTCACGATCACGACGGCGGTGATCCTGGCCGCCTTCCTGGCTCCGTTGGGCATCGTGCTGCGCAGCACCGCTGAGCACCGGGCGATCGCCGACGCCACCACCCGCGCCCAGTCCGCGGCGACACTCGTCGCGCTGGACCAGACCCCCCATAACGAGGAGGTCACTCTGACCGTCTTCTACGGCGACGGCAGCCGGGTCGGGGCACCCGCCGCGGAGGGCGCGTCCGTCGAACTGGCCCGGCTCGGCGAGGCGTTCGCGGCCGAGACCGCCGGCGGCGTTGAGGTCCTCGTTCCGGTCCAGGGCCTGGACACCGGCACAGCCGTGGTCCGGGTCTTCGTCCCCGAGGCAATGCTCCACAGTGGAGTAACACGAAACTGGCTGCTACTCGCCGCGGTGGGGGTCGCGCTGGTCGGAGTGAGCCTGCTGCTCGCGGACCGGCTCGGTCGCCGCCTGGTCAGCTCGGTCACGGAGCTCGCCGCGACCGCGGACCGGCTCGCCGCGGGTGAGCTGACGGTACGGACGGAGCCGGTAGGCCCGCCGGAACTGCGCCGGGTCGGTGCGGAGCTCAACCGGCTCGCCGCCCGCATCGAGGAGCTTCTCCAGGCGGAGCGGGAGGAAGTGGCCAGCCTGGCGCACCGGCTGCGCACGCCACTGACCGCGCTGCGCCTCGACGTGGACGCGGTCCGCGACCCGCAGGATCAGGGGCGGTTGGGCGCCGACGTGGAGGCGCTGACCCGTGAGGTGGACGAGCTCATCCGCACCGCCCGTCGCCCGGTCCGGGAGGGGGTGCACCCGGGGGCTGACCTGGTGGCCGTCGCGGCCGAGCGGACCCGGTTCTGGTCCGCGCTCGCCGAAGACTCCGGCCGACACGTCGAGCTGAACCTGCCACCGGGTCCGGCGATGGTGGCCGTGCCCGCGCCCGACCTCGCGGCGGCCCTCGATGCCCTGCTGGCCAACGTCTTTAGCCATACACCCGACGGG
>JBQGBY010000026.1:0-39999 GCA_052038195.1 Micromonosporaceae bacterium | reverse complement strand
TTTTTATTGGCCCCCCCCCCCGCGTGGGTGTGGTGGGACGGGGCGGCCCCGCCCCCCCGCCCCCCGAGTGGGGGGTGAAACCTGTCGTGGGGCGGTGCGTGTGGGGACGACGCCACGCCCTAGCCCGGCACCTTACCGCCGCGTGCTCTCCACCGGCAGGTCTCTCGATCCTGCTGACCGTGCCGGAAGACCCGTGCGACGGGTGTCTCACGACCCCCCCGGGTGTGCCGTCAGGGCTTGCGGGCGACACCGGCGAAGTCGAGGACCGGGGTGGTGTCGTCGCCGTCGCCGGGGCGCCACTGGGAGCAGCTCACGACGCCAGGATCGACCAGCTCCAGCCCGTCGAAGAACCGGGCGATCGCCTCGGGGGAGCGGGCGCAGATGGGAGTACAGCCGCGGGTGTTCCACATCTCGATGGCCCGGTCGACCGCCACCGGATTCACCTCCCACGTCGGGTGGGCGATGACGACGTGGCTGCCGGACGGGATGGCCTTCACGAGCTGGCTCATCACGCTGTGGGCCTCCTCGTCCACCGGTAGGAAGTCCAGCACGCCGAGCAGGACCACCCCCACGGGCTGGTCGAGGGTGAGGGTGTTCCCCGCCAGGGTCAGGATCCGGTTCAGATCACGGAGATCGGCCTCAACGTAGTCGGCGCTGCCCTGCACGGTGCTCGTCAGCAGAGCGCGGGCGTGGGCGAGCACCATCGGATCGTTGTCGACGTAGACGATGCGGCTCTCGGGCGCGATCGCCTGCGCGACCTCGTGGGTGTTCTTGGCCGTCGGCAGCCCGGTACCGATATCGAGGAACTGCCGGATGCCGACCTCGGCCGTGAGAAACCGTACGGCCCGACCGAGGAACTCGCGGCAGGCGCGAGCCGACACCGCCAGCTCCGGCAGGAGGGTGAGCAGCTTCTCGCCGGCCGCCCGGTCGACCGCGAAGTGGTCCTTGCCCCCGAGTAGGTAGTTCCACAGTCGCGCAGAGTGAGCAACGGTGGTGTCCAACCTCGACAGTTGTCCGGCGACTGGTTCGCTCATGCAAGTCTCGCAAGGGCAGGGCGGCGGCAGGGCTGCGGATGTCGACGTCATGAAACCGAGGTCCGTGAAAATGGTAGCCGGACCATGTTTCATGACGGAACGAGCCATGTGGGTACTTCGGCGCGAAATCCCGACCGAACGGCTGACAACGCCGACGGACCGGGACCGTCAGACCAGCTCTTTGAGGATCGCCTCGATGAAGTCCGCGGTCTGGTCGGGTGCGCGCGCCACGGTACAGAGCCGCTCCATGGCCTCCGCGTACGTCTCAACGTCGGGCCGCCGGTCGAGGTAGAGCGCGCTGGTGAGCATCTCCAGATAGACCACGTCGGGCAGATCCTGCTCCGGGAAGCGCAGGATCTTGAACGCGCCGGTCAGAGCGGGGTGGGCCCCCGCGTCGAAAGGCATGATCTGGATGGTGATGTTCGGCTGGCTGGTCGCCTCGACCAGCGCCACCAGTTGCCGGCGGAGCACGTTGACGCCGCCGACGGGGCGCCGGAGCGCGGCCTCGTCGACGACCGTCCACAGGGTCGGCGGCGGGTCCCGCTGGAGCACCTGCTGCTGGCGGGCCATCCGCAGCTCGACCCGGCGCTCGACCTCCGCCGGGGGAGCGTTGTGGGTCAGCGCCCGGATCACACCCCGGGCGTACTCGCGCGTCTGCAGCAAGCCCTCGATCACCTGCGGCTCGTAGGTACGGATCACCGAGGCGGCCGACTCCAACCCCACGTACGGCTGGAACCAGGACTGCACCAGGTCGCCGAACCGGTGCCACCAGCCGGGTGTGTTCGCCTCCTGGACCAGGGTGAGCAGCCGCTCGCGCTCCGGGTCGTCCTGCGGGATTCCGTATAGGGTCAGCAGGTCCGCGACGTCACGGTGCCGGAACGAGACGCGACCGAGCTCCATCCGGCTGATCTTCGACTCGGAGGACCGGATCTCGTAGCCGGCCTGCTCCCGGGTGATTCCCCGCTCCTCACGCAGGCGCCGCAACTGTGCCCCCACGAGCATGCGCACCATCGTCGGCCCACCGGCCGCTTGGTCTGCGCTCGAAGGTGACGTCGGCACCGCACAACCCTCCGCGATGATGATCCCCGCCAGGATCCCGTTGTCTGGCGGTAAGCATGCCATGACCGCACGTGAATGTGCACTGCCCGACATGCCGCCATCCCGACAAACGGACGTGATGGACTGGAGTCCGGGAGGTTCGGCGCGAGTTCCAGCGACACGCCCTTCGGTGGTAACGGTGATGAGTCGGATCGATCGGGCACAGGACACGGCCGACCCCGGCGACGGGGTCTCCGCCGCCGGGGTCGGGGTGGTCGTGCACTGTGGCCGGCCAGGAGAGCGTGGCCGGCGTCGACGATCAGCGGATGAACGCGTCGAACTCGCCGGCCGCGGCGCCGAGGACGAACGCCTCGATCTCGGCCCGGGTGTAGATCAGCGCCGGGCCCTCGGGGTCGCGGCTGTTCCGGATCGCGATCCCGGCGCCGTCGGGCAGCTCGGACAGTTCGACACAGGCACCTGCGGCACTGAAGGAGCTCTTCACCCAATGGCTGACCGGCAGGCTGGATGCGGGAGTCCCGTTGAGGATGTGCATCGTTATCCGTTCTCTTGTGGCGCCACGGCGCCTGGGGGAAGACCAGGCACGCCTGGCCGGAGCGCTTGGGGGGAAGAGCGCCGCGCACATCCTTGCACATGGGCAGGTGCACGTGCATGAGCCCTTGCACATCGCCGCGATGAGTTTCATTATTTGTGAAAAGTGGACGGTATGGGGATTAACCCGAACGGGTCGCCCGGCCGTCCCACAGACTCCCCGGTGGCGCGCTGGGACGAGCTCCGCGCCGGCGGGTGACCCGGGCGGGTGTGCAGGCGCACCCGCCCGGATGCTGCGTCTGACCACAGAAGCTGGGTCTGACCACAGTGGATGGCTATGGATCCACTGTGGGCGGCCGGCGGTGATTGTCCACTGTGCCCGATCCCGCTGACCGGTCCGCGCCATCCGTACGGGGGATCGGCAATCTGTTCCCGCTGGTCCGCTGGAAGCCGGTACGGACGGCTGCTAGCGTGGCGTCTCCACACGTCACCGGTTCGATGGTTTTGGGGATGTTATGTCACGTTTGTGGGCCGCGCCTGCGGCGCTGCTCGGTGCCGCGCTCCTGACTGGCTGTAGCCACGACCTGGGCGCCGGGCCCGACACGCCGTCGGCCGCGGAGGTTCGCACGGTCCTGCCCGAGTCCGAGACGACCGTCGTCGATGGCGCGGGCGCGGTCGAGCTGGCCATCGCCACCAGCCGAGCGATCTTCGAGAGCGCACCCGTCGTCGTCCTCGTCGGCGAAGCTGACCCGGCCGCCCAGGAGCGGGCCGGCCGGGTCGCCGTGGACCTCGGCGTCCCGCTGCTCGTCACCCCGGCCCCGAGCCAGCCGGCACCTACGGACTCCTCCCCGGCCGAGCCCGCGGCGGTGGCGAGCCCGTCGCTCGCGCCCGTCGGACTGCCGGGCGCCGACCCGCTCACGGAGATCGTGCGGATCGGCGCCCATGCCGCCGTCCCGGTCGGCGAGGCCGCGGCGCAGTGGGCGCGCACATTGACGCTGCCACCGTCGGTCGTGGTCGCCACTGCGGACGACCCCGCCGTCCGGGACGTGCGGCCGGCGCCGGCCCTGGCATCGCTACTCGTGATCGCGCCCGGAGCCGCGGCCGACGCGGCGGCGGTCGTCACCGCCCGCGCGGCCGGCGCCCGGGTGCTCGTGCTGGGTGCCACCGACCCGCGCGCGACCGGCGAGACCGTACGCGCGGTCGCGGGCGCGGGACCGATCGACAAGGTCCTGGCGGTGGGTTCGGCCTTCGGGCCGCCCGAGCTGTTGCGGCAACGCCTGGCCACCGCGGCCACCGGCGTGGAACTTCCCGGCGGCGGCCAGCTGCTCTTCCCGGGCCGGCGGATGGTGGCGCTGTACGGCCACCCGGGTGACGGGGGTGGGCTCGGCGTGCTCGGCGAGCAACCGCTCGATGCGTCGATCGCCCGGGCCCGTGACCTGGCGGCGAGCTACCAGGCCTTCGTCGGCGAGCCGGTGGTGCCGGCGTTCGAGATCATCGCGAGCGTCGCCTCCGGCACCACGGGCTCGTTCGTGCACCCGGTCGACAAGTTCCGGCCCTGGGTGCAGGCCGCCCGTGACGCCGGCGTCTATGTGCTGCTGGACCTGCAGCCGGGGGACGCCCACTTCCTGACCCAGGCCCAGTACTACGCCGAGCTGCTACTCGAGCCGAACGTCGGGCTGGCGCTCGACCCGGAGTGGCGGGTGCAGCCCGGCAACCAGCACATGGTGCAGATCGGCTCGGTCGACGCGGCGGAGATCAACGAGGTCGGCCGGTGGCTCGCGGAGCTGACCCGGCAGCACAACCTTCCCCAGAAGGTGCTGATGCTGCACCAGTTCACGGTCCACATGATCGCCAACCGGCCGTCGCTGGTGACCGACTACGACGAGCTCCGGGTCGTCATCCACGCGGACGGGTTCGGGTCGCCGGGCGCGAAGTTCAACACATGGCAGAACCTGCACCTGGAGGCGCCCGCGAACGTCGCCTGGGGCTGGAAGAACTTCATCGACGAGGACCAACCGACCTTCAGCCCGCAGGAGACGATGAGTGTCTCGCCCGAGATCGTCTTCGTCTCCGACCAGTAGCCCTGATCGGACGCCGGTCCAGGCGCAGCGAGGATTGCCGGGGACGCCTCGCCCGCCGCGGGTCGGCCAAGATGGACGCATGCACGACGAGGCGATCATCCGGCGCACCGAGCGCTGGCTTGTCCGGCAGGGTGTACCGAGCCTGGTCGCCGGCTACGGCTTCCGCAGTCACGTGCTGCCGCGCATGGTGCCCTTCCTGGGCCCGGTCGCGCTCCTGCTGGTGGTCGGCGCGGCCAGCTACATCGTCGTCGCCCGGCCCGGGGTCGCCGGGGTGGCCGTGGCAGGGCTGGTGGTGCTCGCCGCCTTCGCGGCCTTCGTCGGGGTGTCCGCGGCGGTGACCGCGTAGGGTCTGGTCCCGCTTGCTCTCCAGGCGGTGCGCCACGCCGTAGCCGACATGCGCGGCAGCCTGCGCCTGCAGGGGAGGGCCCTGCCGACGGCGCTGTTCGTCACGTTCTTCCTGTTCTTCACCGGCGAGCTCTGGCAGCTCATGGACCATCTGCACTGGGGCCGGCTCGTGCTCGTGCTGGCGCTGTTCGCCGCGGTGACGGTCCTGGCCACCTCGGCCCGGCTGCGCGGCGAGGTGGACCGGGTCGAGCACGATCTGCACGCCGGGCGTCTCGCCCAGGCCTGCGACGGCACACCCCTGGAGGGCCTCAGTCCCGCGACCGTGGCGCCGCCGGCTCCGCTGACCCAGCGCCAGGAGACCAACCTGCTGCTGGTGCTCGCGACCCGCCAACTCGTGCAGGCGGCGGTGGTCGGGCTTGGCCTGTTCACCTTCCTCGTGCTGTTCGGTGTGATCGTCATCGATACGAGCGTCGCCGATATGTGGATCGGTGGAACGCCGGAGCACTCGGCGGTGCTGCCCTGGCTGCCCGCGGCGCTGCTGCGGGCCGCGGCCCTGCTCGCCGGATTCGCCAGCATGTACTTCGCCATCACTACGATGACCCAGACCGAGCAGCGGCAGGAGTTCTTCGACCCGGTCATCCAGGACGTCGAGCGCATGCTCGCCGTCCGGGCCGTCTACCTCGACCTGCGCTCCCGCGTCGAGGTGAGCTGAGGGCGCTCACTCCGGTGATCGAGGACTTATGCGTGTGAATTGATCTTCAATCGCACGCATAACCCCTCGATCACCGGGGTGGCCGCCGTCAGCCGTGGCGGTCCGGCCCGGCCCGCGTGATGCTGACGCGGACGAGCACCCGCCCGTCGCGCTCCATGGCGGCGCGGTAGTCGTGCCAGTCCGGGTGCTCGCCGGAGATGCCCCGGTAGTACTCGACGAGCGGCTCCATCGCCTCAGGCAGGTGGATCACCTCGGCCCGCCCCTCGATGAACACCCACGGTCCGAAGAACGCCTCGGTCAGCACGCACAACACGACGCGCGGGTCGGTGGCGAGGTTACGGGTCTTGGTCGCCGTCTCCCGGGTGCTGATGACGACGTGCCCCGACGCGTCGAGGCCGACGGTCACCGGCGACAGCTGCGCCCGCCCGTCGGGATAGAAGGTGGTCAGGACCGCACGATGGTGCGCTCGTACGAAGTCACGGGCGAGGTCGATGTCCACAGTGCATACCGTACGGCCTGGGGTTCCTGACAGATCTCAGCCACAGCTCACCAGCCCCGCGCCCGCCATTCGGGCAGCGCGGGGCGCTCCGCGCCGAGCGTCGAGTCCCGGCCGTGGCCGGGGTAGAACCAGGTCTCGTCGGGCAGCCGGTCGAAGAGCTTGTGCTGCACGTCACCGATCAGCGAGGTGAAGTTCGCGGCGTTGCCCCGGGTGTTGCCGACTCCGCCTGGGAAGAGGGAGTCGCCCGTGAACAGGTGCGGGATACCGCCCGGGTCGCGATACAGCAGCGCGATCGACCCCGGCGTGTGGCCAACCAGGTGGATCACCTCGAGCGTGCAGTCTCCGACCGCGATGGAGTCGCCGTCAGCCACCGTCTGGTGCACCACCGGCAGCTCGACCGCGTCGGCGGCGTGCGCGACCGACTGGGCGCCGGTCTCGGTGACCACATCCGCCAGCGCGGCCCAGTGATCGCCGTGGCGGTGAGTGGTCACCACTGTGGACAGTCCACCGTGGCCGATGAGATCGAGGATGCGCTCGGCCTCGGCGGCAGCATCGATGAGGATCTGGTCGCCCGTCTCCCGGCACCGGAGCAGGTAGGCATTGTTGTCCATGGGCCCAACGGAGAGCTTGCTGATGACAAGATCGGGCAGCTCGCGGACGTCGGGCGGTCCACCCGGGGTGACGTTGCCGGTGTACCTCATGTCCGTCCTCGCTTCGTTGCGCGCGGGCATGCGGCTACCCACGCGCTGTCATGCTGATTCGCTCGCTGACGCTCGCTCATGCCGGCAACCTACCCGGCCGACCTGAGGCCGGACGACGGCCGGCCCGGATAACCGGTTTGCCCCGGGCGACTGCGGATCTACGGTCGAACCGACATGAACCGAAAGAGCCTGTTCCCCCTCGGCTGGGACGATCGCCTCGAGAAGGCGTACGACCGGTACGACCGGTCGGACCAGCGGCCCGGCCGCGTCGCCCGCGTCGACCGGGGCGTGTGCACGCTGCTCGGTCCCGGCGGTGTGTGGCGGGCGAGCGTCGGGGGCGACCTGCTCGTCGCGGCGGCCCACGACAGCGCCCGCCTACCGTGTCCGGGCGACTGGGTGGTGGTGCGCACCTGGCCGGACGCCCGGGTGACGATCGAGGCGATCCTTCCCCGCCGCACCACCGTGCGCCATCCGCCCGGGCGGCCCGCCGCCTCCAATGTGGACATCGTGGTCGTCGTGGATCCCGCCATGCGGCGCGATCCCGCCCTGATCGAAGGGTTGCGGGCGCTCGCGGCGCCGGGGCGGACACTCGGCCTGGTCGGCGCCGCCGACAAGCTCCGGGCCGGAATGGTGGACTCCCTCGCTGGCGCCGCCGTGCTGCCGCTCGCCCGCGGCGGTCTGGTGCCGTTGCCCAACGGCGGGGCAGTGATCGACACCGGCGGCGGCCACCTTGACATCGACTGGGATGATATCGACGGCACTCCACTCGGTGGCGTTGTCATCGCGATGTGCGACGTGCGGGAATGTCCGACCGGTCATCCGTCGGCCGACCGTTCGGTCGAGCCCGGCTGACCGAATGGCTCGCCGGCAGCCATTGTGGACACGGCGGAACCGCGGTCCGCTCTCGACGCGACGCCTGATGCGTGCGCGGCACGCGGTCGGTACAGTGCTGTGGCTGTCCCGCTGAATCGGGGCAACACACTCGGCGACGCTTGCGAGCCGATCATCAGGCAGTGCGATGTGGCACCGACGGCGGGGCAGAGGGGTTCCATGGCGGGCAGTGGAGGGCGGCACGGCCGCCCGGACGACCCGGACGAGGTGGAGGCCGCCGTCGATCCGACCGGCACGCCCGTGACCCGGCCGCTACCGACGGTTCGACACGAGGGTGAAACCCACCACGTCCGGGCTGTGGCCAGGCGGGTCCCCTCCGCGTTGCCGGCGCTCGGTCGCGACGAGGTGACCGACACGCCGCTCTCCGCGCGGGCCACGGCCGACCGCCGGCGCCGCGCCCGCGAGGCCCTCGGTCCCGCGGAGCCGGGGGAGCCCGGCCCGTTGGTTCCGCGGCAGCGCCCAGAGCCCGAGATCGAGCGGATTCGAGGGGACATCGCCGCACCCACGGGGCTCGACGATGTCGAGCTCATGCCCGTCGGCTCCCGTCCACGCGAGACGCCGCCGGCCTCGGCCGCACCACCAGAGCCGACCGAGCCGGCTCCTCCCGCCCACGAGCCGGGCCCAGTTTCCGGGCACGGCCCGCTGGCCGGGGCCGGAGCGGCACCCCCGCAACCGGCGGAGGTCCGGCCGGCGCCGTCGGTTGAGCCGGAACGCACCAGCGGCTCCGAGCGGGAGGGCATCGATGACCGTCCCCGGGCATATGCGTCGACCGATGCGGTGACCGACGAGTGGTTCACCGTGCCCACGAGGCAGTCACCCGTCGCGCCCGAGGGAAAGCCGCCGGCCGCTCCTACGGGACCCGCCGCTCCCACGGGACCCGCCGCGCTCGCGGGACAGTCACCCGCCGCGCTCGCGGGCCAGTCACCCGCCGCGCCCACCGAAATGCCACCCGCAGCGCCGTCGAGGCCGGCGGGACCGGTGCCGGCCCAGCGCGAAGGGCATCCCGGGCCGCCGCCGTCGGGGCCGTCCGGCCCGTCGGGGCCGATACGCACGCCGCCGCCGATGCCAACCCGTACCCCGCCGACGACGCCACCGACGCCGCCGGGGCCGCCACGCCTTCCCCCGCCCCGCGGACCGGGCGGCCCCTCCGATGATCTCTGGGAGACGACCCAGCTGCCACCGGTGGAGGACGACTACCACGGCCGCCGTCGGCGGTCCGACCGGCGCCGCCGCCGGCCGACCGGCGCCGGATGGCTCGTGGTCCTTGGCGTGGTGCTGGCGCTCATGGCCGCGGTCGCGGTGCCGTTCATCATTACCGGCGGCGGTGCGGACCGCGACACGGACGCCGGCCCCACGAACCACCGCTCCAACACTCCGAGCGCCTCCGGCGTCGGCCCGAGCGGCCTGCCGGTGATCCTTCCCTCGCCCGGTACCAGCCCGAGCGCCAGCCCGTCCGACTCGCCCACCCCGGACCCGTCGAGCAGCACCAGCGGTTCACCATCCCCGTCGGCCAGTAGCCCGTCACCAAACCCGCCCCCGCCGCCACCCGTCTCGCTGACGGTGCAGGCCGAAGCGGGCGGCACGAGTACCACGATGGGCGGCGGGGCGACGACGCTGACGACCTCCTACTGTGGGGGAGCGACGTTGATCTATCGGCTCGGGGAGAACGGGACTGTGGCGGGCTCGGAAGACGGTTGGCTGGAGTTCCGGGTCGAGGTCCCGGCCGCCGGTCCCTACACCCTGCGGCTCTGGTGGTGCAACTACTGGCCCTCGGGGTCGGCGACGCGCCGGGTGAACATCGCCGTCAACGGCACGGCCGCCTTCGCCAACGAGTCGTTCTCCCGGGCGTCACAGCCCGGATCTGTGGTGTCGCGGGACTTCGCTGTCAGCCTCAATGCGGGTGCCAACACGGTCCGGTTCACGCACAGCTCCGAAACGGCTCCCGCGACCGACCGGATCGACATCGTCAACTGAGCCGGAACCAGCCCCGCGCGGCGAGTGTTCTTGTCGGAGGGCGGGACTAGAGTTGCCGCGGTGCTCGGCCGGTGCCACAGGCGGGTGCCGAGTTACTGGCAGATTCCGCTCCGCAAGCTGCGCGGAATGGGGCTTGACTGACATACGGCTAGGGCTGGTGACTGTGCGAGACCGGTTGATCATTCGTGGGGCGCGGGAGCACAACCTGCGCGACGTCAGCCTGGATCTGCCGCGGGACGCGCTGATCGTCTTCACCGGCCTGTCGGGCTCCGGCAAGTCCAGCCTCGCCTTCGACACGATCTTCGCCGAGGGCCAGCGGCGGTACGTGGAGTCGCTCTCGTCGTATGCCCGGCAGTTCCTGGGCCAGATGGACAAGCCCGACGTCGACTTCATCGAGGGCCTGAGCCCGGCCGTCTCCATCGACCAGAAGTCGACCTCGCGCAACCCGCGGTCGACCGTCGGCACGATCACCGAGGTCTACGACTACCTGCGTCTGCTGTTCGCCCGCGCCGGTGAGCCGCACTGCCCGGTCTGTGGCTCGCCGGTCTCCCGGCAGACGCCCCAGCAGATCGTCGACCGGATCCTCGCGATGGAGGAAGGCGTCCGGTTCCAGGTGCTCGCGCCCGTGGTCCGGGGGCGCAAGGGCGAGTATGTGGACCTCTTCGCCGAGCTGCAGTCCAAGGGGTACGCGCGGGCCCGCGTCGACGGCACGGTCTACCCGCTGACCGAGCCGCCCAAGCTCAAGAAGCAGGAGAAGCACACGATCGAGGTGGTCGTCGACCGGCTCTCGGTCAAGGACAGCGCCAAGCAGCGGATGACCGACTCCGTGGAGACGGCGCTCAAACTGGCGAGCGGGATCGTGCTGGTCGAGTTCGTGGACTTCCTCGACGACGACCCGGGCAAGGTGCGCAAGTTCTCCGAGCACCTTGCCTGCCCCAACGACCACCCGCTCGCGATCGAGGACCTCGAGCCCCGAGCGTTCTCGTTCAACGCTCCCTACGGTGCCTGCCCGACGTGCACCGGCCTCGGCACCAAGAAGGAGGTGGACCCCGAGCTCATCGTGCCCGACCCGGAGAAGTCGCTGCGGGCGGGCGCGATCCAGCCGTGGGCCAGCGGGCACACCCTCGACTACTTCGTCCGCCTGCTGGAGGCGCTGGGCGACCAGGAGGGCTTCACGATCGACACCCCCTGGCGCAAGATCCCGCAGCGCGCGCAGAAGGCGATCCTGTACGGCACGCAGGACCAGGTACACGTCCGGTACCGCAACAAGTACGGCCGGGAGCGGGCCTACTACGCCGACTACCAAGGCGTGGTCCAGTGGCTGGAGCGGCGCCACGCCGACACCGAGTCGGAGTGGTCCCGGGATCGGTACGAGGGGTACATGCGGGACGTGCCGTGCGAGGCGTGCGGGGGCACCCGGCTCAAGCCCGAGATCCTGGCGGTGACCATCGGCGGTCGGAACATCGCCGAGGTCTGTGGGCTCTCAGTCGGCGAGTGTCACGAGTTCATCGACGCGCTTGCGCTCAGCGCCCGGCAGAAGATGATCGCCGAGCGGGTGCTCAAGGAGATCAACGCGCGGCTGCGCTTCCTGGTCGACGTGGGGCTGGACTACCTGTCGCTGGACCGGCCCGCCGCGACGCTATCGGGTGGTGAGGCGCAGCGGATCCGGCTTGCCACGCAGATCGGTTCCGGTCTGGTCGGCGTGCTGTACGTCCTGGACGAGCCGAGCATCGGGCTGCACCAGCGGGACAACCACCGGCTGATCGAGACGTTGGTACGGCTGAAGAATCTGGGCAACACCCTGATCGTCGTCGAGCACGACGAGGACACGATCCGCACCGCCGACTGGGTGGTCGATATCGGACCAGGGGCGGGCGAGCACGGCGGCCGGATCGTCCACAGCGGGCAGCTCAAGGAGCTGCTGGGCAACAAAGACTCGATCACCGGTGGCTACCTCTCGGGCCGCATGATCATTCCGGTTCCGGCCGTACGGCGGCCGCAGCGGGCCGGCCGCGAGCTGACCGTGCACGGCGCGCGCGAGCACAACCTCCGCAACATCACCGTGAGCTTCCCGCTCGGCCAGTTCATCGCGGTGACCGGCGTCTCCGGGTCGGGCAAGTCCACCCTGGTCAACGACATCCTGCACGCCGTGCTGGCCAACCAGATCAACGGCGCCCGGCTGGTGCCGGGCCGGCACACCCGGGTCAGCGGCATGGACCAAGTCGACAAGGTGGTCGGCGTGGACCAGTCGCCGATCGGTCGCACGCCGCGCTCCAACCCGGCCACGTACACCGGCGTCTTCGACAACATCCGCAAGCTGTTCGCCGAGACGACCGAGGCGAAGGTGCGGGGGTACGGGCCGGGGCGCTTCTCGTTCAACGTCCAGGGCGGCCGGTGCGAGAACTGCGCAGGCGACGGCACGATCAAGATTGAGATGAACTTCCTGCCGGACGTCTACGTGCCGTGCGAGGTGTGCCGGGGCGCCCGGTACAACCGGGACACCCTCGAGGTCCATTTCAAGGGCAAGACCATCGCCGAGGTGCTGGACATGCCGATCGAGGAGGCCTCCTCCTTCTTCGAGGCGATTCCGGCCATCCACCGCCATCTGAAGACGCTCGTCGATGTCGGACTGGGCTACGTCCGGCTCGGGCAGCCCGCCCCGACGCTGTCGGGCGGCGAGGCACAGCGGGTCAAGCTCGCCAGCGAGCTGCAGAAGCGCTCCACCGGCCGGACGGTGTACGTGCTCGACGAGCCGACGACCGGCCTGCACTTCGAGGACATCCGCAAACTGCTGCTGGTGCTCGAGGGCCTGGTCGACAAGGGCAACACGGTCATCGTCATCGAGCACAACCTCGACGTCATCAAGACCGCGGACTGGGTCATCGACATGGGCCCGGAGGGCGGCCACAAGGGTGGCATGGTCGTGGCGGTGGGTACGCCGGAGGAGCTGGCGGAGACGCCGGAGAGCTACACCGGCGAGTGGCTGCGGCACGTGCTGGGCCTGCGGGGGACCGCGAAGGCGTCGGGCGCCACCCCCGCCGTCCAACGGGCACAACAGGCGAACGGCGCCGCGCCGGCCACTCGAGCCAACGGCCCGTCCCGGTCCACGAACGGTACGGCGAGGGCCAACGGCGCGGCGAAGTCCACCGGCGCGGCGAGTGCCACGGGCGCCGCGAAGTCCACCGGCGCGGCGAAGTCCGCCGGCGCCGCGAAGGCCGCACCGGCCAGGGCCGCCCGCTGATCTCCAGCGTTGTCGTCCGGTGGCCCCCCGGCGGGCCACGAGACGACAATGCTCGACGTGCGCCAGCGGAGCGGGATCATGGCGGGGCCGCGCGTCGGTGCGCGGGGTTACGCTCGGCGACGTGACCAGCTCGGTGCCGACGGCGGGGTTCGAGAGCTCGGCCCCACGGAAGCCCTTTCGACCCGCCGCGGGGACGATCCCGGAGGCGCCGGGCGTGTACCGGTTCCGCGACGAGCGCGACCGGGTCATCTACGTCGGCAAGGCACGGAGCCTGCGCCAGCGCCTGAACTCCTACTTCGCCGACCCGTGGACCCTGCACGCCCGCACCGCTCAGATGGTCCAGTCGGCCGCGGGCGTCGACTGGGTCACGGTTGGCACCGAGGTGGAGGCGCTGCAGCTCGAGTACAACTGGATCAAGGAGTACGACCCGAAGTTCAACGTCCGCTACCGCGATGACAAGTCGTACCCGTTCCTCGCGGTCACCCTCGACGAGGAGTACCCGCGCCTGCAGGTGATGCGGGGGGCCAAGCGCAAGGGGGTGCGGTACTTCGGGCCGTACTCGCACGCCTGGGCGATCCGGGAGACGCTTGATCTTCTCCTGCGGGTGTTCCCCGCGCGGTCGTGCAGCGCCGGAGTCTTCAAGCGGCACCGGCAGATCGGCCGGCCCTGCCTGCTCGGCGACATCGGCAAGTGCTCGGCCCCCTGCGTGTTCCGGGTCAGCGCCGACGAGCACCGGGCCATCGTCGATGAGTTCTGCGACTTCATGGCCGGCCGTACGGACGAGATGGTGCGTCGGCTCACCCGCGAGATGAAGGCCGCCTCCGATGCGCTGGAGTTCGAACGGGCGGCCCGGCTGCGCGACGACTTGGCGGCGCTGCGGCGGGCGATGGAGAAGCAGACGGTGGTGTTCGCCGACGGCACCGATGCCGACGTCGTCGCCTTCGCCGAGGACGAGTTGCAGGCCGCAGTCCAGGTCTTCTACGTCCGGGGGGGTCGGGTGCGCGGGCAGCGCGGCTGGGTGGTGGAGAAGACCGAGCAACTGTCCACAGGGGACCTGGTCGAGCACTATTGCACGCAGTTCTACGGCGCCGAGGCCGACACCGAGCAAGCCGGGTTCCCGCGACGCCCGCGGAGCGGAATCAGCGATGTCGTTCCGCGGGAGATCCTGGTGCCGGCGCTACCGTCCGATGTGGACATAGTGGCGTCCTGGCTGTCCGGGCTGCGGGGGGCGAAGGTGACGCTGCGGGTGCCCCTGCGCGGGGACAAGAAGACCCTGCTGGAGACCGTGGCCCGCAACGCGGCCGAGGCGTTGATGCAGCACAAGCTCCGGCGGGCCGGTGACCTCACGGCGCGCAGCCAGGCCCTGGAGGAGATCGCCGAGGCGCTGACGCTGGTGATGGCACCGCTGCGGATCGAGTGCTACGACGTCTCCCAGATTCAGGGCACCGACGTCGTTGCGAGCATGGTCGTCTTCGAGGACGGCGTGGCCCGCAAGTCCGAGTACCGCCGGTTCATCGTCGGCGGTCGGGCCGGGTCGGACGGCGGCATCGCCGGGGCTACCGACGATGTCTCGGCCATCTCGGAGGTGCTGCGCCGCCGGTTCGCCCACCTTCGTCGGATCCGCGAGCCCGACGAGTCCGACACGAGCGTGACCGCCCCGCCGGGCAGCGCGCACCTCGACGCCGGCCGGCCGGCGATCGATCCGGAGACCGGCAAGCCGCGCAAGTTCGCCTATGCCCCGAACCTCGTGGTCGTGGACGGCGGCGCGCCGCAGGTGAACGCGGCCGGCGCGGTGCTGCGCGAGATGGGGGCCGCCGACGTGGCGGTATGCGGGCTGGCCAAGCGACTGGAAGAGGTGTGGCTGCCGAACGAGCCGTTCCCCGTGATCCTGCCGCGCACCTCGGAGGGGCTGTACCTGCTCCAGCGGGTCCGGGACGAGGCGCACCGGTTCGCCATCACGTTCCACCGCCAGCGTCGGTCCAAGCGGATGACGAAGTCCACACTGGACAGTGTGCCGGGTCTGGGTGAGGTCCGCCGCAAGGCCCTGCTGCGGCACTTCGGCTCGGTGAAGCGGCTCGCCGCCGCGAGTGTGGACGCGATCGCCGAGGTGCCGGGCATCGGACGTCGCACGGCCGAAGCCATCCTGGCCGCGCTCGCCCCGGCCGCGCCGCCGCCGGAGCCGACAGCGCCCACGGCCACGGCACCCACGGCCACGGCACCCGAGGTCACGGCACCCGAGACCACACCGCCCGGGGCCACAGCCCTCGGGACCGCAGCGCCCGAGGCCGCAGCACCCGAGACCACACCGCCCGGGGCCACAGCCCTCGGGACCGCTGCGCCCGAGGCCGCAGCACCGGCAGCGACGGCGGTCGAGATCGACAGTACGGACAACACCACCGAGCATGAATCACCCGCTCCCCGAGCGGGTGACCTTCCGCCGGAGACGTAGGGTTGCCGGGTCGGGACCAGCGGGGGTCTGGGAGGGGCACGTGGGCAAGAACCCGGTGGGCGGCGGGGTCACGACCAAAGCGCGCTCGTCGGCGCCCCTGGAGGCGCGGACCGACATCGACCTCGTCATCGTCACCGGGGTCTCCGGTGGCGGTCGCAGCACGGTCGCGCGGGCGCTGGAGAACGTCGGTTTCTACGTGGTGGACAACCTGCCGCAGCGGCTGCTGCTCGACATGGCCGAGCTCGCGCGGGCCGCGGGCCCCGCGGGCCGGCGGACCGCGGTCGTGCTCGACGTGCGCAGCCGCGCGTTCACGGTCGACCTCGGCGGCGCGGTCCGGGCGCTGCGGGAGCGGGGTTTCTCGCCCCGGGTGGTGTTCCTCGACGCCGACGACGAGGTGCTGATCCGGCGGTTCGAGAACGTACGGCGGTCGCATCCGCTGCAGGAGGGCGGCCGCCTCGCCGACGGCATCGCCGCCGAGCGGGCGCTGCTCGCCGGGACGCGGGACTCGGCCGACATCGTCATCGACACCACCCACCTGAACGTCAACCAACTGCGGGCGCGGGTGGAGGAGCTCTTCGGCGGGGAGGACAGCCGCCGCCTGCGGGTGACGATGCTGTCGTTCGGCTTCAAGTACGGTCTGCCGCCCGACGCGGACTTCGTGGTCGATGTGCGTTTCCTGCCAAACCCGTTCTGGGAGCCGGACCTGCGTGATCTCACCGGCCAGGACGGCGCGGTCAGCGCGTACGTGCTGTCCCAACCGGGCGCCGCCCGGTTCGTCGATACCGTCGTGGAGCTGATCAACTCGACGGTCCCGGGATTCGAGCGCGAGGGCAAGCGTTACATCACCCTGGCCGTCGGGTGCACCGGCGGCAAGCACCGCAGCGTCGCCATCGCCGAGGAGATCGCCCGCCGGCTCCGCGAGGACCGGCTGGCCGCCGGCGCCCAGCACCGGGATCTGGGGCGAGAGTGACCTCAGCACAACCGGTGTCCCCACGTACGGAGGCCCTGCGGGTAGTCGCGTTCGGCGGCGGGCACGGGCTGGCCGCTTCGCTGCAGGCGCTCAAGCTCGTGCGGGCCGACCTGGACCTGGAGCTCACCGCGGTCGTGACGGTCGGGGACGACGGCGGCTCGAGCGGGCGGCTGCGCCGGGAGCGGGGCGGACTGCCGCTCGGCGACCTGCGGCAGGCCCTCGCGGCGCTGGCCGACCCGGCCGACCCGACCGCTCAGTTTGCCGTCGGTCTGTGGCAGCACCGGTTCGGCGGGGCCGACCCGCTTGGCGGGCATGCCGTCGGGAACCTGCTGCTCATGGGTCTGACGGAGCTCACCGGCGATGCCGTGGCGGCGCTGGAACGGGCGCAAGAACTCCTGCACGCCGTCGGCCGGGTGCTGCCGCTGAGCCGGCTGCCCCTGCACATCGAGGCGACGGTCCGCGGCGACGACCCGCGCCGACCAGCGGCGCTGACCACCGTCCGGGGGCAGCACCAGGTCGCCATCACGCCCGGCGAGGTGCTCGACGTCCGCCTGGACCCGGCCCGGCCGCCGGCCTGCGCCGAGGCGGTCGAGGCCGTGCACCGCGCCGACTGGCTGGTGTTCGGGCCGGGGTCCTGGTACACCAGCGTGATCCCGCACCTTCTCGTACCCGACCTCGCCGCGGCCATCCAGACGGCCTCGGCGCGGCGGCTGGTCACCCTCAACCTCGCGACGGAGCCGGAGACGGCCGGACTCTCCCTGCCCGACCACGTGCGGGCGCTGGCCCGCTACCTGCCCGGGCTGCGGGTCGACGTGGTGCTCGCCGACGCCAAGGCGGTTGGAGATCCCATTGGTGTCCAAGTTGCGGCAGAATCGCTTGGTGCGCGCGTCGTCCTGGCACCGGTCGCCGTAGCAGAGGGTCTGCCCCGGCACGATCCAGCCGCGCTGGCCGGCGCGCTGCACGAGGTACTGCTGCATGATTCCGCTCCGCAGGCGTCGCCGGAGTTGCCCGTTGATTCCGCTCCGCAGGCGTCGCCGGAATTGCCCGACCTGCCGTCGAGCAAGCGCCGCCGCGAGCACCAGCGACCGCGGAGCGGACCGGCCGCGCCGGACGAAGTACGGAGGTGACCCCCGGATGGCCATGACCGGTTCGGTCAAGGATGAGTTGAGCCGTACTGATGTCTCGAAGCCGTGCTGCCGGCGGTCGGAGATGACCGCCCTGCTGCGGTTCGCGGGAGGTCTGCACATCGTGTCGGGGCGGGTCGTGGTCGAGGCCGAGCTGGACACGGGGGCAACCGCGCGTCGCCTGCGCCGCGAGATCCAGGAGGTGTACGGGTACCCCAGCGAGTTCCATGTGCTCGCCTCGGGCGGGCTGCGCAAGGGCAGCCACTACGTCGTCCGCGTGGTGAAGGACGGCGAGGCCCTCGCTCGCCAGACCGGGCTGCTCGACGTGCGCGGCCGTCCCGTCCGGGGCCTTCCGCAGCACATCGTGGCCGGCAACATCTGCTGCGCGGTCGCCGCCTGGCGCGGGGCGTTCCTCGCCCACGGCTCACTGACCGAGCCCGGGCGCTCCTGTGCCCTGGAGATCACCTGCCCCGGCCCGGAGGCGGCGCAGGCCCTGGTCGGGCTGGCCCGCCGCATCGCCATCGCGGCCAAGAGCCGCGAGGTCCGGGGGGTGGACCGGGTGGTGGTCAAGGACGGCGACGCGATCGCCGCCCTGCTGACCCGGATGCAGGCGCACGGCAGCGTGCTGGCCTGGGAGGAGCGGCGCGTACGGCGTGAGGTGCGGGCGACGGCGAACCGGCTGGCGAACTTCGACGACGCGAACCTGCGCCGCTCGGCCCGCGCGGCTGTGGCGGCGTCGGCCCGCGTGACCCGCGCGCTGGAGATCCTCGGCGACGACGCCCCGGGCCACCTCACCAGCGCCGGTGTGCTCCGGCTGGCTCACAAGCAGGCCTCGCTGGAGGAGCTTGGCACGCTCGCCGACCCGCCGCTGACCAAGGACGCCATCGCCGGCCGGATCCGCCGGCTCCTCGCCCTGGCCGACAAGCGGGCCCGGGAGATCGGCGTGCCGGACACCGAGTCCGTCGTCACCGCCGACATGCTCGCCAGCTGACCGGACTTCATGATCACCGACCGGGTCGGCCGCACACCGTGATCCTGGGCCACTTCGATCCGGCACAAGGGTCGGGTGGCGCTCACCGGATGGGCCGAGCGGCCGTGAGCGCCGACACATCGGTGGTGACGGGCCGGCGCCGCCTGGGCACGCCTGGGCCGATAGGCTGCATTTGATGCGGCGACGAGGCCGACACACGGCCGCTGACCGCAGCACCCCCGCCTGGCGCATGAGGGTGGACCAGGCCCCGGCGGCGGCAGTGAGGGACGTTAAATCGGCCGCCGGCCGAACCGGGCCGGCGCAAGAAGGAGGGCAACTCCGGTGACTGTCCGAGTTGGGATCAATGGCTTCGGCCGCATCGGCCGTAACTTCTACCGGGCGGTTCTCGCCTCCGGGGCCGACATCGAGATTGTCGGCGCAAACGACCTCACCGACAACGCGACGCTCGCTCACCTGCTCAAGTACGACAGCATCCTGGGCCGCCTGCCCCACGAGGTCAAGGCGAGCGCCGACGAGATCACGGTCGCGGGCAAGACGTTCAAGGCATTCGCCGAGCCCGACCCGACCAAGCTGCCGTGGGCCGACCTGGGCGCCGACATCGTCATCGAGTCAACCGGCCGCTTCACCGACGGCACCAAGGCCCGGGTGCACCTCGAGCGCGGCGCCAAGAAGGTCATCATCTCCGCGCCCGCGAAGAACGAGGACGTCACGGTCGTGGTGGGGGTCAACCTCGAGTCGTACGACCCGGCCAAGCACGCCATCATCTCCAACGCCTCCTGCACGACGAACTGCCTCGCCCCGCTCGCGAAGGTCCTCGACGAGACGTTCGGTATCGAGCGCGGTCTCATGACGACGATCCACGCGTACACGCAGGACCAGAACCTGCAGGACGGGCCGCACAAGGACCTGCGCCGGGCCCGGGCCGCCGCAGCCAACATCGTGCCGACCTCGACCGGTGCCGCGAAGGCGATCGGTCTGGTGCTGCCTCAGCTCAAGGGCAAGCTCGACGGCTACGCCCTGCGCGTTCCGGTGCCGACGGGCTCGGCGACGGACCTCACCGTGACGGTTGGTCGGGAGACCACTGTGGACGAGGTCAAGGCGGCGTACAAGGCGGCGGCCGACGGCCCGCTGCGCGGCATCCTCACCTACACCGAGGACCCGATCGTGTCCTCGGACATCGTCACCGACCCGGCATCCTGCATCTTCGACGCCGGCCTGACCAAGGTGATGGGCAACCAGGTCAAGGTCGTCGGCTGGTACGACAACGAGTGGGGGTACTCCTGCCGTCTGGTCGACCTCGCGAAGATCGTGGGCGCGTCACTGTGACGATAAAGACCCTCGACGATCTGCTCGCTGAGGGTGTGTCGGGTCGGCGCGTGCTCGTGCGCGCCGACCTGAACGTGCCCTTCAGCAAGACCGAGCCCGGTGTCATCACCGACGACGGACGCATCCGCGCGGTGCTGCCGACGCTCGTGGCCCTGCGTGACGGCGGCGCCCGGCTCGTGGTGTTCTCGCACCTGGGCCGGCCCAAGGGCGGGCCGGATCCCAAGTACTCGCTGGCTCCGGTGGCCAAGCGGATGGGCCAGCTGCTCGGCAGCTCGGTCACCTTCGCCACCGACACCGTCGGCGAGTCGGCGGCCGCTGCGGTGGGTGCGCTGACCGACGGCGGTGTGGTCCTGTTGGAGAACCTGCGCTTCAACGCGGGCGAGACCAGCAAGGACGACGCCGAGCGGGGCGCGTTCGCCCAGGCGCTGGCCGCCTTCGGTGACGCCTATGTGGACGATGCCTTCGGTTCGGTGCACCGCAAGCACGCCAGCGTCTACGACGTGCCGGCGCTGCTGCCGCACTTCGCCGGTGGGCTGGTGCTGCGCGAGGTCGAGGTGCTCAAGCGGCTGACCACCGACCCGGAGCGGCCGTACGTCGTGGTGCTCGGCGGCGCGAAGGTCTCCGACAAGCTCGCGGTGATCGAGGCGCTGCTGCCCACTGTGGACAGACTGCTCATCGGTGGCGGTATGTGCTTCACATTCCTGAAGGCCCAGGGGCACGGGGTCGGCGGCTCGCTGCTCGAGTCGGAGATGGTCGAGACCTGCGCCGACCTGCTGGCTCGCGGTGGCGAGCGCATCGTGCTGCCGACCGACATCGTGGTGGCGCCGGATCTCGCGGCCGACGCGCCGACCACGGTCGTGCCGGCGGACGCGATCCCGGCCGACCAGAAGGGCCTGGACATCGGGCCGGCGAGCACGGCAGCGTTCGCCGAGGCGCTCGCGGGCGCGCGGACGGTCTTCTGGAACGGTCCGATGGGCGTCTTCGAGGTCGCGCCGTTCGCGGCCGGCACCCGCGGGGTTGCCGAGGCGATCACCAAGGTCGACGGCACCACGGTCGTGGGTGGCGGCGACTCCGCGGCGGCGGTCCGGGCGCTCGCCATCCCCGAGGACGGCTTCAGCCACATCTCGACCGGCGGCGGTGCGTCGCTGGAGTACCTGGAGGGCAAGGTCCTGCCCGGCGTCGCAGCCCTGGAGAAATGAGTGAGTGACGAGCCCCGCCGGCCGCTGATGGCCGGCAACTGGAAGATGAACCTCAACCACCTCGAGGCGAACAAGCTGGTCCAGCATCTCGCGCACACCCTGAGCGAGAAGGAACTGGCGGCGGTCGAGGTGGCGGTGCTGCCCCCGTTCACGGACATCCGCACCGTGCAGACGGCGGTGGACGGCGACAAGTGGAACATCCGGTACGGCGCACAGGACGTCTCGGCCCAGTCCGGTGGTGCCTACACGGGCGAGGTGTCCGGCGCGATGCTCGCCAAGCTGGGTTGCACGTACGCGGTCGTCGGTCACTCCGAGCGGCGGCAGTACCACCACGAGACCGACGCGCTGGTCAACGCCAAGGCGAAGGCGGCGCTGGCCAACGACGTGGCGCCGATCCTGTGCATCGGGGAGGGGCTGGAGATCCGTGAGGCCGGCGGCCACGTGGAGCACACCCTGGCCCAGCTCGACGCCGGCCTGTCCGGTCTCACGTCGGACCAGGTGGCCAAGGTCGTCATCGCCTACGAGCCGGTGTGGGCGATCGGGACGGGCAAGACCGCGACCCCCGAGGATGCCCAGGAGGTCATCGGGGCGATCCGGGCCCGCCTGCGTCAGACCCATACCGGCGTCGCCGAGGCGGTGCGGATCCTCTACGGCGGGTCGGTCAAGGCGGACAACATCGCCGGCATCATGGCGCAGCCGGACATCGACGGTGCCCTCGTCGGCGGGGCGAGCATCAACGGAGAGGAGTTCGTGAAGATCGTCCGATACGACGTCGCCTGATCCTTGGGTGGGCGCCGCGGACCTGCGACGCCCACCGCGCGATGGATGACGGTCTCGCGACCGGTATCATTCGTCCGGTCCGTCACCCACCTGGGAGAGGAAACGTTCCGTCATGTGGTATCCGTACCTGCTGGTCGTGCTGCTCATCATCACGAGCGTCCTGCTGACCCTGCTGATCCTGCTGCACCGGGGCAAGGGCGGCGGCCTGTCCAGCATGTTCGGTGGCGGCGTCTCCTCCAGCCTCGCCGGGTCGTCCGTGGCGGAGAAGAACCTCGACCGCTACACCCTCGTCGTCGGCATCATCTGGTTGGCGTGCATCGTCGCCTTCGGCTTCTGGATCAAGGTCAACGTCACCTGAGTCGGCCGGCCTTCCGCCCCTCCACGGAACCACGAAATGCCAGCTGATTCCGCTCCGCAGGCGTCGCCGGAACTTTCACGCTCCCCGCGCTTTCCTACCCGTGGGTCGAGGCCTAAACTCCCGGTGGTCGCGTGAGGTCACGAGTTGCTGGTGACTCGACGCGATGCTTACAGCTTGCGGAGCGAATCATGGAGCATGCCATCACAGCGCCCTGCTGGGCGCTGGAGTGACCCCGAGTTTCGCCTGAGTCTCATCCCCGGACACCAGGAGCGAAAGCCGTGGCAACAAGCAACGCAATCCGTGGTACCCGCGTGGGCTCGAGCCCGGTCCGGTGGGCTGAGTCGCCCGCCGAACGCACCGAGACCGTGGCCCGCCGGACAGTTGAGTACTGGTGCGGAAACGGCCACCAGACCGAGCAGACCTTCGCCGCCGATGTCACCGTACCGCCGTTGTGGGACTGCCCCCGGTGCGGTCAGCCCGCCAGCAACGACGAGGCGAACCCGCCGGCGAAGCCGCACAACGAGCCGTACAAGACCCACCTCGCCTACGTCAAGGAGCGGCGCAGCGACGAGGACGGCGCCGCGATCCTCGCCGAGGCCATTGCCCGGTTGCGCGCGCGCCGCGGCGAGTAGGTCCGGCGCGGAGGCCTCCCCCCGTCACGCCACCCGGCGGGGACGGGACCCCGGTACCCGCACGCGCTCAGCGCAGGCTGAAGAACGTCGATGGCACCTCGCTGGCGGCGGCGCGGTCGACGAGCCACAGGGTCCGCTCGACGCCGTGCACTCCACAGGCGGGTAGCTGCACCGGCCCGGCCTTGCCGACCAGCGCCATCCCGACCGCGTCCGCCTTCTCCGGCCCGGTGGCCAGCAGCCACACCTCCTCGGCGGTGTTGAGCGCGGGCAGCGTCAGGGTGATCCGGTTCGGCGGCGGCTTGGGACTGCCCCGCACCCCGACCACGGGTCGCGCCTCGTACGCCGCCGGGTGCTCCGGGAAGACCGACGCCACGTGACCGTCCTTACCGATGCCGAGCAGCAGCAGGTCGAAGTGCGGCAGCTGTTCCGACCCCGGCCGGGCCGACGCCGCCAGCGTGTCGGCGTACTGGGCGGCGGCGGTCTCCGGATCGAGGCCCTCCGTCATCGCGGGCATCGGGTGCACGCGGGCGGGATCGAGCGGCAGGGCGTCCAGCAGGGCGGCCCGCGCCTGGGTCTCGTTGCGCTCGGGGTCGCCCGCGACCAGGAAGCGCTCGTCACCCCACCACACGTCGACCCGGCGCCAGTCCACCGCGTCGCGGGCCGGGCTGTCGCGCAGCGCGCGGTAGATGCGGTCAGCCGTACGGCCGCCGGTGAGCACCACCGAGGCGAGGCCGCGGTCGGCCTGGGCATCCACCAGCCGTACGACCAGCCGCGCCGCCGCCGACCGGGCCAGCACCTCGGGGTCGGGACTGACCCGTACGAGGGTCTCGGTCACGTCGCTCACCTCATCCGAACAGGCCGAGCGGACCGCCGTCCCCGCCCGACCCGGTGCCGCTCGGATCGTGCCAGACGTGCACGCGTGCGGGCGGCCGGTCGTCCAGGCCGACCTGCCCGGTGACCGCCTGCAGCGCGGCCGAGTAGGCCTGGTCGGGGTCGAGGTGGCGAAGTTCTTCGGCGAGCTGGTCGCCGAGCTGGCGGCGCGGTAGCGGCAACACGCGGTCCGGTAGGCCGGTGCGGCGGAGGGTGGCCACGCCGTCCGCCCGCTCGAGGACCAGCTCCTCGCCGGAGCCCAGGCGAAGCGAGACTCCCTGTACGAGCGGTCCCTCCGGGCGTGCCTCGGGCTCGATGCCCAGCCGCGCGGACAGCCACCCGCGCAGGAGGGCGCCGGACGGGTCCTCCGGGGCGGCCCGGACGACCGCGGAGACGACGGGCGAATCCGCGGTGTCCAGCGCGCCGGCCACCGACGAGCGCCACGGCGTGGTCCGGGTCCACGCAAGGTCGCTGTCCCCGGGGGCGTAGTCCTCGGCCCGCTGCTGCAGCGCCGCGATCGGGTCCGGGCTCTGCAGGGCGTCGCTGATCCGGCGATCGGCCACCACCCCGAGCGCGTCGTACGCGATGTGGGCCGGCGGGTCGCCGTGCCACCAGGTCACCACCGGTACGTCGGGCGCCAGGAGCGGGATGACCACGGACTCGGCGTGGTGGACCAGACGGCCGCGCATGCGCAGCACCACGCCCTCGCACGGGCCGAGCCGCCCGCCGACGACGATCTCGGCGTCCATGTGGGACTCCGTCGGTGCCGAGTCGGCCGGGGGCGAATCACCCCGGACCACGATGATGAGCCGGCAGGGATGCGCGGCTGCGGCCGTGGCGGCGGCGGTCTCCGCCTCGCGCACCCGCTGCTCGTCCACCACGATGACGAGCGTGAGCGCGAGTCCGCTGGCGACCCCGCCGGCGTTGCGGCGCTCGGCCGACAGCGCCTTCACGACCGCGTTCCCGCTGGTGTCCCACAGCGCGATCACGGCCGCCTCCAGACGCGGCCGTCGCGGGCCAGCATCTCGTCGGCGGCGCGCGGGCCCCACTCCCCGGCCCGGTAGGGGAAGGGTGTGGTTCCGACCCAGGCCCGCTCCAGCGGATCCACCACCCGCCAGCTCGCCTCGACCTCCTCGGCATTGGGGAACAGGGTCGAGTCGCCGAGCAGCACGTCGAGCACCAGCCGCTCGTACGCCTCCGGGCTCGACTCCGTAAACGCCTCCCCGTACTGGAAGTCCATCGTGATGTCGCGGACCTCCATCGTGGTCCCGGGCACCTTCGAGCCGAACTTGAGCGTGACGCCCTCGTCGGGCTGCACCCGGATGACGAGCTGGTTGTTGCCGAGCAGCTCGACGTCGGCCGGGTGGAACGGCTGGTGCGGTGCCCGGTTGAAGATCACCGCGACCTCGGTGACGCGGCGAGGCAGGCGCTTGCCGGCGCGTACGTAGAAGGGGACGCCGGCCCAGCGCCGGTTGCGCACGCCGAGCCTGACCGCCACGTACGTCTCGCTGGTGGAGTTCGGTGGGATGTCGGTCTCTTCGACGTAGCCAACGGCGCGCTCGCCAGCGACCCAGCCGGGCAGGTACTGGCCGCGCACGGTGCCGGTCGCGACGTCCTCCGGCAGTTCGACGGCGCGCAGCACCTTGAGCTTCTCGGTGCGGATCTCCTCGGCATCGAAGCTGGTAGGTTCCTCCATGGCTACGAGCGCGAGCAGCTGCAGCAGATGGTTCTGCAGGACGTCGCGGGCGGCGCCGGCGCTGTCGTAGAAGCCGGCGCGGGTGCCGATGCCGACGTCCTCGGCCATGGTGATCTGCACCGAGTTGACGTACCGGGAGTCCCACACGGGCTCGAACAGCGCGTTGGCGAACCGCAGCGCCATGATGTTCTGCACCGTCTCCTTGCCGAGGTAATGGTCGATGCGAAACACCCCGGGAGCGGTGAAGACGTCGTCGACGAGCTCGTTGAGCTCCTTGGCGCTGGCGAGGTCGGTGCCGAACGGCTTCTCCACCACCACCCGTCGCCAGCCGCCCGCGTGCGCGTCGTCGGCCAGGCGGGTGCGCTGCATCTGCTTGAGCACGACCGGGAACGCGGCCGGCGGGATGGACAGGTAGAACGCCGCGTTCGCCGCGATCCCTGCGCGGTCACACTGCTCGGTGAGCGCCTGGGCCAACTGGTCGAACGCCGCGTCGTCGTCGAACGATCCGGGGACGAACCGCATGTTGCCCGATAGCCGCGACCAGACCTCCTCCCGCCACGGGGTGCGGGCGTGCTTCTGCGCGGCGTCGCGGGCCATCGCCTCGAAGTCAGCGTCGGTCCAGTCCCGCCGGGCGAAGCCGAGCACCATGAAGCCGGGCGGGAGCAGCCCCCGGTTGGCGAGGTCGTACACCGCGGGTAGCAGCTTCTTGCTGGCCAGGTCGCCGGTGACGCCGAAAATGACGAGCACGCACGGCTCCGGGATCCGGGGCAGTCGCCGGTCCAGCGGGTCGCGCAGCGGATTCGCTGCCCGTGACTGCGGCACTCGCTGGCGCTCGCTCCTCGCGCTCGCGGCCGGGTTGGCGCTCATGTCAGTCCCGGGCCAGCAGGTTCCGTGCCACCGCCAGCACCTGGGCGACCCCGGCGACCCGGTCGGTCAGGTGCAGCCACAGCAGCGGTCTGTCCCGGGTGGACAGTGCGACCCGGTCGCCGGCGGCCTGGGCGGCCTGCAGCTGCCCGAAGCTGTACGGCTGGTCCGGCACGGGCAGGTCGTCGACCACCGTACCGGTGATCTGCAGGAAGGCCCCGACCGCTGGCCCACCCTTGTGGTACTGGCCGGTCGAGTGCAGGAACCGCGGCCCCCACCCGAAGGTCACCGGCCGGCCCGCGGCACGGGCCAGGGCGGGGCGCACGTCCGCGAGCTCGGCGTCCCCGAACCGGTCGAGGTACGCCATCACCGCGAGGTAGCCGCCATCGCCGACCTGATCGAGAAGCCACGACAACGCGCCCTCTACTGTGGACGCGCCCCCGCCGCCGTACGCCTGGACGGCACCCTCTACAAAGGACGGCTCTTCCGCCGGAAGCCCGGCGGCGAGGATCCGGTTGGTGTTCTCCTTGCTCTCGGCCACGTTCGGCTGGTCGAACGGGTTGATGCCGAGCAGGCGACCGGCCAGGGCGGTGGCCGCCTCCCAGACGAGGAACTGCCCCCCGAGCGGCCCGTTCACGGCGACGTCGGGCGCCACCCCGCGACCCGGGACCTCGGACGGCGGCAGCGCACCGCCGTAGGTCACCGTGAGCACATCGTCGCCGGTGGCGCCGGCCGCGGTCGGGTACTCCACCACGACCGGCAGGATGCCGGTGCCGTTCTTGCCGGTGGACTCGGCGACGAGCTGCTCGATCCAGTCACCCAGGCCGGTGATGCCGGTGCCGTCGTCGGCCAGGGCGAGCTTGTCACGGCCGTCCCGCGCCGCCGCCGCCAACGCCGCGCCCAGGGCCAGGGCCGGGTTGGTGCCCTCGTCGTTGCCGACCGTACGGGAGAGCTCGTCGGCCTGGTCGAGCAGCTCGGCGACCTTCACCCCGGCCAGGTAGGACGGCACCACACCGAACGCGGTGAGCGCGCTGTACCGGCCGCCCACGTCCGGGTCGGCCAGCACGAGGTGCATCCCCTCGTCCCGCGCGATCTTCGCCAGCGGCGAGCCCGGATCGGTCACCACGACGAACCGGCTCGCCGGGTTCTCGACCCCGGCGTCAACGAACGCCTGCCAGTAGACCCGACGGTGGGCATCGGTCTCCACAGTGGACCCTGACTTGCTCGACACCACGACGACCGTACGGTCGAGCCGGTTCGCCAGCGCGGCGCGCACCTGGTGCGGGTCGGTCGTGTCCAGCACCGTCAACGGGACGCCCAGCGTGCGCGTGATCACCTCGGGGGCCAGCGACGAGCCGCCCATGCCGGCCAGCACCACGTGCTCCAGCCCGGTCAGCGCGTCCTTGAGCTCGGCCAGCTGCGGCAGCAGATCGCGGCTGCGGCGGAACGTGTCGACCCAGCCGAGCCGGACCTCCGCCTCCGCCTCCGCGGCCGGGCCCCACAGCGTCGGATCCTTCTCCGCGAGCAGCCCGGCGACGCTGTGGTCGGACAGCTCCCGGCGGGCGGCCGCGGCCCCCGCCACCGTGTCCGCGCCCTGGACCGACAGCCCTCCGGCCGCCTCCCTCGTTCCGCCGCCGCGCGTCTGCTCCTGGCTCCGCGAGCTCGGCTGCGATGCTCCGGGCGCTGGCAACTCCACCTCAGCCACGGGATGCCTCCAACTGGGTCCGGACCGAGGCGAGCAGCTCGTTCCACGATGCCGCGAACTTCTCAACGCCTTCGCGCTCCAGCGTCGCGGTGACGTCGTGGTAGGCGATACCGAGCGCCTCCAGCTCCGCCAGCTGCTGGCGGGCCGTGGTGTACGACGCCGGGACCACACCCGTCTTGACCTCACCATGATCGGCGAAGGCGTGGATGGTCGCTTCGGGCATGGTGTTGACCACGCCCGGCGCGACCAGCTCCTCGACGTACATGACGTCGCGGTAGTCGGGGTTCTTCGTCGATGTCGAGGCCCACAGCGGGCGCTGCGGGCGCGCTCCGGCGCCCATCAGCGCTGTCCACCGAGGGCCCAGGAACGCCTTCTCGTAGTGCTCGTACGCGAGCTGGGCGTTGGCGGTCGCGGCCTTCCCGCGCAGGGCCAGCGCGGCCGGCGAGCCCAACTTCTCGAGCCGCTGGTCGACCTCCGTGTCCATCCGGGACACGAAGAACGACGCCACCGACTCGATCCGCGACAGGTCGTGCCCGTTGGCCCGGGCCAGCTCGAGCCCGGCCAGGAACGCGTCCATGACCTGGTCGTAGCGGTCCAGCCCGAAGATGAGCGTGACGTTCACGCTGATGCCCGCGCCCAGTACCTCGGTGATCGCCGGCAGCCCTTCGACCGTGGCCGGGATCTTGATGAAGAGGTTCGGTCGGTCCACCAGCCACCACAGCGCCTTCGCCTCGGCGACGGTGCGGACGGTGTCGTGGGCCAGCCGTGGATCCACCTCGATGGAGACCCGTCCGTCCACGCCGGACGAATCGTCGTAGGCCGGGCGCATCACATCGCACGCCCAGCGGACGTCGTAGGCGGTCAAGAGCCGGGTGGCCTCTTCGACATCCACGCCGCGCCACGCGAGTTCGGCGACCTGCGCGGCGTACGCCCCACCCTCGGCCATGGCCTTGGCGAAGATCGTGGGGTTCGAGGTCACCCCGACCACGTGCTGGTTGCGCCGCAGGGCGTCCAGGCCACCGCCGGCCAGCCGCGGGCGGGAGATGTCGTCGAGCCACACGGCCACCCCAGCCCTGGACAGCTCGGCCAACCTGTCAGTCACGGAGCCTCCTCCTCATCCGGAGTCCGGCGGACTCGTCCGGAGTCAGCCGGCGGACCGGGCCAGCGTCTCCCGCGCCGCCGCCACGATGCGGTCGGTGGTGAAACCGTACTTCTCGAAGATCA
The DNA here is from genome assembly GCA_052038195.1 of Micromonosporaceae bacterium. Lineage (GTDB taxonomy): Bacteria > Actinomycetota > Actinomycetes > Mycobacteriales > Micromonosporaceae > DATBGZ01. The sequence continues at coordinate 10,746 of JBQGBY010000026.1, read as the reverse complement.
CCTGGTACGGCGCGCTCGCCCCGAAGTGCTCCAGGCCCACGGACTCACCGGTGTTCCCCACCAGATGGTGCCACGACATGGTGACGCCGGCCTCAACACTCACCCGCGCCGTCACGGACGGCGGCAGGACCGACTCTCGATATGCCTCGTCCTGGGCGGCGAACCATTCCTGGCAGGGCACCGAGACCACGCGTGTCGGCACGCCCTCGGCCTCCAGCACCTCCCGGGCGGACAGGCAGAGGTACACCTCCGAGCCCGTGCCCATGAGGATCACCTGAGGCGTCCCGCCGCTCGCCTCGGCCAGCACGTAGGCCCCGCGCACGACCGCTGACGCGTCAGCCAGTGAGCCGGCGCCGGCCGAGCCGGCCGGTCCGGCCGACCGCTCAAACGTCGGCACATTCTGCCGGGTCAGGCATAGCGCGGTCGGCCGGTTGGTGTGCTCGAGGGCCGCCCGCCACGCCCATACGGTCTCGTTGGCGTCGGCCGGGCGCACCACGTCCAGGCCCGGGATCGCCCGCAGCGCGGTGAGGTGCTCGACCGGCTGATGGGTCGGGCCGTCCTCGCCGAGGCCGATCGAGTCGTGCGTCCACACGTAGATGACGGGCAGCTTCATGAGCGCGGCCAACCGTACGGCCGGGCGCATGTAGTCGCTGAACACCAGGAAGGTGCCGCCGTACGGCCGGGTGCCGCCGTGCAGCACGATGCCGTTGAGGATCGCCCCCATGCCGTGCTCGCGAACTCCAAAGTGGAGAGTCCGCCCGTACCAGTCGCCGGGGAACACCTTGGTCGAGTACTCGGGCGGGACGAACGACGGCTCGGCCTCGATCGTGGTGTTGTTGCTCTCCGCCAGGTCGGCTGAGCCGCCCCACAGCTCCGGCAGCACCGGGCCGAGCGCGTTGAGGATCTTCCCTGAGGCGGCCCGGGTCGCGGTCCCCTTGGCGTCCGCCGGGAACTCCGGCAGCGCCGCCGTCCAGCCCGGGGGGAGGGCGCGGGTGGACAGCCGGGTGAACAGGGCGTGTCGTTCGGGGTTCGCGGTCGCCCAGGCGTCGAAGCGCTGCTGCCACTGCTCCCGGAGCGCGCGGCCGCGGGCGAGCACCTCGCGGCTGTGGGCAAGGACATCCTCGTCGACCGCGAAGTGTGCCTCCGGGTCCAGCCCCAGGATCTTCTTGGTGGCGGCGACCTCCTCCGCGCCCATCGCGCTGCCATGGATCTTGCCGGTGTTCTGCTTGTTCGGGGCCGGCCAGCCGATGATGGTGCGCAGCGCGATGAACGACGGGCGCCCGGTCTCGGCCCGGGCCGCCTCGATCGCGGCGTGAAGCGCCTGCACGTCCTCGCGGTAGCCATCGGGGTGCACCCAGTCGACCCGCTGCACGTGGAAGCCGTACGCCGCGTACCGGGCGACGACGTCCTCGGACTTGGCGATCGCCGTGTCGTCCTCGATCGAGATCTGGTTGTCGTCCCAGATGATGATCAGGTTGCCCAGCTTCTGGTGGGCGGCGAGCGCACTCACTTCATGGGAGATACCTTCCTCGATATCTCCGTCGGAGCAGAACACGTAGACGTGGTGGTCGAACGGGCTGTCCAGACCGTCCGGGTCGAACAGGCCCCGCTCCCGCCGGGCCGCTATCGCCATGCCGACCGCGTTGCCCAGGCCCTGGCCCAGCGGGCCGGTGGTCGTCTCCACGCCGACGGTGTGGCGGTGCTCGGGGTGGCCCGGGGTCACCGAGCCCCACTGGCGCAGCGCCTGCAGGTCGGTGAGCTCCATCCCGTACCCGGACAAATAAAGCTGAATATAGAGAGTGAGGCTGGAATGTCCACAGGAGAGCACGAACCGGTCCCGGCCCGGCCAGTCCGGGTCACTCGGGTCATGCCGCAGCACCCGCTGGAACAAGAGGTACGCGGCGGGGGCGAGGCTCATCGCGGTGCCGGGATGGCCGTTGCCGGCGTGCTGCACGGCGTCCATCGCGAGAGTCCGTACGGTGTCGACCGCCCGGCGGTCGAGGTCACTCCAGTCCAGTGTGCTCACATTGACGAACCCTACCCGTCGACCGGACTTGCGGTCTGCCGGGCCGGAAGTCCCCACCGTTAGGGCTGATCGGGAATGTGCGGGCGCCAAAACCCATGTGCCGTCACCCGTTAGGCTCACAGTCACCGCCCGTCCGTACCGCCCCGTGGGAGGCCGATCCGGCATGTCGCGCCGTCGCCGCAGTGTGCTTGCGGTCGCCTGCGCATTCCTTCTCGCCGTGAGTCCCGGCTGTACCCGCGACCCGCAACCGGGTCCGGCGGCGGCGCCGACCAGCTCGGCCTCGGTCAGCCCGACGGTGAGCCTGCCCCCGGTCGGTGCCGACTGCCGCGAGCAGGCGTTGGCGGGCCTCACCCTGCGGCTGACGAATGCCGCCGGCCTGTCCATCGCCGCCGTCGAGTTCGGGTCCGGCCCCAAGGGCGTGGTGCTCGTCCACCAGAGCGACGCGAGCATGTGCCAGTGGCTGCCCTACGCCGCGGACCTGGCGGAGCGGGGCTACCGGGTGGTGGCCTTCGACTTCGCCGGCTTCGGGGCGTCGTCGCCGACCGAGTCGAAGACGTACCTGGACGACATCCGTACGGTCGTCGCCTACCTGCGCGACCGGGGCACCCAGCGCGTGGTCGTGATCGGGGCGTCGATGGGCGCGACGATGGGCATCGTCGCGGCGGCCGCGATCACCCCGCCGCTGCAGGGGGTGGTCGCCGTGTCGCCGCCGACGACGTTCGACGCCGTGAACGCGGAGCGGGCCGCCCCGGAACTGTCCACGCCGGCGCTGTACGTCGCGGGCGAGTCCGACGGCGACTACGAGGTCTACGCCGAGGAGATCAACGACGCCACGCCCGAGGAACTGCGGGGCCTGCTCGTGGTGGACTCGCCCGAGCACGGCGTGGAGCTCGTGGGCGCGCGCACAGCGGCCGGGGCCGAGGTCCGGGCAGCCATCGAGGACTTTCTCGCTGAGCACCTACGCCCGGCACCCACCACCACCGCCACCTGACGTCGCGTGCCGTGGTGCGACGTCGTTGCAAAGAGGGACACCGTGCTGACATCTGGTGTCCAGCAAGGTGCCCTTCCTGACAGTTTCTGCGACGCGTGCGGAGCAGACGGCGGGCGACTCGGCGACGGCTAGGCGTACACCCGTTGCGGTGACGAGGATCTCTGCGGTCGCCCCGAGCCCGGGCCGCCGGACCGTCGGGCGTACGCTGACCGGGACGCGCGCCTATGATCGTCGCGACCGGATCGCCGGGATCGCTTGGGTCGTCGGGTGCGCGGGTCGGACGCGTCGAAGGGTCCTTGCCCCGTGAGTGTGGCGGATGTGCCGGTGCCCGAGCACCCACCCTTGTCTCCCACCCATGGCCACGCCCACCCGCTGATGTCTCCCACCCACGGCTCCGCCCGTCCGAGCAACGTCGCGACGCTGCCGGAGCCGGCTGCCGCGCTCACCCCGCCTGTGCGGGCGGTACCCCTGGCCGTACGGCTGCGGGCCTACATCGCGCTGACCAAGCCGCGCATCGTCGAGCTGCTGCTCGTCACCACCGCACCGGCGATGGTGGCGGCCGCGGGCGGTGTGCCCCACCTCGGCCTCGTGGCGGCGGTGCTCGTCGGCGGTTCGCTGGCGGCGGGCGCGGCCAACGCGCTCAACTGCTACCTCGACCGGGACATCGACGAGGTTATGCGGCGGACGTCGCGCCGCCCACTGCCGGCGCACACCGTGGCGCCCCGGTCGGCGCTGCTCTTCGGTCTCGTGTTGGCCGTCGTGTCCGTCGGCATCATGGCGCTCTTCACCAACTGGCTCGCCACCACGCTCACCGCCGCGGCGATCGCCTACTACGACCTGGTGTACACGCTGTGGCTCAAGCGCCGCACGCCGCTGAGCACGTTCTGGGGCGGGGTGTGCGGGGCCGCTCCGGTGCTCATCGGGTGGGCGGCGGTGACCGGATCGCTCTCCTGGACCGCGGTCGCGCTGTTCGGCGTCGTGTTCTTCTGGCAGCTGCCGCACTTCTACGCGCTGGCGCTGCGGTTCGCCGACGACTATGCCCGCGCGGGCGTGCCGATGCTGCCCGTGGTCGCGAGCCCGCGCCGGGTCGGCCTGGAGTCGGTGGTCTACGCCTCGCTCACGGTGCTCGCCTCGCTCGCGGTGGTGCCGCTCGGGTTCGGAGACGGCATCCCGTGGACGTACGCCCTCATCGCGCTGGGCGCCGGGGCGGCGTTCGTGGCCGAGGCGCACCGCATGGCCGCCCGGGTCCGCCGCGACGAACCGGCGCGCCCGATGCGCCTGTTCCACTGGTCCACGACGTACCTGACGATCGTCTTCGTCGCTGTCGCCGTCAGCACCCTGCTCGGCTTCTGACGGTGGCCCCGGCCGCCCGGTTGAAACCAGAAACGCCCGAATCGCCTCGTTAGTGCGAGATATCGCGCCCGATCTGTAATGGTTTAGAATCATTCGTACGGGTGGTTCTGACCACTTCCTTATCGGAGGACTGTCAGGTTCACGTCTGTTCCGACCGGTCGCACCTAGTGTGGCCGGCATGGCTGATGGTTATACGGGGTTGCACACCCGCCGCGCGTTCGTCGCCAAGGCCGCGGTCTCGACCGATACCGCCTTCGCCGCGGACCGGGGCCCGACCCCGCCCGCCAACCTCGTCTCCGGCCTGCGGTCGTTCGCCGCCGGACATGGCGGGGCGACCGCGGTCATCGAGTACGCCGGCCGTAAGGGCGCCCGGATAGTTCTGGTGGGATCCGACGGCACCGGGGCGGACGAGTACGCCGAGTCCACCGAGGCGGCCCGCGCCGCCTGCGCCCATGCCGGTCTCGACATCGAGAACGAGTGGGAGCGCGAGCTCACGGAGCAGATGCGGCTCGGCTCCGACCTGTGGGGCGCCCGCGGCCGCCGGGTCCTCAGCCGCTGATCCAGCCGCCGGCTGGTTGCCGGGCCACCGTAAGGAGCCGTCTACGATTCGGCCGTGACCAACGCGCACCGCTCGGTTGCCCTCGTCACCTGCGCCGAACTGCCTGAGCTCGACCCCGACGACCAACTGCTGCTCAAGCCGCTCGCGCGGGTCGGGGTGGCGGTGACCGCGGCGGTGTGGGACGACCCGGCGGTGGACTGGGCGGCCTTCGACCTCGTGGTGCTGCGCAGCCCGTGGGACTACGCCCTCCGCCGCGACGAGTTCGTCGCCTGGGCGGCCACCGTGCCCCGGTTGGCCAACCCGCTCGAGGTCGTCACGTGGAACACCGACAAGCGGTATCTGCGGGAGCTCGCCGCGGCCGGCATCCCGATCGTGCCCACGACGTGGGTCGAGCCGGACGACCCGTGGCAGCCGCCGACGGAAGGCGAGTGGGTGGTCAAGCCCGTGGTCAGCGCCGGCAGCATCGACACCGGTCGGTACGACTGCGCCGACCCGGCCACCCGGGCCCTGGTGGCCGCACACGTCACCCGTCTCCAGACCGCCAACCGACGGGTGATGGCGCAGCCGTACGTCAGCTCGGTGGACACGTACGGGGAGACCGCGCTGCTCTACCTCGGTGGCGAGTACTCGCACGCGATCCGCAAGGGGCCGATGCTGCGTGGGCCGGACAGCGGCCGGGCCGGGCTGTACGTGCCGGAGCACATCACGGTGCGGTCGCCGTCGGCGGCCGAACGGGCCGTGGCGGACGCGACGTTGCGCGTGGTCCCCGGCGGTGCGGACCACCTGCTCTATGCGCGGGTGGACCTGCTCGTCGACGGATCCGGCGAGCCGGTCGTCATCGAGCTGGAGCTCACCGACCCGTCGCTGTTCCTGCGTACGGCCTCCGGCTCCGCCCATCGCCTCGCCACCGCCATCGCCGCGCGTCTGGCCTGACCGAGCGACGACCATGGCGCCCGGGCCCTGGCACGTCACCTCGCCGGCCGACGGCTAACGTGTCGGCCATGCAGTCACCCGATCAACTCGTCGAGGCCCGACGCCGGCACGAGGGACGGTTCGCCGCACGACCGTCCACTGTGAACCCACTCGACGCGTACCACTGGCCGCGGCGGGCCTGGCGTGCGCTGCGGCTGAAGGAGTGGGTCGGGTTCACGCTCATCCACCCCGACGTGTACTCATCGATGATCATCCAGGACGCACACTACCTGGCGAGTTCGGAGATCTACGCGCACGTCCGGGCGGTTGGCGCGCTGCACCAGCACGCGACCAACGCCGCCGGCGGAACGCCGCAGCTGCCGACCGAGCTCTACGGCGGGCAGTGCCGCTTCACCAAGCCCGGCTACCGCCTGCGGTACGTCTTCGACCAGGTAGCCGGCTCCCACCGGTTGAGCATCGACGTCGCGGCGACGGCGAAGGCCCCCGCGATCGCCGGCGAGCTGGAGCTGGACGGGGGTCACGCGTCGGCCCCGCTGTCGGTCAGCGCCCAGCTGCCCGGCGGCGCCCTGTACACAAACAAGGTCATCTTCCCGGCTTCAGGGGAGCTCCGGGTCGGCGACGTCTCGGTGGTCTTCGATGGCTCGCGGGACCTCGCCATCCTCGACGAGCACCGCTCGTTCCTGCCGTACCGGACGTTCTGGGTCTGGGGCACCTTCGCCACGCAGACCCCGAGCGGTATCGTCGGCGCGAACTTCGCGCACCGGACGCAGAAGCCGGGGACGTCGGAGGAGTCCTGCCTCTGGACGCCCGGCGGCGGCGCCGAACCGTTGTCGGACGTCACCTTCGCGCCCAGGTCGGCCGACCCGAACGCACCCGTGGACGTCACCTCCGCCGACGGCCGACTTGACGTGACGTTCGAGCCCGAGGGGCGCAAGGGCGTCAAGCATCAGCTCGGCCTGTTCGCCATCGACTATTTCCAGATGTACGGCCACTACCGCGGGGTCGTGCGTGGCTCGGACGGCGCTCACAAGATCTTCGATGTCCACGGAGTCTGCGAGACCTTCCGCGCCCGCCTGTAGCACCCGCCCCGACGGGCGCCGATCGGTCGGGACGGGGTTCTGGTAGTAGTCAGTCGGTGGCGGTGGAGAGGCGCTCGGCCATGAACGGCAGCATGTGCTCGATCAGGCGCTCCGATATGCGGTCGGTGTGGCCACCCTCGTGGATCGCCTCGACCACGTCGATGCCGGCCGACCGCAGCAGGTTGGACGTGTAGGCGCAGCCGTCCGGGATCCAGGCGTAGCCGTCCCGCAGCCCGTAGTCGATGCCGATCCCGCTCAGTTGGCGCAGGTTGTCCCCGTAACGGTCCAGTTCGGCCGGAAGGCCGCCGAAGCCGGCTTCCCAGGTCGCCCACAGGGCGTCGTCGCGCACCACGGCGTCGCCTTCGCGATGGAACGGGAACCGTATCAGGGCGGGGCTCTCGGGGTCCGGGGCGAACGCCAGGCCGTACGCCCACTCGAACCGCGTCTCGCCCGTGGCCTCGTCCCGGATGTGCTCCAGCGCGGCGGCCTGATCCATCCCGGCGATCTCGTCCAGGATCGTCAACACCCGTTCGACCTGGCCTGGTTGGCCGAGCCGCGCCTGGGCGCCGTCAGGGTCGAAGAGCCCCGGGCTCAGCGCGTACACGGCGCCGAAAACCTCGGGGTGCAGCATGGCCAGGTTGAACGCGCCGAAGCCACCCATCGAGGAGCCTGAGATTCCGCGAGACTCCGGCCTGGCGATGGTGGGGAAGTTCGCGTCGACAAACCCGACCAGGTCGGTCACGATCGCGTCCTCCCAGCCACCCGTCACTGGAGAGTTGACGTAGAAGCTGCCGCCGAACGCGTTGAGCCCCTGGGTCACCACGATGATCGGGCTGACCGAGCCGTCGGTCGGAGCGGCCGACGTGGCCAGCAGGCTCGCCATCCCGCCGCCGGCTTCGGTGTACCCGGCCAGGACATAGATCGTCGGCCGGCGCACCTCGGGTCCGCCGTCGGTCGGGGTGAGGACCCAGACCTGCAGGTGGTCGTCGTCGCCGAGCAGGTTGCCGGTGAGCGATGGAGCCGGAACCTCGCAATGGCTGGTCTGGTAGGTCGCCCGCCCCATGGGCTCTCCGCACGCGGAGGGTTCCGCGGGCGGAGCCGGATCGGCCGAGCAGGCCGTCAACGTCACGGATACAAGCAACGCGCTCGCGGCGAGCAGGGCAGCGCGCAGCACGGGTCTCTTCATAGTTCCCCCCGGATCTCGTCCGAGGGAAGGATAGGGGCGTGACCGTGGGCCGGTCAGGGACGTACGGTCCACATCGGAGGGGCCGGACGACCCCAGCCGCTTGATCCATCCCATCTACCAAATTCGATTCGGGGTCGCTGGGTGGGGGGACGGAACTCGATCGGGCAAAGCCTAGTGAGGCCGCGCGCTGGTCCGTTCAGGCCGCGTCGCGGGCCGCGAGCGAGGAGGCGACCTGCCGGGCGGCGTCGAGATGGCGCACCAGCTCTGTGACCTGGTCGGGCACCGGAGCACCGCGGTGTGCGTTCAGCCAGCCGACGATGATTTGGCGCATCAGGGTCGAGACGCCGAGGCCGCGGGCCAATGCGGCAGCCTCGAGTTCGGCCTGGATGTCGAGATCCATGCGGACCGCGGTGACCATCTTGGCTGGTCGCCGCTCGCGGACGACCTCGGCCTGCTCAAACAAGTCGGCGACATCGTTGTTCATCACGTGTTCGACCGCAGCGTGCGTGGTCATCGCGGCGAGCTTCCGTCGGGTCGTGGTCCTGCTGTGTGCTTCCTCCACATCGCACGTTCGTTGGGTCCGGCATCGCGGCCGCCGACGATCGTCCACGGCTCGCTCGGCGCCCACCTGAACTCTTCCGCCACGCCTGCAGTAAAGCGCCCGTAATACGCATCAGGGCACCCCTCACATACCCCGCGAGAATCGACGATGGCCGCTAGGGCTCGGTGGCCAGGAAGTCGAGGAGAAGCCGGGTCACCTCGTCGGGGTGCGAGAGGTTGGCCAGGTGGGCGGCGCCGTCGACCTCGGCCACGCGAGCGCCCGGTATGCCGGCCGCCACCCTCCGACCGAGCTCGGGCGGGGTGGACTGGTCTTCGCTGCCGATGATGACGAGCGTCGGGGCGGTCACATTGCCGAGGCCGGGCTCGAGGTCCATGGCCTCCAGCGCCCCGCAGCAGGCGACGTAGCCCTCGACGGGCGTACCGAGCACGGCGTCGAGCAGGCTGGTCTGCACCTCGGGGTGGGCCGCGGCGAACGGGGCCGGCAGCCACCGGCCGACCACGGTCTCGGCGATCGCCGACAGGCCCCGCGCCGTGACCGTCTCCGCCCGCTCGCGCCACGCGGCCGGCGTACCGGCCCGGGCGGCGGTGCCCATGAGCACCAGCCGGTCGACCCGCTCCGGATGGTTCTCGGCGACCCACAGCGCGACCATGCTGCCCAGCGACGCCCCGCCCAGGTGGACCCGTGGGGCCCCGAGCGAGTCGAGCAGGGCGATCACGTCGCCGCCCAGGTCGGACAAGCCGTACGGTCCGGGCGGCCCGGGCGAGCGACCGTGTCCGCGCAGGTCGTAGCGCACCACTGTGAAGTGAGCCGAGAGCACAGGCACCTGGGGCTGCCACATCGCGCCCGTGGTGCCGAGCGACGGCCCGAGCACCAGCACCGGCGCGCTGTCGGGACCGTCCACTGTGTAGTGCAGTGGCACCGGACTCACGAGCGGGCCGCCAGTGCGGCGTCCGTACGGTCGACGGCCGGCGTGGCACCGGGGGCCGGCCGGACGCGGGTGGCCCACACGAGAGCCAGCGTCGCGAGCCAGACCGCGGCCGAGCCGGCCATGTGCGCTCCGACGAGGAGGACCGGCAGGTGCGTGAAGTACTGGACGAAACCGATGAGTCCCTGCGCCAGGCTGACCCACAGCAACAGAGCCGTGCGTCCGGCAGCGTCGAAGGCCCCGACCGCCCGCAGCGCGAGCCAGGCGGCGACGACGAGACCGAGGAACAGGAAGACGAGCTCGGCGTGCAGCTGGGAGATCGACTCGGGGTCCAGGCCGGTGCGGCTGGCCGCATCGTCACCGGCGTGCGGACCACTGCCGGTGGCCATCACCCCGACCACGATCACGGCCAACGAGGCGGCCACAACCAGCCGTACGAGCGTCCATAGTGGACCTGGCACGGTCACCGCGGTGGGCTCGTCCGACTCGGTGGTCGAGCGCCAGAAGGCGTACGTGGCGGCGATCACGGCGGTGGAGGCGAGGAAGTGCAGGCCGACCACCCAGGGATTGAGGCCGGTGAGCACGGTGATCCCGCCGAGGACCGCCTGGGCGGGGATGCCGAGCCCGGCGTAGACCGACAGCCGCACCACCCGCCGGCGGCGGGGCCGCTGGCGCAGTGCCGCCACGAAGGCGGCGATCGCGATGAGGCCGAGAACGAAGGTGAGCGTCCGGTTGCCGAACTCGATCGCCTCGTGGGCCTCCCACGCGCCGACCGGCACGTACGACTCGTCGGTGCACTGGGGCCACGTCGGGCACCCCAGCCCCGAACCCGACAGGCGCACGGCCCCGCCGGTGATCACGATGCCGACGTTCGCGATCACCGAGGCGAGTGCGAGTCGGCGAAGCACGGCCGGGCTGCCGAACACCCGGTCAACAGCGGCACCGACACGCGCGAGAGCAGGCCACCGGGTGATCACGGCGGTCATGCTACGCCCGTCCGATTCGCCCGGGTTGATGGCCTCACCTCCCCCCGCGATCTTGGTCCTGGCAACGTGATTGGTGATCGACACGCGTTGCCGAGACCAAGATCGCGGGGGAGGGCGCGGGGAGGGGCGCGGGGAGGGGCGCGGGG
>JBQGBY010000025.1:0-16473 GCA_052038195.1 Micromonosporaceae bacterium | reverse complement strand
CCAGACTCAGCGTGACGATCGTGAGCACGCTCAATGCATGGATCCACGAGAAGTTGCCGGGCCGGATCTCCTGGATCCAGAAGGAACTGAATGCGGTGAAGTACATGAATACGATCCAGGTCCGGCCGATGACCCGGTGGGGCAGGTCGCCACGCCGGCGGCGCAGCAGGTTGACCGCGCCCAGGACCATCGCGAACGTCGCGGCGGTCGCGTGCAGCGCGACGAGAACCGGCCAGCCGTGCATGAGAACCCCTCCCGGGCCAACGGATATCGGATAGTTCCACTATCCACTAGGCTGGAGCGGTCCGCAAGCCGTCGGCTCGGCTGATTACGCTCCGCAGGCGTCGCGGAGAGGCTGCGCAAGCGTCGCGAGAAATGGCCTTGGGGTGAATCACCCCAAGGCCACGAGATCCACCTCCCCGCCGGTCAGCCTCCGGCCATCGGCTGGGAGATGTCCACCATCCACTCGACGCCGAACCGGTCCACGCACTGACCGAACTCGTCGCCCCAGACCTGCTTGTCCATCGGTACCGATACGATGCCCGACGACGAGAGCTGGTCCCAGTAACGGTGCAGTTCCTCGGAGTCGTCCCCGCTGATGCTGCACACGACGTTGTTGCCGATCGTGGTGGTCATGTTCGCTGGCGTGTCCGACGCCATCAGCGTGTACCCGCTGGGCGTCTGCAGCATGCCGTGCATGATCTTGTCGGCCATGCCCGGGTCGTTGGTGCCGTATTCGCCGTAGGTGCTCAGGCGAAGGTCGCCACCGAACACGTCGCGGTAGAACTCGAGCGCCTCCCGCGCGTTGCCGGAGAAGCTCAGGTACGGATTGAGACGGGACACCATGGCACAAAACCTCCCTGCATCGGTGAAGCCCTGCCTCTTGTCCTTCAGGCGACGCTAGGCCACTCGTCGACCGACCGCACCGCTTCGGCGAAGTTGATCAGGGCGTCGCGTCAGGGCCGCTCAACCGCGCGATTTCGGTGAGCAGATAGTTCTGCTCGGCGCGGCTGCGGGTGCCCGCGGCCGCCGCGCTCAGTTGCGCCACCGCCGCCTCACGGTCCCCGGCCATCTCCAGGAGATGACCACGCACCGCCGCGAGCCGATAGTGCCCACCCAGCGCATCATCCACTGTAGACAATAGGTCGAGCCCGGCCCGCGGACCGTCCACCATGGCCAGTGCCACCGCGCGGTTGAGGGTGACCATCGGGTTGGGCGCCACCCGCTCCAGCACGCCGTACAGGGCGAGGATCTGCGGCCAGTCGGTCTCCTCGGCGCGCTCCGCCTCGTCGTGCACTGCGGCGACCGCTGCCTGCAACTGGTACAGCCCGACCGAGCCCTGACGCAGGGTCGCGCTGACGAGCGCGACGCCCTCGGCGATCGCCGTGCGGTCCCACTGGCCGCGGTCCTGCCGGTGCAGCGGGACCAGTTCGCCGTACGGGCCCGTACGGGCGGGACGGCGCGCGTCGGTCAGCAGCATGAGCGCCAGCAGGCCCGCCACCTCCGCCTCCTCGGGCAGCAGCCGGTGCAGCAGCCGGGTCAGGTGGATCGCCTCGCGCGACAGGTCCGGACGCAGCAGGGCATCCGCGTCGGCACTGGCATAGCCCTCACTGAAGATGAGATAGAGCACCTTCAGCACGGAGTCGAGCCGGTCCCGCCAGGCGCGCCGGTCGGGCAGTTCGAAGGAGACTCCGGAGCGCGCAATGGTCTGCTTGGCCCGGCTGATCCGCTGCGCCATCGTCGGCTCGGGCACGAAGAACGCGGCCGCGATCTGGGCCGTGGTGAGGCCACCGATGGCGCGCAGGGTCAGGGCCACGGCCGAGGCGGGGGTCAGCGACGGGTGGCAGCACAGGAAGAGCAGCAGCAGGGTGTCGTCACTGTCCACGGGACGTTCGTCGGAGGGTGGTGCGGCGACGGCGGCCGTTGCGAACAGAGCGTCCTCCCGCCGCCGCCGGGCCTCGTCGCCGCGCCAGATGTTGACCAGGCGCCGCGAGGCGACGGTGACCAGCCACGCCTCGGGGCGCTCCGGCAGGCCCTGCGCCGGCCACTGGGTCGCGGCCGCCACGAGCGCCTCCTGCACCGCATCCTCGGCGGTGTCGAAGTCGCGGTACTTGCGGGCGACGGTGCCGAGGACCCGCGGCGCGAGTTCCCGCAGCAGGTCCCCGACCGTCGCCCTATTCATACGTGAATTCCATGCCCTCCACCCCCACCCAGCCACCCGGAATGAGCAATCAGCCCTCGATCGGCGGCGGGCCGGCCACGGGGCGCAGCTCGATCGGGATCCGCAACGGCTCCCCGCCCGGCCCGGGAGCGGCGGACGCCTTCGCCGCGATCTCGTAGGCCCGTTCCGGCGTCTCGACGTCGACGACCCAGAACCCGATGAGGAACTCCTTCGCCTCCGGGAAAGGACCGTCGGTGACGACGGGTGCACCGTTGCCGTCGGCTCGCACGATCCGAGCCTGGTCGGGGAAGGTGAGGCCCTCGTTGAAGACCATCTCCCCGGCTTCCTTCAGCTCCTTGTCGAAACGGTGCTGGAACTCGATGTGGTTCTTGACGTCCTCCGGGGCCCAGTCGACGATGCCGCCGCTCAGGTCGCGCGGCGTGTGCATCATGAGCATGTACTTCATGGTGGCTCTCCCGTTCCGGCGGCCATCCGCCGCCTGAGAATCCCGAACTCGCTTCATCGTGCGGGCGAGGGCGGCGCAGCGAGGTTGGCGGGCGCCCTCACTGGACAGTCACCGCCGGCCGGGCATCCTCGACATGACCCGCCCGAGATTGTTCCACGGGTCAGCGCAGCAGAAGCCACGATGCGGCGCCGGCGGCCACCAGCACGAGCACGGTCGCCGCCCAGCCGAGCGCGCGGAGCAGCCTCGGTCGGCGGCGCGACGCCGGCACCTCGTCGACGGGTCGCGGCTGCAGCAGTGCCGAGTCGGGCACGCCGGGACCGAAACGGAGCCGGACGACCGTACGGTCATTGTCCACTGTGGATGGTCGTCGCGGGGACGGGATCGTGACGGCCGGGGCCAGCGCTGGAAGCAGGCCACTGAGCGAGTCGCGCGTGGCGAAGTCGGGGCGGTCGGTGGCGCGCAGCGCGAGGCGGCGGGCGGCGGCGGTCAGGTCCCCCGCCTCGGCGGTGACCGCGGCATCGACGAGCAGCTCGGTCTCCGGCGACCCCGTCCGGGTCGCGAGGTCGCGGACGAGGGCGCCCCAGGCGGCGGCGTCCCGGCCGACGTCGGTGGGCGAGTCGCGTACGGCCGCGAGGACGCCCACCTCGGCCAACGTCGCCCGGCCCGCGCCGGTGAGGATGACCGCCCCCGCGGCCAGGTCACCGTGGCTCAGCCCCACCGCGTGCAGCTCCCGCAGCGCGGTGGCGATGTCCACCGCGAGCCCGGCGGCCGCGCCGTCCGGCAGCGTGTCGGCGGCCGCGAGCAGATCAGCGAGGGTCGGCTTGGGGACGGTCGCGACGACCAGCCAGGCCCGGCGGGCGTCGTAGACGAGCTCGGTCGTGCGCAGGACCCCGGGCGGGTTGGCGGCGCGGACCGCGGCGATGGCGGCGGCCACCCGGTCGCGGACCGCGGGCGCGGCGACCAGGTCGGGGTCGAGTTGCAGCGTACCGAGGGTATGCCCGCCGGGCGTGCCGGCCGTCCACCACGTCCCGCACGCCCCGATCCGCAGCGTCCGGTCGAGCCACAGCTCGAGGTTGCTCTGCACCTCAGGCCTGCCGGCGCTTGCTGACCTTGGTGACGAGGCGGGCCAGGTCCCGCTCGCCCCGGGTTCGCCAGTCCTGACCCCATCCGGCGCGGCCGACCTTCTCGACCGCGTCGAGCAGCGCCTGGCCGTCCCCGGCCGCGCCGGGCTCGGTGAGGATCCGCAGGCGGCGAGGCAGCTTGCCGGAGCGGGCGGTGCGCCGACCGGTGAGGCACTCGAGGAAGACATCGAGCGCTGCCTGTACGTCCGGCACGACCCAACCCGGCGGTGCGCCCGTCGCCTCGCGGGCTTCCGACCGGTGCGGGGCGAAGTCGTCACGGGTGGCTGGGTGGGGGTGGAGGGCATGGAAGTCGGCGAGGCGGACACTGCCGTCGGAGTCCACGAGCAGGTTCTCGGGGTTGTAGGCGCCATGGGTCAGCCCCTGGTCGTACGCGGCCCGCAGCCCCAGCAGGCCCGCGCGGAGCACCACCAGGGCCGAGGCGGGCGGCAGGCGGGCGGCGCTCAGCACCCGCCGTACGGACGCGCCGTCGACGTAGGCGCGGACCGTCACCGCGCCCACCTGCTCACCCTCGACGTACTCATACAGTGCCGCGATGTGCGGGCAGCGAACGTCGGCCAGCGTGCGGACGTGCGCGCGCCGGGCGTCCGCTACCTCGGTCGGCTCGGGTGCGTGGTAACGCACCGTGGTTGGCAGGCCCGACGCCTCGTGCACCGCGAGCACCGAGCGGTCTGACGGGCCGAGCGGCCGGAGCTCCCGGACGGTACGGTAGCCAGGGACTCTCCAGTCAAGCACGCCCTGCCTCCACGCTCGGCGCCGTACATTCAGCGCAACCAGCCAGCCAGGCACGCGGCGCTCGGCGAGGCTTGGAGCCGAAGATCAAGCCCAGCCGCCGCGGCTGCGATGGACGATAACCGAGGAGCGCCCCGGCGCCGTGCCAACGCGCGGGAGGGCGTACGCGGCTTAAGCCAGCGAACGGGGGGTGGGCAGTGACGGGCGAGGTGCCCGGCGTGATGGTGTACTCACCGAGCCCGGTACTGACCGTGACCGTCGAACGGCACCGCGCCGCCCCGGAGCTGCACCTGCACGCGGGCGGGCAGGGGGTGTGGCAGGCCCGCATGCTCGCCGGGCTCGGCGTGCGCGCCGTGCTCTGCACCACGCTCGGCGGGGAGGTCGGCCGCGTCCTCTCGGCGCTGGTCGCCACCGAGGCGTTCGAGATGCGGACAGTGACCAGTGGCGGGAGCAGTGGCTGGTATGTGCACGACAGGTCGGAGGGCGGTCGGGTGGAGGTCGCCGGCCACGCGGGCGGGCCGCTCGACCGGCACGAGATCGACGAGCTGTCCAGTCTCGCGCTGACCGAGGGCCTGCGGGCCGGCGTAGCCGTCTTCGCCGGGCCGACCGAACCGGGACTGGTGCCACCCTCGACCTACCGGCGGCTCGCCTCCGACCTGCGCGCCAACGAGGTCCGAGTGGTGGCCGACCTGGCCGGCGAGCACCTGAGTGCCGCCGTGGCCGGCGGTGTCTTCCTCATCAAGGTGGGCGACGACGAGTTGGTCGACGCCGGACGGGCCCGCGACTCCAGCCTGCCCGAGCTGATCGGCGCGGCCCGGCAGATCCGGGCGGAGGGCGCTGACTCGGTCGTGGTGAGCCGGGCCGAGCTACCGGCGCTGGCGATCCTCAACGGCGCCGAGGTGCTGGTGGAGGCGCCCCGGCTGGAGATGGCCGACCCGCGGGGTGCGGGCGACTCGATGACCGCCGCCGTGGCGGCGATGCTGGCGCAGGGCGCCGGCCTGGGCGAAGCCGTACGGATGGGGGCCGCCGCCGGCGCGGTCACGGTCACTCGCCACGGGTTGGGCACCGCGCCGGCGTCCGCCGTGGCCGAGCTCGCCAAGCGGGTCCGGCTGGTTACGCTGGCGGAGGACGACGTTCCGGACGGGTGAACCTCCGTGAAGATGTCTATATCTAAAGGAGGCAGTCAGATGACCGCGCGACGAAGGGTGCTGGTCACCAACGACGACGGCATCCATGCCGCCGGGCTCCGCTGGCTCGCCCGAGCGGCGATCGCCGCTGGCTTCGAGGTCGTGGTCGCCGCGCCTGACTACGAGGCGAGCGGCTCGAGCGCGGCGCTGACCGCCATCTACCGGGATCGACGCCTAGCCGTGACGCCGGCCGACCTGGGCACCGATCTGCCGGTCGAGGCGTACAGCGTGCAGGCGTCGCCGGGCTACGTCGTGATCCTCGCGGTGATCGGTACCTTCGGCCGCCAGCCCGACCTCGTGCTCTCCGGCATCAACCGCGGCGCGAACACCGGACACGTGGTCCTGCACTCCGGCACCGTCGGCGCGGCGCTGACCGCGGCGAACCACGGTATTCCCGCGATGGCCGTCTCGCTCGACGCGCTGCCCGGCGAAGACTCCGGCGCGTCCATGGCCGAGTACTTCAGCGGGGTGGAGAGCGACAACCTGCACTGGGCCACCGCGAGCGAGATCGCCCACCGCTTTCTGTCCACGGTAGACACGCTTGGCCGCGAGACAGTTCTGAATCTCAATGTGCCCAACCGCCCGCTCAAGGCGCTGCTCGGCGTCCGGCAGGCGAAGCTGGCCCCGTTCGGCCACGTGCAGATGGCCGTCGCGGAGACCGGCGAGGGCTACGTGCGGACCACGGTGGAACGCTCCACTGACCGGCACCGTCCCGACACCGACGCGGCGCTGCTCGGCCAGGGCTACGCGACGGTCACCGTCATCACCACGGTCCGGGAGGTGCCGACCGAGCTCGACCTGGCCGGCGTGCTCCCGGACACGGGACGGGGCGATGGTCACCGGGGCCGCGGACCCGACGTCCCCGAGGGTCATGACCGTACGGTCGACGACGCCCACCTCGAGCCGGGAATCGTCACCGGCACCAACTGACGTCCGTCCGGCGACTCACGGCGTGGCGTAACGCTTCGCGGCCCGCGCCTTCGCCTTGACCGCCTCGGTCTCGCGGTCGCGGGGCGCCGCCTTGGTCACGAGCGCATCGAGTAACGTCGCTGTCGCGTCGGCCACCGCGCGGACCGCGGCCGCGAACGCCTCCTCGTTGGCGGCGGCGGGGCGGGCGACTCCGGAGACCTTGCGGACGTACTGGAGCGCGGCCGCCTCGATCTCGTCACGGGTCGCCGGCGGCTCGAAGTTGTGCAGCACACGGATGTTCCGACACATGCGCACAAGGGTGCCACGCTGGCGCCGTCATGCCCCACCGCAGCCCCGGCCGTACCGGCAAACGCCGGAAATGGGTCCGGCGTAGGGCCGATACTGGCGTCGTGGCCGATCAATCGAGAATCCGGTCCTTCCGGACCGCACCAGACGGCAACGCCAGGTACGGCACGATGGCCTACGGCGGCGCATCCCCGCCGTACGCGGCGCACGGGCAGACGACGCTCAATGGTCACCGAGGCAACGGTCACGGGGGCACCGACCGAGCCGGCGCCGCGAGCGCCACCGGCGGTACCTTCGACCCGCACCGCGCCTCGACCGGGGAGCTCGTGAGCCAGGCGGCTGGGCAGATATCGACGCTCGTCCGTTCTGAGCTGGCCCTGGGCAGAGCGGAGCTGCTCGACAAGGGCCGCAAGCTCGGTCTCGGCGGGGGCCTGCTCGCCGCCGCTGGCATCCTTGGCCTGTCCTGCCTCGGGCTGCTCATCACGTTGTGCGTGGTGCTGCTGGACCGGGCGTGGCCATCGTGGCTCGCCGTGCTCGTGACCCTGCTCGCCATCGGCACGCTCACGCTGCTCCTGGCCGGTGCCGGGATCAACCGGCTGCGGAAGGGAGCGTCGGCACCGACCGAGACGGCGCACAGCCTTCGGGACGACATCGAGTCGATGAAGCACGCCTTCCGCGACGGTCGCTCGGCGAACCATGCCGGGCACGAAAGGCGGCATCTGCCATGACGACCGACGACGACTACCCGCCCGCGCCGGCCCGCCCGGGTGCCGACCCGTACCAGCACTACGAGCCGTATGACGGGAACGCTGCCCTGCGCAACCAGATCCAGCAGACCCGGGCCGACCTCGGCAACACGATCACCGAGCTCGCGGCCCGGACGGATGTGAAGGCGCGGGCGAAGCAGGCCGTGTCGGACGTGCAGGCCCGGACCACGCAGGCCCTGCGCCAACGGGCCCGCCTCGCCACCATGCGCACCCGGAGCGCGGCCCGCTCCGGCGCGGAGTCCGCCCAGCACCTCGCCGGGCGGACCGCGCGCAGTCCGGCCTCCATCGCCGTCGGCGGCGTTGCCGGAGCGCTCGCGGGCCTCGGCATCTACGCGCTGCTGCGTCGGCGACTGCCGTTGCGCTGGGCCTGGTTGTTGGGGCGAGCGCATGGCTGGCGACACCTGGCCCGGCGTTCGTCGCGTCGCCAGCACCGGAGACGGCGATGAGCGCGTTCGCGGCGAAGCTCGCCTACAAGCCGGTTGGCCTCGTCCTCGGCATGGCAGCGAGCGCGGTCTCGGGCCTGGCCTTCCGTCAGGTATGGAAGCGCGTGGGTGGCGGTGACCAGCTCCCGGATGCCCGGGACCCCACTCGCGACTGGGCGGAGGTGCTGTTCGCCGCCGCGCTGCAGGGCGCCATCTTCGCGCTCGTGCGGGCCGCCGCGGACCGGGCCGGAGCCGCTGGGGTGGGCCGCGCCGTCGGCGACTGGCCCACGCGCGACCCCAAGCCGGCCCGCGCCGGCGTGCCCATCTGAGCGCCTACTGCCGCTTCGCGACCCGGTTCACCCTCGCCCACAAGGCCGGCCAGCCGCCGCGACCGAGCCAGGATGTCGGCACCAGCAGGGCCGGGGGGACCCGCCGGGTCAGGTCGGCGCCAAGCTCCGTGGCGTCGGCGCGGCCACGCTGCCAGGGTCCGTCGGGATCGTCCACAGTGGAGGCTGGGAAGCCCGGCACCGAAACCTCGCCTCGACGGGTGACCTCGGTGAGGCGCTCGCGCGGGGCGGTGGCGGCGGTGGACACCGCGAGCACGAGGACGCACAGTAGCGCTGCGTCGGCCTGGCGGGGCACGAGCGGGGCGAGCACCGGATCGTCGGCGCGGGCCAACCGACCGAGCGAGCGCCGCAGCCGCCGCGCCACCAGCTCCACCGTGCGGGCCTCGTTGATCGGCCCGGTCCGCGCCAGCCGTCGGGACAGCGCGGGCAGCGGCCCGTCGCCGAGCAGCGCCTGGCCAATCCGTTCCCGAAGAGGGGCGTCGAGGCCATCCAGCGCCGTTACGAGCGGCCGTACGGCCGTGGCCCGCCAGAGGTCGGCCAGGTCCACGCCCTCGGCCAGCCCCCGCCGTACGGCCTGGTCGAGCTCGTCCCGCCGCACCCGCCGCAACGCGGCGAGCCCGGCCGAATCGCCGGCGCCGGCCGCGTGGGCCAGTACATCCGCCGCGCGGCGCACGTCGGCGTCGGCGAGCGCGCGGGCGGCGAGCGGGATGAGCGCGTGGCGCAGGTCGGCCAGGTCGCGGTTGGGCCGGTACGGCCGGTGCGGGGCGGCGTGCTCCCGCCGGGGCACCGCGACGGCGGTCTTGCGGGCCGGCTTGGGCAGGCTGGCCACCCACGCGCGCAGCCGCTCCTCGAGCTCGGCCGGCGGGTCGCTGTTGAACCGAGCCTGGAACTGGTCGACCCGCCATCCGGTCCGATGTGGACACAGCTCGACATTGGCGACGACGGTTCCGGCCGGGTCACGCAACGCGAGGAGCACGCTCCGGCCGCGCAGGGCCGCGCCGAGGTAGAACGGGCCCGAGATGCAGTTACCCATGTAGTTGGCCCACTCCACGAGCTGGTGGGGAGCCCGGGCGATTTCCACCCGGACCTCCCGCGCCGCGTCGTCGCCCGGCGTCGGCGGCAACGCGACACCGTCGCGGTCGAGCAGGACCCGGGGCACCGGGAACCCGCCGGTGAGCGACTCCGCGACCACCGCCGACGCCATGAGCCCGTCGACGAGCTCGGGCCAGGTGCGGGGCTTGGCTGGTGCCACGGCGCCGAGCTCGACGAGCTGGGCCGCCCCGGCCAGCGCGCGCGGGATCGAGTCGTCCGCCGGGCGCATCGGGTCCGCCTCCGGCGGGCGCGGGTTGGCCGGCAGGAACGGACGGAACTCGCCGTACTCCACGGTGGCCGCGTCATGTCCGTCGATCTGCGCCACCGCGTCGGCCAGCTCCGCGAACCACAGGAGATCGGCGGGAGTCTCCACATCGGACGGATCCTGGTCGGGCCGGTCGGCCAGTCGCTGCGCCAGGGGCACGGACCGCGCCAGGTAGTCGCCGGCGTACGGGTCTCCGGCCAGGACAGGCTGGTGCCACGCGTGCGGCGGCCGTCGCGCGGTGTAGCCCGCGACCGCTCGCACCTCGCGCAGCGAGCGGGTCCGCCACTCGCCGGTGAGGTCCACGTCGTTGGCTGCGCAGGCATCGAGCAGCTCCTGCACTGCCTCGAGCACGACGACTCCGTAGTCCCGGGCGAGGCCGAGCCGAGCGTGTACATAGGCCGCGGTCGACTCGGTGAGCGGGGCCTGGGGCGCCAGCCGCTGGTCGAGCTCGCGGACGTAGACGCCGGGTCGTGCCGCCACGGGCGCCAGGCCGCGGCGCGGTTCGCTGGCCCGACCCTGCTGCCGCCGGGTCAATGCCAGCCTGCGGTCGAGCAGCGGTCGGACCCGGGCCAGGCCATCGGCCAGGCCGTCTTCGGCCACGGCGATCGCGGCCCGCAGCAGCATCGTGGCCGCGACCGCGTCCGCCATGACGCGCAGCAGCCACTCCCGCCACTGATCGGTCCCCGGTACCCACCGCGCGATCCGGATCAGCGAGACCGTCTCGCGGTCGCCGCCGAAGGCCGCGGCGACCTCGTCGTCCATGTGGCGCCGGTACCGGGTCCGGACCTCGGCGAGCCGCTCGTCCGGGCCGCGCAGCGCGCGCAGCCGGCGACGCCGGGCGGCATCGGCCCGCTGCGCCGCGACCACGCCCCACAGGTCGAGCAGCAGGGTCAGCCGGCGCGGGCGTGGGTACGGCGTCAGCACCCGGGCCAGGTCCACGGCGAGCGCCGACGCCAAGCCGTACGACTCTGCAGGTCGGTCCTCGGGCTCGGGCTCGCGCAGGGCCAGCACCCGTTCGAGCTGCTCGGGGCCGAGCACGTCGCTCGCGGCGCTGGCCAGGTGCAGCGCGGTCCACCGTCCATCGTGGAGCACGGCGGTCGCGGCGGCGCCCACCCGCTTCGTCGCCGCCGGCCCGAACAGCGCGACCAGCAGGCCGGCCCGCTCGCCGAGCCTGGCCGCGCCGCCGGTACCGAGCACGCGGAGCGCGGCGAGGATCGCATCGCGCCGGTCCCCCGCCCCACCCTCGAGCCGGCCCGTACGGAAGCCACCGCCGAGGTCGACGCCCGCCCCGGCCACGATGTCACCGCCGCGGTCCACGAGCTCCGTCAGGCCCTCGAGCGCCGCGGCCACGTCGGCGGCGTCGGAGCGGCGGGGACCGACCACGACCGGCGCGCCCGCGGGCGGGCTGGCGTGCGCCGCGTCGAGGGCAGCACCGTCCGGGCCGGGCGCCCAGACCCCGAGTCCGCGCCCGACCGCGACACCGTACGCCAGCCGAATCATCGCCGTCCATGGTCACCGATGGGGTGCCCGGCCGTCACCTCAGTTGACGGTGGGTGCACGGTTGTGGTTGCGCACCTTGCTGACATCTGATGTTCAGCAAGCTGCCCTTCCTGACAGTTGGCCGGAGCCGGTCAGTAGAGGACGGAGATGGCGCGGGACGGGCCGTCGACGCGGGCCAGGCCGCCGTACGGGATGATCAACTGTGGGTCGGTGTGGCCGAAGTCCACGTCGAACACGATGGTCGCGCCGGGGTTGTACCGCGCCATCGCCCGCAGCACCGCCTCCCGCTGGGCGTCGGCGAAGGCGGCGCGTTCCTCCATCGTCGTGTGTCGGTGGATGTCCCACGCCTTGGCCCGGCCCATGAGCAGGGCCGCGAACCGGCCGAGCAGGCCACGCTCGCCCATGTTACGCAGGATCCGGAAGACCTCCTCGGCGGCGGGCATCTCCTCGCTCGTCTCGAGGAACAGCACGTGACCGTCCACATCGTCCGGCCGCGGTACCGACCGGTCGGCCATCAGCAGCCAGCTCAGGATCTCGATGTTGCCGCCCCACGTCGGCGCCTCGATGACGGTGTCGGGCCGGTGCCAGGTCCAGCCGCCGGGCGCGGGTCGCGACAGCGGCTCGGTGGTGAGGGCCGCCGGTTCCGACCACACGATGCTCTCGTCGGAGAAGGCGAGCGGCGCGGTCAGGTCGAACCAGCCGGGCCGGAACAGGGCCGCCCGCCATGAGGCCATCGTGTCCGGGTGGGTACGGCCGCCGCGTCCCAGGTGGACCATGGTGGAGCCCCCGTGGAAGCCCACGATCCCCAGGCTCCACAGGAAGTGCAGCAGGTTGGTGTTGTCGGAGTAGCCGAAGAACGGCTTCGGGTTCGCCCGGATCACGTCCGCGTCGAGGTGCGGGATGACGGTGATCTGGTCGTCCCCGCCGATGACCGCGAGCACGGCGGCGATGTCGGGATCGGCGAACGCCGCGATGAGGTCGCGGGCTCTGTCCGTGGGCGGCGCGCCGAGCACGCGGGTCGTCGGGTACTCGACCGGCACCAGGTCGAGCTCATCCCGCAGCCGTCGCAGCCCGAGCTCGTGCACGGCGGGGAAGATCTGCGGCAGCCCGGCCGACGGCGCGACGACGGCGACCCGGTCTCCCGGCTTCGGCTTGGGCGGGTAATCCAGCGACGCCTGCGGATTGGAATCAGCGGGCAATGCACGCACGGTGGTGGCCACGGCCGGAACCGTACGCCATCGTGCGCCCATCGTCGATCTCAAAACCGCCCGTCCGTCGTCGGCGCCATCACGCCGGTCGAGGTCGGGTAGGCGCTACTCGTCCATCAGCCGGGCCAGGCGGGCCTTGCGTCGGTTCTCGCGGACGATCCACTGCAGGTCGGGGTCTGCCTGTCCACTGAGGACGGTGAACCGGGGCAGGCCCGCCGCCGGATCCGCCGCCACCGCCACGCTCCAGCAGTAACCCAACGCCTGGCGCAGCGTCCGGTTCGCTGCGGTGCGTCGCTGCTCTGGTGGGCGAGCCGCGAACGAGTCGGTCACCGCCTGACACAGCGCCAGCGCGTGGGCCCGACTCGCTGGGGTATCGAGCAGCCGCGGCTCGCACACGCCGGCGACGGCGGCTCGCTGTACGAGCGGGTCGGCATCGGCCGCCCACTGCTCGGTGAGCCGTCGCAGCCGACCCGGGTCGGCATCACCCAGCCGTTGCAGCGCCATCGCTACAGCCTCGCGCACCCGCCACCGCTTATCACTGGCGAACCCGTGCAGCCGCTGCGCCGGGCCGCCCAGGCCGGTGGCCTCGGCCAGCACCTGACCGAGACCGACCACCCCGCACGACAGCAGGTACTCGTCGTCGGTGGCGATCAGCGCGTCGAAGATGCTCGCGTCGCCGACATCGACCACGGCATCGAGGAGCTCGAGGTTGGCCCGCGGGCCGGGCAACCCGGAGTTCTCCCGCAGGAACCCCTCCCATTGCGGCCGGTCAAGGGCGGACAGGCGCTGCGCGTACGACTCACGCTTGCGTTGCATCTCCTCATCCTGCTCCGTACCTTCCTCGAACAGTCCGTTGACCGGCGCTGAGCCTGCCTTCGCCACGATGCGACCCATGACAGTCACCACGAAGGTCGCGGCGCTGGTCGCCGTGCTCGCGCTCGCCGTGCCGGTCGCGGGCTGCGGAAGGCGCGCTGCCGACCGCGACCGTACGGACTCGCCGGCCGGCCACCAGGAAACGACCGTGACCACCGCAGACCCGCGCGCTGCCGAGGACGCCCTGGACGAACTCGACGCCCTGCTCGGCGACGTCGAGTCCGCGCTGACCGAGGCCGATGCCGCCCCCGCGGACGAGGACTGACGAGGAGGAACTAATGGGCATCAGTACCCGAATCTGTCTCGCAAGCGTGCTCGCCGCACTGGGCGTGGTTGCCACGGCCGCTCCCGCGTCCGCAGCCGACCCGCTCTCCGACCTCAAGGCCGCGGTCACGGCGCGGATCGATCTGCGCCTCGCCGCGCTGGAGAAGGATCTCGTCACCATCAACGCGGCCATTCACCTCACCGACGAGCACCGCTCGCAGCTGTCCACTGTGGTCGAGAACGCCACCGCCGGACTCGGCGAGCTCACGACATCGGTAGCGGACCGGACGACCCTGGCTGAGGTCCGCGAGGATGCGGCGAGCATGATCAACGACTTCCGGGTCTTCCTCCTGGTCGGCCCGCAGGTACGGCTGACCGTCGCCGGCGACGCCGAGCAGGCCGCCCTCGACAAGGCCCAGGAGGCGCACGACACGCTCGCCACGCGGGTGGCGGAGAAGAAGGCCGGCGGCGCCGACACCACGGCCGCCGAGACCGACCTCGCCGAGATGCAGACCGCGATCGATGGGGCCCGCGCGGACCTCGCCGGCCAGGTCGAGGCCCTGCTCGCTGTGGTGCCGGGCCCAGACCGGGTCGGCATCCAGAACTCCGTCGCCACGGTTCGGCTCTCACTCGGGAGCGCCCGCGTCGACCTGCGCACCGCCGCCGCGGAGGGCCGCTCGGTTCTCGCCTTCCTCCAGGGATAGTCTGCTTTCAATGATTAGGGCCGGCCGACACGTCGTCGACCGGCCCTGACCTGGCAGTGTCTCGAGTTATCCACAGGAGAAAACTAGACATAGCGAGATGTGAACTCACTCCGATAGCCTGCATGGGTCGGAACGTCGGCTACACGTGGTAGCGGGGAGCTCACGTATGGCGCATCTCGCGGAGGACCCGCGCCCGGTCAGCCCAGCGACCGAGGCGTCGTTCGTCCAGTACGCGGTGGATATTCAGAACCTGTCGGACTTCGCCGGTTTTGTCGATCGCGAGGTCGACGCGAACCTCGACCCCGGGGTGGGTGGGATCAAAGCCGACCATCCGCACGGGCGGCGATGGGGGTCGGCCTTCGCGAGCAACCTCATCGGGCAGGCGCGATCCGGCCATTCGGATGCGTTGTGGCGTTCGGGCCGGAACATGGTCTACTTCATCCTCACCGCCCGGGCGATGACCGAGACCATCGGTCGCCTTATGGAGATCTATCGTACGAGCGAGGAGGCGGCCCAAGTCACCCCGGCCGTTGTGGCCAACATGATGGCGAGCGCGTACACCCGCAACCTGGACTCGCTGCGCCCACCGCCCCAGTACGGCTTTCAGGAGAGATCGTGACCGCCGACGTACTTCTTCCCGCGGAGGCGGCAGAGTGACCGCCGACGGGCCCCGGCCGGGCGAGACGAACTGGTACGCGTTCAACCTCGACCAGATGTGGCAGATGCTGGCCGGCGAGTCCGCCGTCAGTGCCGATTACGCGGTCGCCGCCTGGCTACGCACCGCCGACCTGTGCCGCGACGAGGCGGCGGCGCTGCGGGCGGCCCTGGCGCGGTTGGAGGACGGGTGGCCGGCGTCCCAGCCGGCGGGGCGCGCGTTCCAGGCCTGGGGAAGGCAGCTGGTCGACGCCATGGAGCTCAGCGAGGACGCCGGCGCCCGCAACGCGTCCGTATTGCGGATCATCACCGACCGGATCGCGGCCGCGAAGGACGACTTGACGGAGTTGGTGGCGCAGGACCGGCACTACCTGGCGCTGGTGGAGGGCCGGGCTCGGCCGGAGCCTGACGAGATCGTGCCGGCGAACTGGCGGCTGGCCCTGGAGGAGCACGCCCGGCAGATCATGCGCAACCTGGAGAACGCCGTCTACGACGACAGCACCCAATTCGTCACTGAGCCACTGTTTGATGGAAAGCCCAGATTCGACGCCGGTGCTGATGCCTTCGCTGGCGAGGAAACTGAGGCGCTCCCGACCCAACGCCTCGACGAGGGAATCCGCCCGCTGGACCCACCTCGGTGGGACGACCCGTCGGTGGGCAACGTCGGCGCCACCGATGACGGGTCGGACGACCTAGCGCGCGTGGTCTCGCCAGGTGGCGGTGGGAGTACCCCGACCCTGCCAGGCGGTGCTTTGCCCTCTCACGCTGACACGGTGTTGGACGGTGTCGCGCCGGTTGGAGGCCTGATCGCTGGTGGTCCGTTGGGGTCGGGGCCAGGAGGTGTTGGCCAAGGCGGCTCCTTTGTGGACACTCCTGGTGGGCGGGGTCCGGCGCCGGGCGTCGCACCCGGTGCAAACCCGGGCGGTCCTGGGCCAATCGCGGGCCCGGGTGCAGCGGGTGGGCCTGGCCGGGTGCCGGGTGGGTCTGGGATGGTGCCGTTCATGCCGCCGATGGCGGCGCCGCCGGCCGGTGGCGGCAGGGGCGGCGCGACCACGCCCCGGCCGCCTCGCCCTGGGCAGCAGGGGCTGTTCGAGGTGCCGAAGGGCGGGCCGTCGATGCTGGTGCCGCCGGACGAGCCGAAGGAGCACGACCCCGGACCGGGCGTGATCGGGATCGACCGGTGATCGCACAGCAGATCGCCGCCGCGGCGCTATCGGCGCTGCTGGCGTTGTTCACCGGGTTGCCGGCCCGGGACGAGGTCCGTGAGATGCAGTGGCATCTGGACTTCCTCAACATTGAGCAGGCCCACGAGATCAGCACCGGCGCCGGCGTCACGGTCGCCGTCATCGACAGCGGCGTGGACGGTAGTCATCCCGACCTTGCGGGCAGCCTGCTAAGTGGGAAGGACTTCCGGCTCGACCCGCGCCCGGATGCCCTCGTTGACGACGAGGGTCACGGCACCGCAATGGCCGGACTG
>JBQGBY010000024.1:0-30517 GCA_052038195.1 Micromonosporaceae bacterium | reverse complement strand
GAGCTCCCGCTCCACCTCATCGAGGAAGGCATCGACCTCTTCCTCGTCGTAGCCCCGCTTGCCGATGGGGGGCTTCTTGAACGCGACGTTGTGGACGTCGGCCGGGGTCAGCGGCATCGAGGCTCCTTGAGTTCAATACGGCCGCGGCTCACAAGCCCTCAGCGATTCTGATCAGGATGGGCAGCACGAACTGCATCAGCACCCACACAATAACGAGCACGAGGAGGGAAGCAAGATCCAAGCTGATCCCGCCGAGACGAAGTGGCGGGATCACCCGCCTCAACGCTTTCAAAGGCGGGTCGGTGACGCTCCAGATCAGCTCCATCGCCGCCGCCGCACCACGTCCAGGACGCCAACGCCGGCCGACGCTCATCACCATGCCCAGGACGAACCTGGCGAGAAGGACATAGAGGAAGACAAGCAACGCGAGGAACACGACCTGCAGCAGGATCGAGAGCACCGCCTCCTCCCTTCCTTCCTGGCTGGGCAGAACTAGGGCACCACGTTAGCCGGCCGCGCCGTCCACTGCCCGCCCGGCCCGCACATCGTCGTGTCGCCGGACCGTAACCGACCCGCCCGATAGGCCGCAACGGTCGGTCGGACCTGTCGAACCGCAGCGGTCAGGTAGGCGGAAAAAGACCGGTTTCGGCGATGCGTTGTTTCTCCTCGTCGCTGACCCGGATGTTGGGCGGCGTGAGGAGAAACACCCGGTTCGTGACCCGCTCCATGCTGCCGCGCAGACCGAACGCGAGCCCGGCGGCGAAGTCGACCAGACGCTTCGCGTCCGGCTCGTCCATCTCCGTCAAGTTCATGATCACGGGATGCCCGTCGCGGAACTGCTCGCCGATCGCCCGCGCCTCGCTGTAGCTGGTCGGGTGCAGCGTCGTGATCTGGTACCGGCGGGCGGCCCGCTCGTCGCTGGGCGCCGCCCGTTCGCGCAACTGCACCTGCGGTGCGTTGGCCAGACTCTCCGGGGCGGGCACCGACAGTGCCGTCGAGCCGGCCGTCGGGGCAGGCGCCGCCGGGCTGGCACCCGGACGCACCAGCGGGCGTACGGTCGACCGGGTCTCCGTCAGCCGACCGTCCCCCTCGCCGGGCCGGTCGGTCCGCAGGTCCCGGTCGGTCCGGAGCTCGCGTTCGCTGCGGGGCTCGGGAGCAGTCGCGGTGTGGGCAGGCGCGGGGCGACGATCTCCGCGACCGCGATCGTAGGGTTCCCGGCGCGGGTCACGCTGTTCGTCGTACTCGTCGGACTCGACCCGCAGCTGCTCGCGCGGGTCGCGGCCGGGACGGTCGCCCCGCTCCCGGGCCCCGAGCTCACGGCGACCACGATCGATCCGTTCGCGGTCGCGCTCTCGCTCGCGGTCGAAGCGGTCACGGTCGAGCCGCTCCCGTTCGAGCCGCTCATGATCGACCCCGCGCGGGGGCCGGGCCATCGACCGTGGGCGGGGCACGGCAAACTCATCGTCATCGAACTCGTCGTCGTAACGGTCGTCATCGTCCTCGACCAGTCCGAGCCAGACGCCGGCCTTTCGCCATGCACCCATCTGCGCGCCTCCGATCTGCGGGCAGCCCCCCGACGGACCCCCTAACATCAGGCAACGAGCCACCGGTGCCCAACGTCGCCGCACCGAATGACAGATCTGTGATTCCAGGTGCGAACAGGTTACCTGAGGGTCGGGTGCGGCGGGACCTGGGTTATCGCCGGGGACCGAGCACGGCACTGCCCACCCGCACCAGCGTTGCCCCGTGTCGGATTGCCGGCTCGAAGTCACCGCTCATCCCGGCCGACAGGACCGTCGCCTGTGGATGCTGCCGCCGCACCCGCTCGGCGATTCCGGCGAGCTCACCGAAGGCCCGATCGGGATCCGCGTCGAGCGGGGCGACCGCCATGAGACCGCGCAGCCGCAGGCAATCCGCGCCGGCGACCGCCGCCACCACCCGGTCCAGATCCACGTCCGGGTCGCTGGCGGCCAGGACCGCGCCGCCCCGCGAAGGGTCACGGTCCAGACTCACCTGGACCAGCACCCCGAGGCCGGGGTGGTCCGTGACCTCCGTCGACTCCTGGGACCGCCGGCGGGCCGCGTCGGCGAGCGCCTGCGCCAGACGGACGCTGTCTACGGAGTGCACCAGTTCGGCGTAGCGCACGACGGACCGGCACTTGTTGCGCTGGAGTTGCCCGACGAAGTGCCACCGGACAGCAACCCCGGACTGCGCCACCTCGGCCGCCTTCGGCGCCGCCTCCTGGTCACGGTTCTCCCCGATGTCGGTGACGCCGAGGGATGCCAGGCGGACCACGTCGGCCGCGGGGTAGGTCTTGGTGACGACGACAAGGCCGACCTCGCCCGGTTCCCGGCCAGCGGCGTGGCCGGCGGCGTCGATCCGCTTCCGCAGGTCGGCGAGGTTCGCCGCGATCTCGGCCCGTCGCGGGTCGTCGGCACTCATAGGCCGACCCTAGACGTGGGTGGTCAGGCGCCGTTCTTCAGGAAGTCGGGGACGTCGACGTCGTCGAAGAGCACCCGGCGCGGCGGCTGCACGGCGGGCGGACGGGTGAGGGTCGGTGCCTCCGTCGTGGTGGAGAAGACCGACCGGCGCTGCGCGTCGGCGGGCCGGTAGGCCGGTGCGCCGCCGTCGAAGCCGGCCGCGATCACCGTCACCCGCACCTCGTCGCCGAGCGCGTCGTCGATGACCGCGCCGAAGATGATGTTCGCGTCGGAGTGGGCCGCGTCGGTCACGAGCTGGGCAGCGTCGTTGATCTCGAACAGGCCGAGGTCCGAGCCACCGGCCACCGAGAGCAGCACGCCGCGGGCACCGTCCATGCTCTGCTCGAGCAGCGGGCTGGAGATCGCGCGCTCGGCCGCCTCGACCGCCCGGTTCTCACCGCGGGCCGCACCGATGCCCATCAGTGCGCTCCCCGCCCCGCTCATCACGCTCTTCACGTCGGCGAAGTCGAGATTGATCAGACCGGGTGTGGTGATCAGGTCGGTGATGCCCTGGACACCTGACAGCAGCACCTGGTCGGCCTGCCGGAACGCATCCATCATGCTGATGCTGCGGTCGCCGAGGGCGAGCAGGCGGTCGTTGGGGATCACGATGAGCGTGTCGCACTGCTGGCGCAGCTCTTCGATTCCCGTCTCTGCCTGCACCATGCGCCGCTTGCCTTCGAACGAGAACGGCCGGGTGACGACGCCGATCGTGAGCGCCCCGATCTTGCGCGCGATGCTCGCCACCACGGGGGCGCCGCCGGTGCCGGTGCCGCCGCCCTCGCCGCAGGTCACGAAGCACATGTCGGCGCCGCGCAGCACCTCCTCGATCTCGTCGCGGTGGTCCTCGGCGGCGTTGCGGCCCACGTCGGGGTTGGCGCCGGCGCCGAGGCCCCGGGTGAGCTCACGGCCGACGTCGAGCTTCACGTCGGCGTCGCTCATCAGCAGCGCCTGCGCATCGGTATTGATGGCAATGAACTCGACGCCCTTCAGGCCCACCTCGATCATGCGGTTGACGGCATTCACGCCGCCGCCGCCGATGCCGACCACCTTGATGACCGCCAGGTAGTTGTGCGGAGGTGTCATCAACGGTTCCCTTCGATCGGGCTGCGCACGTTGCCGAACTACGCCATTGTCATTCTGCTGGATCCACAGTAGACAACGGTAGGCCGGGTCGGGAGTAACGCCGACCAGGGAGTTTCTGACCCTCTACTAGAGATTCAGACCTGGGGTTGATCTAGGCGTTCGCATGGTGAGTCGATCTCCAACCACCATGCGAATCCCTAGATCAACTGGATCAGCCACTGACGGTGGCGACATCGGGGATGGACACGTCGATGGTGTCCCCCGGCTCGCCAAGCAGCGCGGTGGCGACGGCCGCCTTGGTGTCACTGGACTCGGCATCGCCCCACACGACGGTGCGTCCGTCGGAGAGCGCGAGGCTGATCCGCGTCGGCGACGGGGCCAGCACCTCGGCGAGCACCGCCCGCAACTGCGGGGTGAGCGCCGCCACCACCCGCAGCGCCGCCAGCGTCGCCGGGTCCTCGGGGCCGGCCGTAGCCAGCCGGACCACAGCCACGCCGGCCGGTGCCTCGGTCACGTGGTGGTAGACGACCCCGTCGGCGGAGACCAGGGCGAACCCGCCGGGCTCGGGAACCACCACGGCCGGCGTCCGTTCGGTCACGGCGATCACGAGGGTGTGCGGGAACGACCGCCGTACGTCGACGTCCGCGACCGACGGCAGCGCGCGCACCCGGTCGGCGATCGCGCCGGTGTCCAGCCGGAGCAGCGGGGTCCCGGGCGCCACTTCGGCCGCCGCCCGTACGGCCTCGGGCCCGGCGATCTGCGATCCGCTCACTGCGACCTCCCGCACCCCCAGCAGGCTCGTGCCGAGCAGTGCCCAGGCCAGTGCCCCGATGCAGACGCCAGCCACGAGCGTGAGCACCACCGGCCACACCCGCCGGGGACGTTGCCCGCGACGTCGCGACTCACCACGAGCCCGGATCAGCCGCCACGGCCGCCGGGTCCGATCACGCATCGGGATCCGCGATCCCGGCGAGCGTCACCGGGAGGCCGCCCCGGGCTGCGCGCCGATCGGCGGTGGGCCGTCGCGCTGGGCCAGAGCGGCGAGCAGCTCCTCACCCATGAGCGAGATCGGCGGGGCGCCCATGGTCACGACCACGTCGCCCGGCTGGGCGCGCGCGACCACCTCGCCGGCCACGTCCTCCCACGAGGCGACGAAGACCTTGCGCTCCGGCGGCAGGTCGATCGCGGCGTGCAGCGCGATGCCACCGTCGCCGGGGCCGCGCGCCTCGCCGGGGCCGAACACCTCCATCACCATGACCTCGTCGGCTATGGCCAACGCCTCCGCGATCTCGGCGCGCAGGTCGCGGGTGCGGTAGACCCGGTACGGCTGGAACACGACGAGCAGGCGCGAGTCGCCGGCCACCTCACGCAGGGTGCGTAGCGCCGCCGTCATGGCGGTCGGGTGGTAGGCGTACTCGTCATACACCCGCACGCCGCCGGCCTCGCCCTTGCGCTCGAACCGCCGCCGCACCCCCGGAAAGGCCGCGAGGGCATCGGCCACCTGCCGTACGGGCACTCCCAGCCGCACCGCGACCAGGACAGCCGCCGCGCTGTTGAGGCCGAGGTGACTGCCGGGCACCGGCAGCCGGAACTCGCCGACCGGCGAGCCGTCGAGCTCCGCTGTGTAGCGCACGCTGCTCGCATCGGAGCGCATGCTCTTGATCCGCAGCGTGGCGTCGGGTGCCTCGCCGTAGGTCCGCACGCTCAGCCCCTCGGCCCGCGCCCGATCGGCCAACTCGCGGGTCAGCGGGTCGTCGGCCCAGGTGACCACCAGACCGTCCGGACCGACCAGCCGGGCGAAGGCCAGGAACGCCTCGGCGAGACCGGCCAGGTCGCCGTACGTGTTCAGATGATCTGCATCGATATTTGTGATGATCGCGACATTGGGCCGGTAGTTCAGGAATGACCGGTCATGCTCGTCGGCTTCCGCCACGAAGTGCGGACCTGTGCCGTGGTGGGCGTTGGATCCGACCTCCGCGAACTCCCCACCGATCACAAAGGACGGATCGAGACCCGCGTGCTGCAGGATCGAGGTCACCATCGACGTGGTCGTCGTCTTGCCGTGGGTGCCGGCCACGGCGACCGTCTGCCGGCCGACCATCGCGGCGGCGAGCGCCTCGGATCGGTGCAGGACCCGCAATCCCCGGGCCCGGGCCTCGACCAGCTCCACGTGGTCGGACGGGATCGCCGTGGAGAAGATGACGGTGTCGACACCGTCCAAATTGGACGCCTCGTGTCTCATGTGGATGATGCCGCCGAGCGCGCGTAGGCCGGCCAGCGCGGGCCAGTCCTTGAGCTCGCTGCCGGAGGTGGGGATACCGCGGGTCAGCAGCAGCCGGGCCAGGCCGCTCATGCCGATGCCGCCGATCCCGACGAGGTGCACCCGGCCGAGGCCCTCGGCCGAGAGCTCGGAATCCACACCTGGTCCCACGGGCACCGTCGCGCTCATGAGTCAGAGCCTCCCCGAGACGACGTCCAGCACGAACGCCCGCAGCGCCTCGTCCCCGTCGCGCCGGCCGAACCGGGCAGCCGCCTGGCTCATCGTGGCCAGCCGCACAGGATCGTTCGCCAACGGGACCACCACCCTCTCGATCCACTCGGAGGTCAGCTGGGCATCGTCGACGATGATGCCGCCACCCGCTTGGACCACGGGCAGCGCGTTGCGTCGCTGCTCCCCGTTACCGTACGGCAGGGGGACGTAGATCGCCGGTAGGCCGACGGTGGTCACCTCGGCGAGTGTCATCGCACCGCCCCGCGAGAGTACGAGATCGGCCGCCGCGTAACCGAGCTCCATGTCCGAGATGTACGGCAATGTGATATATGGCGCGGGCAGGTCGGTTGGCACCTCAATGGGCTCGTTGCGGGCACCGATCACGTGGAGGACCTGGATGCCCGCCGACGTGATCGCCTTGGCGGTGGCGGCGACCGCCTGGTTGATCGCTCGGGATCCCTGCGACGCGCCGAAGACGAACAGAACGGGCAGGTGTGGCTGCAGGCCGAAGTGCTCCCGTGCGCCCTGCTGGACCTCTCTGCGGTCCAGCGACGCGATCGCCGGGCGCAACGGCACCCCGGTCACCCGGGCGTGCTCGAGCAGCGACGAGGCCGACGGTTGGTGGGGGAAGGCGGCCGCCACGTGCCGGGTGAAGCGCATGCCGAGCCGGTTGGCGACACCCGGCGGGACGTTCATCTCGTGGATCACCAGCGGGGTGTGCCGGCGCCACGCGGCCAGGTAGGCCGGGACGGCTACGTACCCTCCGAACCCGACGACCACGTCGGCATTCACGTCGTCGAGCACCCTGCGCCCCGCCTTCATCGAGCGCAACATGCGCGCCGGAGTGGCGGCGAGATCGACGTTCAGCTTGCGGGGCAGCTGGTAGGCCGGTACCTGGCGCAGCTCGTAACCGGCGGCCGGGATCAGCTGGCCCTCCAGGCCCTTGGAGCTGCCCACGCACGTGATACGCAGATCGGGCTGGTGCCGTCGCAGGCACTCGGCGAAGGCGAGCAGCGGGTAGATGTGGCCCCCGGTGCCTCCGCCTGCCAGCACGACCGACCGCAGTTCGCCCATGCCCGCGTCACCCTCCCTGGCCCCGTGGGTCGTCCTCGTCGTACCGCGAGCCGCCCACCGTCCGATGGTCGCGCCGGACCGGGATGGGTAGGGGCGGCAGCGGTGCCCAGAGTAGTCGGCCGAGCCGGCCGGGCGGACGCGCATGCAGGGCTCGCGCCGCGGCCGGCTCGGCCCGCGCGAACGAGGCGAGCATGCCGATCATGGCGAGCGTCACGACGAGGGCGCTGCCGCCGTCGGAGATCAGCGGCAGCGGGAGGCCGGTGATGGGCAGGAGCCCGACCACGCCGGCGATGTTGATCGTCGCCTGGCCGGCGATGAGCGCGGTGACGCCGGCGGCGACGAACCGCCGGAAAGGGTTCGTGCAGCGGCGGGCGATCCGCAGGCCCGTGTAGGCGAGCAGGGCGAACAGGGCGAGCACCAGCAGGCACCCGACGACTCCGAGCTCCTCGGCGATCACGGCGAAGATGAAGTCGTTGTGACCGTTGGGCAGCCAGCCCCACTTCAGCCGGCCCTCACCCAGACCGACCCCGAACCATCCGCCGTTGGCGATGGCCGACAACCCCTGCTCCGACTGGTAGGCATCACCTTGCTGGTGCAGCTCGGGGTTGAGGAACGCCCGGAACCGGGCCAGGCGGTACTCGGCGCCGGGCAGGTACACGAGGGCGGCCACCCCCAGGACGCCGACCAGCAGCATGCCCACGAAGATGCGCAGACGCACCCCCGCCGCCCACAGCATCCCGACAAGCAGCACGAACAGGCACGCCATCGTGCCGAGGTCGTTGTAGCCGACGAGGATGAACAGCAGCCCGGCCACCGGGAACAGCGGGCGGGCGAGGTCGTGGAAGGAGCCGGCCCGGTCTCCCTTGCGCACCAGCACGTCGGCGGCCCAGACCGCGAGCGCGATCTTCGCGAGCTCGCTGGGCTGCATCTGCATCGGGCCGAGGTAGAGCCACAGCTCGTCGGCCCGCAGCGGGCCGAGCGCCGGGTTGGACAGCACCTGGGCATCGGCCAGCAGCGCGAGCACGTCGAGCGCGCCGACGAGCGCGAATGCCAGCACCAAACCGGGGCGGGACAGCGCCCGGTAGGTGTGCACCGGCAGCCGCTGGCACAGCCAGAACGCCAGGACAGCCACGGTCGCCGAGATGGCCTGCCGTTCGATCGACTCCAGCCCGCTGCCGCTCGCCTCGAACTGCGCCACGCTCGTGGCCGAGTAGACCATCACCAGCCCGATGACGAGCAGCAGCGCGGTGCACGTGACGAGCAGGTAGTAGTCGGCCAGCGGTCGGGCCAGCAGCCAACGCACGAGCGCCCGCACGGCCCGCACCAACTCAGGGGCCGTCCGTGGCCACCGGGGCGGCGGACCCAGCCGGCCGGTGTCCGCTGTGGACCGTGCCGCCCCGAC
The DNA here is from genome assembly GCA_052038195.1 of Micromonosporaceae bacterium. Lineage (GTDB taxonomy): Bacteria > Actinomycetota > Actinomycetes > Mycobacteriales > Micromonosporaceae > DATBGZ01. The sequence goes on along the minus strand of JBQGBY010000024.1, from coordinate 21,984 downwards.
CGCGGTATCGGTCACGGCTACCCCGCCAGGGCGCTCACGGCGGCCGCGAAGCGGTCCCCCCGTTGGTCGTAGCCGGAGAACATGTCCTTCGACGCGGCCGCCGGCGCGAGCAGCACGGTGTCGCCGGCGTGCGCGAGGCCGGCAGCGGCGCGGACCACCTCAGTCATCGCACCATCATCGGTCCTTGACACGTCCACGACCGGCAGCGCGGGGGCGTGTCGCCGCAACGCCTGCGCCACCAGCGCCCGGTCCACCCCGAGCAGCACAGCGCCGACCAGCCGGTCGGCGACGGCGGCCACGAGGTCGTCGATGTCCACGCCCTTGAGCTGCCCGCCCGCGACCCAGACCACCCGCGGGTAGGCGGTCAGCGAGGCGAACGCGGCGTGCGGGTTGGTCGCCTTGCTATCGTCCACATAGGACACCCCGGCCACCGTCGCGACGAGCGCGTTGCGATGCCCGCCCGGAACGTAGCCGGCCAGCGCCGACCGTACGGCCTCGGCCGGCACGCCCTGGGACCGTGCCAGCGCCGCGGCGTGCAGCGCGTTGCTCACGTTGTGCGCCCCCGCCGGTCGGATCCCTTCGGCCGGCGCGAGCTCGACGCCGTCGGCGAAGGCGCGGTCGACGAGCATGCCGTCGACCACCCCCAGCTCGCCGGGACCGGGCTCGGCCAGAGTGACCCCGACCGTACGGCCCGGTTGGGCCCGGAGTCGCGCCGCGACCGCGGCGTCGTCGAGGTTGCCCACGGCCACGCCACCGGCCGAGGCCGCGCGCCATACGGCCAGCTTCGACGTGGCGTAGTGGTCGAACGTGCCGTGCCACTCCAGGTGGTCGTCGGCGAGGTTGAGCAGCGCGCCGGCCTGCGGAGCCAGCGTCGATGACCAGAACAGCTGGAAGCTCGAGAGCTCTACGGCGAGAACGTCGAACCGGTCCTGGCTGAGCGCCGCGTGGACCAGGGGCTCGCCGATGTTGCCGAGCGCAGCCGTCCGGTGCCCGGCGGCCGCCAGCATGGCGGCGAGCATCGTGGTCGTCGTGGTCTTCCCGTTGGTCCCGGTCACGGCGAGCCAGGCGGGAGCGTCGGGACGGCGCAGCCGCCAGGCCAGCTCCGGCTCGGAGTAGACCGGCAGCCCCGCGGCGAGCGCCGCGCGCGCGACCGGCGTGTGCGGGGCGAACCCCGGCGAGACGATGACGTCGTCTGTCCGGCCCAGCAGCGCGGCGTCCGGCTCGTCGCCGAGCACCACCTCCGCCCCGGCGGCCCCCAGCCGTACGAGCGCCTCGTTCTCGGTGCGGTCCATGGCCACGACCCGCGCGCCGAGGCCGAGCAGCACCTCGACGCAGGCGGCGCCGGCGACGCCGGTGCCAGCCACCAGCACCCGCCGTCCCGCGTACTCAGTACCCACTCGCCCACCAAGATCCAACTCCGCGGTGAGATTTCCGAGTTTCCTCGGAATTCTGACCGGTCAGCCCGTCACCGGAATTCCATCACGCGAAGGAAGTCGGCGTAAAAGAGTCCGAGCGCCGAGGCGACGCCGAGCCCGGAGATGATCCAGAACCGGACGACGATGTTGACCTCGCTCCAGCCGGCGAGTTCGAAGTGGTGCTGCAAAGGCACCATTCGGAAGACCCGTCTGTGCCACAGCCGGAACGACCCGATCTGGATCACCCACGTCACCGCGATCAGCGTGAACAGGACCCCGAGCAAGGGCAGCAGCAGGACCGTACGGGTGGCGAAGGCGAGGCCAGCGACCAGCCCGCCGAGCCCGAGCGCCCCGGTGTCGCCCATAAAGATCTTGGCGGGGGCGGCGTTCCACCACAGGAAGCCGAAGCAGGCGGCGGCCGCGGCCGCGGCCACGATCGCGATCTCCAGGGGATCGCGCACCTCGTAGGTGTAGTCGCCGCCGTAGTCGGGGTCGAGGTCCCAGTGCCGGTACTGCCAGAACGCGACGAGCGCGTAGGAGCCCAGCACCATCGCCGCGGCACCGGTGGCGAGCCCGTCGAGACCGTCCGTGAGGTTGACGGCGTTGGACATCGCGATCACCACGAAGACGAACAGCCCGAGCGTGCCGTACTTGGTGATGTCGAGCCACTGCAGGTCACGCACCCACGACACGGTCGAGTCGGCGACGGTCTCGAGCTCGACGGTGTTGCTCGGCACCCACAGCGCCACCGCGCCCAGCGCCGCGCCGATGATCGTCTGCCCGATGAGCTTCTTGCGGGCCGACAGGCCCAGGCTGTTGCGCTTGCGCACCTTGAGGAAGTCGTCGACGAAACCGAGCAGACCGAGGCCGACGAGCAGGCCCAGCAGCACCACGCCCGTGGCGGTCATGCCGGTGGGGGCACCGAGTTGGTTCGCGGGCAGCGTGGCGAGCACGAAGTGGCCGGCTATGTACGCGACAACGGTGGCGAGGATGAAGACGACCCCGCCCATCGTCGGGGTGCCCTTCTTCGCCAGGTGGGTCTGCGGCCCGATCTCACGGATCGGCTGGCCAGCATTCAACCGGGTGAAGTACCGGATGGCGAAGGGCGTGAGCACAATCGTCACGAGGAAGGCGACGGCCGCCGCGATGATGACCGCCCTCATGCCGCCGCCTCCGCACGGGCACGTGCGTCGGCGGTCACCGGGGGACCGCCGTCAGATCCTCACCCCGTAGCGTGTCGGCCACCGTCCATGTGCGGTAGCGCGACCCCTTCACCAGCACCACGTCGCCCGGGCGCAGCGATGCGCGCAGCCAATCCACGGCCGCGTCCTGATCGGACACCACGACGGACTCTCCTCCCCAGTTCGGTACCGCCACCGCCCCGTCGTGGATCGGCGCGGCCGCCGCGCCCACCACCACGAGCCGGTCCACGCCCAGTTCGGCCGCGACCCGGCCGACTTGTACGTGCCCTGCCTGTTCCTGGTCACCCAGTTCGGCAAGGTACCCGAGCACGGCCACCCGCCGACGGCCGGTACCGATGGCGACGAGCGCGCGCAGCGCCACCTCCGTCGACGCCGGGTTGGCGTTGTAGGAGTCATCGATGACCGTAACCCCGTCCGGCCGGTCGAAGACATCCATCCGCCTCGTTGAGACCGGCGTCAGCCCCGAGACCGCCTCCGCGATCTCCTCGACGGGCAGGCCGGCCGACCGTGACGCAGTGCCTGCCCTCCTACCCGACCCAGCCACCCATGCGACCGCCGCCGCGAGCAGTGTGTTGCCGACCTGGTGCCGTCCGCTCATCCGCAGCCGTACCGGCGCCTGACCGTCCGGAGTGGACAGAGTGTACGAGGCCCGACCGCGGTCGTCGAGCACGACCTGCTCCGCCCGTACGGCCGCGTCGGCCGCCTCGCCGGCCAGCACGACGGCCGCGCCCGTCTGCGCCGCCATGGCCCGGACCCGCTCGTCGTCGGCATTGAGCACCGCGACCCCGTCGGCCCTCAGCGCCCGTACCAGCTCCGCCTTCGCCTGCCCGATCGCCTCCACCGAGCCGAACTCCCCGATGTGGGCGACGCCGACGTTGATCACCACGGCGATGTCGGGTGGCGCGATGCCGCACAGATAGGTGATGTGCCCAGGCCCACGCGAGCCCATCTCGAGCACCAGGAACCGGGTGTTCTCGTCCGCCGCCAGCACGGTGTGCGGCAGGCCGAGCTCGTTGTTGAACGACCCCGGCGGGCCCACGGTCGGCCCGCACCGGGCGAGCACGGAGACGACCATGTCCTTTGTGGAGGTCTTGCCCGACGACCCGGTGATCCCCACGATCGTCAGCTCGGGCAGGCGGTCCACCACCACCCGGGCCAGGCGTCCCAGCGCGGTGAGGGTGTCGTCGACGACGATCGTCGGGGCCGCGGTGCGCCGGGTGCCGAGCACCGCCGCGGCACCGGCGGCCACGGCCTGCTGGGCGAAGTCGTGCCCGTCGGCCTTCTCCCCGGCGAACGCCGCGAACAGCCCACCCGTCATCACCTTCCGGGAGTCGAACTCCACCGACCCGGTGACCAGCGTGGCGGGGTCGCCGCCGACCAGGGTGCCGTCGACCGCCGCCGCAACCTCGGCGAGAGACAACGGGATCACGCGCTGCTCACCGTTTCCTCGACCCCCGTGAATCGGCCGGCCAGCGCGGCGGCCAGCTCGACCCGGTCGTCGAACGGTGTCACCACTCCGGCGACCTCCTGCCCGCGCTCGTGTCCCTTGCCCAACACCGCAATCACATCACCCGGCCGGGCCCGGCGCACAGCTTCGTCGATGGCGCCCCGGCGCCCGGGCACCTCCGTCACCGCCGTCACTGTGTCGTCGCGGTCCGTGTGCGTTCCGGACAGGACCTCAGCGCGGATGGCGGCCGGATCCTCGGAGCGGGGGTTGTCGTCGGTGACGATCACGAGGTCGGCACCGCGGGCGGCGGCGGCACCCATGAGCGGGCGCTTGCCGCGGTCCCGGTCGCCGCCGGCACCGATCACGCAGATGATCCGCCCGCCGCCAGCTGGTCCGGCTCCGTCGCCGGACGCGACCTCGCGCAGGGCGGCGAGGGCGGCCGTGATCGCGTCGGGCTTGTGTGCGTAGTCGACCACGCCCAGCACCGGCCCGGGTGCGCCGACGAGCTCCAGCCGCCCCGGCACTCCCCGGCAGGCCCCGATGCCCTTGGCGGCGACCTCGGCAGACACGCCGGCCTCAACGAGACACGCGAGCGCCAGCAACGCGTTCGCCACGTTGTGCCGACCGGGCAGGGACACGGTGACCCCGACCACGTCCCCGTCACGATGGACTGCCGTGAATGTCTGAGCGAAACCGCTACGCGCGATCTCCTCCGCCCGCCAGGTCGCGGCCGGGTCACCATCGGCCGAGAACGTGACGGTTGCGGGCTTGAGCAGCCGGCGTACGGCCTCGTCGTCGAGGTTGAGCACCTCGACCCGGCACCGCCCGTCGAAGAGCCGCGCCTTGGCCGCGAAGTAGTCCTCGGTGTCAGCGTGGAAGTCCAGATGGTCCTGGCCGAAGTTGGTGAAGCCGCCGACGTCGAAGTGCACCCCGCCGACCCGCCCGTACGCGAGCGCATGGCTGGAGACCTCCATGACAGCGGCGGTCGCGCCCCGCTCCAGGGCGGTGGCGAACAGCGCGTGCAGGTCGGTCGCCTCCGGCGTGGTCCGCTCGCTCTCGATGGTCTCGCCGACCATGCGGGTCTCCACCGTGCCGACCATGCAGGTGGCGTGACCGGCCGCGGCCAGCCCGGACTCGACCAGGTACGCCGTCGAGGTCTTCCCGGCGGTGCCGGTGAGGCCGATGACGAGCAGGTGGGCGGTCGGGTCGCCGTACGCGCGCGCCGCCACTGCGCCGAGCACCGCCCGGGGGTCGTCCACGACGAGCGTGGGCACGGCCTGGCCGTTGGTGAGCGCGGCGCCGGCCTCGTCGGTGCGCACGGCGCCGGCCTCATCGGTGAGCACCGCGACCGCACCGGCGGCAATTGCCGGGCCGGCGAACTCGGCTCCGTGCCGGGTGCCCCCGCGAATCGCCACGTAAAGATCACCCGTCTGCACGCGGGTGCTGTCGTGCGTCACACCGGTCACGGCTCTATCCGTGGCGTTGCCGGTTACGATCCGTGCACCACTGACCACCGCGATGTCACCGAGGGCGACCGGGGTGGTCTGGCTGGGACGCGGATAGCCTGACACGGCCCTTGACCCTACTCGCCGAGATCCGACCAGGGATGGGCGTGACCTCTACCTGACCAACCCCGATCCGCTCCACGGCCCGTCGAGGCGGATAGCCCGGCCCAGCCTGGGACAAGCGGGGCCAGCCGTGTTGACGAGCCGTTTCAGGCTGGACGGCGCCTTGCTGCGTAGAATCGTCGACATGTCCGTTGCCCCGCTCGCCTATCGGTGGAGCGCCACCGACTTTCTCCGCGCATGGGAGGCCGGGGCCTTCAGCCAGCGGGTGGAACTGGTCGACGGGGGGATCTGGCCGGTGGTCATCGGGGCATGGCACGGCAGGCTACAGATGCGCTTGGCGGCGGTGCTTCCTCAGGACGGCGCCGTCCTGACGTCGGCGACTCTGCCGTGCGAAGACTCGTTGCCAGACCCGGATTGCTGGGTCCAGCGCGCAGGCGCCCAGCCGATCGGCTCCATCGGTGCGCGGGTGGATGTCTGGGACCCGGCGGATGTGTTGCTGGTCGTGGAGGTTTCCGACGATTCCGTACTCGTCGACCTGAACACCAAGGCCAGGCTCTACGGGCGGGCCGGCTACCCGACCTACTGGGTCGTCACCCGGGACGCCATCTACGAGCACACGTCACCGACGGCCGAGGGCTACCGCACCCGCCGGGAGTACCGACGCGGCGAGTCTCTCCCGGTTGCCTACGCAGGCGTCGAACTCGCGGTCACAGACCTGCTCGGCGAGGCCGAGTAGGAGGCGTCAGTAGTAGATGGTGAACGTCGGGGACGGGCTGCCGGTCGGTGGGACGCGGTAGTGCCGCAGCGTCTGCTCCATCATCTCGGCGAAGGCCGGGCCGGCGACCACGCCACCGCTGCCGCCTGGAGTGTGCGCGAAGACCGCGACGACGAAGCGCGGCGCGTCCGCGGGGGACATGCCGATGAACGAGCCCACCTCGCCCGGCCCGTACTGGCCGTCGACAACGATCAGGCCGGTGCCCGTCTTGCCGGCCACCCGGTAGTCGTCGATCGCCGCAGTCCGGCCGGTCGCGTCCGGAGCGGTCACCACGGCCTCGAGCATGCTGCGCAGCGCGGTGGCGTTCTCGGCGGAGATGACCCGCCGCGTCGGCGGTGGCTCGGTCGCTGAGACGGCGCCGTCCGCATCGATGATCGCCTTCACCAGGTGCGGCTGGATCCACACGCCGCCGTTGGCGATGGTCGCGTAGACCGCCGCCATCTGCAGCGGGGTCACCGCGACGCCGAGTCCAATGGGGATCGTGCCGTACGCTTCCGCGCTCCAGTTCTCCGGCGGCTGCACCAGTCCGGCCGACTCACCCGGCAGACCCTCGCCGGTCAACTCGCCGAGACCGAAGGCGCGCTGGTACTCGTAGAGCTTCTGCGCGCCGAGCATGTCGGCGAGCGTGATCGTGCCGACGTTCGAGGACCAGGCGAGGATGCCCGGCAGCGTGAACGGTGCCATCGGTGGATGCCAGTGCGTGTCCTCGAACGTCCTGATGCCCTTGGTGATCGTCGCCGGGACCGGCACCATGTCCGCGGGCGTGACGACCCCCTCCTCCAGGCACGCCGCCATGACGATCGCCTTGTGCACCGATCCTGGATCGACGATCATGCCCGAGGCAGCGTCGATCCGGGCGGACTCCGGTGACGTGAGCGGGTTCGCCGCGTCGTAGAAGGGGTAGCTCGCCTGCGCGAGCACCTCGCCGGTACGCACGTCGAGCACCACGGCCGAGCCGGACCAGGCGCCCGCCTGCGCCATCGCCGCGGCGAGGACGCGCTGGACCTCGAACTGGAGGTCGCGGTCGATGGTCAGCTGCAGCGAGCGGCCCGGGCGGGCCGGCACCTCTTCGGTGAACCCACCGGGGATCTCGTGGTCGAGGTTCGACTCGCCCTGACCGATCTCGTAGCTGCGCTGGCCGCTGACACCCCGCAGCACCTCGTTGAAGCTAGCCTCCAGGCCCGCGAGCCCTTGCAGGTCGCGGCCGGTGAAGCCGATCAGGTTCGCGGCGAGGTCGTGCCCGGGCACCACCCGGGTCTCGTCGCGCTCGACCACGACGCCGCGGAGGTTGAGCGCGACCACCTGCTCACCGGTCGCGACCGGCACGCCACGGGCGAGGATCTCGAACCGCTCCTCGGTGCCGTCGTCCCGCCGGTGCGGTTGCAGCTTGGGGAGCAGCTCCGAGCGCGGCACCCCGAGCAGGGGCGAGAGCGCCTCGGCCGCCAGCACCGGGTCCTCCACAATGGACGGATCGGTGTACACCAACCGGGCCTCGGCACTGCCGGCGAGCACCGCCCCGTTGCGGTCGACGATGCTGCCACGGGGTGCAGGCAACTCCACGGGGCGCAGCCGGTTCTGCAGGCCCTCGGCCGCGTAGTCCGACGCCTCGGTGAACTGGAACTGCACCAGCCGGACGGCGATCACCGCAAAGAGCAACAGGATGACCGCGGTCGACTGCCGCAGCCGGGCGCCCGAGTGGGCCAGCTTCGGCGGCGCCGGCCGGACGACACGCACCCGGCGCCGTGCCGGTGCTCCCTTATGGACGGTCTGCCCGGGCCGGGTCGCGGTCACGGTCCGGAACGCACCGGTCCGCCCGTAGGCGGCCCGGGCGGCGGCCGCGCGGTCGCTGACCGTACGGTCGCCGCCCGTACGGTCGGTCCTGGGTTGGCCAGCCGTACGCTCGGTGGCAGCGCCGGCCGACCGGCTCACCGGCTCGCCGGACCGAGCGCCGGTGACCAGCCGCAGCGTCGGCCGCGGGGCCGTGGCCTCGCCCACGGTCCGTCCGCGCGGGTGGTAGCTGCGGGCCTCGGAGATACGGCTCGACGCCCGCGGCCGCCCGCCCGCTCCTGTCTCGCCCCCACCCGCCGCTGCGCCCGCCCGGCTACCGTCCTGTGTGGACCCGCCCCGGACGGACGTGTCCGTGGTGCCACGCGCCACCGGCGCTCACCGCCCGGCGGGCTGCGGGACACCGACGACGCGGCCGTCCGGCAGGGTGATGAACGCCGGCGTTCCGGCGGGGACCAGACCGAGCCGGGTCGCGGCGGCGCGCAGGTTCCCCGGGGAGGACAGGTCCGCGAGCTGCTGCTCGAGCTGCTGCTCCTGCAGGTCGAGCGCGGCCTGCGTGGCCTGCAGGTCACTGAGCCGGAACGAGCCCTCGTTGATCTTCGTGTGGAGGACCAGCACTCCCACGATGCCGACGACGACCAGTCCGACCATGAGCAGCAGGAACGGGGCCTTCGGCAGGGTCAGCGGCAGCGGTGGCGCCTCCGGCTCCGGCAGGGGCGTGATGTCGCTGACCCAGGGCGTGCGACGGCGGGGCCGGGGCACCCGCTGCGGCGTCGGCGTCGTCTCCGGCCGGCCGGTCGTGCGGCGCCGGGTGGACGTCGTCGAGTCGAGCACCTCGTCCTCGTCGTCGTCGAAGGCGATGGTGCGCTCGACTCGCAGCGCGTTCGCGCCCGACGTGTACGCGCCGTACCGGCGTCCGGCATTGTCCCTTGTAGAGCGTGATCGTGCCTCGACGCTCATGTCTCCCCCTGGCTTGTGGTCTCGTCCCCCGCCCGCGGCCGGCCTGCACGCGGTGCTCTGTCCTGTGTGGTCCGTGTCGTGTCCGTCGTCGTCCCGGCGTACCCGCGCGCCCGACCGCGTCGGCTCGCCCCCGCGGGGGCGGCTGGCGGTCGCTCGTCACGCTCGCGCCTCCGCGCGGGGCGCAGGGCCCGGCCGGTCGGCGCGTCGGGGTCGATGCGTTCGGCTGCCCGCAACTTCACCGACGCGGCGCGCGGATTCGCCTCGACCTCGGCCGCGCTCGGCGGCTCGGCGCCCCGGGTGAGCAACCGCAGCGTCGGCCCCGTGCCGGGCAAGATCACCGGCAGGTCGACTGGTGCGGTGGAGCGCGCCCGCTCGGCGAGGGCCTGCTTGACCAGCCGGTCCTCGAGCGAGTGGTACGAAAGCACAACGATCCGGCCGCCCAAAGACAACGCCCTGATCGCCTCGGGTAGTGCGGCGTCGAGTGCGGTCAGCTCCCCGTTGACCTCGATCCGCAGGGCCTGGAAGGTCCGCTTGGCCGGATGGCCGCCGGTGCGGCGGGCCGGTGCGGGCACCGACTCGCGCACCAGCTCGGCGAGGCGGGCCGAGGACCGCAGCGGCCCCCGCGTCCGCTCGCGGACGATCGCGGCCGCGATCCGGGAGGCGAAGCGCTCCTCGCCGTAGCGGTGCAGGATCCGGGTGAGGTCGGCGGCAGGATACGTGTTGACGACGTCGGCGGCGGTAATGCCGCCGGTGGGGTCCATGCGCATGTCCAGCGGCGCGTCCCGGGCGTAGCTGAACCCCCGTTCGATGTCGTCGAGCTGCATCGAGGAGACGCCGAGGTCGAACAGGACGCTGTCCACTGTGTCCAGCTCCAGGCGACTGAGCACATCGGACAGTTCGTCGTATACGGCGTGTTCCAGCCGTACCCGGTCACCATACGGGGCGAGCCGCTCGCGGCTGCGGCGCAGCGCCTCGGGGTCCCGGTCGAGCCCGACCAGGCGTACCGCAGGGTGCGCCGCGAGCACAGCCTCGGCGTGGCCACCCAGTCCGACGGTGGCGTCCAGGTGTACGGGGTTGGCCCGGTCGAGGGCGGGCGCGAGCAGCTCCAGGCACCGCGCCAGCAGCACCGGCACATGCCCGGCGCTGACCTCTCCCTTGGCCCGGCGCGCCCCCTGCCCCCCGGCGGGTGCGCCTGAGCCGTGGGAAGCATGACGCTTTCCCACGACGAAACCCCCTCGACTCGCGGGTGCGCGGATTCGCGGTCCGGCGCACTCGGAGGTTGTGTGGGGCCCGGCGCTACGCCGGGCCACCGTCGGTGCCGCCCTACGGCTGGTGCGGCCGTACCGCCAGATCCCCCACCGCCGGCCCACGCCTGGCGCCGGGGAAGAGGCGTCAGGTGCGGGCAGCGGTTGGAGATCTGACGGTACGGACGAACCTCGACCTCAATGGACAGTCCACTGTGGTCCTTACCGTCCTCCCGCGGGCCTCACAGCCCGCCGGGCAACACCCCTTCCTGAATACCGGCGTACGCGTCAGCGTTGGACGCCTGGTACTGCTCCCATGCCTGTTGGTCCCAGATCTCCACTCGGTTGCCCGCGCCGATCACGGCCACGTCGCGGTCGAGGCCGGCCCACTCGCGCAGGGGACCGGGAATGGTCACCCGGTTCTGCTTGTCGGGCACCTCGTCGTGCGCGCCGGAGAAGAACAGCCGGCCGTACGCCCGGGCGGTCTCGTGGGTCACTGGTTGTGCTTGCAGCTCTTCCGCGATGCTCCGGAACTCAGCGGTCGGGAACACGTACAGACAGCGGTCCTGCCCCTTCGTGATCACCAAACCACCCGCCAGCTCGTCGCGAAACTTCGCCGGAAGGATCAGCCGGCCCTTCTCGTCGAGGCGCGGCGTGTGGGTGCCCAGAAACACGCAACCCACCCCCTCGCCCCTGCGCTCTTGGTCCCTGGGGCCGGCAGAACCGTCCGGCTCCGCCAATGCGCCCCACTGTACTCCACTTCCCCCCACCGTCAACCCGATACGCCTCGAAAATGTCCGGGTTGTCCCCCGGTTGCGCAGGTCAGTGAGCGTGGAGCGCGGTGGAGGTCAACGGCCGCCCACCGAGCAGGGAAAGGGCGGCGCGGCGGCACTGAAACGGACATAACCGCTCAGAGCACTGAGACTTGGCGCACCCGGCTCGGACCGGTGGAGGGAAGTGGGGCCAAGATCACTGTGTGGCGGTCGTGCGCTGTTGACGGCGTCGACGCCACCCGGTCTCGGGCCGCGAAGATCACCGTGTGGCGGTCGTGCGCTGTGGAGGGCGTCGACGCCACCCGGTCTCGGGGCGCGAAGATCACCGTGTGGCGGTCGTGCGCGCCGTGGTCGTCGACGCCACCCGGGCACTGCCGGGCAACGGGAGCTGCTGCAACGGGTCCCTGCTGCAACGGGACCTGCCGCGGACCCGGGCGCGCTCGAGGCGTACCGCGGGGCCGCGGCGGGGTCCCGGTCTCCGCCGTGGTGGGGTTGGGGTGGCCACGGCGGTGACCAGTCTTGGGCCGGACCAGGCCGGCGTCCGTCGGGTCAGACGATGCGGCGGAAGGCCACGTTCGTGGTCCAGATCGTGTGGTAGCCCACCGTCGACTCTGAGTTCGGGGCGTCGACCATCTGGTTGCCGCCGGCGTAGATCCCGACGTGGTAGGCGTATCCGCCGTCCAGGAAGAACACGAGGTCACCGGGCGCCGCGTCGGCGGCCGACACTGGCGTGCCGTACCCCATCTGCGCGTGCGCGTTGTGCGGCAGGCTGATCCCGAACTGCGCGAACACGTACTGGGTCAGGCCCGAGCAGTCGAACGCGTCCGGGCCGCCCGCGCCGTAGCTGTACGGCTTGCCCGAGTGCGCAGCTGCGGCGGCGACAATCGCCGATCCGGTGGCGCTCCCGGCCTGGCCGTTGGACCCTATGGTCGAAACCCCGGCCGGCGCCCAGTTGCCCGACGAGCTCGACGGCGCCGCCCGCACCACCGGCGGAGGCGGCGGCAGCTTCACGGAGATGGCCTGCTCCGGCGAGATCGAGGCCCGGTAGGCGGCCACGCCCGCGTACGCGAGGCGGTACTTGGCCGACTCGGTGGGCGCGACGGTGAACGTGATGGTTCCATCGGCTGATGCAATTGCCTCGCCGACCGTCTTCCACCCACCGGTCGTGCTCTCCTCCAGCCGTACGGCCTGCTTGGCCAAAGGCTCGGCGACCTTCCCGATCAGCAGCTGACCGGTGAGCACAATGGACTGTCCCTTGAGGACGGAACTTCCGTCCACAGTTAGACTGCTCGAGGTGAGGCGGGATGGCTGCGTCCGGGGAGCCACTGGGCCATGGTTGCTCCGACCGAGCCGGAACGTCGCGTGGCTGACCGACATCTGTCCACCGTAGACAGATTCGACTGACGGTATCGCAGCGTGCGCGACGCCAGGCATCGCGAGTACGACGCCACCAGTGGCGATGACGCTGATTGCGGCCAAGGCAGCCGCACCCGTGCGCCCAGACGGGCGGGCCCCACCAGGGGTATTGGTGTACACGAAAGGTTTCCCTCCGGCACGTCTACCGGACGCGGCGAGACGGGGCGAACCTCTGCCCTCGGTCGACCTGCGGCCCCCGCCGCGCCACGGCCGCACCTGGTGACCACCCAAAGCCACGTGCACGGTGCGCCGAGAGGGCAAATACAGCCCCAAGCGGTCCACAACCGACTGTCCACACACAACGGTCGTGACGAGTGCTGCTCCACTCCGGACGGACGCCTGGCGTCCGCTACGGGGAGTGGTCCGGCAATCCTGCCCACATCCGTGTTGAGTTGTTCGATGGATTCCGCGACGCCGGGGCGGGCAGGACTCAACGTGGCCCGGGTGGCGCGGGGCACCCCAGGGGGTGTGCCCGGCACTTTGTAGCCCACCAGGCACCTCACCCGCTGTGAACGCAACACCACCAAACGTGTTGACCTTGACATCGACAATCCGGCTTGAACGGGCACGCCCGACTTGTGACTACGGCGTGTCACGCTTGACAACTCCGTGTTGATCGATTCGCGTGAGTTCAATCACAGAATTCGTTGGATACCGATGTCGGACACCGGCCATCAACGTTCGCGATACGGTCAAACGGACCGGGCCGCCGGACCCCTGCGAACCCCGCCGGCCGGGGCCGGGACGATACCCCCAGGCCACCCAGATGCCGCCCCGATAGTCTCGTCCCATCGGACGGCGGGCGAGTGGGAGTGCCATGACGACTGGAGAGCAGGCCGGCCAACTGCCCCTGCGGGCCAAGGTGGCCTCGTCGGTGTCCCGGACGGCGGCGGCGCTGAGCCGTGCGGCCGGCCGCGGCGACGGCTCGGTGATCGGCGGCTGGCTCGGGCTCAAGATCGACCCCGACCTGCTGCGCCACCTCGCGGCGGGACGGCGGGTCGCGCTGGTCTCGGGTACCAACGGCAAGACCACCACCACCAGGCTCACCGCCGCCGCCATGGGGGTGCTCGGCGATGTCGCCACGAACTCATTGGGTGCGAACCTGCCCACCGGTCACACCTCCGCGCTCGCGCGGGCCGGCCACACGCCGTACGCCGTCCTCGAGGTGGACGAGCACTACCTCGGCCAGGTCATCGACGCGACGCACCCGGTGGCGATCGCGCTGCTGAACCTGTCCCGCGACCAGCTCGACCGGGCGAAGGAGGTGGCGATGATGGCGACGCTCTGGCGCGACGCGGTGACCGGGCAGGACAGCCACGTCGTCGCCAACGCCGACGACCCGATGGTCGTCTTCGCCGCGCGGGCGGCCGAGCACGTCACGTGGGTCGCCTCAGGTCAGCGCTGGCACGACGACTCGTGGGTGTGCCCGGCGTGCGGCTCCCAGATCGTGCGCGAGGACAGCGACTGGCACTGCGCCGCCTGCGATCTGCGCCGCCCAGTTCCACGGTGGACAGTCGACGGAGACGTGGTGGTGGACCCGAGCGGCGGCCGCCACCCCATCACGCTCCAGCTGCCGGGCCGGGTCAACCGGGCCAACGCCGCCACCGCACTCGCGGTCGCGGCGCAGTTCGGGGTCGACCCCGCCAGGGCCGCCCCGCTGCTGAGCAAGGTCACCTCCATCGCCGGGCGGTACGCGACCGTCGAGCGCGACGGCCGCACGATCCGGCTCCTGCTCGCGAAGAACCCGGCCGGTTGGCTCGAGGCCTTCGACATGGCCGAGAACACGCCCACCCTGCTCGCCATCAACGCGCGCGACCCGGACGGTCTGGACACGTCGTGGCTCTACGACGTGGACTTCTCGCCGCTGCACGGGCGCCGCGTGCTGATCACCGGCGACCGGGCGATGGATCTGGCCGTACGGCTCGAGGTCAACGAGATCCCCTTCGAACACGTCCCCAACTTCACGAAGGCGGTCGGGGCGGTCCCGGCTGGGCGCCTGCAGGTGATCGCCAACTACACCGCGTTCCAGGACATCCGAGCGGAGCTCAACCGTGTCAACTGACTCTCCCCTCGGCGCGGCGCCGCCGCCCGACGGCCGACCCGCGCCGGCACCCCTGGGCTCGGCCCGGAACAGTGGCCCCCGTCATCGCGCGGCCGGCGACGAGGCGAGCACCGAGTCGGCCCTGCGCATCGTGTGGCTCTGCCCCGACCTGCTCTCCACGTACGGCGACCGCGGCAACATGCTGATTCTGGCCCGCCGGGCCTACGTCCGGGGCATTCCCGTGGAGACGCTCGAGGTGCGGTCCGACGAGGCCGTGCCACAGGATGGCGACATCTACCTGTTGGGCGGCGGCGAGGACGGTCCGCAAGCGCTGGCGGCGCAGCGGCTCAACGCGGACGGCGGGTTCCACCGGGCGATCGAGCGGGGCGCGACCGCGCTCGTGGTGTGTGCCGGCTACCAGCTGGTCGGCACGTCGTTCTTCGCCAAGGGCGAGAAGTGCCCCGGCCTCGGCATCCTCGACATCACCTCGGACCGTGGCCCGACCCGGGCGGTCGGCGAGGTCGCCGGCACCCCTGACCCGGCCTTGGGACTGCCCGCGATCACGGGATTCGAGAACCACGGCGGCCGTACGCATCTCGGCTCCGGCCTCGCGCCACTGGCTCGGGTCACCGCCGGCGTCGGCAACGACGGGGCGACGGAGGGCGTCTGGCACGGCAAGCTCATCGGTACCTACATGCACGGCCCGGCCCTGGCCCGCAATCCGGCGCTGGCCGACCTGTTGATCTCCTGGGCGATCGGGTCCACTGTGGACCGGATCGACGACACGTGGCCCAATCGCCTGCGCCAGGAGCGCCTCGCCGCCGTCCGGTGACGGCAAGATCCAACTCCGCGGTGAGAATTCCTAGTTTTCTCGGAAATCTGACCGGTCAGGCTAGGGTGCCGGGGGCGGACCAGTCGACCGGGGGCCGTCCGGCCTCGGTCAAGGCGGTGTTGGAGGCGCTGAACGGGCGCGTGCCACGGAACCCGCGGGGGTTCATCGGGCTCGGATGCCCCGCCTCGATCACCACGTGCTGAGGCGCCGTCACCAGCACCGCCTTCTGCCGGGCGTAAGCGCCCCAGAGCAGGAAGACCACCCGCGACGGCAGGTCGTTGAGCGCCCGGATGGCTGCGTCGGTGACCTGCTCCCACCCCCGGCCGGTGTGCGAGGCCGGCTTGCCCGCGCGTACGGTCAGCACCGCGTTGAGCAGCAGCACCCCCTGGGCCGCCCAGCCGGTCAGGTCGCCGGTCGGCGGCGGCGTGACCGCGAGGTCCTCGGCGATCTCCTTATATATGTTTCGCAATGAGGGCGGGATGGCGACGCCCGGCCGCACGCTGAACGAGAGCCCGTGCGCCTGGCCGGCCTTGTGGTAAGGGTCCTGACCGAGGATCAGGACGCGGGTCTGCTCGTACGGACAGATCCGCAGCGCGGCGAAAAGGTCCTCCCGCGGAGGGAAGATCTCGTGGGTCCCGTACTCGTCGTCGATGAAACGACTCAGCTTGTCGACCAGGTCGGGATCGAGGTACGGCGCCATCGCGTCCCGCCACGATGCCGGTACGTCCACGAACAGATCCAGGGCCACGCCGGGACTGTAGCCGACGGGTAGGCTCCGGCGGTGGATCCCAGGCGCCGGGTGATCGTGCTGGTCGTCGGGGTGGCGGCGCTCGCCACCGCCGCGGTCCTGCTGCCGCGCGACGCCCTGCCCGAGTCGGTGGCGCTGCTCGGTCCCGGTGCCCCGGTCGCCGGCGTGCTGGCGGGCGCGGCCCTGCTCATGGCGCTCGTACCTCGGACGCCGGTCTCGATGGCCTGCGGGTTGCTCTTCGGGGCGACGCTCGGTTCCGTGTGCGCGCTCGCCGTGATGGTGGTCGCCGCCACGGCGACGTTCGCGGCGGGACGGTGGCTCGGCCGAGACTTCGTGCTCCGCTGGGCGCGGCGGGCGGCGGGCCACCGGGTCGGCCGGGCGTGGGACGGGCTCGAGCGATGGATCGCGCGTGAGGGGACACTCGCCGTCGCCGCGGTGCGGGCCATGCCGCTGGCGCCGTACGGTCTGGTCGGCTACGCGTACGGCGCCTCCGGCGTACGGGTGCGCCACTACGCAGTCGGGACGCTGCTGGCCGGGTCGCCGTCGGCGGTGACCTATGCGCTGCTCGGGGCCGCGATCGCCGGCGTGGGGCAGGCCAGCCCGCTCACCCTGGCACCACTGGCGATCGGCCTCACGCTCACCGCCGTCGTCGCCGTCCGCACCCGTCGCCACGCCGCCCGCGAGCGCCGTCCCACCACCGCGTTGATCTAGGGTTTCGCATGGTGGTTGGAGATAAACACACCTTGCGAAGCCCTAGCTCGACGGGAAAAGGGGACGGGGTAGGACGGCTAGACGACGACGCTGACCATGCGGCCAGGGACGACGATGACCTTGCGGGGCTCCTGGCCGGCCAGGGCGGAGGCGACCTCAGCCAGCGCGGCCGACCGTACGGCCTCCTCGCCGGCATCGGCGGGCACCTGGATCCGGCCACGGACCTTGCCGTTCACCTGGACCGGATAGGTCACCGACTCGGCGACCAGCAGCGCCGGGTCGGCCACGGGATAGTCCACATAGGTCAGTGAAGCCTCGTGGCCCAGCCGGTGCCACAGCTCCTCGCCGATGTGGGGGGCGAACGGGGCCACCATCAGCACCAGCGGCTCGGCCAGTGCCCGCGGCGTGCCGTCGGCGGTGACTGCGGTCGCCCGGTTCGTCAGCTCGATCAGCTTGGCGATCGCGGTGTTGAGCCGCAGACCCTCCATGTCGGACCGAACGCCGTCGATGGTCCGGTGCAGCAACCGTTCCGTCTCCGCGTCCAGCCCGGCGTCCACCACCCGGGAGGCGCCGGTCTCCTCGTCCACGACCAGCCGCCAGACCCGCTGCAGGAACCGCTGGGAGCCGACCACGGCGCGGGTCTCCCACGGCCGGGAGACATCCAGCGGGCCCATCGACATCTCGTAGACGCGGAACGTGTCCGCGCCGTACGCCGCACACATGTCGTCGGGCGTCACCACGTTCTTCAGCGACTTGCCCATCTTGCCGTACTCGCGCTTGACCTTCTCGTCGCCGTACCAGTACTCCCCATCGCGCTCGACGACCTCCTCGGCCGGCACGTAGGCGCCCCGGCGGTTGGTGTAGGCATAGGCCTGGATGTATCCCTGGTTGTACAGGCGCCGGAACGGCTCGAACGACGACACGTGCCCCAGGTCGTACAGGACCTTGTGCCAGAACCGCGAGTACAGCAGGTGCAGCACCGCGTGCTCCACTCCGCCGACGTACAGGTCGACGCCGCCGGTGTCCGCGTCGTCCTGCGGACCCATCCAGTAGCGCTCGTTGGCCGGGTCGACCAACGCCTCCTCGTTGGCCGGGTCCAGGTAGCGCAGCTCGTACCAGCACGAGCCGGCCCACTGCGGCATCGTGTTGGTCTCCCGGGTGTACCGGCTCAGGCCGTCACCCAGGTCCAGTTCCACCTCGACCCACTCGGTGGCCCGCGACAGCGGCGTCTCGGGCATGCTGTCGGCGTCCTCGGGGTCGAACGTCTTCGGCGAGAAGTCGTCCACATCGGGCAGTTCCAGGGGCAGCATCCGCTCCGGCAGCGCGACCGGCAGCCCGGTCTCGTCGTAGACGATGGGGAACGGCTCGCCCCAGTACCGCTGCCGGCTGAACAGCCAGTCGCGCAGCCGGTAGGTGACCGCGCCCTCGCCGTGGCCCTCCCGCTCCAGCCATTCGATGATCTTCTTCTTGGCGTCGGCCACCCGCAGGCCGTCCAGGCTCAGCCTTGCCCCGCCGGGCTCCCCAGGCGTCGCCGGGGCGGCCGAGTTGCCGTACCGGCCCTCCTCCCCCGCCCAGCCACCCGAGTTGCCGTACCGGCCCTCCTCCCCCGCCCAGCCACCCGAGTTGATGGCCGGCCCGTCGCCCAGGTACGCCTTGCCGTCGAAGCCCTCCTCCGGTTGCACGGTACGGATGATGGGCAGGCCGAAGGCCTCCGCGAACTCCCAGTCCCGCTCGTCCTGACCGGGCACCGCCATGATCGCTCCGGTGCCGTAGCCGGCCAGCACGTAGTCGGCAATGAAGACCGGGATCTGCGCACCGTTGACCGGGTTCGTCGCATAGGCGCCGATGAAGACCCCGGTCTTCTCCTTCGACTCGGCCGTCCGCTCGGCCTCGGTCTCCCGCGCCGCGAACGCCCGGTACGCCCGGACCGCGTCGACCGGGGTGCGGTGGCCGCCGGTCCACTTCTTCTTCGTCCCCTTGGGCCACTCCGGCGCGACCAGGGCGTCCACAATGGAGTGCTCCGGCGCCACGACCATGTAGGTGGCGCCGAAGACAGTGTCCGGGCGGGTGGTGAACACCCGGATCGGCGGCGCGTCCGGGACAGGGAAGTCGATGTGCGCTCCGGTGGAGCGACCGATCCAGTGCCGCTGCATCAGCTTCACCGGCTCGGGCCAGTCCAGCTTCTCCAGGTCGTCCAGCAGCCGGTCGCCGTAGGCGGTGATCCGCATCATCCACTGCTTCAGGTTGCGCCTGAAGACCGGGAAGTTACCTCGCTCGCTGCGTCCCTCGGCGGTGACCTCCTCGTTGGCCAGCACCGTGCCCAGCCCTGGGCACCAGTTCACGGGTGCCTCGCTGACGTAGGCCAGCCGGTGGTCGTCAACGATCCGGCGACGCTCCACGTCGGACAGTTTCGCCCACGGACGACCGTCCGGAGTGGACCGCGTGCCCTGGGAGAACTCCGTGACCAGCTCGGCGATCGGGCGGGCCCGGCGCAGCGCCGGGTCATACCAGGAGTTGAAGATCTGCAGGAAGATCCACTGGGTCCACCGGTAGTAGGCGACGTCTGTGGTGGCGACCGACCGGCGCGGGTCGTGCGCCAGCCCCAGCCGCCGCATCTGCGCCCGGTACCGGTTGACGTTCTCCTCTGTGGTCAGTCGCGGGTGCTTGCCGGTCTGCACCGCATACTGCTCGGCCGGCAGCCCGAACGCGTCGAACCCCATCGGGTGCAGCACGTTGCGGCCGACCATCCGCTGGTAGCGCCCGTAACAGTCGGTGCCGATGTACCCCAAGGGGTGGCCGACGTGCAGCCCCGCCCCGGACGGGTAGGGGAACATGTCCATCAGGAACAGCTTCTGCGCCCCGTGGCGGGGGTGGTCGGGGTCGGCCAGCGTGCCGGCGGGGTTGGGCGTTTGGAACGTGCCGTGCTCGTCCCAGAAGTCCTGCCAGCGTGCCTCGATCTCGTTCGCCAGCGCGGCGGTGTACCGGAACGGGGGAACCTCCCCGAGTACCGCCGGGGGTGCGGGCGCCGCGACCGGTGCACCCGCCTTCGTACCCTGGGGCCTCCCAGCCGGTGCGGCCTTCGCCGGCGCCTTGGCGGCCTTGGCCGCCTTGTCGGCCCCCTTGGCGGTCCGGCCGGACACCGCCTTGGCCGCCTTCGTCGTCCTCGTGGCGGTCGTCTTCTTCGTGGCCTTGCTGCCCGGACCCCCGCTCCGTCCGCCCATAACCGGGTGCGGCTTGCCCGCGCCGCCCTTGTCGCCGCCTGCCCTGCTCATCAATGACTCCTCATGGTCGCCGGTTGGTGGGCACAAAAAAGCCCCTCGCGCAGGAGGGGTCGCCGTACTGTCGCGGATGATCGCTTCAGCACGGCCCAATAAGGAGCAGGGTCGCCCCGGTCATGTCGGCAGTGTACCGCGCCACCCGTGGCAACGGTCCACCCGGTTCCCATCGACGATCGAAGACGCTCACGAGCGACCACGACGAACACGCCTCCGCGTCCTCCTTCGACCGCTCAGCGTGGTCATGAAGAGCGCCACCCGGTTGCGGCAGCGGTCAGGATACAGAGATGGAACGGACGAGTATCCGGCTACGGGACATGCGGCTGGATGAGTACGACGCCTACACGGCCGAACGGGAACGGGACACGGTCGCCGCCCTGGCCGAGTCGATGCCCACCGAACAGGCGATCGAGGAGGCCCGACAGGGGACGGCCAGGTTCCTGCCGAATGGACTCGCGACCGTACGGCACCGGCTCCTCGTCGCCGAGAACGCCGACGGCCACGTGGTCGGGCACGCATGGCTGGGTCTGGACGACCCGCGGACCGGGTCACCGGGACGGGCGTGGCTCTACGACATCCGTGTCCGTCCGGCGCACCGCCGTCGCGGATACGCGGACGCCATGCTGGCCGCCATCGAGGATCTTGCGCGAGCGGACGGTGCCACCTCGCTGGGACTGAACGTCTTCGGCCACTACGGCGGTGCGATCGCGCTCTACACGAGCCGCGGCTTCGAGGTCACCACCCAACAGATGACCAAGCCCCTGGGTGGTCAGCGGTAGATGGCGGCGGAGATGACAGCATCGACGGCGGTGATGACCTGGCGGACCGTGGTCGCGTTGCCGCGGGCCATCCGCTCCAGAGCATCGAGCAGCTCCGACGTGGGCATCGAGAGCAGCAGGGATGGCTCGAGACGCAGCACGCGGACCAGCCCGCAGAGGGCGGCGGTCGGCTCGTCGGGCTCCTCGGGGGAGTGCAGGCCGTACCGCAATCGCGAGCGCAGCCGCACCAGGTCCGCGTGGCTCGCCGGCACGCACCGGGTGGCCGGCACCAGACCGAGCCGGCGGACCGTCGACCGGTGGACCAGCCCGTTCGCCTCCAGGACCGCGGCTGTGCGCTCGTAGGCGCCGGCGGCCAGCCAGCTCACCCATGCCCGCGGGCCCGTCTGCCCGGTGTCGTCCGCGATGACTCCGAGCGTCGCGTCGGCGTCGGCGTCGCCCGTGGTCGCGGAGTCGATCACGTCGAGCCGGCCGCCGACCACCGCGACCCGGCGACTGAGGAGCAGGTCGACCAGCGTCGCCCCGGCCAGGCCGGCACTGATCACCGGCTCGGAGACGATGAGCCGGCCGTCGTCGTCGTGGGCGAGGAGGAAGACGTCATCCCGCAGCGAGCCCACCCGCATGACCGGCACCGTAGCCCATGATCGCGACCAGCCGTGTCACCGCCCTAAGATGATCTTGATCCGTCGGGTCGGGTTCTGCGTCGTAGTCACCAGGTGCCGGGGCGGCGCGGAAACCCAACGATGATTAGGGTTTTCACTAGCGATCGTCCCCGCTAACCGAGCAAATAGGACGATTCAGTATGCTGAACGCCCGGTCGGTGACGATTTGGCTAACACACGCCTACGAAGCAGGCCCGAAAGACGGTTAGCCTGTGACGAGGCACATAGCTGGCCCACAGCACTACCCGCCCGGCCGGGGCAACCGCGCGAAGCGCGTCCGTGACGGGGATGTGATGACAGGCGCGAGGAGCAGGAGGAGCCGGTGACAGTTCCAGCGACGCCCGCGGAGCGGAA
>JBQGBY010000023.1:0-32325 GCA_052038195.1 Micromonosporaceae bacterium | reverse complement strand
CAAGCACGAGGCCCAGGCCGGCGACATCATCGCCGCCGTGCACGGCACCGGCCCGTTCGCCGACATCGCCTCCTGACCCAACCGCCACCAAGCGCGCGTCCCACCACCCGGGGCGCGCGCTTTGGCGTACCCACACCAAAGCCGGCGTACCCACACCAAGATCACCCACACCGAGGTCACCCACACCAAGGTCATCCGACAGGATCTGCAGCGCGACTGCGGGTTCGGTCGGATGACCTTGAACGAGCGCCGACCTTGAACGAGCCCCGGCCTGCACGAAGCACCGCTAACCCAATCACCGTGACGGACAGACCGGCCAGGATGCGGCGATCACGCTCTGATACGTTGCTCGCACTCCT
Source organism: Micromonosporaceae bacterium (assembly GCA_052038195.1). GTDB lineage: Bacteria > Actinomycetota > Actinomycetes > Mycobacteriales > Micromonosporaceae > DATBGZ01. The sequence continues at coordinate 31,966 of JBQGBY010000023.1, read as the reverse complement.
CGAACCTCGCCCTGCTGGGGTCACGCGGCACTGACTGGAACTGTCGGGAGTGGACGAATGTACGGAATCGGGGGCCCACTTCGGGACAGCCTCCTGGCCGGGCTCACCTTGGTTGACGCCGGTGAGGAGCCCTTCACCCTGCTCGCGCCCGTGTCGCCCGCCGAGGAGGTCAAGGGCCGGTCCCAGGCGCTGTTCTTCCTCAAACCGGAGCTGCTCTACCCGGAGCTGGACCGGGCGAAGACCATCGACGCGGTCGGATCCGTCCTGAACGCGGCATCGATCAACGTGGGTGGTGTCGCGGTGCTCGGGCCCCGGCGGCTCGAGCAGACCATCGCCGCCCACTACGGCCAGATCAACCGCGTCTCGCGGTTCGGGCTCGCCGCGCTCTCCGAGGCCGGTCGGGCCAAGCTCGACGAGGCCTTCGGCGCGCAGCTCGCGTCGGGTGTGCCGGCCCTGGGCGGCCACGAGGTGGTCGACCGGTTCGGTATCGATGCCGACGCGCTCGACGCCGCCTTCGACGGTCCTACCAAGCTCGCCCCGGGCACCTACGCCAAGGCCACGGAGATCAACGGCACCCCGGTCGTCGTGCTCAACGGCTTCCACCCCGCCCAGATCGGGCACTACACGTCGCCTGGGGCGCGGGTGGTGGCACTGGAAATCCACTGGGCCGACCGTTCGTGGCAGAGCTTCCGCACCGACGTGGTAGGCGCGACCCGGCCCGAGCAGGCGCAGGCCCAGTCCGTTCGGGGCGTACTGCTCGCCAACCAGCAGGCGCTGGGCATCGGGCCGGTGGCGGTGGCCACCAATGGGGTGCACGGCTCGGCCGGACCGGTCGAGGCGATGGTGGAGATCGCGCGGTTCCTGGAGATCGCGCCGGAGCGCACCGACCTCGGCTCGGCGCTGCTCGACGCTGGCGTGCCCGCCACGACGATCGAGCAACTCACCTCTTCCGGGGATACCGGCGGTGACCTGCGGCAGAAGGTCTTCGACGGCACGGAGGAAGCCGAGCCGGCCGCGGCGATCGAGTACCTCACCCGCCTGTAGCACACCGCGGGGGTAGAGCGGGATAGCGTCGGGCCGATACCCTGCGCCAGAGACGGCTACTCCACACATAGAGCAGGCGCGATGGCAGTCGGCGACAGGGTGATCATCGACAGCGACGGTGACCACGACGAGATCATGGTGGGCGTCGACCCGGAGACGGACGAGTGGATCGTCGACGTCAACGGGGTCGTCACGAGATACGGGCCGCAGGCCGACCTCATCATCCGTACGGGCGACGGTGACGACACGGTGGTCGTCGCCCCGGGCACTCGCCTCGGCGTGACGATCTTCGGCGGGCCCGGCAACGACACGCTGGTCGGCGGGGCCGGGGACGACGCGCTACACGGGGAGACGGGTGATGACCGGATCGTCGCCGGCGCCGGCGACGATCGCGTCTGGGGCGGCCGCGGGCGCGATTACATCGACGGCGGCGACGGCGACGACGTGCTCCGCGGCGGACGCGGCAACGACACGGTGTACGGCCTCGACGGTGACGACGTGATCGACGGCGGCGCCGGCAACGACTACCTCGAGGGTGGCCGCGGAGACGACACCATCGACGGCGGTTCCGGGCCGGACACGGCCTCGGGTGGACCCGGTGACGACGACATCCACGGCGGCGAGGGCGACGACGTCGTCTATACCGGCCCCGGACAGGACACAGTGGAGGGTGGTGTCGGCAGCGACACCGCCTACATCGCCGGCGGTGACGTCCCGACGGGCGTCGAACGCGTCGTCACGGTCGCCCTGCGCGCGGTTGGCACCGTCATCCGGATCGAGGGCTCGCCCGCCTTCGTGGCGCGGGTGCAGGCCGACCTGGACATGCTCCGGTCCTCGCCGCGCGGCCAGGCGCTGCTCGCGGCGCTGGACAAGACCGTACGGGCGAGCCGGTCCCCTTTGGCCGACCTTCCAGTGGTCGGCCGGTTGGCCAACCAGGGCCACACCCTCACGATCCGCGAGTACGTCAGCCCCGGACCGGAGGACGACAACAGCTACGCCCATCCCGACACCCAGCGCCGGCCCGGACGGCAGATGCTCGTCGAGTACCAGACCGACTTCGACGACTCCTACGAAGGGCCACCGGTCACGGTCCTCTACCACGAGTTGGCCCACGTCTATGACTTCGCGCACGGCACAGTGGCCGAGGGCACGTACGACGAGCCCGACAACCCCGGTGTCGACAACGCCGAACGGGTCGCGGTCGGCCTACCCATCGACCATGATGACAGCCTGGCCACCCCGCACCAGGTCGACCCCAGGCACCCGTACGACTTTACCGAGAACGCCCTGCGCGAGGAGCTCGGCACCCGGCCGGTGCCGAAGTACTGACGGGAGCCCTCTCAGGCCCGGGTGATCACCCGGCCCGCGACCACGAAAGCCACGACCAACCGTCGTTCCGGCCGCAGCCGGGTCTCCCCGATGGCGATCGGACTACGAACGCTGTCGGGGGGCCCGGATTGAGATGATCGCAGAGACGATTCCCGCCACTGAGGCGAGGAGGCCACTGACGGTCGTCACGAGCGCGAGGAGGCCCGACTCCTGCTGACCCTGCCCTTGCACCTGTATCGGGACATACACCGTGGTCTCGCTGACCGGTGGGCGGGTCGACGTCGACGTAGAGGTCGACGTAGAGGTCGCGCTCCCGCTGGGTGAGGGGGTGGGAGCTGGAGTCGTGCCGGCCACCGTCTGGGTCATCACGGATGGCGACAGGCTGACGGTCGGACTTGCGTTGTTTCCGGAGGTGCGGACCACGTACCAGTAGTACGCGGCACCTAACAGCCCGACGCCGACGAGCAGCAGCAGGGCGGCGAGGATGCCGGCAGCCTTTCGCCGGCCCCGCCTGACCGGTCGGTTTCCGGTCGTCGCGGCGGTCATGCCCCCGACCTCATCGACGTCACGTCACTGTTCACCGACCCATCTTGGGGCACAGGTCGATGCTTTGACCAGATACGAACTAGTTGAATGTTCGCTGCGGTCGGTGCGCCAACTCAGACATGAAAGTGCTTGCTGAGGGCACCGGTCTGGAACTGGTAGTGCGAGTCGGTGGTGCCGTAGAGGACATCCGGCGTCTCGACCATCCGCTCGAACGACAACCGGCAGACCCGCTGCCCATCGGCGACCATGAACGGCACGTCGTGCGCCCGGACCTCCAGCGCCGCCTGACTCCCGGACGGGATCGTCGGGCCGTGACCGAAGCCGGGATCGAAGAACCCCGCATAGTGGGCCCGCAGCTCACCGTTGGTCGGGTCGTAGGCGCTCATCTCCGCGGCGAGGTTCGGCGGCACGCGGACCTGTTCCCGGGACAGCAGGAGGTAGAACTCCTCCGGCTCCAGCACCACGCCGCCACCACGCTCCGGGTTCACCGGCTCCCAGAACTCGTCCGGGTCGTGGGCACCCACCAGGGTGAGGTCGAGCAGCCGGCTGTTCTTCCGGGCCCGCCAGCCAACCGGCCCCCCGGAGTCGGGCAGTGCGAGGCTGAGGAACAGACCGTCGTCCACCGGCAGTTGGTCGGGCGCCGGCACCTGCTCCAAGGCATCGACCCCGGCCACCGACAGCAGCGGGTTGCCCCGGTGGTGCTCGCGCAGTTCGTCGTCGGAGACGATCGACGTCGGTCGCCGCAGCCGGAGCTGGTTCAGCGACAGACCGCGCCGCACCCGGACGGTGAACGACCGGGACACGACCTCCAGGAACAGCGGGCCGCGATACCCCGGCGCCACGTCGTCGAAGAGATGCCCGCGGTCGGTGATCACCCGACAGAAGATGTCCAGGCGACCGGTGGAGCTCTTGGGGTTGGCGCGCGCCGCGAGATCGGCCGGCAGAGCGAGCGACTCGCACAACGGGATCAGGTACGGGCGGTTGCGCTCGAGCACCGCCCCGTCGCGAAGGTCCAGCCGGTCCATCTCGAACGCGGGCAGGCGCTCGGCTACGGTCTCGGTGCCGGGCAGGAAGCTGCACCGCAGCCGGTAGGCCCACTCACCCAGGCGCAGATCGACACTCGCCGGTTGGATCTGCCGGTCGTCCAGGGTGTAGGTGGCCGAGGAGATGATGCCCAGCTCGACGGCCTTGCGCAGCCACTGCGACGGGAGCACCCCGGCGCCCGATGCCGGGGCGAGGCGGTCACCCACTAGCGGCTCGGATGCTCGTACGACAGCTGGTCCGGTGGCAGCGGGAAGGTGATGTCGTCGCCGAACGGAGACCCCGCCCCGGCCCGGTCGGAGGTGGACTCGCTCACGGGCAGTCGACCCGGCTTGACCGGCTTGGACCTGCTCCTGCGCGGCCGTTGCGGCTCCCCGCCAGGCTGCACCGACATCCAGGTCCTCCTCGCCCACACCGACACGTCAGACAGGCCACAGTCTGTCACAGGACCAGACGGTGTCGAGTCATCACACCCGCCGGATAGCGTTGACGTCACGATGGACCTTCCCGCCCAGCCATGACAGGACCCTGCGTACCTTTGGCCCGCCCATGACCACCAGCACGCTCGCCGACCACCTGCGCGCCTCCAGCGATGACGAGCTCGGGGCGCTGCTGCAGCGTCGGCCGGATCTGGCGGTGCCGGTGCCCGCGGACCTCTCCCAGCTCGCCAGCCGGGTCCAGAGCCGGGTGTCGGTCGCGCGGGCGCTGGACGGGCTGGACCGGTTCACCCTGGAGGTGCTCGACGGCCTGCGCTATGTGAGCGGCGATGGCGGATCGCCGGTGGCCACGCTGCTCACGCTCACGGCTGAGGCCGGGGTCGACTCGACCCAGGTACGCGCGGCGCTGCAGCGGCTGCGGGAGCTGCACCTGGTCTTCCCCACCGATCTGCCGAGCGCCGACGGTCACCTGCGCCTCGTCGGGGCGGTCGAGGAGCTCATGGGGCCGTACCCGGCCATGCTGGGTCGCCCGGCGGCGGTGCTGGCGCTGGAGGCCGATCGCGAGCCCCCCGTCGACGTGGCGGCCCTCGCCGCCGATCCGGCGGGACTGCGCCGCGCGCTCCTGTCCGCCCCGCCAGAGGCGCGCGCCGTCCTCGACCGCCTCGCCGAGGGTCCGCCGCTCGGCCAGGCCGCCGCCCGCGCCGCGTTCGGCGGGCCGGTTCGCTGGCTGGTGGAGCACGGCCTGCTCGTGGCGCTGCTGCCCGACGTGGTGGAGCTGCCCCGAGAGGTCGGTCTGGTGCTGCGCCGCGACACCGGCCCGCTCGGCCCGCTGCACCCCACCCCGCCGCCGCTGGTGGGACGGGAGCGCCCGGGCGCCGACGCAGCCGGCGCCGGCCAGGCGATGGAGGCCGTCCGACATCTGGACGCCCTGCTCGCCACCCTCGGCGCGACCCCGCCGCCGGTCCTTCGCACCGGCGGTCTCGGCATCCGGGAGCTGCGGCGGCTGGCCAAGCAGACCGGCATCGACGAGGCATCCACGGCGCTGCTGCTCGAGATCGCCGACTCGGCCGGCCTGATCGCCACCGGCCCCCTGCCCGCACCCGGCCCGGGCGAGCACCCCCGTGACGACCGCTGGCTGCCGACCCCGGCGTACGACAAGTGGCGGGCCGAGTCGATCGCGCGGCAGTGGGCGCTCGTGGCACGGACGTGGCTGTCGATGACCCGCTCGCCGGCGATGGTCGGCCAGCGGGACGACCGGGACAAGGTGATCGGCCCACTGACCGTCGAGGTCGCCCGGGCCAGCGCCCCCGGGATCCGACGCGTGGCGCTGGAGGTTCTCGCCGGCGAAGCGCCGTCGACCGCCGCTGATGCCGACGCGGTCCTGGCCCGCCTGGCCTGGTGCTTCCCGCGCCGCTACCTGCGCCAAGGCGCCACCGTCACCGACCTGCACGCGCGGGCCGCGCTGCGTGAGGCGGCCAACCTCGGCGTCACCGGCCTCGATGCGTTGACCACGTACGGGCGGGTGCTGCTCGCCGAACGACCGGACGCCGAGGACGACGACCCGCTGGGGATCCGGGCCGAACCGGACCCACTCGTGGCGGCGTTGGACCTGCTGCTGCCGGCACCGGTGGACCATGTGCTCGTCCAGGCGGACCTGACCGTGATCATCCCCGGGCCACCGGAGCCCACTCTTGCGGCCGAGCTCGCGGCGCTCGCGGACGCCGAGTCCCGCGGTGGGGCCACCGTCTACCGGGTGACGCCGACGAGCGTGCGGCGGGCGCTCGACGCCGGATACGCGCCGGCCGACCTGCACGCCCTGTTCGAGCGCCGGTCCCGCACCCCGCTCCCGCAGACCCTCTCGTACCTCATCGATGACGTTGCCCGCCGCCACGGCGGCCTCCGGGTCGGCACCGCCGGTGCCTACCTACGCGGCGATGACGAGAGCCTGCTCACCGAGGTGCTCGGCGACCGGCGCCTAGCCGGCTTCGCGCTGCGCCGGCTCGCGCCGACGGTCCTCGTCACACCACACACACCCACGCGCCTACTCGAAGCCCTCCGCGACGCCGGCTACGCGCCAGTGCCCGAGGATGCCACGGGCGTCGCGGTGCTCACCCGACCCCCGGCGGCCCGCGCGGGAGCCAAGAACGTACGGCTTCGCTTCCACGTCGAAGATCCGGATCGGACCCGCCTGAGCGGCCCTCGCCTCGCCGGGGTCGTCGAGCAGATCCGCCGGGGCGACCGACTCGCCCGGGCCGCCCGCCGCTCGCCGCTGGCCAAGGCCGCGATCGGCGCGGACGGCACACCGATCACCGCGACGCAGGCCCACGCCCAGGCGCTCGCGGTGCTGCGCCAGGGGATCAGCGAACGTAAGAACGTCTGGGTCGGGTTCGTCGATGCGCACGGCAGCAGCGGCTCCCGGCTGGTGCGCCCGGTCTCGATGGGCGGGGGCTTCCTGCACGCGGAGGACGACCGGAACCAGACCCGGCACACGTTCGCGCTGCACCGCATCACCGCGGCCGCCCTCGACGCGTGACCGGACCGTCCCCCCGGCTAGCCCGAGTCGCCGCCTTCCTCGCGGCGGCGCTCCCGGGCCGCCCCGCGCACCGCCCCGATGATGGACGCCACCACGAGCAGCGCCAGCATCACACCGAGCGACTCGACCACGGCGTCACCGGTGGCTGTGCCCAGCACCATGTGTGACAGCGCGAACCAGCCGAAACCGAGCAGGGCGACGACCGACCCGCCGAGCACGAGCGTGCGGGCGCTGTGCTCGCCCGTCCCCTCCGAAGCCATGACGATCCCTCTCGCTGGCGCTGTCTGAGGACAGTGTGCCGGTCCCGTCCCGAGAGGGAGTTCACGGCGGGCGACACGCCGGTTCTTACGACACGCCGGATGCCGGCGGCCCGTCGTGCAACCGATTGGGGGGTCTCGCGCGTCTCTACTTCCGTGGGGGTCCACCCACGTGCATACGGCACGCTCCCCCGAGCCGAGGGCGGGCGCGCGCGCTCCGGTCCCAAGCGACGGGGGAGAGCGGGCGCCCCGCCCAGCCGGTCCCGCCCCTGCGGCTCTGCTCACGAAGTGCGGTTCTGCTGCGCCGGTACCGCCTGACCTCCCACATCGCGCCTTGACCAGTCGATGTCGGTCCTCCGAGGCACACTAGGAGGTCGGCGTCGGCGTACGAGCGGAGGCGTGTGTGAGCGAGGGTCCATTGATCGTCCAGTCGGACAAGACGCTGCTGCTCGAAGTCGACCACCCCGACGCACTGGCCTGCCGGATGGCGATCGCGCCGTTCGCCGAGCTGGAACGCTCGCCCGAACACGTGCACACCTATCGGCTCACTCCGCTCGGCCTGTGGAACGCCCGGGCCGCCGGGCATGACGCCGAGTCGGTCGTCGATGCGCTGCTGCGCTTCTCGCGCTACCCCGTGCCGCACGCGCTGCTCGTGGACGTCGCGGACACGATGGACCGGTACGGCCGGTTGCAGCTGGTCAACGACCCCGCCCACGGTCTCGTGCTGCGCGCCACCGACCGGGCGGTGCTCGTGGAGGTCGCCAAGTCGAAGAAGGTGGCCGACTTCATCGGCGCCCGCATCGACCAGGACACCGTGGCCGTGCACCCGTCGGAGCGCGGGCGGCTCAAGCAGGCCCTGCTCAAGCTCGGCTGGCCGGCCGAAGACCTCGCTGGCTACGTCGACGGCGAAGCCCACCCGATCCTGCTCAACGAGGACGGCTGGCACCTGCGGCCGTACCAGCAGCAGGCGGTCGAGCACTTCTGGGCCGGCGGCTCCGGCGTGGTCGTGCTGCCCTGCGGTGCGGGCAAGACCCTGGTCGGCGCGGCTGCGATGGCGCAGGCCGGTGCCACGACGCTGATCCTCGTGACCAACACCGTCGCCGGGCGGCAGTGGAAGCGGGAGCTGATGGCCCGCACCTCCCTGACCGAGCGGGAGATCGGCGAGTACTCCGGCGAACGCAAGGAGATCCGGCCGGTCACCATCGCCACCTACCAGGTGCTCACCACCCGGCGCGGGGGGAACTTCACCCATCTCGACCTGTTCGGGGCGCGGGACTGGGGGCTGGTCATCTACGACGAGGTGCACCTGCTACCCGCGCCGATCTTCCGCTTCACCGCCGACCTGCAGGCCCGGCGCCGGCTCGGCCTCACCGCGACGCTCGTGCGCGAGGACGGGCGCGAAGGCGACGTCTTCTCGCTCATCGGCCCGAAGCGCTACGACGCGCCGTGGAAGGACATCGAGTCACAAGGCTGGATCGCGCCGGCGGAGTGCGTCGAGGTACGGGTGACGCTCACCGACGCCGAGCGGATGGCCTACGCCACCTCGGAGGCCGAGGAGCGGTACCGGTACGCCGCCACCGCACGGACCAAGCTGCCGGTGGTCCGCAAGCTGGTGGAGCGCCATCCCGGCGAGCAGATACTGGTGATCGGCGCCTACCTCGACCAGCTTCACCGGCTGGGCGAGTATCTGGAGGCGCCGGTGATCCAGGGCGCGACACCGACCAAGGAGCGCGAACGGCTCTTCGACGCGTTCCGGGCCGGAGAGGTGTCGACGCTGGTCATTTCGAAGGTGGGCAACTTCTCGATCGATCGGCCCGAGGCGGCGGTAGCGATCCAGGTGTCGGGGACCTTCGGCTCCCGGCAGGAGGAGGCCCAGCGGCTCGGCCGGGTGTTGCGCCCCAAGGCCGACGGCCGGCAGGCCCACTTCTACACGGTGGTCTCCCGCGACACGATCGACACCGACTACGCCGCCCACCGGCAGCGGTTCCTCGCTGAGCAGGGCTACGCCTACACCATCATCGATGCCGACGACGTCCTCGGGCCGCCACTGCCCACAGTGGACTGATGCCCTAGAACCCGGTCTCCGCCCGCAGCAGCGCGAGCAGCTCGAGCAACAGCGGGCCGAGGTCGGGCTCGCCGAACTCGAGCGCCCGGGGAGCGGGATCGCCGATGCGCAATGTGTACTGGAACATGTCACAGCACCGGCCCGGGGGGGCCTCGGCGATCTCGGTGAGCAGACCGGGATCGGCGAGGAGCTCCGCCAGCCGCGCCTGGGCCGCCGCGCCGAGCTGGCCGCCGCCCGTTGACGTCCGCCACTGGCCATCGCCATCGACCGAGAGCGTCTCGTGCACGCCCGCGAAGCCGCCGGTGCGCGTGATCTCGATCGCGGGCATGGTCGTACCCGGCTGCGTGGTTGGCGACTCGGAGGCAGCCGGCCCCGTTGGCGCCGGGGCCGGACCGGCCGCCGAGCAGGCGGCCAGGGCGAGCGCGGCCACGGCTGACAAAAGCAGGGCGAGTCGGTGCATCGGGTGGCTCCTTGGCTCGAGTTCTGGGGCCGGCCTTTCGACGGCCGCGTCGCCCCCGCGGTTGCACCGTTGGGGGAAAGTCACCGCGGGTGGGCAGGGCTGACGCATGCTGGTGAGCGTGGGCGACCTTCTGACGTCGTGGCGGGCTCTCGTCCCGGCCGCACCGACCGAGCTCGCGGCGCGCGTGGGCGCCGACCTGCTGGCCCGATGGGGTGAACCGCATCGCCATTACCACACGGTGGACCATCTCGCGGCGGTGCTCGCCGTGGTCGACGAGCACCCCGGCCACGCCCTTGACGTGGACGCGGTCCGGCTTGCGGCCTGGTTCCACGACGTCGTGTACGACCCGCACCGGGTGGACAACGAGGAGGCCAGCGCCCTGCTCGCCGAGACGGTGCTGCCGGCGCTCGGTGTGCCGCCGACCCGGGTCGCGGAGGTGGCCCGGCTCGTACGACTCTCGGCGAGCCACGACCCCGCGGCCGGCGACCGCAACGGCGAGCTGCTCACCGACGCCGACCTGTCGGTGCTGGCCAGCGCACCCGAGGTGTACCACGCGTACGCGGCGGCCGTACGGCGTGAGTACGCCCACATCGGCGACCCGCAGTTCGCCGCGGGCCGGGCCAGCGTGCTGCACACGCTGCTGTGCCTGCCGAATCTCTTCCACCTCCCGGCCCTGCGCGACCGCTGGGAGGACCTCGCCCGGGCGAACCTCACCCGCGAGTTGAGCGCCCTGCGCAACACCCTCGTCGCCTGACCGCTGCCGGGTGTGAGGGTCGGCCCTAGCCGTCCTCCTCGGGATCGAGGTTGGCGACCGCACCCTGCACGAACGCCTGCATGTCCAGCTCGTCGCCCAATGGCCATACATACGCGGGCAGTTCCATTGGCCCCAGTTTATCCACATAGGTCCAGAACTCCCGCACGGCCTCGGCCCGGGTCGATGCCTCGATCGGCAGCGAGACGCTCACGAACCAGACCGAGCGGCCGGCGCTCGCCTCGACCGTGGCGTCGACCAGGGTGGACAGGCGGGTGAACTGGGCCGTCGGTAGCGAGTGCAGACCCACGCCCGCGGGGGTCGGGGTGACGTCGGCCGGCACGGGACGAGGGTCGTCGAAGATGCGGACCTGGTACTCCACCAGCACGCCGCCCTCGTCAGAGCGGCCGCGGATGATCCCGTGTCCGAAGAGGACGGTCGGCCGACCGGCCGCGACCAGCACGACCGGGTCACCCTTCTCGGCCGCCTCAGCGTCGTCGGGGCGGGCGGCGATGCCGATCACGTCCCGGGCGTACAGCCGCTCGATGGCGAACTGCTGCTCGCTGATGATGCCGACCCAGTGACGCATGGTCCCCATCAGATCACGACCGGCGGGACCTCGCAGCGGCCAGTGGCGGGACGTGACAGCCATCGATGTGGTCATCGACCATGCCGACCGCCTGCATCGTGGCGTAGGCGGTGGTGGGCCCGACGAACCGGAACCCCCGACGCTTGAGCTCCTTCGCCAGCGCCGTCGACTCCGGGGTGATCGACGGGATCGCCTGGAACGAGGTCAGCCGGCGCGGGCGCGGCTGCGGCGCGAAGGACCAGAGCAGGGCGGAGAGTCCGTCGGGCAGATCCGCGACGGCGTGGGCGTTCGCGATGGCTGCCTCGATCTTGGCCCGGTTACGGACGATGCGATCGTCGGCGAGCAGCCGGGTCACGTCCTTCTCCCCGTACCGTGCCACCGAGGCGATCGAGAACCCGTCGAAGGCCGCCCGAAACCCCTCCCGCTTGCGCAGGATCGTGAGCCAGGACAACCCGGACTGGAACGCCTCGAGCGTGAGCTTCTCGAACAGCCGATCGTCGTCGTGGACCGGCCGTCCCCATTCCTCGTCGTGGTACACCAGGTACTCCGGAGACGACGCGCCCCACGAGCACCGGGGCTTCCCATCGACTCCGATCACGAGATCACCCATACCGACGACGCTAGCGCCGCCCTCCGACAGGGCGCCGGGGGCATACGGCCTTACCGCGACCGTGGCTACGGCAGGATGCCCGCCTCGACCAGCTTGGCGAACCGGCGCAGGGCGAGCGCGAGGCTCGCCTTCGAGCCGGGCCACAGCAGGGGGTGCAGGACCCGCCCGGCCAGGCCGGCGGGGAGGTGGAACCACTCGTGCCAGACCACGTGGGTACGCGCTCCGCTGGCGAGCGGGGTGCAGCGCATGACGCCGGGGCCGCGCAGCACGTTGCCCAGGTGCACGACCCGTACCTCGTAGGGCGGGTCGAGCCGGTCGACCCGCATCTCGTCGCGCAGCACGGCGGGACCCACCGAGGTGACCGACTCGACCAGGCTGCCCGGACCACCGTTGCCGGAGACGAGCCGCACCTTCGTCATCGGGATCCACTCACCCTGGCGTTCCCACGACACGAACGCGGCGAAGACCTGCTCGACCGGCGCGGCGATCACGATCGATGCCGTGACCTCGCCGGCGCCGGGCTGGGACGGGTCGCCGGCGCCGAGGGTCGCCGCCTCAGGCTCCTCACGCATGGGCCGGCCGGTCCGTCATCGACGCCGCCTCGGCGGACGGACGTCCGTCAGGGGGCGCGTCGGGTGCTTCGCTCTGGCTGCTGTCGAGCGCCACCGGTGCGTCCAGCACGGCCGCCCCCACCCCGTTCACGCTCTCCGGCTCGCGGGCGGGCTTGCGCCGCAGTGAGCCCTCCCGGGGCAGCTCGGGCTCGTCCGTGTGCTCCGCCCGCGGGTCCTCGGCAGTGGACTCGTCGGCCGCTGGCTGGTCCTGCTCGGCGACCTCGGCCTCCCGGTCCTCCTCGTCCGGCTGCGGCGCCCAGGCGGCGATGTCGTCGGCGGTGGCGGCGGGCGGCGGCTCCGGGTTCGACGCCACCTCGCGGGCCTGGCGCAGCGTCTCGGCGTCCTCCAGCCGGCCCTCCCGCAGGGCGATGACCTCGGCCTCGAGCACGGCGATCATCTCGTCCTTGTAGCCCAGGTCGTACGCGGTCCGGCGCAGAACCCGGTCGACCTGCGCCATCCGGTACCCGCGGAGGACGACGTCGAAGCGAACCTCCTGGAGATCGGGCTCGTGCAGCGAGCGGTCGTTCGGCAGTGGCCGGGCCCGACCGTCGGGGTCGACGGGGACCAGGCCCGGGTCATCACCGGAGAGCAGCGAGACCACGCCGAACACCAGCCCGGCGATCACGAGCACCACCACCAGCACCAGCAGGAGGGTTGCCATGATGCCGATCGTGGCACGAGCGGGTGGCATCGCGCGAACCACCCGCGCGAACCGACGTACGGCAATCTGCCCCTCAGGTGGTGAAGTCGATCGCCAGCTCGACCACTTGAGCGCTGCTGAAGCGCAGGTAGATGTTGCCGGTGCCACCCGCGTCCCACTCGAAATCGGCGGTCACAGCGTCGGAGCCGACCACCTCCATGCCGATCAGCGCCATGGTGTCGGACGGCGGCTGGGTGGCGTACGCCTCGGCGATCGCGCCCCGGCCCACGAACGGGCCGATCGGGAAGTTCTCGAACCGCATCACGGCGTCCTCGGCGAAGGTCGCGAGGAACGGATCGTAGTCGCCCGATGCCACCGCGGCGTTGAAGAGCTCGACGTGCCGCTCCAGAAGATTCTTCAGGCCACGCTCCGTCACGAAGCGCACGCTATCCGAAGTCGTCGACCGCGTCGAGAGCATCTTCGACAGAGGCGACAACGTGCACCGCTGACCGGGCGGTCGGCTGCACGAAACCCGCCTCGACAAGACCATCCAGCCAGGTGAGCAGGCCACTGAAGAACCCGTCCTGGTCGAGCAGCACGATCGGCTTGGCGTGCAGGCGGAGCGTGGCGGTGGTCCACACCTCGAACAGCTCGTCGAGGGTGCCCAGCCCGCCCGGCAGCACCACGAAGGCGTCCGCCCGCTCCATGAGCACGATCTTGCGGGCGGCCATGCCGTCGGTCACCACCAGCTCGTCGGCGTCGTCGTCGGCCACCTCGAGGTCCACCAGGCTCTGCGGGATCACGCCGAAGGTGTGCCCGCCGGCGGCGCGGGCGCCCAGGGCGAGAGTGCCCATCATGCCGACCCGTCCGCCGCCCGAGAGGACCCGATGGCCACGCTTGGCCAACGCCTCGCCGACCTGCCGGGCGAGCTGAAGCCACCGCGGTTCGATCATGTTGGAGGACGCGCAGAAGACACATACCGCCTTCATGCTCGTGCCCGTGCTCGCCCGGCCGCGCGCGGGCGTACTGTGATCATGATTCGCTCACCGGCAGACCACCGCCCGGGCTGGCCGCCGTCCGCCGGATGTACGCGACCGCCTCGTCCACGTCGTCGGTCACCCGGAACAGCTCCAGGTCCTCGGGGTCGACCCGCCCGGGCTCGCGCAACGCCGTGTGCAGCCAGTCGATGAGGCCCTGCCAGTACTCGGAGCCGAGCAGCACCACGGGGAAGCGGGTCACCTTCCGGGTCTGGACCAGGGTGAGCGCCTCGAACAGCTCGTCGAGCGTCCCGAACCCGCCAGGCAGCACGCAGAACGCCTGCGCGTACTTGACGAACATCGTCTTGCGGACGAAGAAGTAGCGGAAATGCATGGCGATGTCGACGTAGCCGTTGAGCCCCTGCTCGTACGGCAGCTCGATGCCGAGGCCGACCGAGAGCCCGCCCGCGTCGGTCGCACCGCGGTTGACCGCCTCCATCACCCCGGGCCCACCACCCGTGATGACGGCGTACCCGGCCGCCGCCAGAGCCCTCCCCAGGTGCTCGGCGAGCTCGCACTCGACGCTGTCCGCCTTCGCCCGGGCCGAGCCGAAGACGCTCACCGCCGCCGGCAGCTCGGAGAGGGTGTCGAACCCCTCGACGAACTCCGACACGATCCGCAGGGTGCGCCACGCGTCCTGCTGTTTCCAGTCCGCGCGCTCGCGGGTGAGCAGAGCCTCGTCCGCGGTCGTGCCGGGGGCGCCCGACAGTCGTGGCGCCGGTCCACTCCGGCGGCCCGGCTTCGGCGCGCGCTGTTCCATGCCGCTCACCGTATCCGGTTTGTCAGCAAGGGCACCTTGCTGACACGTGCTGCACAGCAAGGGCACCTTCCTGACACTTGACGCACGGCTGTCATGCCTACACGTGGCGCACGGCCGTCATGCTGACACGTGGCGCACGGCCGTCATGCTCAGCGCAGCCGACCCGTCAGCGGGCAAGCCAGCGACGCAGGACCGCGGCACCTTCGGTGATCTTGGCAAGCTCGACGTGCTCGTCGGGGTGATGGGCCAGGTTCGGGTCACCCGGCCCGTAGTTGAGCGCCGGCACGCCCAGCGCCGCGAACCGGGCCACGTCGGTCCAGCCGAGCTTCGCCATCGGCGGTGTGCCCACGGCGGTGACGAAGTCGCGCGCGGCCGGAGCGCCGAGGCCGGGCGGGGCGCCGGGTGCCTCGTCGAGGACCTCCAGCTCGTACCCGGCGAAGACCTCCCGCAGGTGGTCGACGGCCTGCTCGGGCGTGCGGTCGGGGGCGAACCGGTGATTGATGTCGATCTCGCACAGGTCCGGAACCACGTTGCCCGCAATGCCGCCACGGATGGCGACCGCGTTCAGTCCTTCTCGATACTCGCATCCGTCGATAACCGGTCGGCGCGGCGGATACTCCCCGAGCGAGTCGAGCACCGCCGCCGCACCGTGGATCGCGTTGACGCCCTGCCACGCGCGGGCAGAGTGGGCCCGGCGGCCGTGGACCCGGACCACCACCCGGACCGTGCCCTGACACCCGGCCTCCACCCGGCCGTACGTCGGTTCCAGCAGCACCGCGAAATCGGCGGCCAGCCAATCCGGATCGGTGCGGGCGATGACGGTGAGCCCGTTGCGTTCGGCCTCGATCTCCTCGCAGTCGTAGAAGAGACAGGTCACGTCGTCGGCCGGTTCCGGCACGGTGAGGGCGAGATGCAGCGCGAGCGCGGATCCGCTCTTCATGTCCGAGGTGCCGCAGCCGTACAGACGGTCACCGTCCAGAGTGGAGGGAAAGTTATTGTTGATGGGCACGGTGTCCAGGTGCCCGGCGAGGATCACCCGCCGGGCCCGGCCGAGGTTGGTGCTTGCCCGTACGACGTTGCCCGACCGCTGCACCGTCAGGTACGGCCGTGTTCTCAGCGCCTGCTCGACCGCATCGGTGATCTCTTGCTCGTCACCGGAGACGGACTCGATATCCACCAGCGCGCGGGTCAGCGCGACCGGGTCGTCCGCGATGTCGTGCAGCGATGGTGACGGCATGCCCGCAGGCTACCCGGTAGGTTTAGCAGGCATGACGGTGCAATCGGCCCCGCCCACGCCTCGCCCGCCCATGACGCAGCCCGCCTGGGGGCTGGGCCTGGCCACCCTCTGGGATGAACAGGTCCTCGACGTCTGGTTTCCGCGCCTCGGGCTCGGGCCGTCGCCCGACCTGGACGGCGCGCCCGAGCCGGGTTCGCCACTCTCGTCCGCCGAGGGCGAGTCCCTGCTCGGCCTTGCCCCGGGGACGGCCGGCCCACGCGGGCTGCCGGGGCTGACGACCGCCGGCGTGCTCGTCGTCGTCGACTCCCTCACCGACCCGCCGAAAGACACCTTCGACGTGTGGCTGCGGCTGCACCTGCTCTCGACCCGGACGATCAGGCCGCACGACGCGAACCTCGATGGCGTCTTCGGGCTGCTCACCAACGTGGCCTGGACGTCGGCCGGCCCCTGCCCGCCCGACCGGGTCGACGAGCTGCGCATCCTCGAGCGCGCCGCCGGCCGTCACCTCGTCGTGTACGGGGTGGACAAGTTCCCCCGGATGGTGGACTACGTCGTGCCGTCGGGGGTGCGGATCGCCGACGCCGACCGGGTACGGCTGGGGGCGCACCTGGCACCGGGCACGACCGTGATGCACGAGGGGTTCGTCAACTTCAACGCCGGCACCGTGGGAGCGTCCATGGTGGAGGGTCGCATCACCGCCGGTGTCGTCGTCGGCGACGGGTCGGACGTCGGCGGCGGGGCCTCCATCATGGGCACGCTGTCCGGCGGCGGCAAGGAGGTCATCCGCATCGGCGAGCGCTGCCTCATCGGAGCCAACGGTGGGATCGGCATCTCGCTCGGCGACGACTGCGTCGTGGAGGCGGGGACCTACATCACGGCCGGCACGAAGGTGACCCTGCCCGATGGGCGCGTGATCAAGGCGCGGGAACTGTCAGGCCTCTCGGGGCTGCTGTTCCGCCGCAACTCGCTCACCGGCGCCGTCGAGGCCGTACCCCGCCCCGGCCAGACCGTCGCACTCAACGCCGCCCTCCACGCCAACGACTAACTCACCGCTGGCCGGCTGGCCGGCTGCCCGGCTGCCCGGCTGCCCGGCTCACCGGTGAGATTTCTGAGGAAACTCGGAAATCTCACCGCGGAGTTGGATCTTGGTGCTCCCGGGGGCGGTCACCGGAGGCGGGAACCGGAGGCGGGAACCGGAGGCGGGCGCCGGGGCCGGCCGTCGGGAGGGCGTCACGAGGCTTGACCTGGTGGCCACGCTCGCAGCGCTGCTCCACGTGCACGGATGCGCCGCAGCCACGGTGCTCGAACCGGACCGGTGGGCCGCCCGGGTCACCGAGGTAGCGGTCGCCCCAGGCAAGGATCGCGGCCAGGACCGGACCGAGATCGAAGCCCTTCTCGGTGAGGCGGTACTCGTACCGGCCGCGCCTTCCCGGCTCCTGATACGGGTGACGACGAAGCAGCCCCTGGTCGACCAGCTTCGCCAGACGGTTGGTCAGTTGCTGACGCGGGATGCCGGTGCGCACGCGAAGGTCCTCGAACCGTCGGATGCCCAGGAAGACCTCCCGGAGAACGAGGATCGTCCACTTCTCGCCGAGGATGTCCATGGCCCGGCCGAGCGTGCAGTTCTCGGCCGACCACTTCAGCGCCTCGGGCGTGACCGAGGCAGCGACGGCCGCGGTGCCGGCTGACATGTGACGGAGTCTACGTCTGCTTGACAGACTCAGCTAGTCCCACCAACCTGGATCTGTGACCCAGACGAAGGAGCCCGCCGTCGATACCGCTCGGACCCGCACGTACTCCTGGTCCGACCCCCATGCCACCGCGACCACCCTCGGCCGGCTGTCCGGCGCCGAGATGCTGCAGGCCATGGTGCGGGGGGAGCTGCCGCCACCGCCGATCATGCACACGCTCGACATGGAGGGGTTCGAACTCGTCGACGAGGCCCGGGTGGCCTTCACCATGCGGGCGAAGGAGTTCCACTACAACCCGATCGGCTCTGTCCACGGTGGAGTAATCGCCACCCTGCTCGACTCGGCCGTCGGGTGTGCCGTTCACTCGACCCTGCCGGCTGGCTGGGGCTACACGTCCCTCGACCTGACGACGAAGTACCTGCGACCGGCCACTGTGGACTCGGGACTGCTCCGGGCCGAGGGCACCGTCATCAGCCGCGGCCGTACGACCGCCCTCGGCGAGGCCCGGCTCTTCGACGAGCGCGGCCGGCTGCTGGCGTACGCCTCCTCGTCCTGCCTGCTCTTCGAGATCCCGGCCTGAGCGAATCAAACGCCGTGGCGCCGCGCGAGACTCACATACTCGCGACGCGGGCGACGGCGGCGGCGACGCGTTCGTCGGTGGCGGTGAGCGCGATCCGCACGTGCCGGGCACCCTCAGGGCCGTAGAAGGCACCGGGCGCGACGAGGATCCCCCGAGCGGCGAACCAGTCCACTGTGGACCAGCACTCCTCGCCCCGGGTCGTCCACAGATAGAGCCCAGCCTCCGAGCGGTCGATGGTGAACCCCGCGGCGAGGAGCGCCGACCGCAGCAGTGTCCGGCGGGCGGCGTACAGCGATCGCTGGGACGACGGGTGGTCGGTGTCGTCGAGGGCGGCCACCATGGCCGCCTGCACCGGGGCCGGGACCATGAGGCCGGCGTGCTTGCGGACGGCCAGCAGCTCACCGACCACGGCCCGGTCGCCGGCGACGAAGCCGGCGCGGTAGCCCGCGAGGTTGGAGCGCTTCGACAGCGAGTGCACCGCGAGCACACCCGTCTCGTCGCCGGCGGTGACCGACGGGTGCAGGACGGAGACGGGTGAGGTGTCGAAGCCGAGCTCCAGATAGCACTCGTCGCTGGCCAGCACCGCCCCGACCGACCGGACCCAGGAGACCCATGACGACAGCGCGGCGGCGGTGAGCACGCGACCGTCCGGGTTGCCCGGCGAGTTGACCCAGACCAGCCGCACCCCGGATACCGACGCCAGGGACTCCGGCGAGTCGGCCCGCATGACCGAGGCCCCGGCGAGCCGGGCCCCGACCTCGTACGTCGGGTAGCACACGGACGGGATCACCACCGTGTCCCCAGGGCGCAGGCCAAGCTGCGACGGCAGCGACGCAACCAGCTCCTTCGAGCCGATCGTCGGTAGGACCGACTCCTCCCGGACCGCAGCCTCGCACTGGCGCGACAGGTAGCCGACGATGGCCGCGCGCAATGCCGGCGTGCCGGCCGTCAGCGGGTAGCCCGGTGCGTTCGCCGCGGCCGCCAGCGCGCGCTGGACGACGGCCGGCACCGGGTCCACCGGCGTACCGATCGACAGGTCGACGATCCCGTCAGGGTGCGCCGCCGCCCGTACCAAGGCCTCCTGGAGCAGATCCCACGGGAAGTCCGGCAGCCGGGCCGACAGGCCGGTCAGCACCCTGGCTCCCGAGCCGGCCGGCTCGCTGCCTGTGCCTCCCGAGCCGGCCGGCTCAGTGGTCGTGCTCCTTGGGCGGCAGTCCGGCCACGAACGGGTGGTCACTGTCCACCTTGCCGATCTTCGACGCGCCACCGGGCGAGCCGAGGTCGGAGAAGAACTCCACGTTAGCGGCGTAGTACTCCTTCCAGTGCTCGGGAAGGTCGTCCTCGTAGAAGATCGCCTCGACCGGGCAGACCGGTTCACATGCACCACAGTCGACACACTCGTCGGGGTGGATGTACAGCATCCGGTTGCCCTCGTAGATGCAGTCGACCGGGCACTCTTCGATGCACGCCTTGTCCAGCAAGTCCACGCACGGCTCGGCGATAACGTATGTCACCGACGGTCCCTTTCCTTGGCCTCCAGGTCCTACCCGCGATCAGCCTAATATCTCCCGCGGCGGGGTCGACACGCACCGGACTGGAGAGAGTTGGGGGTCGGCGTGTTGGAGTCGACAAACGTGGGACACCGGGTGGTGGTGCGCCACCGGACCGGGGCCGGGCCGACCGACGTGCTCGGGGAGCTGATCGCCTTCGGCGAGGAACACCTGGTCGTACGTACGGAGGCGGGGCAGGAGCGCCGGATCGCGCGGGCCGACGTGATCGCGGGCAAGCCCGTCGGGCCCCGACCCGCCCGGTACTCCGAGATCATCGCGCTCGAGCGGGTGGCCGACCGGGCCTGGCCGGCGCCGGTGGTCGAACACCTGGGCCAGTGGCGCCTGCGGTACGCCGAGGGCTTCACGAACCGGGCCAACTCCGCCCTCCCGCTCGGTACGGCCGACCGCCCCCTCGACGAGGCCGTGCAGGCGTGCGCGGCGTTCTACCGCCAGCGGGGGCTGCCGCCGAAGGTCACGGTGCCGCTGCCGGTACGCCGGGACGTGGCCCGGCACCTCGAGGCCACCGGCTGGGTCGCGCAACCGCTGGTCCTGGTGCAGACCGCCGAGGTGGGCGCCGTGGCAACGCCACTGTCAGCACCGCCGCCGCCGCCACGGGACCCGGTCACGCTCCGCGAGCGCCCCACGCCGGAGTTCCTCGCGCTCTACGGGGCGCGCAAGGACGGTCTCCCGGCCTCGGCCGAACACGTCCTCACGGCTGTACCGGCCGTACGGTTCGCCGAGGTACGCGACGAGCGGGGCACCGTGCTGGCCATCGCCCGGGGCGCGGTCGTCGACGACTGGCTGCACCTCGGCGGCGTCGAGGTCGTCCCGGCCGCGCGCCGTCAGGGGCTCGCCACGGCGGTGTCGGCCGCGTTGGCGGTGTGGGCGCGAGAGCATGGCGCCACGCGGGCCGTGCTCCAAGTCGAGCAGCGCAACGAACCGGCCGTACGGCTGTACGAGCGCCTCGGCTTCGGCCCGCACCACACGTACGTGACGTACCACCAGCCAGGCGACTAGCCCACCCGGTGCGGTTTCTTGCCGTACCGGTTCGCGTAGGCGGCGAGCCCGCGGGTCTTCCAGTCCTTGCCGAGCACCACCATGGCGACGAAGCCCAGGAACACGCCGAGCGCGCCCAGGCCCAGGAACTGGAGGAAGTGCAGGACGAACGTCTCCAGGCCGTTCTCGAAGGGCAGGTCGCCAGCGAGGAACGGGCCGACGAGCACCGCCAGGAGCGTACCGATCAGGGTGGCCGCACCGAGGTCGGCGATTACCCGCCCGATCGGGTGGCGCACCGCCCAGAACGCGGCAGCGACGGCCATCAGGGCCACGGTGGCGAGCAGGCCGACCACCGCGATCACGGTGTCCGCGGTGCCGCTGCCAGCGGCAGCGCCGAGTGTGGCGATCTCATCCTCGTCGGGTCCGATGAGGAAGCTGATCAACCGAGAGAGGCCGTTGATCAGGAAGAACCCCAGCGCGACGGCTCCGATCCGCACCCACCGGTTGTTCCACATGGGCGTCCGCCTCTCCTTCCGTCAGGTCCGGGAGATCGGAAAATCCTATGGCACTCGGCAGATAACGTGCACGCGTGGACCGTGGATCACCCGACCAGTTCGTGACCGCCGCCGAGGATCTCGTCTCGCCCCACACCCGCCGGTTGCTCGCCCGGGACGTGGGGAACCGGCTGCGGGAGAGCCTGCTCTTCATACCCCTGCTGCTGCTGGCCGGGGCGGTCGTCGTGGAGACCATCGCAGCCACGGCGGACCGGTCGCTGGGTACGGCCGACGCCACCTGGTTCGACCTGCCACCGGACGCGGCCGTGACCCTGCTGGCCACGATCGCCGGTGCCACCATCACGACGGCCGGCGTGGTTTTCTCGCTCCTCGTCGTGACGCTGCAGCTGGCCAGCGGGCAGTTCTCGCCGCGGGTTCTCCGTACGTTCTGGCGCGACCGGTACGGCCAGGTGCTGATCGGGCTGCTGCTCGCCACGTTCACGTTCTGCGTGATCGCCCTCACCCAGATCAACACCTCGGCCGCGAGCGCGCCCAAGCTGACGGTGCTACTGGCGATGCTGCTGGCGTTCGCGTCGATTCTCACGATCGTCGCCTATCTCAACCGACTCACCCGGGCGCAGTACGTCGGCCGGATCATGGAGGGCATCGCCGAGGAGACGCTCGTCCTCGTCCACGACCAGCCGACGGGCGAACCGGTCGAGCCGCCGGACCTCGCCAGCCTGCCCACCCCGCTCGTGGTGCACGCCGTCGAGGACGGCTGGGTGCAGCAGATCAGCTACGCGACCGTGGTCGCGGCGGCGCCGCCGGCCTCGGTTATCCGCGTGGAGACCCGACCCGGTGCCTACCTCGTGGCGGGTGAGCCGATCGCGACGATCTGGCCGCCGGAGGGCGTGCAGTTGTCCGCGTCGAAGGCGGCCAAGGTGACGGCCGTGGTGCGGCACGCCCTGGTCCAGGGCATCGCCCGGACGATGCAGCAGGACATCGACTTCGGTCTTCGGCAGCTCAACGACATCGCGCTGCGGGCACTGTCCCCCGCGGTCAACGACCCGACCACCGCGACCGAGGTCGTGTTGCGGGTCGCCTCGATCATGCGCCGGCTGGTCCAGACGACCCTGCCGGAAGGGTCGGTCCGGGCCGCCGGCGACCGGATCCTGCTCACGCCCTGGGAACTCGACCACGGCGAGTACGTCACGCACGCGTTCGGCCAGCTCCGCCACTACGGGGCCGGCCATCCACAGGTGGTTATGGCGCTGGTCCGGTCGCTGTGCATGCTGCGGGCGGCCAGCACCCAACCGGCGGCGAGTCGGGCGCTGGAGCATCAGCTCGAGCTCACCCTGGCGGCGGCGGAACGGGCCGACCTCCTCCCCGAGGACCTCGAGACAATCCGCCGCGCCGCCACCTGATCCCCGCCCCCCGGCCTCCTCCCGTCCTGCCCCCTCCCGTCCTGCCCCCCCGTCTCGCCCCCCGGCCTCCTCCCGTCCTGCCTCCGTGATCGAGGGGTTATGTGTGTGAGTTGATCTCCAATCACACGCATAAGTCCTCGATCACCTGCGTGGGCCGCCGCGGGTCGGGCGCGTCGAGCACAGCCAGGGGCCCCGCGCCCGCGTCGAGCACAGCCGGAGGCAGGGGGCCGGCGACCCTGCCTGCCTCCGTGAGGGGGCGGTTCCGGGGGGCGCTGAGGGGCGGCGCCGGGGACGCCGGGGGTGGGGGCGGTCAGAGGTTGCGGCGTAGGAAGTCGAGTTCGAGGCGCAGGAGGCGCTGGGCCAACCCGCCCGCGGCCATGTGCGTGGCGCCCGTCAGCGGGATGACGGCGTGCGGGCGACCGCTGGCGAGCAGGGCTGCGGACAGGCGCAGGGTGTGGGCCGCGACCACGTTGTCGTCGACGAGCCCGTGCACGATCAGCATCGGGCGCGCCTCGTCGGAACGGTGCGGCCGCTGCCCGGCCACCTCCAGCAGGGAGTTATGGGCGTATATGTCGCCGCCGTCGGTGGGCAGGCCGAGGTAACGCTCCGTGTACGCGGTGTCGTAGAGCGCCCAGTCGGTCACCGGCGCACCGACGATGGCACATTTGTAGATGTCCGGCCGGCGCAGCACGGCGAGGGCGGAGAGCCACCCACCGAAGGACCAGCCCCGGATCGCGACCCGGCCCAGATCCAGGTCGGGATGCTTGTCTCCCAACGCCCGGAGCGCGTCGAGCTGGTCGGTGAGGATGACGTCGGCGAGCCGCCGGTGGATCACCTTCTCGAACGACGGGGCCACCCCGGGCGTTCCCCGATTGTCGATCGTCACCACGGCGAACCCGGCGTCGGCGAACCACTGTCGCTCCAGCCAGCGGGTGCGCACCGCCACGACCTCCTGGTGGCCCGGCCCGCCGTAGATGTCCACCATGACCGGCAGCTTCCCGCCGATGTGGTTGCGCGGGTAGAGCACGCCCGCCGGCAGACCCCGGTCGGTCACCCGCTCGAGCACGGGTCGGGGCGCGTAGGGCGGGATGGCGGCGAACGACCGCAGCGTGCCGACCAGCGTCTGTCCCGAGTGGACGGTCCAGCGGGTGCCGGCGTGGTCGAGCGAGAGCGCCCCGATCACCATGGTCTCGCCGCCGCACGCCCCGACGTGCCAGCCGGGGTCGGTGGTGACCCGGGTGACCTCCACGGCCGGCGCCCCGATCCGGGTACCGACCCGATAGAGGTGCTGCTCGCCCGGCTCCCCCTCGCTCGCCTCGACGAGGACGTCGGTGCCGATCCGGCCGCAGACCCGCCGCACGTACAGGTACGCCGGCGTCAGCAGCCCGCCGTCGGCGAACAGGCACCGGGCGTCGAAGCCGTCGTGGGCCAGTTCGCCACCGATGAGCACCCGCCCGTCGGGCAGGTAGGCGGGAGTGCCGGCCACGGGCTCGACCCACCGCGGGTCGGCGAGCTCCGCGTGCACCTGGGTCTCGCCGGTGCGCGGATCGACGGAGAGCACCAGGCCGTGCTGCTGGAGCCGGCGTAGCACGGTGACGAGCGGCCCGCCCACCTCCGACCACGCAACCGAGACCAGGTACGGGTAGGTCTCCCGGTCCCAGTGCACGTCCACCCAACCCCCGTCGAGGTCGAGCAGGTGCAGGGTCACCTCGGCGTTGGCGGTACCGGCCGACGGATAGTGGATCGTCGTCGGCTCCCGGTTGGGGTCGGCCGGGTCGTGCAGGTGCCAGCGCTGCACCCGCGAGTTGTCCACCCGGGCGGCGAGCACCGACGCACCGTCGGGCGACCACCAGTACCCGCGGTACCGGTGGAACTCCTCGGCCCCGATGAAGTCGGCCAGGCCCCACGTGACGTCCTCGCTGCCATCCTCGCCGGCGAGCAGGGTGTCCTCGCCGGTGGCGAGGTCCAGCACGCGCAGGGTGCCCTGGCTGACGTAGGCCACGCGCCGTGCGGTCGGGTCGGGTCGCGGGTCGACGACGCCCGGGGCAACCGACCGTACGGCCGGCTCGGCCCCACCCTGGTCCGCTCCGCTCTCCTCAGTGAGGTCCACGGTCACCAGCGCGCCGCCCAGTGCGAACGCCGCGACTCTGGCCTGCGGGTCGGTCGCGTAGGAGCCGACGCCGCCCGCCGACAGGCGCAGCCGCTCGCGCAGAGCCCGCTCGGCGTCGGGCAGATCGGCCGCGGTGGGGGTGAGCTTGGCCGGGTCGGCCACGAGGCGTTCCACGCCGGCCGCGACATCGAAGACCCACAACGTGTCGGCACTGTCCTCCGGACCGGGCGAGCGAAGGAAGACGACGCGCGCTCCGTCGGTGCCGACCGTGACGGCGCGCGGCTCGCCAGCCCGGAATCGCGAGGTCGCGGCAGCCAGCTCGGGATACTCGACGGGCAACGTCACGACGTGATCGTCGCACGGCAGCCCGCGTAGAGTGGGCCGGGTGAGCTCCCTTGCCCCGGTCGGGTTGCCCGACCGACGGATCGTGTTCGTGCACGCACACCCCGATGACGAGACGATCGCTACCGGAGCGACGATGGCCCACTACGCGGCGACGGGCGCCCACGTGACCCTCGTGACGTGCACTCTGGGCGAGGAGGGCGAGATCCACGTCCCGGCCCTCAACCAGCTCGCCGCCGACCGGGCCGACCAGCTCGGCGGCTACCGGATAGTGGAGTTGCAGCGGGCCTGCCGGGCGCTCGGGGTCACCGACCACCGGTTTCTCGGCGGCGCGGGTTGCTACCGGGACTCGGGCATGATGGGCACCACGGCCAACGAGCACCCGCGGGCGTTCTGGCAGGCCGACCTCGACGAGGCCGCGGGCCACCTGGTCGAGATCCTGCGCGAGGTCCAGCCGCAGGTGCTGGTCACGTACGACCCGAACGGCGGGTACGGGCACCCCGACCACATCAACTCCCACCGGGTCGCGATGCTCGCCGCGCAGAAGGCGGCCGACGCCGGCTTCGGCCCCGCGAAGATCTACTGGTCGGCCATCCCCCGCAGCCTCGTCGCGGCCGGGCTGGAACGGTTCGCCACCAGCGCCGAGAACCCGTTTGCCGGGGTGACCGACGTCGATGAGCTCCCGTTCGCGGTGCCGGACGAGCGCATCGCCGCCCGCATCGACGGCGAGCCGTATTCGGATGCGAAGATGGCGGCCGTACGGGCGCACGCCACTCAGATCCCGACCGACTCGTGGCTGTTCACCCTCGCGGACGGTTTCGGCAAGGAGTTCCTCGGCCTGGAGCATTTCGAGCTCGTGCACGGCGCCCGCGGCCCGGGCAAGGCGCCGGACGGAGTAGAGACCGACCTCTTCGCCGGCCTGGTATGACCCGGCCCGCAATGACTGAGCCCGTCATCGAGCCTCCAGGCTCGGAGCCCGAGCCCGCGGGCCCGCGGCCCGAGCCGCCCGCCCCGCTCTGGCTGCGCCTGCTCGGCCTGACCGTGGCCGTCGCGGGCGCGCTGGTCGTCTCCCTCGTCTGCGCGTTCCTCACGCCGTACCGGATCGGCTCGGTGCTGGTACCGGTGTCACTGGTGCTGGTCGCGGGCGGTCTGACCGCGGTCACCCGGTTCGCGCACGCGGTCACGGAACACGTGCCGATGAGCCTCATCCCGGGCCTGGCCTGGCTGGTGCTGACCCTGGTTCTCAATAACCGTACGTCCGAGGGTGACCTGGTTCTGCTGTCGTCGAACTGGGTCGCCGTCGTCTACCTGCTCGTCGGCTCGGTCACGATCGGGGTGCTGGCCTACCGGATGATCGTCCCGCGCCCCCGGCGTGGCACGCTGTCCAAATGAGCGAGTTTGATGCCGCCGAGGCGGCAGTGCAGGCGGCACTGGCCGCCGGCGCGAGCTACGCCGACGCGCGGGTGATGTACCGGCGGATCGAGTCGATGGACGCCCGCAACGGCGACGTGGAGGAACTCACCCAGCACGAGGATGCCGGCATCGGCGTACGCGCCCTGGTCGGCGCCGGCTGGGGGTTCTTCGCGGTCCCCGATCTCTCCGGCGCCGCCGCGCGACAGGCGGGCGAACGGGCCGCCGCCATCGCCGCGGCGAGCGCGACCGTGCCCGGTCCCACCGCCGCCCGGGTCCCGGCCCAGGTGGTCAATGGGAGCTGGGCCTCGGAGTGCCTCGTGGACCCGCTGAGTGTTCCGCTGTCGGAGAAGGGTGATCTGCTCGTCAGTGTGACGGCGGCGATGAAGGCGGCCGGCGCCGACCAGGCCGAGGGCAACTACAACATCTGGGACACCCGCAAGTGGTTCGTATCCAGTGAAGGTCATCGCATCGACCAGCACATCCGCGAGTGCGGTGGCGGGATCGCCGCCACCGTGATCGGAGAGGGCGAGACGCAGCGCCGGTCCTATCCGTCGTACCGCGGCCAGTACGGCACCCGCGGCTGGGAGCTCGTCACCGAGCTGGACCTGGCCGCCCACGCCGAGCGGGTCGCCGACGAGGCCCGGGCGCTGCTCGCCGCCCCGCAGTGCCCCTCCGAGGTCACGACGCTGATCCTGGGCAGCGAGCAGATGGCGCTGCAGATCCACGAGTCGGTGGGGCACGCGATCGAGCTCGACCGCATCCTGGGTTGGGAGGCGGCGTTCGCGGGCACGTCGTGGCTGGACCTCAACCAGCTCGGCTCGCTGCGGTACGGATCGGAGTTCATGAACATCACGATCGACCCGACGATTCCGGGTGCCCTGGGCAGCTTCGGCTTCGACGACGAGGGCACCGCGGCCGCACCGCGCGACGCCGTCCGCGACGGGATGTGGGTGGGCGTGCTCGCCGGGCGGGACTCGGCCGCCGCGGCCGGCCTGGACTACGGCGGCAGTGTGCGCTCCGATGGGTGGGCCCGGCTGCCCATGGTCCGGATGACCAACGTCGGGCTCGAGCCGGGACCGCACACGCTCGACGACATGATCGCCGCGACCGAGAACGGCGTCCTCATGGATATGAACCGATCGTGGTCGATCGATGACAAGCGGCTGAACTTCCAGTTCGGTTGCGAGATCGGCTGGGAGATCCGCGACGGCCAGCGGGGCCGGATGCTGCGCAACCCGACGTACACCGGGATCGGACCGTTGTTCTGGCGCAGCATGGACATGCTCGGCAGCGAGGTCGTCGCCTGGGGCACACCAAACTGTGGCAAGGGTCAACCCGGTCAGGTCGGCCACACCGGCCACCCGGCCGCCGCGGCCCGATTCACGGACGTACGCGTGGGGGTGACCGGGTGAGCGAGCGTACGCGTGGGGGTGACGGGATGAGCGCGCGTCAGCCAGCGAACCAGCGGGCACAGCGCCCTGGCGGCTCGTGCCCGCCCAGAGCAGCCGCGAGCGTGCGGAGCGAGGGCCAGCGAGCCCCGCAATCGCGAGCAACAACATCGAAGCGAGGGCGGGCATGAGTCTGCTGGGTGTGGCGGAGCGGGTGCTTGACCTGGCGCGGGCGGCGAGCCCGGACGCCGAGGCGGAGGTGGCCGTCGACGGGGGCGAGCTCGCGTTCACCCGGTTCGCGAACAGCTTCATCCATCAGAACATGGCCGACGCGACCACGACCGTACGGCTGCGGCTGCACGCCGACGGGCGCACCGCCGCCGGCTCGGCGACCATCGCGGGCGCGTCCACTGTAGACGACGAGGCACTGGGCACGCTGGTGG
Source organism: Micromonosporaceae bacterium (assembly GCA_052038195.1). Taxonomy (GTDB): domain Bacteria; phylum Actinomycetota; class Actinomycetes; order Mycobacteriales; family Micromonosporaceae; genus DATBGZ01. The sequence continues at coordinate 3,588 of JBQGBY010000023.1, read as the reverse complement.
CGCGGACCGTCGCCGCCGTACGGCTGGCGCCCCGGGACCCGCAGTGGCCGGGGCTCTCGCCATCCGCGCCCATCGATGACGTACCCGCGGTCGACGACGCCACCGCCCACGCCGACCCGGTCGAGCGCGCCGCCCGGGTGCGCGACTTCGTGGCGGCGGCCGGTGGCCTCGAGACGGCCGGCTACTGCGCGACCGTGCGCCTGGCCGCGGCGTTCGCCAACTCGGCCGGCATGTCCGCCGAGTCGGTATCGGCGCTGGCCGCGATGGACGCGATCGCCCGCGACGGCAAGTCTGACGGCGTGGCCCGGCTCGCCAGCTCACGACTGTCCGATCTGGACGGCGCCCGGCTCGGCGCCCGGGCGGCCGCGAAGGCGCGCGCCGCCGCGTACCCGCAGGAGCTGCCACCCGGCCGGTACGAGGTGGTGCTCGAGCCCACCGCCGTGATCGACCTGCTGTCGAACCTCGCCCTGTTCGGCTTCAACGGCAAAGCGGTGAACGAGGGTCGGTCGTTCGTGGCGGTCGGCACCGACCAGTTCGACCCGCTGGTGTCCATCGTGGACGATCCCTTCGACCCGCGCGGCCTCGGCCAGGCCTTCGACGTCGAAGGCACGCCCAAAGCGACGCGGGCGTTCGTCGACGCCGGGATGAGCACGGCCGTCGCCCACGACCGGCGCAGCGGCGCCCAGGCCGGCGTGCCCTCCACCGGACACGCGCTGGCCGGTGCGGCCGCCTTCGGCGCGTTCGCCACGAACCTGCACCTGGTTCCGGGCGACGCCGACCTCGGCGAGCCGGACGAGGTCGACGGCCCCATGGCGGACGCCTCGGTGGCAGCGCTCGTGGGCCGGGTCGAACGCGGCCTGCTCGTGTCGGACTTCTGGTACACCCGGGTGCTCGACCCGCGCACGCTCGTCGTCACCGGGCTGACCCGCAACGGCGTGTGGCTCATCGAGAACGGCACGGTCACCGCACCCGTGCAGAACTTCCGGTTCACCCAGTCCTACCCGCAGGCCCTGGCGCCGGGCGCGGTCCTGGGCATCGGCTCGCACTCGGTCGGCGTGCCCTCCGGCTGGGAGACGATCGCCTACCGGGCGCCGGCCGTGCGGCTCGCCTCCTGGAACTTCACCGGCAACCCGTCGGGCTGACGGCCGGGGGCGCCCGGGCGCCGACAGTCCGGTACGGCGTGTCGCGGCGCCGTCAGCACGATCGCCGGTACGGTCCGTGGCAGATGGCCGGTGCCGGTGCAGGGCTCGGTGGCGTCGCGGGCGGACCAGTCGACCTACGCGGCGAGCCGACTCGAGCATCAACTGGGCGAGGCACCATCCGGCGGGCAGGCGCCCGCTGGGCACGAGCGGTCGCGGCCCGCGCCGAGGGCGTCCCTGTTCGCCTGCCCGCGCGAGGTATCGATGCCGTCGGCCCGTCACCAGAGCAGCACCTACTCCCTGCACGAGCAACCCGAGGTGGCATTGGCGTTGCTCGCCGCGACTGGCGTACCCCTTCCGGATCACGACGTTATGCACGTCGATTCCCCGAAACTGCCCAATCTTGTCCCGACCGACTTCGAGGCCGACGCGGTCATCACTCTGTTGCGGGACCGGAAGCCCATCCTGTCCCTGATCCTGGAGATCCAGTTACGGTGGGACAAGCACAAGATCTGGGTGTGGCCGTGCTACCTGGCCAACCTGCGACGCCGCCGCCGGTGCGACGTGCACCTGCTGGTCATCTGCCTCAGCAGCCGCACCGCCAAGAGGTGCGCCCAACCCATCAACCTGGGCCACCCCGGGTTCGTGCTCACCCCGATCGTGATCGGACCCGAGGACATCCCCCGCGTCACGGATATCGACCAGGCACGGACGGCGCCAGCCCTCGCCGTGCTATCCGCCCTCGCTCACCCCAGAGACAAGGCCGTACTCAGGGTCGTGCCCGAGGCGCTTTCGCCACTCCACCACTCCCTGCTCTACGGCTACCATCAGTTGGTGGCCGCCGCACTCCCGGCCGCGAGCCGTCGTTTCCTGGAGGATGTCGTGCGCACGAACTACCCGGGCACCTACCTCGACAAATACCACGCCCAAGGCCGGGCCGAAGGGCTCGCTGAGGGGCTCGCCGAGGGCGAGGCCAAGGGCGAAGCCAAGGGCCTTGGGCGCGCGGTGCTGGAGATCCTCGACGAGAACAAGGTCCACCTCAGCGCCGCTGCCCGCCAGCGCATCGAGAACTGCCGCGACGAGAGCCAACTGCTGCTCTGGCTCCGCCGAGCCGCGCACGCCACCACCGCCGAGGACCTGTTCACCTGAGGCAAGCACGCGCCGACGCGGGGACGAGCGGGCTACGCCGAGCCGGAGCAGGAGTAGGTGTAGGTGCCGGTCGCCAGCGAGGGCGCGGACGTCAGCACCCGCAGGGTCGCCTCCGCCGGGTAGCGACCCTCGCCGCGGAAGGTCCAGTACAGGTGCACCTGCACCGATGTCTGGCCCGACCGGGCGCTCTGCTCCAGCACGTCCGTCGTCTCGCCGTCGTTGCGCTCCCACTGGTACCGGAAGATGCCCGGCCGGCCGTTCGTGCGGACGACGCCGACGAAGTCCACCGTCCGGTCGCAGCCCGTCCCGACCTCGTCGGCGGCGACGACCTGGTTCGCCGTGGCCTCGATCGGACCGCGGTCGCGCCACCACCACAGCGCCGCCGCGGCGCCGACCAGCAGCACGGTGACGAACCCGCTGAGGAAGGCCCGCGCCCGCTGGCGCCGCCTCGCTGGGCGGACCGGGGCGGCGGGTCGAGGCGGGGCCGGCCGTTGCTTGGGTACGCCGGGGCCGAACCGCATCCGGATCGTCCCGGCCACCATGTGACCATTCGCGCCGTCGCTGGCGCGGGCCTGGGCCCGCCGACCGAGACGGGTCGCCTCGTCCGGTCCGGCCTCATCGTCCACTGTCGACGGTGGCAGCAGGGTCTGCGCATTCTGGGTCGGGCCCGGATCCCCGCCGGTCGGCAGCATAGCGACCGCCTGCGTGGCGACCACCGCGGCGGCGAGCGCCTCCCGGTCGGCCCGGTCCGGCACATCCTCGGTGGCGGCCACTATCGCGGCGATCGCAGTGGCCAGCCGGGCTCCGGGCTCGGTTGGGCTCTGCCGGTTCTCGATGGACTTGGCGGCCGCAGCGGCGATGGCGTCCCCGGCGCTGCCGGGGCACCAGGCCGAGGTGACCGTACGGACGAGGGCCGCCCAGGCAGCGAGATCCGCCCATGGGTCGGGCGGTGTGCCGCGCATCGCGTGCTGCAGCCCAGTTTCGATGAGCCTGACCGCGCTCGTGGCGGTCACGACCACGGTCCCCGGCCCCAGCCGTCCGTGGCCGAGGCCAGCGGCGAGCACCTCCCGCAGCGCGTTGCCGGTGTCGAGCGCGATGCCCAAGGCGGCCCCCACGCCCAACCGTGGCCGCAGCAGGTCGGCCACGGTCGGCGCCGGCGGTGCCTCCGTTACGAGCCAGTGCGCGCCGCCTTCGGACAGCAGATCAGCCGTACGCATGGCGCGGCCGAGCTTGAGCTCTCGCAGCTTCACGACCAGTGCCGCCACGCGCTCCGGCGCGCCGGGCGTGGCCATGAGACCCG
>JBQGBY010000022.1:0-44638 GCA_052038195.1 Micromonosporaceae bacterium | reverse complement strand
CGGGCTGGACAGGTTGCCGGCGCCGTCGCGCGCCCGGACCGTGTAGGTGTAGGCCGTGCTCGGGCTCAGACCGGTGTCGGTGAAGGTCGTTCCCGTGGTCTGCGCGGTCGGCGTCGATGATCCATTCCGGTAGATGTTGTACCCGGCCAGGCCGCTGCCGCCGGAGTCGGTGGAGGCGCCCCAGGACAGAGTGATCGACGTCGAGGTCTTGCTCGGGCTGGACAGCGTGCCCGGTGTGGTCGGCGGGGTGGTGTCGCCGCCACCGCTGGCGGAGCAGGACGCGCCGTTGAGGGTGCAGTTGCTCGGCGCGATGCCGCCGGGTGCGCCGATCCAGCCGAAGCTCGTCTGGGCACCGACGGCCAGGGTCGCGTTCCAGGTCCCGTTCGCGACCACGTGGTTGCCGGACTTGACCAGCGCGGCGTCCCAGAACGACGAGATCGTTGCTCCGGACGGAAGATCGAACTCGACCCGCCAGGTCAGCGGGCTCGATGATCCGTTGACGATCGTGAACTTGCCCTCGTACCCGGTGCCCCAGTCGGAGGACTTCGTGAACGTCGCCGAGGCCCCGTTGGCCGCGTAGGCCGGTGGCATGGCCACGGCGGCGACGCCGATGGCGAGCAGGATGGCGGCCACGCTCAGGACGTGGCGGACGGGTCGTCTCATGCACAACCTCCGGTCGAGTGCTGGATGTGAGATCCCCGAAGTTTGTTAGGACGCTTTACTAACAAACTAATAGTGACGGTAGTCTCACCTCTCCTGAGTTGTCAATATCTAGGTTGCCCACTACGCCGCGTGACATCGAGAACCGTGCCAGTCCAGTGCCGAAGGTTTGGCTCAACCAAGCCAGCTGAGGTGATGGACCCGTTCGCGACTGGCTTCGATTGGTGTCGACGACAGCTGACCGATCACCCGAGCGGATAGAGCACCATCACGGACGGGCGGCGAGTTGGGCCGGCGCCGGTGTCGCGTTCGGATCCTGCACGCTGGAACTGGTGTCCTCGGCCATGTCCGTCGTCGGCCGGGCGTCGCGCTCACCGCGGTCGGCCTCGTCGTGGCGGATCCACCGGCGCAACGCCTCTGGGTGCACGCCGAACTGCTCGGAGCTTGTCAGATCACCGCCTTCGGGTTCGACTGGTAGTACAGGCGCACAGCACGTGCTCGCAGCTCGGCCACTCGTCGCCACCTGTCCGGGCGCCGGTCGAGGTTGACCACATAGACACGCTGCAGCGCATCGGACTCGCCAGCGCCCGAGAACGTGGATGCCCGCCGCTGCCAGTCGAGCAGTCGGAGGCGGAGCCTGGTCTTCGGTAGGCAGGTTCGGCTGGGCACGTTGCCTGTGGCGTCACAAACGAGGTCCGACCACGGGCAACCAAACCGTCGAGCGCTGGGCGGATAACCGCGTCGGCATTTCGCAAGGTCAGAGTCAGGTCCATTCGCCGAAGAAGCCGGCTACCAAGCTGGGCCGCCTCCCACAGCTGGTTCCACTCGGAAATCGCCAGGCGCCGCCGCACCGATCCGTCCTTGCGAGGCCGAGCGACAGTCCCCGCAGAAGATCATCCGGCCCAGTCTGTCCGTCAGCGGCGAAGTCATCGCCCGCATCTACGGCTGGAAACGAGCACTCAACGTGCTCGCTCTCAGTTACGGTGACCGGCTCAGCATCAACCAAACCCATGATCATGCCGGAGGCCGCTCAGACACAAAGATTCGGACAGACCCTTCCTGGAACACCGGGCGGCGCCCGTGTCCGCGTACGACCTCACGCCACACGATGAGCAAGAAGTGCGGCGGTGAGGCGAACACGCATCACCGCCGCACTATTGCACAAGCTAGCTAGGTTGTCAGAGCCTGGTGGTCTTGAAGTACCAGCCGTCCTGCGGTGCGTTGTAGTTCACCGAGCTGATGAATGCACCGTTGGTGCAGTCGCTGACCTTGGCGCGGTACTTCGAGACCGTGCCGGAGTATTTCCGCGCACCGATCTCGAGCATTCCGCCGTTGGTGTAGGAGGCCGGAACCGTCCAGGCTCCGCTGTTGGTGGTGGTGCGGGTGAAACCCGCGGTGATTGAGACGTTGAGGCTTTGCTGGACGGTTAGAATGACCATTGATACAGAAATCTGCGTATTGCTACCGATGGTGCCAGTGACAGTGAATGCCGTGGATGTGCTGATGGTGAGCGTGACGCCCGGGTCGCCGCTCACGGCGGACCGGCTGCCGGAGGCCCTGGTGAACACGTAGCCGTACGACCTGTTGACGTAGTTGTAGTCGTTATAGCCACAGGCTCCCATCGGGGAGATGTCCGGATCCGGATCCGCGGCGAATGCCGGCGTCGCGGCTCCGACCGCGAAAAACGTGGCCACGACTGTCAGCAGGAGGGTGGTTTTCCTCATCAGCAGGAGGGTGGTTTTCTTCATCACATGATTCCTGTCTTGGTCGAGGGGTTTGCGGGATGCGAATTAGGCTGGGGTTCGGATCACGACAAGGATGAATTGGGTCGCGTCCGGGACAGTTACGCTCACTTCCCGATCGCCAGGTTCCACCGGAAGGTCGGCAAAGAAACTGAATCTCTGCGCACATTGCCCAAAGAAGCGTTTGTCGATGGTTACTGTGAAGGCTGAATCGGGGGCGCACACGATGTAGGCGCGCACGCTGTGAGTCTCCGTGTCGATGTGCACCTCGTAGCTTGAAGGTCCCAACCCTTCAGCGTGCAGGATGGGTTGGATGGATTCCGCAACGTAGTCCGGGTCTCTTTTGTCAGTGATCTGCGACAAAGGATCCACGAGGGCACCGGCATCGGCACCAGCACTAGCACTGGGTTGCGACGTTGCCGGCTTTGGGGTGCATCCGGCTATGCCGGGCAGTAGAAGCGATACCGTAAACAGCGCCGCGATGCGCTTGCCCCCACGGTGAAGAACCCGCTTCAGTCGATGCGAGCGACGCCTTGCTCGGGACTGGTTCTCATTCATTGGGCGCTCCTGCGCTGGACGATTTGGCGATGAATGTGCTGCTTTGGTGCCACGCCGGGGCGTTTACGGTAGTGTCGCGTTATGTCTCCTCCCAGTCGTTAAATGGCAACCACCGACAACTTCACGACTTGGGCCACGGGCTCGCTACTACTTTGGCCGGATCTGTAGACGAACATAGATTCGATGTACTCGGAGCCAGCGATGTAGGGCCGAGTGGCCCGGTCCGGCCGAGCCATCCGGCCCGCAGAGCAGTGATTCAGGCGTTCACCGCCCGCAACCGTGACGTGCTCGCCATGGTCCTGCGCTGTGCCGGTCAGCCCGCTGCCGATGGCGTTGTGCAAATGCGGTAGTCGTGAGGCATCGCCGGACCCGTGGCGGCCCCCGGCGAACATGTGGGGCGCGGAATGCCACGGCGTCAGGGTCGATAGTCGGGCTCGGTGGTGCGAGCCCCAACGACAGACAGGCCGGGGCTGCCCGACGCTCACACCGAACGAGTGGCTGTAGGAGGTGGTAGATGGGAGATCCACATGCGTGACGCGCGACCGGCGTCCTGAGTAGTTGTCGCCGCTGGACCTTGATCGACCTGCCCCGCTACGCGCCTTCGAGGGCGCTCAACGGATAGTTCCTGCGGGTAGCGCTCGGTGAACCGCAGTGCCACTGGCAGCTGAACGACCGGCTGGACCAGGTCGGTATGCCAGTTGGCGAACCACATAGCGACCATGATCCTGGCGAGGCCCGCCCCGGCCACCATTACCCCCTTGTCGCGGCGACAGGAGGATATCCCGGGGATCGGGGAATTTGAGTGACGGTCCGGTCTGATGTTATGCGGCAGCGGCGGTCGTGTCAGCGGCCCGGGCGCGGCTTGGATGGGCGTGTCGGCGCAGGGCCGCGATGAGTCGGGGCATCTGCTTGTAGCCCTTGATGCGCCGGAAGGAACGTTGGGCGTTGAGCATACCGGCGGCGGTCCACCGCAGCACCATCTGCCCGTCGCGTGAGCGGGTGACGTTACGGTTCGTGGTCCGGGCAATGGAGATCATCGACTCGATCGGATTCGAGGTGGTCAACGTCTTGGCCAGCGTGCCGGTGATGCCCAGGCGGGCCACGCTGAACAACTCCTCGATGCCCTCGCGCAGCGACCCGGCAGCGCCCGGGTGCTTACGCTCCAACGCCGTCGCGAGTGCCTTGGCGTCACGTAGCCCGGCGGTCGCGTCCGGGTTGTTGATCGCCCGCACCAGCTTGAGGTCGACCCAGTCGCGTTCGGACTCGGGCAGGTGGTCAGCGACGTCGCTTGTGGAGGGTACAGCCCTGGAGGGGGAATCAGGAGATCTGTGTAACTAAGTGAGAGAAGTTCAGTTGTTCCCGGTGTACCCGGGTTCTCACGAAAGGTTACACAGCCATGACGACAGCGGTAGAGCACGACACGCCGGCGACCGACGCGGCCGAGTTCCTTGCAGATGGCGAAACACGTGATGGCGAGTCGGTCGTGGCGCGGAACCGGGTGACGCGGCGGGCCGCCGCCCCACGAGCGGGTGTGTCCATGGTGGACGGTCTGATGGGCGAGGGCTGGTTGGAGCAGGCGGTGGCCCAGGTCCGCGAGTCGGGCGGGCGGCTGACCGGGCCGGACAGCTTCCTGTCGCAGATGGTCAAGGAGGTGCTCGAGGCCGGGCTGGACGCCGAGCTCACCGAGCATCTGGGCTATGCCAAGCACGAGGCGGCGGGCCGTAACTCGGGCAACTCGCGCAACGGCACGACCCCCAAGACGGTGCACACGGAGATCGGCCCGGTGGACCTGGCCGTGCCGCGGGATCGGGCGGGCACGTTCGAGCCGGTGTTGCTGCCGAAGAACTCCACCCGGCTGGGCGGCCTATCCGACATCATCATCTCGCTGTACGCCAGCGGGATGACGGTGCGCGACATCGGCGCGCATCTGCAGCGTGTCTACGGCACCGAGTTGAGCCATGACACGATCTCCACGGTCACCGACGCGGTGCTGGAGAAGGGTCAAGGCCTGGCAGACCCGCCCGCTCGACGAGGTCTATCCGATCATGTACGTCGATGCATTGGTGGTGAAGGTGCGCGACGGTGCGCGACGGTGCGCGACGGTGCGGACGTCCGCAACAAGGCCGCCCTCAGGTGAGGGACCGCCACTCAACTTCTACGAAGGTCGGGACACGCTCTCCGCGGCAATGCTGCGGGTTAGTGCGTTTGCCGACGGACCACAGCCGGATAGTGTCGGCTGCCACCGGGCTGAGGGCGCTGCCGATTCGGTCGAGCGGGATCCAGGCTGCGGCGTCGGTAGCGCCGTTGGCCTCGTCGGTGATGTCGTGCCGACCGGTCAACGTGGATCGAGTAGATGATGGCGACGAGATGCCAGGTCAAGCCGTTGCGCTCGACCCGGTAACTGCGGGCGTCGATCAGCGTGCGTCACGCACCTCCAAGCCGGTTTCTCCTTGACCTCCCGAGTTAGTGCGTCGGTAGGTTGTTCGCCGGGGTCGATTCCACCGCCGGGCAGGTGCCACAACCCTGGCTGGAAGACCGGTGACCGCGTCGACAACCGCGTCAATAGGACCATCTGGTCTTCAATAGCCAGCCCGTAGGCCGATACCCGCAGTATCGCGCCTGCTGCATTCGACGGCATCTGCCGGCTGGTTGGCCGTTGACCATGGCGGCGGTTCATGCCGCGACCTCGGCGGTGCGCTCTACGAGTTTGCCCTTCCTGAAGGTGGCGCCGACGCGGGCGACGAGGTGACGTTCCGGTCGTCTTCGATGTGAACCTGCTGGTGCAGGCCGTCCTAGGCGGGGTGAGTTCGTTCTCAACCTGGCCGACCCTGCCGCCGAAGACAGGGAACCCAGCCGCGGACTGCATCGGCGTCGCCAACGACGGTCCAGAGTTCGCTTCTGGCTTTCGCCGCCCATCCTGGCGAACACCATACGCGTGCTCGCCGCAGCAGGGTCGAGGACACCACGGTCGGCGACTACGCCGCGATCCTGGCTGACATCTGTGACGCCGGCGGTGGGGTCGTCGATCCGCCCCGAACCGTCCACGACGGCCCGGACCACGAGGACAACCTTATGCTCGATCTGGCCGGTGACGTCGGCGCGTTCCTCATCGTCTCTGACGACACCGACCTCACCTCGATGTCACCGTGGCGGGGCACGCCGATTCTCAGGCCGTCGGAGTCTGCTTCGCGCGTTGACGCGATGCGCCGCGCCCGCCGCCGCTGACCCGCTCCCGCACGGACGCCGGCGAGGGACGCAGACGGCGGGCTCCGCCCGAACGCTTCCCACGGCTCCGGACTGATCCGCAGCGTGATCTTCAGGCAGTTGCTCAGCATGGCTACAGGGTGACTACCAACCGATGCGCTCGACCCGGCCAACGGTGGGTACCCGCCCTCCTCTCTCGCGCACTCGCACCCCCCGGTCGCACGGGCGTCCGACCGTACGGGTGGCGACCTGGTGGGCGGCGCTGGTCCGCGCGGCGCGGTCCCCGCTAGCCTGGATACCCGTCGACTCGGCGCTGGGAGGTGCGGACGTGCGGGTACTCGTGGTTGAGGACGAGAGGACCATGGCCGACGCCATCGCCCGCGGTTTGCGGCGCGAGGGCCTGGCAGTCGATGTCGCCTACGACGGGACAACCGGTCACGAAATGGCCCTGGTGACCCGGTACGACGTCGTGGTGCTGGACCGCGACCTGCCGGGGGTGCACGGCGACCAGATCTGCGCCGACCTGGTGGCGTCCGGGGCGCTGACCCGGGTGCTCATGCTCACCGCGAGCGGCTCGGTGGCCGACCGAGTGGGCGGGTTGCAGCTCGGTGCCGACGACTATCTGCCCAAACCGTTCGACTTCACCGAGCTGGTCGCCCGGGTCCGGGCGCTCGGCCGGCGGGCGACGCCCGCGGCACCACCGGTGCTGGTGGCGGCCGACGTGGTGCTCAACCAGACCACACGGACGGCGACCCGGGCGGGCGAGGCGCTCGACCTGACGCGTAAGGAGTTCGGGCTGCTCGAGGAGCTGCTCAAGGCGCGCGGCGGCGTGGTGTCGAGCGAGGAGCTGCTCGAGCGGGTCTGGGACGCCAACGCTGACCCGTTCACCACCACGGTGCGGGTCACGATGCTGACCCTGCGGCGCAAGCTCGGCGACCCGCCGTTGATCGACACGGTGGTTGGCCAGGGTTACCGCATCCCGGCGGCGGGCACGGGCGGACCGGGTGGATCCCGCCCCGACCGACAGGATGAGCAGGCCGGCGACGCGTCCGCAGCGGTGCAGGCGGGGACATGACCGAGCCGAGAGCGAGTCAAGCGTGACCGTCTACGACGCGCGGGGACGTCCGCGCTGGGTCCGGCCCACCCTGCGGCTGCGGCTGACGATGCTCAACGGCGTGCTGCTCGTGGGCGGCGCGCTGGTCATCGTCCTGCTCGGTTGGCTCGTCGTCAGTCACGCGATGGGCGCGACCCAGGTGCTGCCGCCCGACGCGAGGCTGGTCGACGCCGCCGGCGAGCCGTACGACCAGGGTCCGTGGCGCGACAGCGTCCTGTCGTCGGCACGCCGGGAGATGCTGCTGGCCGGGCTGCTCGCCGTGGCGCTCGTCGGGGTCGCCGGGGTCGCCGGTGCCTACCTCGTGGCGGGCCGGGCGTTGCGTCCCCTGCAGCAGGTCACCACCACCGCCCGGGCGTTGACCGGGGAGACGCTGGACCAGCGCATCCGGTACGTGGGTCCCGCCGACGAGGTGGCCGAGCTCGCGGACACCTTCGACGCCATGATGGAACGGATCGGCGCGACCTTCGACACCCAGAAACGCTTCGTCGCCAACGCCTCACACGAGCTGCGCACGCCGCTCGCCGTCATGCGCACCGAGATCGATGTGACGCTCGGCGATCCGGACGCGACGGCGACCGACCTGCGGCGCATGGCGAAGGTGGTCCGCGACGGGTCCGACCGGGCCAACGCGCTCGTGGACTCGCTGCTGCTGCTCGCCCGGACGGAGGCCCAGTCCGGCCGGAAGCTGTCGACGAAGCAGCCGGCCGACCTCGCCTCCTGCGCTACGTCGGCCCTGGCCGCGATGAGTCGCGAGATCCAGCGCATCCATGTGACCGTGGAGACGGACCTGGCACCGGCCCCCGTGGTCGGTGACCCCGGGCTACTCGACCGGCTCGCCGGGAACCTGGTCGAGAACGCCGTACGCTATAACCACCTCCATGGGAATATCTGGATGAGTACGGGCGGGGACGACGAGCGGTCCTGGCTGGTCGTGCGCAACACCGGCTTCGACGTCGAACCCGCCGACGTGCCGCGCCTGTTCGAACCGTTCCGTCGGGGCGGCCGGGAGCGAACGGGCGGCCGGGGGTCTGGCCTCGGCCTGTCCATCGTGCGCGCCATCGCCGACGCACACGGCGGCACGGTGACGGCGACCGCGAATGTCGACGGCGGTCTCGAGGTCACGCTCAGCCTCCCCAGCGCCCACGTCACCCCGGTCGTCACCGCCTCGGCGACCGTCCCCGCGGCCGGTGGGCCCGACCCGACCCCGGTGCCTGCGCGAATCAGCTACGCGGATCCCGACCCCACGCCGTTGCCGCCGGCGGACTCGTACCGTGACCCCGACCCGACGCCGCTCCCCGCGAGCCCGCGCGCCGGCGCGCCGGCACCGCCGCCCCGGGAACCGGCTGCTGGCAAGGAGTCCGAGCCCGATCCCAGCGCCGTCTAGTCGCCCGCGCCGCCCGACGGTGGTGCCCGTCAGCCCGACTCGGCCTCCTCGTCTACGGAGATCGTGAGGACTCCGGGCAGGTCGGCCAACGACGCCGCCAGCTCCGAGATGCTGCCGCGACCGGTGACCGTGAGCGACAGGCCGACGGATCGGGGATGGTCGCCGTCGGTGGTCTCGGGCTGCTCGACGGAGAGGTTCGCGACCGAGTAGTCACCGCGCGTCGCCTCGGCCAGAACCGACCGGAGCACGCCCCGACCGTCCACATAGGTCAGATGCACTCGGGAGGACGCGTACTTCGACCGAGGCAGCCGGTCGGCCACGGCGGGGAACCCGAACACGACGAGGAGATGCCCGGCGGTCACGACGAGCGCGAGCAGCCACAGGCCGGCTGCGGAGGCCATGCCGACCGCGCACGTCATCCAGATCCCGGCCGCAGTGGTGAGCCCCTTGACTCCGTCGCGACGGACGAAGATGAGGCCGGCGCCAATGAACCCGATGCCCGAGACGACCTGCGCCGCCAGGCGCGAGTCGCCGAAGTGCTGGGAGATCAACACAAACAGAGCGGAGGCGAAGCCAACGAGCGCGTGGGTCCGCAGCCCGGCGCTCTTCTGGCGCGCCTCCCGCTCCATGCCGATGAGGGTTGACAACACCAGGGCCAGCGCCAAGCTGCCGACCTGCGGCCATCCCTGCCCGTCCAGACCCGCAAACGCATCGACCATCATCCACAGACCCTAGCCCGCAGACGATCTCATCGTCCACTCGTTCGGAGGTCTGCGTCTTCGTTTGGTTCATCTGCGTTTGGGGAAGGGATTGGATCAGGCCGGCCGGCTCGCCACCCCTGGGGGGAGGAAGCGACGGCCGCTGACGCGCTCGGCCACTCCCGTACGGTCGAGGTACGGCGTGATGCCACCGAGGTGGAACGGCCACCCGGCCCCGAGGATGAGGCACAGGTCGATGTCCTGCGGCTCGGCGACCACGCCCTCGTCCAGAATCAGCCGGACCTCCTCGGCCAGCACAGTCAGCGCGTTGTCGAGTACCTGCTCCGCGGCGAGCGGGTTGGCTCCCACCTCAAGGAGCGCATCCAGGTCGGGGTTGGGCTTGTCGTCGACCAGCAGCGGCAGGCCGGACTCGGCGATCCGCCGCATGTTCCCGCTCACCGGGAAGCGGTCCGGGAACGCGCCGTGCAGCACCTGGCCGACGTGGTAGGCGACCGCGGGCCCGACGAGCTGCAGCAGAGCCAGCGGGCGGATCGGCAGACCCATCGAGTCCAGAGCGGTGTCGGCCAGCGCGACCGGCGTACCGGTCTCGATCGCGCTGAAGACCGCGCCCTGGAACCGGGTGAGCAGCCGGTTCACCACGAACGCCGGTGCGTCCTTGACGAGTACGCACGACTTGCGCAGCGTCTTGCCGATGACGAACGCGGTGGCCAGGGTGCCGTCGTCGGTCTTCTCGGCCCGGACGACCTCCAGCAGCGGCATGAGCGAGACCGGATTGAAGAAATGCAGCCCCACCACCCGCTCGGGGTGCGCGAGCTCGGCGGCCATCGCGGTCACCGACAGCGATGAGGTGTTGGTGGCAAGAATGCACTCGGGCTTGACGAGCGCCTCGACCTCGGCGAACACCCGCTTCTTGACATCGAGGTCCTCGAACACTGCCTCGATCACCAAATCGGCGTCGGCGAACGTGGCCTTGTCCACACTGCCGGAGACCAGACCGTGCAGCCGCGCCGCACGTCCGGAGTCGAGGCGCCCCTTCGCGGCGAGCTTGTCGATCTCACCATGCACATAGGACAGTCCCTTGTCGACCCGTTTCTGGTCCAGGTCGGTGAGCACGACCGGGACCTCCAGCCGCTGGGCGAACAGCAGCCCGAGCTGGCTGGCCATGAGGCCGGCCCCCACGATGCCCACCTTCGTAATGGGCCGGGCCAGGGACTTGTCCGGTGCGCCGACGGGTCGCTTGGCCCGGCGCTGGACCAGGTCGAAGGCGTAGATGCCGCTGCGCAGCTCGTCGGTCATGACCAGGTCCGCGAGCGCCTCGTCCTCAGCAACGGTGCCGGCCTCGAACGGGGTGTCCTTGGCCAGGGCCAGCAGGTCCAGAGCCTTGTACGGGGCCGGGGCGGCGCCGTGCAGCTTCTCGTCGAGCATGGCCCGGGCGAACGCGATGACACCGTCCCAGTCCTTGGTCTCGACGGGGGTCCGGGCAACGGTCGTCTCGCCGCGGACCACCGAGGCGGCCCACTCGATGGAGCGCTCCAGGAAGTCGGCCGGGTCGAGCAGCACGTCCGCGATGCCGAGCTCGTACGCCTGCGGCGCCCGCAGCATCTTGTTGAGCTGCAACGGGTTCTGCACGATCACCGTGGCCGCGTTGATGACGCCGACCAGGTTGGGCAGCAGTTGAGTGCCGCCCCACGCCGGGACCAGGCCGAGACCCACCTCGGGCAGCGCGATGGTCGTCACCGAAGACGAGAGCGTCCGGTAATGGCAGTGCAGCGCGACCTCGAGGCCACCGCCGAGGGCCGCGCCGTTGATGAAGGCGAATGTCGGCACCGTGGCGTCGCGCAGCCGGGCGAAGATCCCGTGGCCCGTCCGGGCGAGCTCGAGCGCCTGCTCGCGGGTGCGTACCAGGCCGACGCCGTTCAGGTCGGCGCCGACACAGAAGATGAACGGCTTGCCCGTGATGGCGATGAATGCCGGGTCCGCCGCGAGCGCCTCGCTGATGGCCGCGTCCAGGCTCGCCAGACCACCGGGCCCGAGTGTGTTGGGCTTGGTGTAGTCGTGTCCGTTGTCCAATGTGATCAGTACGGCCGGGCGGTCGAGCCCCGGCACCTTGACCAGCCGAGCCAGCGCCCTCGTGACGGTCTCGGTGAAGCTTGCGAGCCGAGCGTCGTTAACGTTCTGCTCGAACTCCGGGCGCGTCATGCTGCTGCCTCCGACGACGACGATGAGTAGTGGGGGTTCTCCCAGATCACGGAGGCACCCTGGCCGATGCCGACGCACATGGCCGTGAGCCCGTACCGGGCCTCGGGGTGCTCAACGAACTCGCGAGCGAGCTGGGTCATCAGCCGTACGCCGGAGGATGCGAGCGGGTGCCCGACGGAGATCGCGCCCCCCCACGGGTTCACCCGCGGGTCGTCGTCGTCGATGCCGAAGTGGTCGAGGAACGCGAGCACCTGCACCGAGAACGCCTCGTTCAGCTCGAACAGCCCGATGTCCTCGATGGACAGACCGGTGTTGCGCAGAGCCTTCTCGGTCGACGGGATCGGGCCGAAACCCATGACCTCCGGGTCGACACCGGCGAAGCCGTACCCGACGAGCTTCATCGCCACCGGCAGGTCGAGCTCGGCCGCGACCCGGGCGGCGGCCAGCACGCAGGCGGTGGCGCCGTCGTTGAGGCCGGCGGCGTTTCCCGCGGTCACCCTCCCATGTGGACGGAACGGGGTGCGGAGCTCGGCGAGCTTTTCCATCGACGTCTCGCGGGGAGCCTCGTCCACAGTGGCCAGTCCCCAGGCGCCGTCGGTGTCCCGGGTGGACATCGGCACGAGGTCGGGCTGCAGCTTGCCGTCGGCGTAGGCCTTCGCCGTCTTCTCCTGGGAGCGCAGGCCGAACCGGTCGGCCCGTTCCTTGGTGATCCCGGGCAGCCGGTCGTGCAGGTTCTCCGCGGTGGAGCCCATGACGAGCGCCGAGGGATCGACGAGCTTCTCGGCGATGATGCGCGGGTTGGGGTCGACGCCCTCGCCCATCGGGTGGTGGCCCATGTGCTCGACGCCGCCCGCGATCACCACGTCGTACGCACCGAAGGCGATGCCGGAGGCGAGCGTCGTCACGGCTGTCATCGCGCCCGCGCACATCCGGTCGATGGCGAAGCCGGGCACGGACTTGGGCAGACCGGCGAGCAGCCCGGCCGTACGGCCGATGGTCAGACCCTGGTCGCCGATCTGCGTCGTGGCCGCGATCGCCACCTCGTCCACCCGCTCCGGGGGCAGGTTCGGGTTGCGGCGCAGCAGCTCGCGGATGCAGCGGATCACGAGGTCGTCGGCACGGGTGTTGGCGTAGTAGCCCTTGGCCTTGCCGAACGGAGTGCGGACGCCGTCGACGAAGACGACGTCACGCAGCTGGCGGGGTGTGGCGTCACGGGGCACGGACAAGCCCTCCTCTCAGGGGACGTAGCGCCCATGCTACTGGCCAGTAACCCGAAAGTCCCGGCGGTCTGCTCCGACCTGCTGCACCAGGCTCAGATAGGTTGGCGCCGTGAAGGTCCTGATCGCCGGCGGTGCCGGGTTCATCGGCAGTACGGTCGCCTCAGCCTGCCTCGACGCCGGCATCACGCCGGTGATCCTCGACAATCTGTCGACCGGAAGGGCCGAGTTCACCCAAGGACGGGCCTTCTACCAGGGCGATATCGCGGACGGAGCCCTGCTCGACAAGATCTTCTCCGACCATCCGGACATCGACGCCGTGGTGCACGCGGCCGCCCTGATCGTCGTGCCCGAGTCCGTGGCGCTGCCCCTGCGCTACTACCGCGAGAACGTCGCCAAGTCGGTCGACTTCATCGAGCATGTGCTGCGCCACGGCTGTACCCGGTACCTGTTCAGCTCGTCGGCGGCGATCTACGCGCCCGGCGCGGACCTCTCGGTCGACGAGGCCTCGGCGCTGGCGCCGAGCAGCCCGTACGCGCGCAGCAAGGTGATGATGGAGCAGGTGCTCGAGGACACGGCGGCGGCGGCGCCGCTGCGGGTGCTCTCGCTGCGGTACTTCAACCCCGTCGGTGCCGACCCGCAGCTGCGCACCGGCCTGCAGGTCCGCCGGCCCACGCACCTGCTCGGCAAGCTGCTCACCGCCGTCGAGAACGACGAGGAGTTCCTGGTCACCGGGGTGGACTGGCCGACCCGCGACGGCTCCGGCATCCGCGACTTCATCCACGTCTGGGACCTCGCCCAGGCCCACGTGCGGGCGCTGCAGCGCTTCGACGCCGTGCTGCCTGAGTCGGGCGCCGGCGGGTACGAGGTCATCAACCTGGGTACGGGCGCGGGGACGACGGTGCGCGAGTTCGTCGCCGCGTTCGTCGCCGCGACGGGCCTGCCACTGAAGGTCCGAGACGCGCCGCCCCGACCGGGGGACGTCGTCGGGTCGTTCACCAGGGGCACGCGGGCGGCGGAGTTGCTCGGCTGGACCCCGCAACTGTCCATTGAGGACGCGATCCGGGATTCGCAGCGCTGGTCCGCGATCCGCGACACGCGCCTGCCCGTCGAGCCGTAGCCCGACAACCATCCGGCAAGAAGGGCGCCTTGCTTACACCTCGGGGGCGGGGGCGGGCGCGGGCGGCGGTGGGTCGACGAGGGCTTCGGCGAGCGGGGCGGTGAGCAGCCCACGCTGCCAGTTCCGCACTCCGATGTTCGCCAGGGTCGAGTCCACCGTCTGTGCGTTGAGGGGTGACGGGGGCGTCCAGGCCAGCCGGCGGATCGCATCGGGCGCGACCAGGTTCTCCGGCGGCAGGCTGTGGTGCGTGGCCAGCCGGGTGACGACCTCGCGGCAGCGGACCAGCCGGGCCGCCGCCACCGGATCGCGCTCGGCCCAGCGGTGTGGCGGCGGCGGGCCTTCGCTGACGACCGCCTGGGGCAGGTCGGCGTCGCGGAGGTTGCGCGCTTCGTCCAGCGCGTCCAGCCAGATGGGAGCCAGCCGGCGCACGTAGCGACCGCCGAAGCCCTGGATCGCCATCAGGTCCCGCTCGTTGGTCGGGTTGATCTCGGCCGCCGTGATGATGGCCGAGTCGGCGAGCACCCGCCCCGGGGCGGAGTCGCGGCGGGCCGCCACGCGGTCGCGCGCGTACCACAGGGCCCGGACGCGGGCGAGGGCCCGGGCACCCCGAACCTTGTGGATGCCCGAGGTGCGCCGCCACGGGTCGGGTCGCGGCGGCGCCGGGCGACCCGCCGAGGACGCCAGGTACTCGAACTCCTCCTTGGCCCAGGCCAGCTTGTTCTGCGCGGTCAGCTCCGCCTCGAGCTTGTCCCGCAGGTCGACCAGCAGCTCCACGTCCAGGGCCGCGTAGGACAGCCAGGCCGGAGGCAGCGGGCGGGTGGACCAGTCCGCGGCGGAATGGTGCTTCTCCAGCGCGAACCCGAGCAGCTGCTCGGTGAGGGCGGCCAGCCCCACACGCTCCAGGTTCGCCAGCCGGGCGGCGAGCTCCGTGTCGAAGAGCCGGGCGGGCCGCAACCCGAGGTCGGCCAGGCAGGGCAGGTCCTGGCTCGCGGCGTGCAGCACCCACTCAGCGTCGGCGATCGCCTCGGCAATGACGGCGAGGTCGTCGAACGAGACCGGGTCGACCAGGATCGTGCCCGCGCCCTCGCGGCGCAGTTGCACCAGGTACGCCCGGTGGGTGTACCGGTATCCCGAAGCTCGCTCGGCATCGACGGCGACCGGCCCGGTCCCCGCGGCGAGCAGCTCCGCGGCCCGGGCGAGGCCGGCGCCCGTGTCGATCGGCTTGGGGGTGCCGTCGCGTGGCGCGGTGAGCACGACGGCCGGCGCCGGGGCATCGGTTCCGTCGGTCACCCCACAACCGTACGGTTTGCGCTGCTCACGTTAACGGCGGGCTGCCAATCAGCGAGTCGCCATTACGCCAGTCAACACCGGGGTGCTGATCTCCATCGATGTCGGTGCGAATCGGGCATGGGTTCCGGCGACGCCAGCGGAGCGGGACCAGCCGCGATTCGGCACGGGGGGCTGGGTGGGGGAGGATGGCAGGGAATCCCGGCGACCCCGGCGGAGCGGAATCAGCTGGCAACTCCGCCCGAAAGGCCGTCCGTACTCTGTTGCGACCGGACGACCTCCGCAATGCTGGCGACCGGAACACGCGTATGTCCTGGACGGCCTCGGCATTCGATGAGGAGAACCATGACCAATCCCCCCGGACCCAACGACTCCGCGCCCGCCGCCGTTCCGGGGCCGCAGGCCACCACCCCACCCACACCGGAGCCGCCGGTCCCGCCGCCCGTGCCGCAGACGCCGACCGCGTCGCCCCCACCGGAGCCGCCGGCGCCGCCCACGCCGGTCCCGCCCACGCCAGCGCCGCCGGTCCCGCCGCCCGCCCCAGCGCCGCCAGGTGCGCCCGCCGGTCCGGTACATCCGGCTGCGCCAGTGCCCTCGCAGCCCGGACCGGTGCCGCTCGCCTCGGCCGTACCGTCGGCTTCCGGACCGGCCTATCCGCAGCCGGGCCAGCCCGGCGCGC
This sequence comes from Micromonosporaceae bacterium, assembly GCA_052038195.1. Taxonomy (GTDB): domain Bacteria; phylum Actinomycetota; class Actinomycetes; order Mycobacteriales; family Micromonosporaceae; genus DATBGZ01. The sequence goes on along the minus strand of JBQGBY010000022.1, from coordinate 28,755 downwards.
CGTCGTACGGTCTCCCGCCGACCCAGCCGGCACCGCCCAGCTACGACCCCACCCTGCTGATGCAGGCGATGTCGGTCAGCGGACCGTACGGGTTCATACCGATGGCCCCGCCCCCGCAGAACGGCGGCGGCAAGGTCGCCATCGCGGTGCTGTCAGCGCTGCTGGGGCTCTTCGTCCTGGCCGGAGCCACGCTCGGTGTGCTGTACGTGCGCCAGGGCCAGGAGTCGACCCGCCGATCCGAGGAGATCACCGCGCTCGAGGACGAGCTCGCGAGTGCGGAGCGCCGGCTCAGCGCGGCCGAGCGTGACCTGGCCGCCGCTGACGAGGATCTGGCCGGCGTCCGGGAGGAGCGCGACGCGATCTCCGACTGTTTGACCGCGATCTACGACTGGTGGGACGCGCTCGGGGAGTCCGGCGGGACCGACACGCCCGAGACCGAGCCACTGCGCCTGCAGGCCGTCGAGCTCTGCGACGCGGCCGACCCGTTCCTGTAGGCGTCCGACCGCGTCGGGTCAGGCCAGGCCGCGCCGGGGGAGAGCCACCACCCCCGGCGGCGGCAGGCCCGCGGTCGACGCGAGCACGGCGCACCACGCCTGCAGGTGCGCCTCCAGCCCCCGGTCGACCGGCGTCCACGAGGCGCGGATCTCTATGTCCGCGGTCGGCGGGGTGCCGGCGAGGTCGCCGAAGCGCGTCGAGAGCGTCTGGGTCACGGTGCCGGCCGGCGCCTTGTAGGGCGCGTTGTGGCTGTCGAGCGCCTCGGTGAGCCAGGCCCACCCCACCTCCGGCAGGAGGGGATCAGTTGCCATCTCTGCATCGATCTCGGCGGTCACGTAGGTGACCAGCCGCAGCGTCCCGTCCCACGCCTGGTGGCCCGCCGGGTCGTGCAGGAGGATGAGGCGGCCGCTTGCGACCTCAGCGCCATCCCGGTGTACCGTCGCGAAGATCGCGAAGGCGTACGGCGCGAGCCGAGCCGGCGGACTCACCTCCTCGAGGGTGATCTCCGGACGGGGCCGCACCGACCGCAGGCCGCGAACGGCCTGGGCGAAGATGGCGGGCACGGCGGTCGAGGGCGACACGACCCGAGCCTATGGCCTGGGATGGCTATCGGCCCGCCACGGCACGCCGAAGGATCCTGACTACGCAGCGTGACGTGCGAGGATGGGCGAGATGGTCTCAGGATCGATGGCTGAGCATGATTCGCGCGAGGCCAGTGCCACCCCCGCGCTGCTGCGGGCGTGCCGGCGCGAACCGGTCCCGTACACCCCCGTGTGGTTCATGCGCCAGGCCGGTCGCTCGCTGCCCGAGTACCGTGCCGCGCGCGCCGGCACCCGCATGCTCGACGCGTGCCGCGACCCGTCGCTGGTCTGCGAGATCACGCTGCAGCCGGTGCGCCGGCACGGCGTGGACGCGGCAATCCTGTTCTCGGACATCATGGTGCCGCTCGCCGCCGCCGGCATCGACCTCGATATCACCCCTGGGGTCGGGCCGGTGGTCGCGACCCCGGTGCGGACGTCGGCGGATGTGGCGGCGATCAGCCCGCTCGACGGCTCGGATGTGACCTTTGTGGACGAGGCCGTACGGCTGCTGGTGCGAGAGCTCGGCCCGGTGCCGTTGATCGGCTTCGCGGGGGCGCCGTTCACGCTCGCGTCCTACCTCGTCGAGGGTGGCCCGTCGCGCGAGCACACGCGCACCAAGGCCCTCATGTACGGCGAACCCGAGCTCTGGCACGCGCTGTGCGAGCGCCTCGCGGCGATCACGCTGGAGTTCCTGCGGGTGCAGGTCGCGGCTGGTGCCTCGGCGGTGCAGCTCTTCGACTCCTGGGCCGGCGCATTGTCCGAAGTGGACTATCGCCGGTTCGTGGCCCGGCACTCCTCGGCGGTGCTGGACGGGTTGGCTGCGGAGTTCCCGGAGGTGCCGAGGATCCACTTTGGAGTCGGCACCGCCGAGCTGCTGCCGGCCATGGCGCAGGCCGGGGCGACCGTCGTGGGAGTGGATTGGCGCACCCCGCTGGACGTGGCGTCGGCGCGAATCGGGCCGCGGTATGCCGTCCAGGGCAACCTCGATCCGGCCACGCTGCTGGCCCCGTGGTCGGTGGCGGAGGCGGAGGTGCGCCGGGTGCTCCGCGAGGGATCGGCGACGCCGGGGCACGTCTTCAACCTCGGGCACGGGGTGCTGCCGGAGACCGACCCCGACGTGCTGACCCGGGTCGTCGCGCTCGTCCACGAGGTCGCCGCCCGCGGGTAGGGACCGGCCCGGGGGGTTCGCTCGTTCGGCTCGACATGTGCGTGAGTCACACATATATTACGGTCATGACGACGACCAAGAACACCAGGCTCGACATCAAGTCCTGGGACGAGCAGCCTTTCCGTGAGCTCTCCGACGGTCGGACGCTCAAGCGGGCCGACGTGGTCCTCAGCGGTGGGGGTGACGGAGCAACGCTCGAGGGCACGTGGAACGCGCTGCTCTACTACAACGCCGACGGCACCAGCACGTACGTCGGTGTGCTCTACGCGACCGGGACCCTCGATGGCCGGACCGGCAGCTTCGTCATGGTGGGCCAGGGCACCTACGACGGCACCACCGCGCGGATCACCTCCGACATCGTTGCTGGCTCGGGTACCGAGGGGCTGGCCGGGATCACCGGGCGCGGCGAGCACGAGTCGACGCACGAGGACTATCCACAGTGGCCACTCGTGCTCCGGTACGACCTGGGGTGACGAGCGTCGAACGGGACGCGAACGTCCTCGGCGCGCTGGCGGTGATCGTCGGCGACCGGACCGCCCACGCCATCGCCGCGGAGGCCGGTCAATCCGGTACCACGGCGGCGGCGCTGTCGGCGCTGCACCACTTCCTCGACCGACCGACGGTTGACGCGGTGCGCCGGGTGCTGGGTCTGACCCCGTCCGGCGCGGTTCGGTTGGTGGACCGCCTGGAAGGGGCGGGCTTCGTCACCCGCGGGCCGGGGGACGACGGCCGGTCGCGGTCGGTGCGGCTCACCGCGAAGGGTCGGCGAGCGGCGGCGCGGGTGTCCGCGGCTCGAGCCGAGGTGCTCAACGACGCACTCGCCTCGCTCACCAGCACCGAACGAGCAACCCTGCACGAGCTCCTGGGCCGGGTGCTCGGCGCGCTGGTCCGGCAGAAGCTCACCGCCGCCGACCAGGCACACGGGGCGGCCGGCGCGTGGACCTGCCGGCTCTGCGACGTCTCGGCCTGTGGCCGGGCCGACGGCCATTGCCCGGCCGCGAACGCCGCCACGGCGGCGCTCGCCGAGTTGCACCACCACGCTGGACGTGAGGGAGGAGGCGGTCGGTGATCGTGGGTCGTACGGACGGGCCAACCACTGACGGAAAAGGCTGGTTTGTCGGGCCGTGGATGAGCGCTGTTCCCGTCGCCATCGGCTGGGCGGATCGTGGCGTCAACCTCCCCCATCGACATGATCAGATGAATGAGGTCTATCTCGTGGCCCGCGGCTCTAGCGTTGCCGTCATCGCCGGGCACACGTTGCGGCTCACGGCCGGCGACATGCTCGTGGTCGAGCCAGGGGAGGAGCACACGTTCGTCGAGAGCTCGGCCGATTACCTGCACTTCGTCGTGCAGACACCGTTCGTCGCCGGGGACAAGGTGGCGACCGCGGGTTGATCGTTGTCGTCTGACGGCCCTCCCAGGGGCCACCAGGCGACAACGCTGGCGGAAATGGAGGCCGCCTTCGTCGCCAGCGACAAGGTTGAGAGCTCGCGCAACGGATCGTTGACGCCGCTCCCTTCTGTGGCGGAGAGTGATCGCGTGACGGATCCGCTGGTGGCGTACGGGCGAGCGGCGGAGGTGGTCGCGTCGGCGGCCTCCGATACCACCGAGGTGCTGGCCGCGCTCGCCTCTCTGCGTGCGGTGCGGGCCGACCTGGACCGCGTCGAGCGGGAGCTCATCGGCGCCGCCCGGGACCTGGGCGCCGCCTGGCCGGTGATCGCCGGCGCGCTCAGGCTGGGCAGCCGTCAGGCGGCCGAGCAGCGCTGGCTGCGGCTGAGCGGTGGCTCGTCCCGCGATCCGTCACAGGTACGGGCAGCTCGCCTGGAGCAGCGAACCGTTGACGTAGCCAGCGGAGAACGTCTCGTGGAGCTCCGCATGGCCGCCGTGGCTCTACATCGACGTATCGAGGCAGATCGAGCATGGGACGGCCGGCACAGCCGGGCCGCGCTCGCCCGGGCCAGCCTGGCGGCTGCGGTCGACGCCTTACCGAGTGGCCTGTATGCCCTGTGCCGCAACGCTGTCGACGACCTCGACCAGATGCCGACGGGGTCGCTACCGCCGCCGGTAGCCGCGGCCGTCCGCCGTCTGCGCGCCGCGGAACGGGATGCGCGCACGCCCGGTTGACACCGCGGCGGCGGTACCACAGGATTGAGCGTGAAAGGCTCAAGTCTGGAGATCTCATGAACCGCGGCGTGGCCTTGCTCGTGGGCGTCTCGCTCGTCGGCGGGCTGGGCAACACCGCGATGTCCCTCGCCGCGGCCGTCTGGGTGATGGAGCTGACCGGGTCGAGCGGCCTGGCCGCCCTCGCCGGCTTCTTCGTGTTCGCGCCGACGCTGCTCGGGCCGGCGTTGGGTGCGCTCGTCGACCGGGCGCCGGTCCGGCCCCTGCTCCTCACCACGAACCTGACGCTGGCCGGGCTGCTCGCGACGCTGCTGGTCGTCGACGACGCCAACGACATCTGGCAGATCTTCGCCGTGATGCTCGCCTATGGCGTGAGTTACGTCGTCGTGGACGCCGCCGAGGCGCGACTGGTGGTGGCGGCGGTGCCGCGCGAGGCGCTCGGCGGGTTGGGTGGTCTACGGCTGGGCGCGCAGGAGGCCACGAAACTGATCGCTCCGCTGCTGGGCGCGGGGCTGTTCGTCGTCGCGGGCGGGCCCGCCGTCGCACTGCTCGCCGCGGGAACCCTGGCCGCGTCGGCCGTCCTCTACCTGTTCGTGCGTCCGCTCGCGCCGGCCGCCGCTGCCGCACCGGCCGATCCCCCGGCTCGCCAACGCCGTCGCATGTGGACAGACGTCGTCGCGGGCGGACGGTGCCTACGGTCGCAGCCAGTGGTGCGGCGGCCGGTGCTGGTGGCGACCGTGGCGATGTTCGCGTCAGGTCTCGGGACGGCCGGGCTCTACGCGGTCGTCGCCGAAGCGTTGCACCGGCCGGCGGCGTTCCTGGGCGTGCTCTCATCGGTCCAGGGCGGCGGGGCGGTCGCGGGTGGCCTGCTGGTCGGCCGCCTCCTGGCCTGGCTCGGCGGCGAGACCCGACTCGCCGTCCTGGGCGCGATGGTGTTCGGGGTAGGCCCGCTGGCCCAGGCGACGGGATGGTTGCCGGCGACGCTGGCCGGCAGCGCCCTGGTGGGACTCGGTCTACCGTGGACGGTCGTGGCAGCCTTCACGGCGGTGCAACTGCACACGCCGCCCGGGATGATGGGCGCCGTCACGGGTTCGGCCACAACCCTGGTCTTCGCCCCGCCCGCGCTCGCCATCCCGCTCGGCGCCCTAGCAACCTCCACAGTGGACTTTCGCGTTCCCTTGCTGGTGTCCGCATTCGCCTCAATGGCGGTGGCCGCGGCGACGGTCGCGGTCGTCACCGCGCGGGAACGACCGCAGACGCGGGGCCAGATGGCCGTGTCGAGGCATTGAAAGGTCGAGAACTGACGGTTACTATCGGAGAAACCGTTCCCCATAGTGATGTAAACGTTTCGGGACCGGCGCCGTGACCGTCTCGCTGGCGGGCGCGTTCGACGACGGTACCCTAACCGTCCCTGTCCGACTGTCGCAGAGCCGTGCTGGTGACGCCGACCGCCCATCGCCGTCACGGACGGCGCTGCGACGCCAGTCTGTCGGCATCCTCAACATCGACCTCAATCGGTAAAGCCCGGCGCGCGGTCTCACGGTCGTGGCTGGCATCACCGTGCCCGGAAGGAGATCCTCGTGATCCTCAGATCTGCTCGTTCCCGGATCCGTTCGGCCCTCGCCGCGCTGGCGACGGTCGCACTCGCTGGAGTGCTGGTGGTGGTCGCCTTGGCCCCGGCGGGGGCGCTCGCCGCCGAGGACGATGGTGCCGGCTGCCCGGTGCCGGGCCAGGTCACCTTGACCGCCAACTCCCGGTTGCCCGACCCGTTCCGCCGCGTGGACGGCACCCGTATTACGACCAAAGCCCAGTGGCAGTGCCGGCGGGCCGAGATCAAGGAACTCGCGGAGCGGTACGTCTACGGCGACAAGCCCGCGAAGCCGTCGAGCGTCACTGGGACGGTCTCCAACAGCAGCATCACCGTGAACGTCAACCACAACGGCCGCACCGCCAGCTTCTCGGCCAGTGTGTCCCTGCCGACCGGAACCGGACCCTTCCCAGCCGTTGTCGTCATCGGCGGGTTCGGCGCCGACACGACGACGATCCGGAACGCCGGTGCCGCGGTCATCAGTTACGACCCCTTGGCGGTTGGCCGGGAGGGCACTCCGCGCACGAACAAGCAGGGGGCCTTCTACACCGTCTACGGCAACACGAGCAGCACCGGGCTGCTGGTCGCGTGGGCGTGGGGCGTGAGCCGGATCATCGATGTCATCGAGCAGTCCGGTGGCAACATCCTTCGAGCGAGCTCGATCGGTGTGACCGGCTGTTCGAGGTACGGCAAGGGTGCGTTCGTGACCGGTGCGTTCGACCAGCGCATCGCCCTGACCATGCCGGTCGAGTCGGGCAGCGCCGGCGTGCCGATCTTCCGCGGGATTCCCGGTGAGTCGGGCGCCCAGCCGCTCAGCAGCGCCTACTCCGAGCAGCCGTGGCTCGGCGACGCGTTCAGCCAGTTCACCAGCAACCCGAACACACTGCCGGTCGACACCCACGAGACCGTCGCGATGATCGCGCCGCGCGGGCTGTTCATCATGGAGAACCCCTTCGTCGACTGGCTGGCCGCGAGGTCCGGCAGCGTGGCCGCTCTGGGCGGCCGCGAGGTCTACACCGCGCTCGGTGCGGGTGCGAACATCTCGTACTGGTCCAACGTCACGAACGGCACGCACTGCGCCGTCCGGTCGGAGTGGCAGACCCCGATGCGCCAGAGCATCCAGCGGTTCCTGCTCAACACCGGCACCGCGCCCGGCGTGTTCAACATCGCGAGCAGTAAGGCCGGCAACCTGGCCCAGTGGCGGGACTGGACGACGCCGACGCTGACGGACGGCCCGACGACACCGCCCACGACGCCGCCCACCACACCCCCGACGACGCCGCCCACCACCCCGCCGACGACGCCTCCCACCACCGACCCGACCTCGCCGAGCCCGGGCGGGTGCAGCGCCACCTTCCGGTCGGTCAACAGTTGGCCGGACGGGTACCAGGGCGAATACACGGTGACCAACACCGGGTCGACGACCACCAACGGCTGGACCGTGCAGTTCACCCTCGCGAGTGGACAGACCCTGGGCCAACTCTGGGGTGGTCGGCCGACGCCGAGCGGATCGACGATCAGCGTCGCCAACGAGACCTGGAACGGCCGTCTCGGCCCGTCGGCCAGCACGACGTTCGGGTTCATCGTGAACGGCAGCCCCACGCCGCCCAGCGGCGCAACCTGCCGAACATCCTGAGCCGACGCGCCGGCCGTGACACGCCGGCGCCGGTATCCCCCGCACCCTGACGATCCCCCGGGTGCGGGGTCCGGCGCGCTGGTCAGCGGAGGCGGCTGCCGAGGCGCAGCGACTGCCACGACCCGTCGGCGGACCAGCCACCATCGACGGAGAGCGTGGCCCCGTTGACGAAGCCGCTGCGCGCCGGGTCGGCGAGGAACAGCACCGCCTGAGCCACGTCGTCGGGTACGGCGAACCGGCCCAACGGGACATGGTCGGTGATGTCGGTGTCCCCGTAGGCACCCTCGCCCTGCGAGGCATCGTCCATCGGGGTCTTGACCCATCCCGGGCAGACCGCGTTCACCCGGACGCCGCGGCCGCCCCACTCGACGGCGAGCGTACGGGTCAGGCCAACGAGGCCGTGCTTGCTCGTGTTGTACGCGGCCCGGTCCGCCACGCCCAGGAGCCCGGCCACCGAGGCGATGTTCACGATCGAGCCGGCGCCGCGGGCGAGCATCCGGCGCCCGAAGGCCTGGCAGAGCAGGAACGGCCCGGTCAGGTTCACCTCCAGCACCTCGCGCCAGACGGCGGCCGGTGTCTGCTCAGCCGGGCTGATGCAGGCGATCCCGGCGTTATTGACCAGCACGTCCGCCCGCCCGTACGCCTCGTGCACCGCCTCGTCGAGGGCGGCCACCGCCGAGGACGAGGCCACCGATCCCGTGACATGGACGGCGTCGGTGAAGCCCGGCACGGGCATCAGGTCGAACAGGGCGAGCCGGTAGCCGGCCTGGGCCAACACCTCGGCGATCCGCCAGCCGATCCCCTGGGCGGCGCCGGTGACCACGGCAACAGCAGCATCCATGCCGAGGAGTATGGCCCCGGCGACGAGCCCGCGCCGCAGGGGAGTTCCAAAGTCACGTGGCACAACGGGTAATCGGACGGGCGGAGCCGTGGGTGGGAAGGTAATCGTGCGGGCGGAGCCGTGGGTGGGAAGGTAATCGGGCGGGCGGAGCCGTGGGTGGGAAGGTAATCGTCGTGGGCGGGGGGATCGCCGGGCTCGCCACGGCCCACCGGCTGCGGGAGCTGGGTCCGGACCTGGACGTCGTCGTGCTGGAGCGGTCCGACCACCTGGGCGGGAAGATCCACACCGAGCCGTTCACCGGCGCGCCCGTCGAGACGGGTGCGGAGACGTTCCTCATGCGCGACGCCGGTGCCGAGCCCAGCCGCGAGGGCCCGGTCGCGAGCAACGAGTCGAGCCGCGAGCGCGAGGAGCGAGCGCCAGCGAGCCTCGCAGTCGCAAGCAACGAATCGGGAGCGCTGGCGTTGGCCAGACGGGTGGGGTTGGCCGACGCCCTGGTGCACCCGGCCGGAGTGCCGGCGGCGCTGGCCATCGACGGCGAACTGCGTCCGATCCCTGGTGGCACGCTCTTGGGCATCCCCGCGGACCCCGACGCCGTACGCGACGTGGCGACGGTGAGCGGCCAGGACCGTGACGAGGGACGCCCGCTGCTCAGGGACGGCGAGGACGTGACCGTCGGGGCGCTGATCCGGGAACGCCTCGGCGCCGCCGTGGTCGACCGGCTGGTCGATCCGCTGCTGGGTGGGGTCTACGCCGGCCGGGCCGAGGACCTGTCCCTGCAGGCAACGATTCCCGGCCTGCACCGCATGGCCCAGGAGCACCACACCCTGGCGCAGGCCGTACGGGCGGCGATGCAGGCGGCGCCCCGACCCGCCGGTGCGCCGGTCTTTGCCACTGTCCACGGTGGACTGAGCCGGTTCGTGGACGCGGTGGCTGCTGCCGCCCACGCCCGGGTGGAGCGGGGCCAGACGGTGCGTGGTCTCGCTCGGGCGGGCAGTCACTGGCAGGTCCGCGCCGCGGTCGGGCGCAGGCAGTTCGAAGTGGAAGCCGACGCGGTCGTCCTCGCGGTGCCGGCCGCGCCGGCCGCCCGGCTTCTGTCCGCAGTGGACAGTGGGGTCGGGGCGACGGTGGGGAGCCTGCCGTACGCGAGCGTGGCGCTGGTGACGCTGGCGCTACCGTCTACGACCGTGCTGCCGGAGCTTTCCGGGTTCCTGGTGCCGGCCGGGCAGGGCTACACGGTCAAGGCGGCGACCTTCTTTACCACCAAGTGGCCCCATCTCGCCGGCGATGTCGTGATCCTCCGGGCGTCGGTCGGCCGGCACGGCGACACCGGGACGCTGCGGCGCACGGACGGAGCGCTCGTCGATCTGGTGTGCGACGAGCTGCCCCGGCTCGTGGGCGCCGCCCTGCCCGCGCCCGTCGGCAGGCGGGTCACCCGGTGGGGTGGCGCGCTGCCGCAGTACGGCGTGGGTCACGTGGCTCGGACCGCGGAGGTACGAGCGGCCCTACCCCCGTCGCTCGCTCTGGCCGGCGCCGCCTACGACGGGGTAGGCATCGCGGCGTGCGTGCGCTCCGGTGAGGCCGCGGCCGAACAGGTCTGGGCCGGACTTCGGGACCGGTAGGCCGTATGGAGGACCCACCGGCCGAACCGCCCCGGTGGGCGGCGGCGCGGTCGCTATCGTGAGGCGTGCCGGGCGGGCGAAGTCGGCGGCGTACGGTCGCTGGGCTGGTCGGCGGGACCGGTGCTGTCGCCGTCGCCCTGGTGTTGTGGGCGCTTCCGTCGTTCGTACGGTTCGCCGCGCACGCTCCGGCCGAGTTCTGGGCGATCGCGCTCGTGGTGCTCCTCATCGATGCGCCGCTCTTCGGGACCGGCCGGCGGTATCAGCCGGTCCGGCCCAGCCTCACGCCCGGCCTGGCGCTGGGGATCCTGCTGCTGTGGGGTCTCGGCCCGGCCGTCATCGTCCAGCTGGCGGCCGCGGTGGTGACCGCGGTGGGCCAGCGCCAGGGTGCGCTCGGCGGCACGTTCCTCACCAGCCGTCTCGTCTGTGGGCTGGGGGCGGCTGCGGTGGCACTGCACGCGGTCAGCCCGAACCCGTTCGTGGCCCCGGGCGAGGGGATGCACTCCGGACACATCGTCCCGTTCCTGTCGGCGGCCTCGGCCTGGTTCGTGGTCGCCTTCGGACTGCTCTTCGTGGTCGGGGCCGTGGCCCAGCGCGGGGGAGCGCGAGGGGTGCGGGTCACCGTCCGGGGAGAGATGCTGCGCTCCGTCACCCACGTCCTGCTCGTCCCGCCGCTGCTCACCCTGACCATCGGGTGGTGGGCGCTGCTGGTCGCGGTGCCGTTGCTCACGTGGAACCTGCGCGCCCGCGACTACCTACAGACCGGGGAGCGGCTGCGTCGAGAGCAGGCGACCGGGCTGCTCAACCGGCAGGGGCTCCTCGAACGCCTGGAGACACTCACCATGTTCGACCCGCTCCGGCCGGAGCGTCCGCGCCCGCTCGGGGTCGTGTTCGTCAACGTCGAGGCGTTGCCGGCCATTGCCCGCAGCCTCGGTCGGGACATGTACGAAAAGGTCGTCCGGGCGGGCGCCCTGCGCCTCATCCGCGCGTTCGGCTCCGACCGGGTGGGGCGCTTGTCCGGGGAGGGGTTCATCGTGCTCATGCCGGGGCTTACCGACCCGGACGCGATCGCCGAGGCCAGTGAGGTTGTGCGCGTGCTGCAACCCCTGATCGTGGTCGACGACATCCCGTTCGACCTCGACTCAGCCGCGGGCGTGGCGCTCTCCCCCGAGCACGGCCGTGATCTGGACGAGCTGCTGACGCGAGCGCAGCTCGCCGTCGGCGACGCCCGCCGACAGGGCAAGCCGGCCGCGGTGTACTTCAAACAGGCGCAGGACGAGACGGACCGCCGGACCGCGATCCTGGCCGACCTGCACACGGCCCTGCTCGACTCCCGGCGCCACGACGAGATCGGGGTCGTCTACCAACCGCAGATCGAGCTGAGCAGCGGCCGGTTGGTCGGAGCTGAGGCGCTCGTACGGTGGAACCACCCCGTGTGGGGACCGGTGCGCCCTGACGAGCTCATCGACGCGGTGGAGTCGAGCGAGGTCATGCACCTGCTCACCCTGCACATGCTGGACAAGGTCGGCGCCCAGCTGGCGGAGTGGGCCGCACAGGGACTGCACCTGCGGGGTTCGGTGAACGTGAGCATGCAGGACCTTCACGACTCGGGCTTCCCGGCGCAGATCTCGGCGATGCTGCGTCGTCGGGGGATCCCGCCCGACTGCCTGACCATCGAGGTAACGGAACGCTTGCTCGTCGGCGACGCCGCGGGGGTTGCCCGGGCGGCCACCAGCGTTGCTGAGCTCGGCGTGGGACTCTCGCTGGACGACTTCGGCACGGGCTACGCATCGATGCAGCAGCTGCGGGACCTGCCCTTGACCGAAGTGAAGATCGACAAGTCGTACGTCAGCAGTCTGCTCGGTGACGGTGTGCAGCGGGCGATCGTGACCAGCGTCCATCAACTGGCGAATGCGATGGGCCTGGCGGTGGTGGCGGAGGGCGTGGAGGACGAGCGGACGGCGGCCGAGCTCGCTGCGCTGCCCGGAGTCATCGGCCAGGGCTGGTACTTCGGCCACCCCGTTGCGGCCGAGGACTTCTACGAGCGGTGGTACCGCCAGATCCAGCCCGGACAATAGCCTCGTTTCAGTCGGACCGGCCGGAGTGCGAAGATGGCGGGCATGACGAACGCGGAAGCGCAGGCGGGCCGTCCGGGCCCGGAAGAGATCAACGCGACCATCCGCTACACGATGTGGTCGGTGTTCCGGGTGGCGACGCCGCTCGGCCCGGTGTCCCGTGAGGACCTGGCCCGCGAGGTGGACGAGCTCGTCGACCAACTGGCCGCGAAGGGCGTCGTGGTACGCGGCACCTACGACGTGTCAGGGCTGCGGGCCGATGCCGATGTCATGGTCTGGTGGCACGCGGACAGCGCCGACGCGCTGCAGGAGGCGTACGGGCGGCTGCGCCGCACCCGGCTGGGCGTCCATCTCGCCCCGGTGTGGTCGAACGTCGGGCTGCACCGCCCGGCCGAGTTCAACCGCAGCCATGTGCCGGCCTTCCTCGCTGGGGAGGAGCCGCGTGACTATATATGCGTCTACCCATTTGTGCGCTCCTATGAGTGGTACCTGCTGCCGGAACCGGAGCGCCGCGAGCTCCTCGCCGAGCACGGCCGCATGGCGCGCGAGTACCCGGACGTGCGGGCCAATACGGTCGCCTCGTTCGCGCTCGGCGACTACGAGTGGATCCTCGCGTTCGAGGCCGACGTGCTGCACCGCATCGTGGACCTCATGCGGGTCTTGCGTGCCTCGGGGGCGCGCCGGCACGTCCGCGAGGAGGTGCCGTTCTTCACCGGCCGCCGCCGGCCCGTCAGGGAGATCGTGGCGGCGCTGCCATAGTCGGCGCCAGCAGGCTCTCCAGGAAACAGGCGACGCCGTCCTCGTCGTTGCTCTTGACGCGATGCGGCACGGCCGCCAGCACATCGGCGTGGGCATTGGCCATCGCATATCCCGTGCCGGCCCACACGAGCATCTCCAGGTCGTTCGGTGCATCGCCGAACGCCGCGACCTCGGACGGTATGACGTTCCATTGCCTACACAGCTGCGCGAGCGCCACCGCCTTGGAGACCCCGGGTGCGGCTATCTCGAGGATCGCCGGGTACGACTGGTCGGCGCCGCCGCGCCCGGCCGACCAGGTGCACGCCACGAGCTCACCGAGGGTGGGCCGAAGAATGCTCCAGGCGGCGGCCGCATCGCCTTCGGGCAACAGGGCCATGAGCTTCACGACGGGCTCCGCGGCGAGTTCCACCCGCGACCGTACGGGATAGCGCTGCGTGTCGAGGGTCGGCCGATAGTGGTAGCCGTGCTCGTGCAGTACCCGGTAGCCGGTCTCGGCCGCGAAGAAGGTACCCGGCAGCAGGCGCTCGACCTCGGTCATGACGCTGGCGGCCAGTTCCGGCAGCAGCGGACTGGTGAGGACGGCGTGCCGGGTGGTCAGGTCGTACCGGACGGCCCCGTTGCCACAGATCGCCGCGTCGAGCAGATCCCCGGTGCCGATCCCCGAGAAGATCTCGTCGATGACCCGAACCGGTCGGGCCGTTGCGAGCACGACCCGGATGCCGGCTGCGCGCGCGGCCCGCAGGGCGTCGCGAGTGCGACCGGACAGGGTGGCGTCGCTGCGCAGCAGCGTGCCATCCAGATCGGTGGCGATCACTCGGGGAACGGTCACATTCACGCGCACATCTCTATGGTCTCGGCGGGGGCGAGCGACCCCGCGTCGAAGGTGACCGTGACCGATACCTCCTCGGCCACCAGCGGTACGGTCACCCGGTGCTCGTCGGTGAACCGCACCGACTCCGGCGGCAGGTCGGCGGCGAACGGATCGTGCGGGCACCGCGCGAGGGGAATGGCTGCCTCCCGGCTCAGCAGCCCCCGGCGGCTGCGGACGAGCACCTCGGTGCTCCCGCCCGGATAGGTGACGGCGACCACGGAGTACCCCGCACCCGGAGAGGTCGCCAGCACCCGCTCGCCACTGATCTGCCGGTCGCGAAGGTCGTCGCCGAGAGTCAGGACGGGCAACCCCACGCACAGCGCCGGCACCGCCAGCAAGGCGACGACCAGACCGATCAGCGCCCGCCGGGTGTCGGCCAGTGCGAGTAGGACCGTCGTGGCAACCAGCGCGCCGGCCAGCGTCAGGGCCGCCAACGCCCCGCCGGTCGACGCGACTGGATACAGCGCCGTCAGCCGCCACGGGTTCCACAGCGCCGACGCGACGAGGGCGAGGCTCATCCCGGCGACCACGAGCAGGGCGACGGAGACGGGCCGACGGTGCGGCACGGGGAGGGGTGGCATGAGCGACATTCTGCCGGGACGGTCAACCGCCGCGCTGACCGCCGTGGATGCCGGATCGGACCCACGCCTCAGCGGCGCATGGGCACGTGGGGAATGCCCTCGTCGAGATACTCCGGACCGGTCGAGGTGAAGCCGAACGAGCGGTAGAAGTCGACCAGGTGGCTCTGGGCGTCGAGCACGCACGGCCGGTCGCCGATGTGCGCGAGGGCAGCGTGCATCAGGCGTCTGGACAGCCCTTCACCCCGAGCCGCGGCCGCGGTGCACACCCGGCCGATGCGGGTGGTTCCGTCGGGTTCGGCCAGGAGCCGAAGGTAGGACCGTGGGTCGGCCGGGTCGTCGGCGGGCCCGAGCCACAGGTGCCGCGTCCCCGGCTCGGTGTCGCGACCGTCGAGCTCCGGGTACGGGCACTCCTGCTCGACGACGAAGACGTCCATGCGCAGCCGGAGCAGCGCGTAGAGGGTGGTGGCGTCGAGCTCGCTGAAGCCGCGGTCGTACAGGTGCACGCCCCCATTCTGGCCGGGCGTCCCGGCGGGCCCGCCGCCAGCCAGCCTCCTCGGGTTGCGGGCGGGGAGGATGGGAGGTCGACCGGAGTCGACATGATACACGTTTCAGAATTCGGCCAGGTTGCGCTGCCGCTCTACGGAAGAGATCTTGTCCATAGTGGACCTTGCTGGAAACACAAGGGTTCTCCCTGTCTCGACATCCAGATGCATATCTATCTACCATCACTGGTAACAAATCCAGCCCCGCGGCGGCGTCCGGCCAGCAGCCGGCCGCTGTGCGCGGGCCCCGGACTGGGAGGAAGAGATGGCAGATCTCTCTCGTGTGGGCAGGCGGGCCCTGCTGGCCGCGGCGGCATCCGCCGCCGCCGTTGCCGTCGCACTCGGCGTGGCCGGCGCGGCGGTCGCCGCAGCGCCGGGCGGTGACATTCAAGGCGAGGGGGCGCCGAACGCGATCGATGGCAGGTACGTGGTCGTGCTCAAGGAGGCCGAGGTCGGTGCCGCGCTCTCGGACCGGGCCAGGGCGACCGTGCGTAGCAAGGCCGAGAGCCTCGCGACGCGCTACGGCGGCACCGTCGTGAACGTCTTCGACGCCGCCCTGACCGGGTTCAGCGTCACCCTCAACCCGTACCAGGCCCGTAAGCTCGCCACCGACTCGGCGGTCCAGTTCGTCGAGGTCGACCAGGTGCTCTCCCTCGACGCGACCCAGACCAACCCGCCGTGGGGCCTGGACCGCATCGACCAGCGCAACCTCCCCTTGAACGGGTCGTTCACGTACCCGAACACCGCGTCGAACGTGCGCGCCTATGTGATCGACACAGGTATCCGGATCACCCACACCCAGTTCGGGGGGCGGGCCACGTGGGGAGCTAACTTCGCCGGCGGCTCGAACACGGACTGCCACGGGCACGGCACCCACGTCGCCGGCACGATCGGCGGCTCGACCTACGGCGTGGCCAAGGCCGTTCGGCTGGTCGCGGTCAAGGTGCTCAACTGCAGCGGCAACGGCACGACCTCCGGCGTGATCGGTGGGATCAACTGGGTCACCAGCAACGCGGTGAAGCCGGCAGTGGCGAACATGAGCCTCGGCGGCGGCGCCAGTAGCGCCCTCGACACGGCGGTTCGCAACTCCATCTCCTCCGGCGTCACCTACGCGATCGCCGCGGGCAACTCGAACGCCAACGCCAGCAACTTCTCGCCGGCGCGGGTCTCGGAGGCGATCACGGTGGGCGCCACGGGGAGCAACGACGCTCGGGCGTCGTTCTCCAACTTCGGCAGTGTCCTGGACCTCTTCGCGCCCGGCGTGGGCATCCAGTCGGCCTGGCGTACGAGCGACACCGCCACCAACACGATCAGCGGTACGTCGATGGCGACACCCCACGTCGCCGGGGCAGCCGCACTGGTCCTGTCGGCGAACCCGAGCTTCACACCGGCTCAGGTGTCGAACTTCCTCGTCAGCAATGCCACGACGGGCGTCGTGACCAACCCCGGCTCCGGCTCACCCAACCGGCTGCTCTTCGTCGTGAACTGAACGGGTAAGGAGGGGCACCTTGCTGAGGGTGTGAGGCGACGCTCGCGACTGCGGCGCTCGCACGCTCGCTCCTCGCGGGTACGTACGGCAAGGTGCCCTTCCTGACAAACGAGCACCCGTGACGTCGGTCCCATCGATACGGGCCGTCGGGCTCTGTGCCCCACCCGCGTCCCCGGAAGGATGGTCGGGGAGGCGGGTGTCATGTCTACAACAGCGTCACCGACGAGCCCGACCGCGACACGCACCGAACAGGTGTGGCGGGCGTTGGACCGGGCGTCGTTCGCCGTCGTCAGCCACAGCTCTGCCGGCGGGGAGCCGAGATCCAGCGGGGTCGTCTACGCGATACACGACCGGAGCATGTACGTCGCGGTCGCCACGGACAGCTGGAAGGCGCGCCACATCGCGGCCCGCGGTCGGGTGGCGGTCACGGTGCCGGTTCGGCGCGGTGGGCTGCTCTCGCTGCTCTTCCCGATCCCGCCCGCCACGGTCAGCTTTCACGGCTCCGCCCTCGTGCACGCCACCACGTCACCGGAGGGTCGCGCCGCGTTGGCGCGGTTGGCCCATCTCCTGCCGCCCGAACGGGCGCAGGACAGGAAGGCCAGCATCCTGCAGATCCGACCCGAAGGCTGGTTCGTAACGTACGGCATCGGCGTGCCGCTCATGCGGATGCGCGATCCGGCCGCCTCGCGGGCCCGCGTTCCGGTCGCCTGACCGCCGCCGCCCGGTGCCCGTATGCTCGGGCGTTGATGGGCCCGAGTTGAAGGGGACCGACGATGAGCCGGGTGGTTGTCATCGGAGACGTTGGTGGGCATGCCGATCAGCTCCGGTGGGCACTGTCCCAGGTCGGCGCCTGGGGCGAGCCGCCGACCCTGCCCGACGACGTCGTCGTGATCCAGGTCGGTGACCTCGTCGATCGCGGGCCGGACAGCATGGGCGTGCTTGCGCTGGTGGATCACATGCTGCGGTCCCAACCGGCCCACTGGGTCCAGCTGATCGGCAATCACGAATGGCAGTATCTCCCTGAGGGCCGGATGTTCTGGCCCTCTTCGTTGTCGGCTGATGGGGTGCGGACCCTCGCCTCGTGGTGGGACGAGGGCCTGATGACCATGGCGGCCGCCGTGGCCACCGCGGACGGGGAGGAGTTCCTGCTCACCCACGCGGGTATGACCGTCGGCTGTTGGGAGGCACTCGACGAGCCGATGACGGCCGCGTCGGCGGCGTGGCGGCTCGACGACCATCCGAGCCTGGCCTGGCACGGCTGGGACGGCGCGGTGCACCGGTCCACGGGGCCGCTGTGGGCCGACGCCGGCTGGGAGCTGTGTGAGCCGTGGCTGGAGTTCCACGCCGCCGGCGGCCTGGTCCCGTTCGGCCAGATCCATGGGCACTCGGCGATCGTCCGTTACCCCGACCGGAGTTGGCGTGCGCCCGGGCGGGTCCGCCAGCGCGCCACGGTCGACTGGACCGCGCGTCTGGTCCGGGTGCGGGTCGGCGGTCGGCTGATCATCGGCGTCGATCCCAAGCACGGCACCGACGGCGCCCCAACCTGGCAACCGCTGATCCTCGACGGCGCGACGGTGCTGAGTCCGGGCCGGACGGCGGCCCTCCTGCCCGGCCCGGACTCCGACTGGTAGTGGCTCAGTCCAGGAAATCGATAGTGATGAACACGGTGAACCGGGGGTCGTCGCCGATGGCATCGATCACCACACATAGATCGCCGCTGACGCCGTCGCCGAACCCGGAGCACGCGGGGAGCACACCGTTGCTCTGATCTTGATGTAGGTCGATGGATAGGGCTGCGGTGTTCCACTCGATCTCCCTGCAGTCGCCGAGGACCGTGCGGCCGGACGTCTCGTCGAAGAAGGGCGTGCCGGCCGGGCAGAAGTCCGTCAGACCGCCGTGCAGGTCCCGTTCCTGACCCTGTACGCGGATCGCGAGGAGGTCGGGCGCGCTGTCGACGAAGACCGACCGGCCGGGGGCGCGGTCACCGTCGTCGAGGCTGACCCGCTCCGGTGCCTTTACCTTCCGCTCGCCGGTGTCCAGAACCCGGTCGAACGGGTCGCCGTTCACCTCGAACCGGAACGTCAGCTCGCCCGTCCGGTTGAGCGTCGTGTCGTCACCGTCGTCGTGGACATCGATGTGATGGAAGGTCACGAGCACCCGGTTCTGGTGCGACTCCACGACGGGAGTGTCGACGATCGCGGTGTGCTGGACCGTACGGCCCTGCTCGTCGGTCGCCCTCAGGGTGACCTCGTACCGGGTGCCCGGCTCGAACTCCAGGACGGCCGCCCACGCTGTCACGAACTCATCGCCCGTGCCGGCGGCCGGGTCGCCGTTGGCGAGCACCTGCAACCGCGTCGGCACGTGGGTACCTACCTCGATGTCGTACGTGAGGCCGCCCGGCCGGGGCAGCAGGACGGCCTGGTTGACACACGAGACGGCGCAGCCACCCGGCTCGTTGCCGGCGAGCTGGTCGATGACCTTAGGTGTCCGGAACGTACCGGCCTGGAACGACACACCGCCCAGGTGGTCGCGGGCGGCGACGACGATGTGGTACCTCGTGTCGGGCTGCAGCGGGGTGAGCACCACCGTCCACTGGCTGAGCCGGGACTCGGTGGCGAACTTCAGCGCGGGGTCCACATAGTACGGTTCGTCGTCGTTGCTGTACAACGGCTCCCGCTCGTCGACCATGACCACGATGTCGGCCGGGGTGTTCGTACGGACGTCGAGCGACACATCCGCCCGGCCCGGGAGCGTGGACAGCAGCGCCTGCGTGATGCACTTGGTGGCGCACGGGGAGATGCCGGGAGCGATGATGCCGCCGATCGTGGGCACGGGCGACGGGGTCGGCTGCGCGCCCGGGGCGACCAAACCGCCGAGCTTCGTGCCGCTGACCGGGACATCGACATCATTCACCGAGATCGTGAACGCGTACGGTCCGATCGGCAGCGCCGACGTGGTCACCGTGAACAGCAGTCGGTACACCGCGCCGCTGGGCAGGTTGCCGTCGGTCTCGGCGAGGGTCACCCACGAGACCGTCGACGCGCTCCATGCCAACGGGCTCAGGCTGCAGTTCTTGAGATCGATGGCGCCCTTGTTGCCTGAGATGATCTTCACTGGGTTCGGGGTGATGACCAGGCCATCGGCGAGCACGCCCGGGCACGGGCTCTGACCGTCGGCCGACCCGGTCTGCTCGGCGCCGTCGAGCGGTATCGGCTCGGGCTCCGCCGGCGGCGCGTCGGGCCCCGGCTGCAACTGGAGGATGACGGGGTCGGGTTCCGGCAGTCCGGGCGGCAGCACCTCCTCGATCCCGAGCTCGGGCTCCTCGCCCAGGCCCGAGAGAGTCGAGCAGGCGACGAACACGGCGCCGGCCAGCAGCAGTGTGGCGACGCTGGCCGCCATCAGGATGAACAGCCGGCGCCGGCGGGGACGCGGGGCGCCGTTCGGGAGGACAAGAGTGTCGTCGGGGTGCATCGGGACTCCTCGGGGACGTCGTTCCCCCCACGAGTCACCGGGTGAGCCCCGACCACCGGTTTTCCAGCAGTCAGGTACGCGACTGACGAGCTCCGAGCCCGCGGCCTACCGGTACAGGCGCTGCTCGTAGTTGACCGGAGAGTAGTACTCCTCCAGCTCTTCGAGAGTCTCGGTGACGGCCGGCGAGACCTCCTTGACGAGGCAGGCTTGGCTCGGCAGCGCCTCGGGCTGCCACGTCTCGGACCTCCATAGCGCACTGCGCATGAACGCCTTGGCACAGTGGAAAAAGATCGTGTCGATCGCCACCTCCAAGGCGAGGATCGGTCGATGGCCCTTGACGATCATCTCGTCGAAGTACGGCGCGTCGCGCACGAGTCGGGCCCGGCCGTTCACGCGCAGCGTCTCGGTGCGGCCCGGAATCAGGAAGAGCAGCCCGACATGGGGATTCGCGAGGATGTTGAAGTAGCCGTCACCGCGCCGGTTACCGGGACGCTCGGGGATCGCGAGCGTGGTGTCGTCGACCACCGTGACGAAGCCGGGCGGGTCACCCTTGGGCGACGCGTCGCAGTTTCCGTCGGCGTCGCTGGTGGAGATCACGACGAACGGGCTGCGCGCGATCCATTCCCGGTCGCGCTCGTGCAGCTTCTGGCGCTCCTTGACGGCGGCTCGCGGAAGGACTTCGCCGAGCAGTTGACGGAGCTCCTCGGGGCTCGCGATCTCGGTCATGCCCTCTATCCAAGCACCTCGGCAAAGTCGTTTGCTACTCCGACGATGCCGTTGATGCATCGATGTGTTCATTCGTTGTGCTGTTCATGCTGGCCGGTTCCGCGAGCTCCACCGGAAGTGGACGAAGACACGGCCGAAGTTATCGGAGTCCTTCTCGACGCGATGGTAGAGCGCTCGGATCTCCTTCTGGTCCAGGAATCGCAGCACCCTCTTCTTCAGCGCGCCCGAGCCTTTGCCGGGGATGATCTCGACCAGGTCGGCCCGCTTCGCCACGGCCTGGGCAATGATGTCGCTCAGGGCCCGGTCGATGTCGGCGTTGCGGTTGTAGATGTCGTGCAGGTCGAGCTTCAGCCTCACGAGGGGATTGTTCCAGTGGCTGGCCGTCACGGTCGCGAGGACCGACGTGTGCTTGGTGACTTCGGAATTCCGTAGTACCGTAGTCGCGTGCGGGACGGCGACCTCGCGGACCAGGTGCGGCGGCTGGCTGAGCGGGTGAGTCGGCTGGAGACCCGCCCGACGCGCGCCCGTGAGGGCGCGGTGGCCGACGAGATCATCGACCGATTCGGTCCCGGCACGGGCACCGTCCACTTCGGCGGGTCCGGCCGGTGGGGCGAGGACGCGGTGACCTGGCAACGGGAGCGGGACTGGGATGACGTCCGCCGGCGTGCCGACGACGGCACCGCCCGTGTGCTGGCGGCCCTCGGCAGCACCGTGCGGCTGCGCATCGTCGCCGTACTGCTGGCCGGGCCGGCCACCACCGCGGCGCTCACCGAGCAGCTGGCCCAGCCATCGACCGGTCAACTGTTTCACCACCTCAAGGAGTTGCTCGCGGCCGGAGTGGTGCACCAGCCGGTCCGCGGCACGTACGCCGTGCGCCACCAGGACGTGATCCCCCTGCTGGCCCTGCTCTCGGCCAGCCTCGACATCGCCGCCTCAGGCGGCTGGATGGAGCCGGTATGACCGCAACCGCTGTCCACAATCGAGTGACGGAGGCAAGGGACCGACTGCGCGTTCCGGCCTTGGGCGCCGCCGTCCTCGACGGCGACGGCCGGCTGGAGTGCCACGTCACCGGTGTCCGTCGCCGCGGCGGCTCCGACCCAGCGGCAGCCACCGACCGGTGGCACATCGGCTCGTGCGGGAAGGCATTCACGGCCGCGCTCTACGCCCGCCTCGTCGAGGCCGGCCGCGCCGACTGGTCAGTGTCCATCAAGGACCTGTTCGGCGACCTCGAGGTTCGCTCGGGCTGGGCGGCCGTGACCATCGATGACCTGCTGATGCACCGGGCGGGCGTGCAAGCCAACATCGGCTTCAGAACGATGTTGGCTTACTTCTGTGACCAGCGCCCGGTGGCGGACCAGCGCACCGAGGTCGCGGCCGCCGAACTGGCCCGCCCGCCCGTGGGCGCCGGGACGTTCCGCTACTCCAACCTCGGTTACACGCTCGCCGGGGCGGCCATCGAGCGTATCGCTGGCGAGCCGTACGAGACGGCACTGAACACGCACCTGCTGGCGCCGCTGGGCATATCCTCGGCCGGGTTCGGCCCACCGCCAGAGCTCTGGGGACACCAGGGCCGGCTGCGGCTCGGCAGCCTGATCCTCGGGCGAGGAAAGGCCGTCGAACCGAATTACCGTTACGCCGACAACCCGGTATTGATGACTCCGGCCGGGAGGTTGCACATCACCATCGCCGACTGGTCGCGCTTCGTACGCCTCTTCCTCGCCAGCGACGGCACCGGTCTTCTCGTTCCGGCCTCGATCGAGCGGCTGCTCACCGTCCGCTCGAACGCGAGTTACGCGATGGGCTGGGGGAGAGCGCAGGGCTCGGACACGGTCTCGTTCATGCACCAGGGCTCGAACACCAACTGGGTCGCCACGGTCGTGCTCGACGCGGACCGCCGCCGTGCCGCGATGGTCATCGCCAACGACGGCCGGACCGCGATACTTGCCCGGACCGTCAGACTCGCCGTCGAGGTCCTCCGTGACAGTCCACAGTAGATGCCAAGGTCAGTCGGCACCGACCGGTCCAGCACCCGTCCACGCTCGCGAGCAGGCAGTGGCGGCGACGGGTGCGAGCATGGGCTGATGCTGCAACGAGCAACGGATGCTCTCGGCGAGGCCGCGCGGATCGTGACGTTCACCGGAGCGGGCATCTCCGCCGAGAGCGGCGTGCCGACGTTCCGGGACGCGCTGGTGGGGCTGTGGTCGCGCTACGACCCGGCGATGCTGGCCACGCCCGAAGCGTTCCATGTCGATCCGGATCTGGTCTGGGGCTGGTACGAGTGGCGCCGCGCCCTCGTGCTGAGGACGCGGCCCAACGCCGGACACCTCGCCGTCGCCGCGATCGAGGCCCACGCACCGCATTCCGTGCTGGTGACCCAGAACGTCGACGACCTGCACGAGCGGGCCGGCTCGACGGCACCGATCCGCTTGCACGGCAGCCTGTTCGCACCGCGCTGCGCCGGCTGCGCCCGACCGGCGCCCGTGCCGGACCTCCGCGACGTGCAGCCACCGGAAGGCCAACGGATTCCACCGCCCCGGTGTGCCGACTGCGGCGATCGCGTCCGGCCCGGCGTGGTGTGGTTTGGCGAGACCCTTCCCGAGGATGCCCTGGACGCGGCGATCGCGGCGGCGTCGACGTGCGACGCGCTGCTGACGATCGGCACCTCGGGCGTGGTGTACCCCGCCGCCGAGATCCCGAGGGTGGCGGCCCGCCACGGTGCCACGGTGATCCAGGTCAACCCCGAACCGACCGCCCTCGACGAGCTCGCCTCGGTGACCATCCGTGGCACCGCCGCCGAGGTCCTGCCCCACCTCGTCACCGCCGTCTGGGGCCCCGACGCCGTCATCCCGGAGTGATCGCGAGACCGAATCACCGTGGCCGGGCGTTACGCAGTCGGATACCGCTGAACCCGACGGTCGAGGTGACGACCTCATCCCAGAACGGCCACAGGTTATCGAGAACGCGCAGCTGGATACCGGCCTCGGCGTGCAGCGCGAGGAGGTCACCGACGGGTTCGGGCGGCCCGAGCGCGTCGACGGGCACGGTGGCGACGACGGCATGCGGCGGGTCGCCGAACGGCTGGAACGCCGTGGCTGGCAGGCGGTACGCCCACAGCCGGGCCGTACGCATGCCGTCCAGCCAGCCGTACTCGACGGCGTGTACGCGCTGTCCAGCGCCGGCACCGATGATCCGTTCCCGGTCATGGTCCGATGTGGACGGCGTCACCCAGGCCATCGCCCGCGGGCACTGGCGGGGGAACCAGTAGTCGGGACAGCGGGCGTGGTCGACCGCCCAGACGTAGGGCTCATCGGGCCCGGCGGTCGCCGCGACGTGCGGTGCGAAGCGGCTGATCGTCGGGTCCTCGGAGAAGTGCAGGACCTCGCCGGGTCGTGGACGCACCGGCGCATGGTAGCTCGCTGAGGGTGCTCGCGCGGCACCCTTTACCGCATGCCGAACGACGTCGGCGATGCAGGTGGGTCATGTCGGCGAGGCGCCGATGTTGGTGGCGACGTCGGGCGGCAGCGGGTACGGACGCTCAACGGGCAGCAGCTCGGCGCCACCGGCCTCGTCGCCCGACCGGACCAAGGCGTGGATGGCCTGGGCCGTGACCGTCGCATCGTCGATATTGACGATCCACTCGCGGACGTACCGGTCGACCGCGTCGCCCGACAACCCCACCTGGAGTGAGCGGTACGGCATCGGCGCCAGTCGCAGCGACCGCTCGGGATCCCACTGCACCCGCACCGGGCTGGTCGTCAACTCCCGCGACCACGTCGCCCGATCCGGGTAATGGTCGCGGTCGTAGTGGCTCAGGCACGCGTGAGCCAGCGCCCACTCGAAGCCGGCTCGGGTGATCTCGATCGCGAGTACGCGCTCCTGCCCGGGCTTCTCGGCCCATCCGCACCGGTACATCATCCAGAGGAACGACGGTTTGATCCACGTCATCCGGTCGGGCTTGAACGGCGGCACGAACCGCGCGGCCGCCAGCGCGGGCTCGGCGATCTCGCGTGGGTACGCCTGGTAGACGGTGATCGTGTCCGCCGAGTACAGGGCGCGGACCTGACGGTAGGGAACGGTCACCACCGGATTCTGGCGGACGCGCCCGCGCCCGCTCCACCTAGTCCCCCGATGATCGAGGAGTTATGCGTGTGAGTTGATCTTCAAGCACACTCATTAGTCCTCGATCACGGGTGCGGCGGATCTGGGCCAGGACCTCATCGACGTGCGGACCCACCTGACCCTCAAGCTCCTCGCTCCAGGTCTCGTCGGCGTAGGTGCTCGTGAGGTACAGGTGCCGAGCGTGGTCGAGGACGGGCCGGTGCTCCGGAGGGAGGTTGGCCAGGGCCCAGTCGGCGGCGGCATCCTTGGACCTGATCGTGCCGGTGGCGAGCGTCGTCCAAATGCGGGCGAGGGTGAGCACCACGTTGCGCGTGTCACCGGGCAGATCCTCGAGCAGACCGGGGATCCCCTCGACGCTCGCCCGGGCCAGGTCCCGGGGCGGTACCGGGTCGAGCACGGTCGCCGGCGGCGGGCCGACGAGCGGATGGTTGCCGGCCAGCGCAACCGCGAGCTCCAGCGCAAGGTCCGGCATCGGTCGGGCTTGGGGGATCACCCCGTTCTCGTAGTCGGCCCGCAGCCACTCGCCATACAGGAAGTCGCCGACCGGTGGGTACCTCCATGGCCGCACCTCGGACTGGACCACGACCGTGAGCTCCACCGGCCGGGCCCCCACCGTGGCACCGGAGATCGGCAGGATGCCGGCGACGAGAGCCCGCCGTTCCTCGTCCTTCACGGATCGTCGCGTCAGGGCCAGGAGGTCCATGTCACTGGCCGGTCTGAGCCCACCGAGGACGGACGACCCGTGGAGGTAGACACCGATGAGATCGGTGCCGATCACTTCGCTCGTCAGCCGCACGGCCCTCTCGATCTGATCCACGGCGCCAGCATCGGCTGCGGGCCAACGGGCCGCACGCGAGTTTCCGGCGGAGCGTCTAGGCTGTGGGGCCGTGAACGATGACGTACGTGGGTCGGGTGTGCTCCGGCATGAGCCTCGCCACGAGGGCTTCGTGCCGGCGGAAGGGCTGCGGCCCGAGGTGGCCGATGCCATCGACAGCCACATCGAGCGACACTTCGGACCGGTGGCCTACGTCATGCACGAGGTCATGTCCCACCTCGTCGCGGTGCACATCTATGTGATCGCTCCGACCGAGGAGCGGCCGTTCCTGACGCTGATGACCACCGGCATGAGCGAGAGACCCATGACGGTGCCCCAAGGACATGGGATCAGCCCGTACGCCGAGTTGGTGATGTGCCTGCCGGCCGACTGGCCGCTG
The DNA here is from genome assembly GCA_052038195.1 of Micromonosporaceae bacterium. Lineage (GTDB taxonomy): Bacteria > Actinomycetota > Actinomycetes > Mycobacteriales > Micromonosporaceae > DATBGZ01. The sequence continues at coordinate 2,862 of JBQGBY010000022.1, read as the reverse complement.
GCGGACACGCCCGCCCGGACCGTGTTCCCCGAGGGCGTCGACGAGGCGGCCTATTGGCCGGTGAGCGTGCTGAAACAGGTGGCCCGGTTGGCGCACGAGTACGGGACGTGGATCGGCGAGTGGCACTCGGTGCCCAACGGCGATCCCGCCGAGCCCTACGTCCCCGGCACGCCGTTCGTGGGCGTGGCCGTCGCACCCATGATCCATGCCCGGCCGGAGGCGCGAGTCATCGAGGTCGATGACCGAATGAGCATCGACGTCCTTGCGCTCATTCCGTTGCATCCCGCCGAGGTGGCGCTCAAGCTTTCGAAGGGCACCGATGCGCTCATCGAGGCACTCGATCGGGGTCGCGTCACGGAGCTGCTTGAGCCGAATCGCCCCTCGGTCGTGTGACATCGACTGGTCAACCGAGGCCGACATCGCCGACCTGACCACCGGCCTGGTCTACGACACCGAGCAGGACTCCTCGTCCCGTGTTCTTCCAGGCCCGGGGGTCAGGTGTAGGCCGTCGGCAGCTTCGGTTGAATGGGCTGATGGCGGATAGCACGCATCGCGCTCGGTTGGGCGGCATCTCGGCGAGGAGCTCCTGACGCAGCTACCCGGTCCGATCGCGGCCTTCTGCGCGTACGTAGGCACGGCTGTCCGCTTCCTCGGCGTGACCAGGGCCCTGCGTTCGGCCCTGCCCATAGTTCAGCGGGTCGCGGTCGAGCCGGCGGAGTCGGCGGTGCTCTCCGGTGGTCCACCGGGAACGCAGCGTATCGAGGGTGGTGGCGTCGGCTTCCGACCGCCGCTGCTCGGCCCCGACGATGTGGACGAGGTGATCGCGGTACCCGAAGCGGACGCGTTCGCGATGGCGCGGACCGCAGCTCGTACGGACGGCATCTTCTCAGGACCGTCCACCGGCGCCAACCTCGTGGCGGCGATCACGCTGGCCCGACGGCTCGGTCCGGGCCACCGTGTGGTGACCGTGCAGGTCGACAGCGGACTGAAGTACCTCGCTGGCGACCTGTACGGGTGACGGTCAGGACGAGAGTGAGAAGAAGAAGTCGATGACCGCCGGCGTGAAGGCGTCGGACAGGGCCGGAACGTGTCTACCGCCGTCGATGCGCCACAGCTCGACCCGACTGCCCTCGCCGCATCCGTCAGCGTATTTGGTTACGGCTGTCTCTGCGCCAGCGACCGCGAGGTCCAGGTCGAGCGGAGGCGCCGTGGTGTCGGCGACGTCCGTGCATCCGTTGTGGTCCCGCCACTGGGCCACGGTCTCCTCCGCACTCGGATAGGACAAACCACCCCCGAACGAGCCGCCGGTATAGGCGACTGTCTCGTCGGCGGTGCCGTGGATCTGAAGGACGCTGACCGGTCGGGACGGTGTACAGCGGGCGGGATCCGACCAGACGATGCCGGCGAGCGATGCGATGGCGGTGATCTGGTCCGCGTGGTCGCAGGCCATCCGGTGGGACATGTACCCACCATTGGAGTGCCCGATCAGGAAGATCCGATCGGCGTCGACCGAGTAGGACCCCTTCACCGTCTCGATCACCTGGCTGAGGTAGGCGGAGTCGTCCACACCGGACCCGTAGATGTCACAGCAGGCGTTGGTCGCGTTCCAGAACTGGTCGCCACGGCGGTCCTCGGTGCCGTCGGGTAGCGCGTAGAGGAAGCCGCGCTGCTCGGCCTGGTCCACGATCCCGAAGTAGTTCTCCAACTCGGCCGAGTACGACGTGTACCCGTGCAGCCCGATGAGCAGCGGCACCGGCTGCGCCGAGTCATACGAGGTGGGCACGTAGAGTTCGAACGGCCGGTCGCCCAGCTGCACACTGACCATCCCGGTCCCCGGCTCGCTGGGGCCCGGCGGAGCTTCATCATCGCCACAGGCGGCGGCCAACGGGATGAGGAGCAGGAGTACGGGCGCCACCATGCGCCGCCAGGATCGGTTTCGGGGGGTGTGCCTTCCGTTCATCGCCAGCCTCCCGGACGAGGGAATGCCTGCTGCTCGGCGCAGCGGCGTACGGGGCGCGGCCAGCGTATCGCGCTCGCGACCGGGCCCGAGTGCCGGGTCGGCGAGCGATGCCGACTCGGCCCAGCTACTGGCCTGATAGGTTCGGTCCGTGGGCGAACCCATCGGCGAACGGCCGTACATGCCCGACTACGGTCTCGAAACAGATCGATGGCAAGCGCTGCCGTGGTCCTGGGCCGCCCGGCACCTGACCGGCGCGCGCAACTACTGGGTCATCACGGCCTCGGCGTCGGGCCGACCGCATGCGCTGCCGGTCTGGGGAGTGTGGGACGACGAGCAGCACCGGTTCTGCTTCTCGTGCGGACCACGGTCCCGCAAAGCGGCCAACATCGCCGCGAATCCCCAGGTCAGTTTCGCCCCGGAGGACACCGTCGAGGCCGTCTCGGTGGAGGGCCGTGCGGCGGTTGTCGACGACTACGACCGTCGCGAGTGGTGGATGGAGCAGTACCTCACGAAGTACCGGGCCGTGTCCGAGGACCTGTCGGCCGACTTCCTGCGGGCGAACCTCATCGTCGAGGTCACACCCGAGCGGGCGTTCGCGATTATCGAGCGCGAGTCGGAGTTCGCGCAGCGGGCCACCCGCTGGCGCTTCGCGTGACGGCCTATGCCGCTTCGGGCCAGGGTGGGCCGGCGGTGCGGGGGGCGTCGGTGCGGGTCGGGGGCGCCGGGCCTTGGTGAGATGGGGATGCTGGGCCTTGGTGTGCTGGGCCTTGGTGTGATGGGCCTTGGTGTGATGGGGTGGTCCAGGGTCGGGACGGGCCGAGTTCGTACGGGCTGCCGTCGGGCCGGGTGATGCAGACCTCGCCGGTGGCGTGGTCGGTGGTCAGTGTCCACTGGCCTTCGTG
>JBQGBY010000021.1:0-33634 GCA_052038195.1 Micromonosporaceae bacterium | reverse complement strand
CAGGCGGTCATGGGCATCATCGACTCGCCGCCGGGGTTCGTCACCGGCGGTCAGGTGCTCTTCCGGGGCGTGGACATCCAGAAGCTCCCCGAGAACGAGCGGCGCCTGGTCCGCGCGAACAAGATCGCGATGATCTTCCAGGACGCGCTCTCCGCGCTGAATCCGGTTTTTACGGTCGGCTGGCAGTTGTCCGAGCTGTTCCGCAAGCACCGCGGCATGGACCGGGCCGACGCCAAGGTCAAGGCCGTGGAACTGATGGAGATGGTGAAGATCCCGGCCGCGCGGCAGCGCGTGCACGACTTCCCGCACCAGTTCTCCGGCGGCATGCGCCAGCGCGTGATGATCGCGATGGCGCTCGCGCTGGACCCGGACGTGCTGATCGCGGACGAGCCGACGACGGCGCTGGACGTCACGGTGCAGGCCCAGATCATGAGGCTGCTCGCGGACCTGCAGGCCGATCGGAACATGGGCCTGATCCTCATCACCCACGACATGGGTGTGGTGGCGGACGTCGCAGACCGGATCTCGGTCATGTACGCGGGGCGGATCGTCGAAGAAGCTCCGGTGCACGACATCTACGCCCGGCCGTCGCATCCCTACACCAAGGCGCTGCTCGAGTCGATCCCGCGGGTCGACCTCAAGGGTCAGGCGCTCGCCGCGATCCGTGGTCTTCCGCCGAGCCTGATCGACATCCCGCCGGGCTGCGCGTTCAACCCGCGCTGCCGCTACGTCCGCGACGAATGTCGAAAGGGCGACCCGCCACCGCTGTACCAGGTGGAACCGGGTATCGGTAGCGCATGCCACTTCTGGAGGGAGGTCCGTGGTGACTGAGGCGACTCTCGGGAGCCGAACATCGGGCGCTGAGGTCGTCCTGGAGACCCGCAACCTGGTTAAGTACTTCCCGCTCACTCGCGGCATCGTGTTCAAGACCAAGTACGGCGACGTCAAGGCCGTCGATGGGGTGAACATCGCGTTGACCCGGGGCGAGACGCTCGGCGTGGTCGGCGAGTCCGGTTGTGGCAAGACCACGTTGGCGAAGCTGCTGGTGGGCCTGGAGAAGCCGACCTCGGGGTCGATCATCGTGCGCGGCCAGGACCTGTCCCGGCTCGCCGGGAACGACCTGCGCCGGGCCCGGCGAAACATCCAGCTGGTGATGCAGGACCCGTACACCTCGCTCAACCCGCGGATGACCGTGGGTGACATCGTCGGCGAGCCGTTCGACATCCACCCCGACGTCGCGCCGCGCGCCTCCCGCCGCGACCGGGTCCGTGAGCTGATCGACCTCGTCGGCCTCAACCCCGACCACATCAACCGCTACCCGCACCAGTTCTCGGGCGGTCAGCGCCAGCGCATCGGCATCGCCCGCGCGCTCGCTCTCAAGCCGGAGATCCTGCTCTGCGACGAGCCGGTTTCCGCGCTCGACGTCTCCATCCAAGCGCAGGTGGTGAACCTGCTGGAGAAGCTCCAGAACGAACTGAGGCTCTCCTATATCTTCATCGCTCATGACCTGTCGGTGGTGCGCCACATCGCCGACCGCGTCGCGGTGATGTACCTGGGCAAGGTGGTCGAGACCGGCTCGGACATCAACATCTATGACAGGCCGACGCACCCCTACACGCAGGCGCTGCTGTCGGCCGTCCCCGTGCCGGACCCGAGCGTGCGCGGGCACCGCGCACAGATCGTGCTCGAGGGTGACGTGCCGTCGCCGGCCAACCCGCCCAGCGGGTGCCGGTTCCGGACCCGCTGCTGGAAGGCCCAGGAGATCTGCGCGGCCCAGGAGCCGCCGCTGGTGGTCCGGGAGAGGTCGGATCACCCGAGCGCCTGCCACTTCGCCGAGGTCCGCGACGTCGTCCACGCCGTGGAGTAGCACCGCTGGCCCGGATCCGCCCACGTGGTGCCATTGGGGCGGTCCGCGTTGTACGGTGCCAGAGTGGATGTTGGTCTGACGAGCGACCCGCGGCATGCGCGGGCGGTGCGGCACGTGCGCGAGCAGTACGCCGCGCTGCCACCCGGCTCGCCCGTACGGCTAACCAAGCGGACGTCCAACCTGTTCCGCTTCGGTGCGCGGGAGACCCAGCCGGGCCTGGATGTCGCCGGTCTTGACCGGGTGCTGTCGGTCGACCCAGTCACGCGCACCGCCACGGTGCAAGGCATGACGACGTACGAGACGCTGGTCGACGCCACGCTCGCGTACGGGCTGATGCCGCTCGTGGTGCCCCAGCTGAAGACCATCACGCTCGGCGGTGCGGTGGCCGGGCTCGGCATCGAGTCCTCGTCGTTCCGCAACGGCCTGCCGCACGAGTCGGTGCGCGAGCTGGAGGTGCTCACGGGTGACGGGCGCGTCGTCGTGGCGACGCCCGACGGTGAGCACGCCGGCCTGTTCCGCGCCTTCCCCAACTCGTACGGCACGCTGGGCTACTCGCTGCGGCTGGTCATCGACCTGGAGCCGGTCAAGCCGTACGTACGCCTGCGCCACCTGCGCTTCGATACGGCGGAGGACTGCCTGGGCACCATGGCCGAGGTCTGCCGGGCCGCCAGTCATGGCGGCGAGCCGGTGGACTTCGTGGACGGCACCGTCTTCTCGCCGGACGAGCAGTACGTCACCGTAGGTACATTCGTCGACGATGCTCCATTCGTCAGCGACTACACCGGGATGGACATCTACTACCGGTCGGTGCAGCGCCGCGGTGAGGACTTCCTGTCGGTGCGCGACTACCTGTGGCGGTGGGACACCGACTGGTTCTGGTGTTCGCGGGCCTTCGGCGTGCAGCAGCCGATCGTGCGGCGGCTGTGGCCTCGGCGCTACCGTCGCTCCGATGTGTACCGACGGGTGGTCGCCTTCGACCGCCGGCACCAACTGAGCGCCCGTGTCGCCCGGGCGCGCGGGCGGCGCCCGGACGAGCCGGTGATCCAGGACGTGGAGATCCCGGTGGAGTCGACGGCCAAGTTCCTCGACGTGTTCCATCGCGACGTCGGCATCACGCCCATCTGGCTGTGCCCGCTGAAACTGCGCGGGGACCAGGTCTGGCCGCTGTACCCACTGGAGCCCGGCGAGCTCTACGTGAACGTGGGGTTCTGGTCGAGCGTGCCGTTGCAGCCCGGCCAGGCCGACGATCATCACAACCGCCTCATCGAGGAGGCGGTGCACGCGCTCGGGGGTCACAAGTCGCTCTACTCGACGGTGCACTACCCGGAGGAGGAGTTCTGGCAGCGGTACAACGGCGCGGCCTACCAGGCGGTGAAGGCGGCCTACGACCCCGACGGTCGGCTGCCCGACCTGTACCACAAGGTAAGAAGATGAGCCCGCCGGCTCGGGGGGCAAGGATCTGAGCCTGCTGGCTCCGGAGGCAAGGATCTGAGCCTGCCGGCTCGGGGGGCAAGGCTCTGAGAGGGGGAACCACGGTGACACGCGCGGACTCCATCGCCCGGGTGATCGCCCGGAACACCGACGAGGTCCAGGTGAAGGTCTTTGACGGCAGCCGGGCCGGACCGGTCGACGCGCCGGTGACGATCGAGTTCCGGTCACCGCGGGCGTTCTCCTACCTGGCCACGGCGCCGGGGCAGCTCGGCCTCGCCCGCGCCTACGTCGTCGGCGATATCGACGTCCATGGCGACCTCTATGCCGCGATGTCCACATTGGCCGGTCACAAGTTCGCGGTCCCGTTGGCCGAGCAGCTGCGGCTGCTGCGCGAGCTCGGCGGCATCTCGCTGCTGCGCCGGCCGCCGTTGCCCGCGCAGGAGGTGCGGCTGAAGGGTCGGCTGCACTCCAAAGCCCGGGACAGCAAGGCGATCTCGCACCACTACGACGTATCGAATAAGTTCTACGAATGGCTGCTCGGACCGTCGATGGCCTACACCTGCGCGGTCTACCCGAGCCCGACCGCGACCCTGGAGGAAGCGCAGTTCACCAAGTTCGATCTGGTCGCCCGCAAGCTGGGCCTGCGCCCGGGCATGCGGCTGCTCGACGTCGGGTGCGGGTGGGGCGGCATGGCCATGCACGCGGCCCAGCACTACGGCGTCAAGGTCCTCGGCGTCACGCTCTCCCGCCGCCAGGCCGAGTGGGCCCAGAAGGCGATCGCGGAGGCCGGTCTGGGCGACCTCGCCGAGGTGCGCCATCTCGACTATCGCGACGTGACGGAGACACAGTTCGACGCGATCAGCTCGATCGGCCTCACGGAGCACGTGGGCGTGCGGAACATGCCGGCCTACTTCTCATTCCTGCACCGGCGGCTGCGCCCCGGCGGCCGGCTGCTCAACCACTGCATCACCGAGCCCGACAACAAGACACCGGTGGCGCGCAACGGCTTCATCCGCCGTTACATCTTTCCCGACGGCGAGCTCGCCGGTGTCGGTCGGATCATCTCCGACATGCACGATGCCGGCTTCGAGGTGCGCCACGAGGAGAACCTGCGGGAGCACTACGCGCTGACGACCGCGGCCTGGACGGAGAACCTCGACGCGTACTGGGACGAGTCGGTGGCCGAGGTCGGCCTGGCCAAGGCGCGCACCTGGCGGCTCTATCTCGCGGGGGTGCGGCTGGGCTTCGACCGCAACCAGATCCAGCTGCACCAGGTGCTCGGCGTGAAGCTGGACGACCGCGGTCGCTCCGACATGCCGTTGCGCCCCGACTGGTGAGTGCGGCGGCGAGGCGTACCCCGGTTCCTCTTGCCACGCGCACGTATGCGTGGATGATCAGTGGATGGCCCTCATCTTCGACCCCGACGTCGTGCACAAGTGCGCGATGGCCAGTCTCGACAAGCCCAAGCCGGCGATGTTCGACGCTTTCGCCGCGGCGATGGAGGAGGCGTATCCCGGGCGGCTCGACCTCGACCACCCCTGGATCTTCAGCAACGCCGGTGGCGCGATGATCCAGATGAAGCTCTGTTATGCCTCGATCTATGAGTACATCATGATTTGGGGTACGCCCGTCGGCTCCGAGGGACACTCCGGCCGGCACGCGGTCGGGTTCTGGGACACGGTCATCGATGGCGAGATGTGGTACTACGGCGAGGGCCAGTTCGAAAAGCGTGTGTACCGTCCCGGCGACCGGGTCTACGTCGGGCCCAACCAGGCCCGGGCGATGAACTTCACGACCGGCGTCTGGGCCGTCGAGTACGCCCGCGGGCCGCTGCCCCTGTCGATCCCGTTCGGGGTCGCCGACGAGCTCGTCAGCACGCTCGACTTCGCCACCGCGGCGCAGACCCTGGCCCAGTACGCCTCCCTGGTGGGTCGGCACTGGCGCTCTCCCGGCCCGACCGGCCGGGCGCCCTCGATGCTCGGCAGCAAGGTCGGCACCCTGCTCGAGACCGCCGGCAAGATGGCGAGCTGGCTCGTACGGCCGCCGGAGCCGGACGACACTATCCCGTCCGATGACGCCGGTCCCGCCGGGCCTTCGGCGCCCCCACGCCGTCCGCGTAGATAGCCCGGGTCTGGCTCGAGGCGAGCCGGACCACGAGTCCGCGCGGCAGCGGACGGGAGACCGCGGCCGCGACGCGGCTGCGCCAGCCCGGGATCGCGACCGGCCGCCGGCCCAGCGCCTTCAGTGCCGCGCGGGCGACGTCGGACGGCTCCAGCGGCGGCGGTATCAGCCATGGCGGTTGCGGGTTCGTCGCCTCGTAGGTCGGCGTGCGGACCAGGCCCGGGCAGCAGGCGAGCACGTCCACGCCGTACGGCCGGAGCTCGACCCAGAGGCCCTCGGCGAGCACACGTAGGTACGCCTTGGTGGCCGCGTAGTGCGCGACGAGGGCCGAGCTCTGTTCGGACGCCATCGAGCTCATCAGGATGAGGCCGCCCCCGCCGCGGTCGACGAACCGGCTTCCGTAGGCGTGGGCGAGCTGCAGGGCGGCACGGCAGTTGAGGTTCAGGATCGCGTCGTGGTGCTCGGGCGGCACATCGAGGAACTCCGCGATCGGGGCGAGCGCCGCGTTGACGACCACGAGCCCGATGTCCTCGCCCGCCGCCGCGATCTCGGCGACCCCGTCCGGGGTGCCGGCGTCGGCGACGAGCACCCGCGTCCGGGTGGGCAACCGCGCGGCCAGCTCCGCCAGGGGACCCGCGCGGCGGGCGACGAGGACCAGGTTCAGCCCGCCCTCGGCGAGCCGCTGCGCGAAGGCGGCGCCGATGCCGTCTGACGCTCCGACCACCAGCGCCCATGGTCCGTACCGATCGTCCATGAGGCGATCTTCGCATTGTTGACCGAGGGCTTATGTGTGTGATTGGAGATCAACTCACACGCATAACTCCTCGATCACCGGAGAGTCGATCACCGCAGAGGGGCACCCGATGTGGGGGCGGTACCGAGGCGCGGGAACGGTTCGGTCGAGAAGACCACCTCGACCGGCACCTGGAAGTACTGGGCCAGCCGCAGGGCGAGGTGCAGGCTGGGCGCGAACTCGCCCCGCTCCAGATAGCCGACCGTCTGGTAGTGCACGCCGAGGGCGTCGGCGAGCTGCCGGCGGGTGATGCCCCGCTCGACTCTCAGCATCGCGATCCGGTTGTGGACCGTCTCACTCACGGTGTAGACCTCAGGTGATCCGCTGGAGAGCCCGCTGGCGCCGGGCCTCGACGCGGGAACCCGACTCTCGCCGCGCCATGCGCCGCAGGATGATCGGGGCCAGGGCGAGGCCGACGACCGCCCACGCGCCGAGCACCCCCAGTGTCTCCAGATGCCGCCACGACTGTCCTATCTCGACAGCGGCCAACTCGTCGGGCAGCAGAGCCGAGCGCATGCCGAGGCCGAGCCAGTAGATGGGGAATGTCTGGCCGAGCCACTGCAGCCAGGTCGGGAAAGTCGTGATGGGGTAGAAGATTCCCGATGTCGCGATGAGACCCATGAGCGGCAGCATCACCAGCCCGAAGTTGCGGGGGTTCTCGAACAGGGAACCCACGATCGCGCCGAGCGGTAGCGTCGCGACGAGCCCGATCGCAATCACCCAGGTGAGCGTGAACCAGCCGGCCGGGCTCATGGCGAACCCCTCGAAGAGGAACAGCCCCGGGACCAGTATCAGGGCCAAGCCGATGACCATCACGGCGGAGACCACGACGATCTTGCCAACCAGGTAGCCCAGCATGCCGTTGGGCGTGGCCTTCGCGCGCAGCAGGGTGCCGTCCTCCCGCTCGACGAGCAACTGCTGGGCGAGGGCGACCAGGCCGCCGAACGCGATGTTCATGCCCAGCACGCTCGGCAGGGTCCGGGCGCCGAGGGAGAAGTCGGTGCCGGGCACCGTGGCGTTGCGCATGAAGAGCATGACGGCCAGCAGCAGGATCGTGGGGAAGATGTAGGCGGACAGATCCTGGCCGTTGCGGAACGTTTGTTTCAGCTCGGTCCAGCCGCGGGCGACACCAAGCCCCAGCGTGCGCGCAGTGACATTCACCCTGATCTCCACTCCTTCATCGGCTCGGGAGCCGCGTCGATCGCTCCCCGCGCAACGCCTCGACGGCATTCAGCGCCTCGCCGGACTCAACCTCGCGCACCAACGCCATGTAGGTGTCCTCAAGGCTGGCGCGGCGCACCTCCAGGTCGGCGACGTCGCCGCCGTGCTCGGCGAAGAGGTCCCGCACGAACCCGGTGGCGTCGTCGGTGGCGTGGACGAACCGATCGTCACCGATCCTCCACCGCACCTCGGCGCCGGTCGACATGCGCCGCGACAGCTCGTCGGCCGACCCGTCGGCGATGATGATGCCCGTCGCCAGGATGAGGATGCGGTCCGCGAGCTTCTCCGCCTCATCGAGGTCGTGGGTGGTCAGCAGGATCGTCGTATCGTCCACATCGGACAGATGGTGCACCAGGTCGTGGAACTCCCGGCGGGCGTGGGGGTCGAAGCCGGCGGTGGGCTCGTCGAGGAAGAGCACGTCGGGCCGGCCCACGATGCCGATGGCCACGTCCATCCGGCGGCGCTGGCCGCCGGAGAGCTCGCCGACCCGTTTGCCGGCGTTCGGAGTGAGACCGACCGCTTCGATGAGCTCGTCGGCGTCCCAGGGGCGGCGGCGCTCCGGGGTGCTGTAGGGCGCGTAGTACGCGCCGAGGTGAGCGAGCAGCTCGCGCACCCGCCACTTCCCGTGGTCGCGCCAGGACTGCAGAACGACACCGAGCCGCGCCCGCCACCGCTCGTCGCTGTGCGCCGGGTCGACGCCGAGGACCCGTACCTGCCCGGCGGAGCGCATCCGGAAGCCCTCAAGGATCTCGATGGTGGTCGTCTTGCCGGCGCCGTTGGGGCCGAGCAGCGCGAGCACCTCACCCGCTCGGGCGTGGAACGTCACGCCCGTCAGCACATCGGTGGAGCCGTACCGCATCCGCAGGTCGCGGACCTCGATCACGTGCGCGCCGTCCGAGGTGTCCGCCGCCCGCGCCCGAGGTCGTGTCTCCTCAACCGCCACCATCGCCCAGCCCTTCGCGCAGCATCTGTACGGTCCGTCGCACACGTACGCTTGACGATAGCATAGATGCTACATCGCACAAGCGGCCGACAGTTCGATCCATGAAGACCTGCGACACGGGGCGGAGCCATCCTGGCGTCCGGTCAGGCGACCGGCGGATCGCCGCTCTACAGCGTGTCGGCCAGCCGGTCGGCGAGGAGGCGGGCGAAGCGCGCGGGATCGGTGAGGTCGCCGCCCTCGGCCAGCACGGCCGTGCCGTAGAGCAGCTCGACCGTGCCGGGCAGCGCGTCGTGGTCGGGCCGCTGCTCGTGCGCCTCGCGCAGCCGCCGCACCAGCGGGTGGTCGGGATTGAGTTCCAGGATCACCTTGGTGGGCGGCACCTCCTGACCCATCGCGCGCAGCATCCGTTGCAGGGCTGGGGTCATGTCGGCGGCATCGGTCACGACGCAGGCGGGTGAGGTGGTCAGGCGCGACGAGAGGCGTACGTCCTTCACCTCGGACTCGAGCGTCTCCCTCATCCACGCCAACAGGCCGGCGAAGTCCTGCCGCTGCTGCTCCTTCTCCTCGACCGGCTCTCCCGGCAGGTCGACCTGGCCGCGAGCCACCGACTGGAACGTCTTGCCGCCGAACGACAGCCCCAGGTCCGCCCAGACCTCGTCCACCGGGTCGGTCAGCAGCAGCACCTCGAATCCCTTGGCCCGGAACGCCTCCAGGTGGGGCGAGCTCTCGATGGCCGCCCGGGACTCGCCGGTGAGGACATAGATGCTCTCCTGACCGTCCTTCATCCGGCTCACGTAGTCGGGCAGGCTCGTCAGCAAGGCACTGTCCTGAGTGGACGCAAACGAGCAGCCCTCGAGGATGGTCTCCCGGTTGTCGGGGTCGGAGAGCAGGCCCTCCTTGAACGCCCGGCCGAACTGCTCCCAGACGGTGCGGTACGCCTCCGGGCGCTGCGCCATCATGTCCTTGACCGCGCCCAGCACCTTGCGGACCAGGCGCTTCCGGATGGCCTGGATCTGGCGGTCGCGCTGCAGGATCTCCCGCGAGATGTTGAGCGACAGGTCGTGCGCGTCGACGACGCCCCGGACGAAGCGCAGGTACGGCGGCGTCAGCTCCTCGCAGTCGTCCATGATGAACACCCGCTTGACGTAGAGCTGTACCCCTCGCCGGGCATCGGAGTGGAACAGGTCGAACGGCGCCCGGGCCGGCAGGAAGAGCAGCGCCTCGTACTCGAACGTCCCCTCGCCGCGCATGTGGATGGTCTCGAGCGGGTCGGTCCAGTCGTGGCTGATGTGCTTGTAGAACTCGTGGTACTCCTCATCGGAGACCTCGTCCCGCGGCCGGGCCCACAACGCCTTCATCGAATTGAGTACATCGATCTCCGTTGTGGCGTTGCCGTCGGCGTCCTTGCGCTCGACGGCCATCCGGATCGGCCACGGGATGAAGTCCGAGTAGCGCTTGACGATCTCCCGGACCTTCCACTCGGCCGTGTAGTCGAAGAGGTGGTCCTCGTCGTCGGCCGGCTTGAGGTGCAGCGTCACCGCGGTCCCGAGGGGCGCGTCCTCGACCGGCTCGATCGTGTACTTGCCTTGACCGTCGGACGACCAGCGCACCCCCTGCTTGTGGCCCGCCCGCCGCGTCACCAGCGTCACCCGGTCGGCCACCATGAAGGTCGAGTAGAACCCCACGCCGAACTGACCGATGAGATCCCGCGACACCGTCCCGGGCGAGTTCCGGCCCCCCGAGCCCGCAGGCTCAGCAGCCTCCTTGAGCCGGGCGAGCAGCTCGGCGGTGCCGGAGCGGGCGATGGTGCCGATCAGGTCCACCACCTCGTCATGGGTCATCCCGATCCCGTTGTCCCGCACGGTCAGCGTCCGTTCGGCTGCCTCGAGCGACAGCTCGATATGCAGGTCGGAGACGTCGGCGTCGAGCTCCTTGTCTTGGAACGTGGCCATCTTCAGCTTGTCGAGTGCATCAGACGCATTCGATATCAGCTCGCGCAGAAAGATGTCCTTGTTTGAGTAGATGGAGTGGATCACCAACTGCAGGAGCTGGCGAGCCTCAGCCTGAAACTCACGGGTCTCGATCTCCGGTGACACCTGTCACTCCCTTCACTGCCGGCTCAGCCTGACCGCGGGAACCATCCTATGTCTGCCACCACAGCTCGAACGTCCGTACGGTCGCGGATCCCCTGGTTTTCCTCCCGCCGGGATCACGGTCCGCGAGACTGGGCTTGATGCCCGGCTCGCACGCTCGCCGAGGTGTCATCACGGAGGGGAGGAGCCATGGCGAACAAGACCAAGTTCACCGCGCCCGGACTGTCGGACAACGACGGCGCCGCCGCCGCCGGGGTGTTGCAGGACCGTCTCACCGCACTCACCGATCTCCAGCTGACACTCAAGCACGTGCACTGGAACGTCGTGGGACCCAACTTCATCGCGGTGCACAAGATGCTCGACCCACAGTTCAAGGGCGTCCGGAAGATGGTCGACCAGACGGCCGAACGGATCGCGACCCTGGGCCTGTCGCCGGTCGGCACCCTGGGGGCGCTCTCCCAGGGGCAGGGCTGGGTCGACTACCCGCTTGGTCGAGCGGACGCGCTGGAACACCTGGCCGCGCTCGACCGGGTCTACGACGAGGTGATCAGCCAACACCGCCAGGCGATGCACAAGCTCGAGAGCATCGACCTCGTCTCCCAGGACGTCCTGATCCAGCAGCTCGAGGACCTCGAGCAGTTCCAGTGGTTCGTGCGGGCGCACCTCGAGGAGCCTTCGGGCCAGCTCAAGAGCCTGTCCGGCTCGGCGGATGAGGCCCAGGCGGGCGGTGGCTCGACCGGCAGCCGGCGCAACGCGGTCGCCGAGAAGCTGGACGTACCCGTCGAGGAGACCGAGTTCAACGACCTCCTGGCGGACGCGTCCGACCGCCGCGCCGCGCGCTCCGGCAAGAAGTAGCCAGCCCACGGTCCGACCCGGACCCGGGCGGGACCCGCCCGAGCGCGACGCCGACCGGCATTCCGGCGACGCCCGGCCGCGGAATCGGCAGGCATTCCGGCGACGCCTGCGGAGCGGAATCAGCAGGCAATCAGTGGCCGTACGGTCAAGGCCGTACGGCCTCACCGGCAAGCGTTCTGGCGTGATCCCGACTCATGATCGATTGCTGGCCCCCGGGCGCCATCCTGGTGACCATGCGATTGAAGCGGAACATCTTCGCGGGCGTGCTGGTCGGCACCGCCCTCCTGGTCGGTGCCTGCGGGTCGGACTCCGGCGGCCCCGGCGACACGCCCGCGCCGGAGGGCTCGCCTGCCGCCGGTGGGAACCCCGATCACGACCCGTGTCTGATGGGCACCTGGCAGCTCGATGTGCAGGACGCGGCCGATCAGGTCGCGGCACTGATGAGCGTCCCGGGCGCCGACCCACCCCCGACCGCGGAGGCCACCGGTACGGTCACGATCGAGTTCGCCGATGCCCTCACCGTCACCCACGACAACACCGTGAAGACGACGATGTCGCTCGGTGGGCAGGACATGGTCTACACGGCGGTCTACTCGGGTTCGGCGAGCAGCCCTCAGTGGACCGGCAAGGACGGCAAGCTCACGGGAAGCCTGCCGGAGGAGGCCGTCGCGGTCGACCTCACCGTGACGATCGCGGGGAACGAGATGCCGGTCCCCGAAGGCATCGACATTCCTAGCATGGCCCTCTACGCGGGCGACGGTACGGATCTCGACTACACGTGCTCGGGCGACTCGGCCACGATCACCGGGCCGCCGCCGTCGCCGACCTGGCGGCTCGCCCGGGCCTGATCTCCACAAGGGATATGGCCGGCGTCGGATCGACTCCGACGCCGGCCACATCACGTTGCCATCACATGGCGATCAGTCAGTTCACCTTGAGCTTCAGCCGGCCGGCCGAGTCGTTGAGAACCTCGATCCGCACGCCGTACCCGGGCAGCTTCACCCCGTGGTTCGGCAGCTCCGCGTACCAGTACGTGTCCGTGTCGAGGAAGACCGGGTTGCCGGCGAGCCCGCCGAACGTCACCGGGTTGCCGCCGAAGTGGAGCGTGACCTGGTCGGTCGTCCGGGTGCCGAACGGCGCGTCGTAGACCTGGATGCGGGCCCGCCACGGCACGCCCGGGGCGACGTACATCGGGGCCGGGTGGGCATCGATGTACAGGTTGCGACCCGAGCCCGGGTGCTCGAACGTGTCGTTGTCCTCGTACGAGAGGTCCCAGTACGAGATCAGCAGACCCTCCTGGTAGGAGTAGTGGTCGACCTTGTCCGGGAACTCGGGGTTGTAGCCGAAGAAGTACGGGCCAGTCTCCAGGTACCGGTCGTACGAGACGTAGGACCGGTAGCCGGCGATGTAGTAGTGCGAGAACAGCGCGCTCGCCTGGCTGCCGACGATCTCCCAGCCGCCCGGGGGCGAGGTCTCCCAGCCGTTCGGGCCACCCTCGGCGCCGTCGGAGAAGGCGCTGCCGACGGCGATGTCGTCCAGGAACACACCGTCGG
This sequence comes from Micromonosporaceae bacterium, assembly GCA_052038195.1. Classification (GTDB taxonomy): domain Bacteria; phylum Actinomycetota; class Actinomycetes; order Mycobacteriales; family Micromonosporaceae; genus DATBGZ01. Next base: position 20,757 of record JBQGBY010000021.1, on the reverse strand, counting down.
GCAGGTCGGCAAAGTTGCCGGCGACGGCCGCGTCGGTCACGTACACGAACGACAGGTCCACGGTCTGGCCGGCATAGTCCGACAGGTCGAACGAGCCGTCCACCCAGTCCGCGGCGGCGAAGTCCCACCCGACCGTGGCGCCGTACTCGTTCGTGGTCAGCGTGGTGGGTACCCCGTCGATGGTGCCGACGATCGGGGTTCCGTTCACGGCGACGAAGGCGTAGTCCCAGTCGACCTCCATGTCGTACCGGGTCTTGAACGTCAGCGTCGGGTTGTCGGTCGGGACCGTCACCGAACGGGACAGCTCGAAGATCGTGTCTTCCGAGTGCCCGCTGTACCACTGGAAGGCGCCCGAGGCCGGCGCACCGACGTCGGAGACGACCTCCTTCTGCGGCAGGATCACGATGGCCGCCTGCGGCAGGTTGGAGTTGTACTCCTGTGGGCCGAGCTGGATCGTCTTGTGCTGGTTGTAGCCCACCACCTCGTAGTCGAGCCAGCCGAGCATCAGCTTGTTCCACGCGCCGATGTCGCCGCCGCGCTCGCCGATGCCGCCGTCGGTGGCCGCGCCGAGCCGGCTCTGCGCCATGAGCGTCCAGTGCTCGTTGTTGTTGTCGCCGCCGTTGATGACGTTGTAGTCGTCCGGCAGGTCGAGGTCGTGGCCGTACTCGTGGTAGAAGACGCTGCGACCGCCGTTCTCCGGCTGCATCGTGTAGTCGCCGATCCAGAACCCGCTGTTGCCGATCTGGGTACCGGTCAGGCACGACCCGTCCGGGAAGCAGGTCGGGCTGAAGGCGAGGTTGGAGTACCAGCGGTGGCTCCAGATCGCATCGCCGCCGTAGATCGGGTCACCGTCGGCCTCGTCGCCACCGGCGTGCACGATCTGGAAGTGGTCGAGGAAGCCGTCGGCCTCGTTGAAGTCGCCGTCCTGGTCGTGGTCGTAGCGGTCCCAGACGTCAAAGGTGGCGAGCTCGGCTGCGACGTCCGCCGCGGTGCGGCCGGCGGCGAGCTGGTCGGCGTACCACTGGTTCGCGGCGTCGCGGACCAGAGCCTTCACCGTGCTGCACACGTTGGAGCCGCACGAGTTGGTGCCGTAGCGCCGCTGGGTGAACGGGACGAAGGTCCAGTCGGTCACCGTGCCGCTGACGCTGTAGCGGCCTGAGGACTGCTCCTCGTAGTAGTTCTTGAGCGACTCATCCTCACCGAAGTAGAGGTCGTCGAAGTGCTCCTGCGAGTAGTCGGCCTGCCACACGGTCGAGTTGTCGACGCTCCGGTCCGGCTCGGGGATCTCGTTGTGCAGCGGGCCCTCGGTGCGCTGTGCGTTGGGTGCCGGTGCGACGGCCGGCTGCACATCGCCGAACTCGGTGAGGACGACGAAGATCCGGTCCTCGGCCTCGCGGGACAGCTCGACGAACTGGGTGCGGGGGTTGTGGCCGGGGCGGTTGACGCTGTCACCGCCGCCGAGGTCCACGACACTGCTCGCACCCCGCTGCTCGACCTGGTACTTGCCCGACAGGACACCTTCGATCGCCTGCTCGCGCGCCGCGACGCGGGCCTCCGCGTACGGGTTGGGCAGGTAGTCGGTGAAGCTCTCTTCAGTCCCGCCCTCGGACAAGGCTGCGGGATCGTTCTGGGCGAGGGCGTACGGCGCGAGCGCGACGCCGGCCGCCGCCAGCGTCACACCGGCACCGATGGCCAGCGCTTTGCGCGAGATTCGTCTCGGGCGGCTGCGTGGGGGAGGAGGGAGAGTTCCTTTTGGCACGGGTGAACCTCCGGGGTGAGGGAAACCCACAAGAAAGACTTCCGGGGAGATGGGGCTGCTGCAGATGAGCCCGGCGTATTACCTGGCTCAGAGGGATTAGACACTGGCAGACCGTGCTCTAGTTGTCACCATGCGGAGCCTGCTTCTCCGGCCGAACAAGGGTTTTCACTGCTCGCCCTTGAGGTGAATCAGGTAGTTCGCCGATCTTGTGGGCGAACTACTCTGACTACGCCTAATAGGACAGTTAGTCGATCTTGTTGCCGATCCTTTCCGACTGGGCCTCATGAGTGGGTTTGCCGATCTTGTGGTGATCCACTACGGGTCTCGGGATCAAGTGTCCACAGTGGAGCTGCGCTTGCACCGGTGGCGGGTTGCGCGGTAGATTGCTGGTACTGGCGTGGGCGCGCTCCCACGATAGCAGCCGCGTCGCGGGGACGGTGGTCGACATGGGCAATTTTGCCCACAGTTACGGTTCTACACGCCCGACCGGTATCAGTCGTCGGACCTTGCTACGGGCGGCGGCCACCGCAGCGGTTGCGGTGCCCGTGCTGTACGCGTGCGACGGCGACTCTCCGCCCGGCCCGGGTCCAAGTCCGAGCTCGAGTCCGGATTCGCGGCCGCTCGGGCTGACTTTCCCGAACGGATTCGTCTGGGGCACCGCGACCTCGGCGTACCAGATCGAGGGCGCCGCCGCCGAGGACGGCCGGGGACCGTCCATCTGGGACACCTTCAGCCACCAGCGGGGGACCATTGTGGACGGCTCCACCGGTGACGTCGCCTGCGACCACTATCACCGGTGGGAAGACGACCTCGATCTCATGCAGAGTCTGGGTGTCCGTAGCTACCGGTTCTCGATCTCGTGGCCACGCGTGATGCCGACCGGACGGGGCGAGGTGAACACACCGGGCCTCGACTTCTACAAGCGGCTGATCGACGGTCTGAACGAGCGTGGCATCGCACCGGTGGCGACGCTGTTCCACTGGGACCTGCCGCAGGCCCTGCAGGACGAAGGCGGCTGGGAGAACCGGGACTGCGCGGCATGGTTCGGCGACTACGCCGAGGCCGTCTTCGCGAGGTTGGGCCATGACGTGCCGACCTGGCTCACCATCAACGAGCCCAAGACGGTCGTCCAGGTGGGATACACGTTCGGCTCGATGGCACCGGGCAAGCGCAACCCCACCGCCGCGGCCATCGCGTCCCACCACCTGGCTCTCGCGCACGGCAATGCGGTGGCGGCCTTCCGGGCCACCGGCATGGCCGGCCGGATCGGGCCGGCGCTCAACCTCGCACCGGCCTACCCGGCCGGCGACGGAGCCGAGGCGGCGGTGACCCTCGTCGATGGCTACGAGAACCGGTTCTACCTAGACCCGATCTTCCGCGGCAGCTACCCCGCGGACGCGGCGGAGATCCTCGGAGCCGAGCCATGGGCGGCCCTGTCGGGCGTGATCCGCGATGGCGATCTCGCGGTCATCGGCGCGCCGGTCGATATCCTCGGCGTGCAGTACTACAACCCGGTCTTCGTCGACCGAGCCCGCAACTACATCACGATGCTGCCCACGTCGGTGGCGACCTGGCAGCAGATCTACCCCGAGGGCCTGTACGACATCCTCGTTCGCCTGTCCCGTGAGTACACCGACGTGCCGCTGATCGTCACTGAGAACGGGATACCCAACGAGGGCAGCGTCGGTCCGGTGAACGGCGTGGTCGACGACCCGGAGCGGATCGAGTTCGTCCGCGACCACCTCGCCATGGCGCACCGGGCGATCGCGGACGGGGCGCGGCTGGAGGGCTACCACCAGTGGTCGCTGCTCGACAACTTCGAGTGGGCACAGGGCTTCACCCAGCGGTGGGGCATCGTGCACGTCGACTTCGACACGCAGGTGCGCACCCCGAAGGCCAGTGCCCACTGGTACTCCGACGTCATCGCCCGCAACGGCGTCTAGGGCGGCCCGACATAGGCCTGACATCCAACCTGACAACCCCGGCTTGACTCCGCACCGCTCGTCCTCGGGTGAAACTCTGTTGTGGACTGTGCGTCCGCGGTGCTCTCATTGGTGTCGGTTCCGGTCCAGGACTCCAGAAACCTGGGTCACAAGGCGTCGTGCATGACGATCATCCTCGAAGTGTTCGCGGACACCCCATAGTGGCCACCGGTCTTTCGGATCGGACGAACTCGACCGGAACCAACCTACGTATCTACATTGTTCAACGGGGGAGGTCAAGATGGCCGCAAAGCAGTCGAAGCGTCGTGAGGTGTTCATCCGCAGCACGCACCGCGGGCTGAAGTACGTCGACGGCCGTCTCGCTGAGGTGCTCGAGGCGGGCCGGTACGAGCTACCAAAGCCGTCGACGGACTGGGTCCGCCGGCCGGTGGTCGACATCGTCCAGATCGACATGCGTGAGCGTGAGCTCACCCTCAAGGGCCAGGAGATCCTGACGTCCGACAAGGTCGCGGTCCGGGTGAGCATCCTGACCCAGTTCCAGGTCGTGGACCCGGTCGCGGCGGTGGAGAAGGTCGCCTCCTACGAGGACCGTCTCTACAGCGACGTGCAGCTCGCGGCCCGGCGCTCGCTGGCATCGATGACCCTCGACGAGATCCTCACCAACCGCAACCAGCTCAGTGAGGACATCCTCGCCGATGTGCAGGCCATCGCCGACTCGTACGGCGTACGAATCCTGCGGGCGGACGTGAAGGACATCATCTTCCCGGGCAATCTCCAGGACATCATGAACCGGGTGCTCACCGCGCAGCGGCTCGCCGAGGCGCAGCTCGTCGAGGCCCGGACGAAGGCGGAGAAGGAGGCGCTCGAGGCGCAGACGCGCGTCGAGACCGAGCGGGTCGCGGTGGCCGCGCGGGCCGAGACCGACCGGGTCGCGGCGGCGGCGCGGGCCGAGGTCGTGCGGCTCGCGGCCGAGGCCGAGGCTGAGGCGGAGCGCATCCGGACGCAGGCCGCGGTCGAGGCGCTGCGCGTACGCGCGGAGAACGCCGACGCCTACGCCCAGCACCCGGCGCTGCTGCGCCTGCAGGAGCTCGAGTCGCTCGCGACCCTCTCCCGCAACGCGCAGGCACGCATCTACATCGGTTTCGACAAGCACGCCGCCGACGGCTCGGACAACTGAGCCCGCGTCTCACCCGGTGGGTCACGGCCCCACCGGGTGAGACCGCGTCCGGGGCGCGAACGGTCAGGCGTGCGCTGGGCCGGCCACCCCGCGGACAGCCCAGGCCCGGGCGGTCAGCGCGATCGACCCGTCGGCGCGGCTCGGGAGGGCGGCTCGCAGGCGCTCCCGGAGAGCGCCCCGCTCCGCCTCGGTCAGCGACGCCACCAACCCAGGAGCGGGACCCTGCCCACCGAGGACCGGCGTCCAGTAGTGATCGAAGTTCGCAAACACCGTCGGTACCTCGATCGCGTCGACCGCCACCTCGTCCAGGCCGGCGTCGACCCACAGCGCGCGCAGTGCCTCGGGCCGGCACACCGGGAACCGGCGGCCTTCATCGAGTTCCGCCGCCGCCGGCTGCACTGCCACGGCCGCGTCCCAGAAGTGGCGCAACATCGCCATTCCCTCGGCGTAGTCCCAGACGTACGCGGCGACCATGCCGCTGGGCGAGGCGACCCGGGTGAACTCGGCGGCCGCCGCGCGCGGGTCGGGCAGGAAGTTGAGCACGAGTCCACTGACGACCGCGTCGTAACTGCCGTCGCTGAGCGGCAGGGGGTATGCAGGGCCGGCATGGAAGCTCACGCGGGTGTCGTTCACGCGAGCCCGGGCCGTGTCGAGGAACCCGGCGGACTGGTCGACCCCGAGCACTTCCGCGGGGTCGGCTGCCGCCACGATCGCCGCCGTCAGGGCTCCGGTGCCACAGCCGACGTCGAGCCACAGCCGTCCGGCGGGGAGGTCCAGCCAGCGTACGAAGGCGGCTGCGACCACTCTGCTCCACCGACCGATGTACGCCTCGTACGCGTCGCCGGCGAGCCAGACGTCCGTGTCCTGAGGTCGAGGTACGTCCACGCTGAACTCCTTCGGTTCCTGCGGCCGCGCGCCAGAGCAACTGGTCGCGCGGGATCTCACCCATGATGCCGGCACACGGCCGATCACGTGCGCGGGCAGGACAACCCGGCCCGTCTTCGTGGGACCATCGTCCCTGCCCGCGCCGATCGTCCCTCGCGACCATGGGAACAGATTGTGTCCCGGAGGTCCATCCCGAACCGGGAGGCCGCTGTGATTGAGTTACCCGAGGCCGTCACTCTGGCCGGCCAGGTGGCGAAAAGCCTGCTCGGCCGTACAGTCTGGGGCACGGTGGCGGGTGCGTCCCCCCACCGGTTCGCGTTCTACTCCGGCGCCCCCGACACGTACCCGGCTCGGTTGAACGGCCGCACGGTAACCGGTGCGACGTCCCATGGCGGCATTCTCGAGATCGCCTTCGGCGACCTGGAGTTGCGGCTCTTCGACGGGGCGCATCCGCGGCTGTGGCCCGCGGGATCGGCCCTGCCCGGCAAGCACCAGCTTCGGCTCGACCTCGACGACGGATCCACACTGGTGGTCTCGGTCGCGATGTACGGTGGCCTGCACCTCGTGCCCGCGGGGACGGCCGGCGAGGCCCACCACGCGGCCGCCCGGTCCGTGCCGTCGCCCCTGACGCGCGGCTTTGGCCCGCACGCACAGAGCCTGCTCGATGCCGCGGGTGTCGAGCGGCTCTCCCTCAAGGCGCTGCTGGCGACCGGGCAGCGCATTCCCGGGCTCGGCAACGGCGTGCTGCAGGACATCCTGTGGTCGGCAGGGTTCGACCCCCGGCAACGGGTAGGTGCGCTGAGCGTCGCGCAGCGGCAGGCGGTGATGGACGGCGTCACGACGGTGCTCGGTCAGATTGTCGAGCGGGGCGGGCGGGACACCGAGCGCGACCTGCACGGCCGATCGGGCGGCTACCCGACGGTGATGTGCGCGGAGGCGCTGCAGCGCGGTTGCCCCCGCTGTGGCGGGCCAGTGTCGAAGGCGACGTTCCTGGGCGGCGCCATCTATACCTGCAGCACCTGCCAACCGCTACGGTGACGGCTGCGGATCAGACCTCGGATGCCCGGTCGGCGGGGACGACGACGTACTGACGCAACGACAGATCGCGATAGGTGACCGGGCCGCGTGGGCCGGGAACCCGATCGATATTGATGCCGGTCTCAGGAACGGCGAGCAGCTTGAAGCCGTCGAGCAGTCGGGTCGTGGCGTTCCAGAACGCGCCGGTGCCGGTATACCGGGCCAGGAACTCACGGGCCGCCGCGGCGTCCTCGGTGACGATGCCCGCGGCCAGCCCCGACGTCTCCTCGTTCGCGATCCGGGCCGCGTCGCCGGGTCCGTCCACGGGCGCGACCGTGACGGTGGCCTCGGCCGCCGAGTCCAGCGCCCACTCGTGGCCCAGCGGATGGGGGTGGGGCGGCAGCGAAGCGGCGATCGCAGGCTCCCGGGTGGCGAGAAGCTCCACAAGGGACGGTACCAGCTCGTCGTATACCGCCCGGTGCACGAGCAGCAGGTTCAGCCGGTTGCACACGCCCAGCCGGTCCAGACTCGCGCCGACCAGGGCCCGGGCACGATCGACGTCCGCGCCTGCATCGATGTAGAGAACTCCACCGCCGTCGGCGTGCGCGAGTGTCCGGACGCCGTGGGCGGCCCCGAGCTGGGCGAGGCTGCGTGTGCTCTCCCCACTGCCGCGGAGGATGACCAGGGGCATCAGCCGGGGGTGGGTCATCAGCGCCTGCGCCGCGTCGTGACCCCGCGACCGGACGAGCTGGATCGCCTGCGGCGGCAGGCCCGCGGCGTGCAGCGCCGGCGCGACGACGTGGTCGACGAGCGTCCCCGCCGACGCGAGCGCCGCCGAGCCGGTGCGCAGCACGCCCGCGTTGTGGGACTTGACGAGCTGCGACGCGACGTCCACGGCTACGTTCGGGCGGGCTTCGAAGTTCGCCCCGATCACTCCGACCGGTCGGCGCCACTCCTCGAGCAGGAGCCCGTTCTCGAGTTCGCGCACCGGCCGCCGCGACGGCTGCGCCGGGACACCGGCCAGCGCCGTGATCTGCGCCGCCATCGATGCGAGCCGAGCCGGATCCAGCCGGAGCCGGTCGAGCAGCCCGCCGCTCATCCCGGCCGCGGTGGCGGCCTCGATGTCCGCGGTATTGGCTTTGAGCACGGTTTCGGTCGTCTCGGTGAGCAGCCGCGCCATCGAGCGCAACGCGGAGTGGACGGCATCAACCGATGCCCCGGCCATGCCGGGCGCCGCCTGGTGGGCCGCCCGTACGGCCTGCTCGACCGCCTCGACCGCCTGCGGGCTGAGGTCCGCCATGATCACTCCTGTCACCGGCCGGGGAAACGCGGTCCAGTCTCCCACGACGGTGCCCGCCTACCGCGGGCTAGTGACTCCCGAGCCGGCGGACTCCGAAGGCATCAGGAGCCACAGGATGGGGTAGATGATCAATGGGCTGCCCGGCAGCGGAATGGTCACCAGGAGAAACAGGATCCGGGCCGGCCACGGGTCGAGCCCGAAGCGCCGCCCCAGACCGGCACACACGCCGGCGAGGACCCGGCCCTCGGTCGGACGGACCAAGCCCCGGCCACGGAAACTCTGATGGATGTCGTTCACCGTTCCAGGATGCGCCCGGACACCCCGGCCGGCATCGGGAACGACCCTGACTCGTCCCTGGTTCTGTCCTCGCGACGCGCGACCTGATGGCAGGGATCGTGCCCCTCGATGGCCAGGCAGCGGTGGCGAGGGGGGCGCGAGTGACCGGAGCGACTGGTCATCGCTCGATAGGCTCGCGTTCGTGACGAGTACCGGTCTGGAGATCGACTACGTATCGAAGAGCTACGGTGAGGTCGTCGCGCTGCGGGACTGCAGCTTCGATGTGCGCCCCGGCGAGCTCTTTGGCTTCGTCGGCAGCAACGGTGCCGGGAAGACGACGGCGATGCGGGTCATCCTCGGGGTGCTCGCGGCCGACGCCGGCGAGGTCCGGTGGGCGGGGCGGCCGCTGACGCTGCCGATCCGCCGGCGGATCGGCTACATGCCGGAGGAGCGCGGCCTCTATCCACGGATGAAGGTGGCTGACCAGCTCACCTACCTCGCCCAGCTGCATGGCCTGCCGCGCAACCAGGCGGTGGCCAACATGAACAGCTGGACGGAGCGGCTGGGCGTCGCCGAACGTCGGGGCGATGAGGTGCAGAAGCTCAGCCTCGGCAACCAGCAACGGGTCCAGCTCGCCGCCTCGCTCGTGCACGACCCGACGATCCTCGTCATGGACGAGCCGTTCTCCGGCCTGGATCCCGTCGCCGTGGACGTGATGAGCCGGGTGCTGCGGGAGAAGGCCGATGCCGGTGTCCCGGTGTTGTTCTCCAGTCACCAGCTCGACCTGGTGGAGCGGCTGTGTGACCGGGTCGGCATCATCCGCGGCGGGGAGATGGTCGCCGTCGGCACGGTGGCGCAGCTGCGTACGGGCGGCACGGCGCAGCTGGTGGTCGAGGCGCCGCAGGCACCGCGCGGCTGGACGGCGGGTCTGGCCGGCGTACGCCTGGTCTCCCACGAGGGAGACCAGACGGTGGCGGAGCTCGATCCCGGTACGGACGACCAGGTCGTGCTGAGGGCGGCGCTCGGCACCGGTCCAGTGCACTTCTTCGGCTACCGCCGGCAATCGCTGACCGAGCTCTTCCGTCACGTCGTCAGTCAGGAGACGCCATCATGACCGGTCCGGACCTGGATTCGAGCGGCGCTGGCGGTTCGGTGTGGCTGGTCGCGCGCCGCGAGATCGCGGCGCGGCTGGCCTCCAAGGCGTTCCGCATCATGACGCTCGTCATGGTGTTCTCCGTCGTCGCCTTCACCCTCGTGCTGAAGCTCGCCTCCAGCCAGACCGCCGGCACGGCCGCGGTCGGGTTCACGCCGGCGGTCGCCGACCTGGCGGAGCCGTTCGTCCCGGTGGCCCACGCGGTCGGCCAGGACGTAGCGGTGTCCACAGTGGACCAGTCGACGGGTGAGCAGCGGGTGCGCGCCGGTGAGCTGGCCGCCCTCGTCACCGGCACACCCGACGCCCTGCGCGTCGTGGTGCGGGAGGGTCTCTCGCCCGGTCTGGACGCCGCGCTGTCGGTGCTCGTGCGGCAGGCCGCCCTCAACGAGCAGATCGTGCGTGCGGGTGGGGACCCGACCGAGGTCGCCGCCGCGGTCGACGCGGCAACGTTCGAGGTACGGACGCTGGAACCGCCCCGGGAGTTCGACCTGCAGCGGCTGGTCATCGGGGTGGTCGCCGGTGTCCTCGTCTACATCGCGTTGATGATCTGGGGTCAGCTCGTCGCCCAGGGCGTCGTGGAGGAGAAGTCGAGTCGAGTCGTCGAGCTGCTGCTCACCACCATCCGGCCGTGGCAACTGATGCTTGGCAAGGTCGTCGGGATCGGGCTGCTCGGGCTGGGCCAGCTGCTGCTGATCGCTGTCATCGGCGTCGGCGTGGGGCTCGCCACGGACACGCTGACCTTCCCGGCCGGGCTGGCGGCCGGCCTGGTGGGCTGGGCGATCGTCTGGTTCCTGCTCGGCTACCTCGTCTTCGCGCTGATCTTCGCGGCGTTGGGAGCACTCGTCTCCCGGCAGGAAGACGTTGCCGGCGTGACCACGCCCGCCATCATGGTCCTCGTCATCCCGTACGTGCTGGGCATCTCGATCCTGCCGGCCGACCCCGCCAACCAACTGCTCGCCTGGCTTTCGCTGGTTCCGTTGTTCGCGCCGACGCTCATGCCGATGCGGATCGCGATGGGTGTGGCCCTGCCGTGGGAGATCGCGCTCGCGACCACGCTGACGGTGCTCCTGGTCGTGGCGCTGGTGTGGCTGGCGGGCCGCATCTACGGCAACGCCGTGCTGCGCATGGGCAGCCGGGTCCGGCTGCGTGACGCGTTCCGGTCCGCCACCTGATCGCCGCCGCGTGCCGTGTCTCGTCACTCGTAGCGGAGGCCGTCGTGGCGGGTCACCTTGTCCATGATCGGCCAGCACAGCAGGGACAGACCGACCGTGGCGACCAGGCCGATGCCCGCGCTGGCGAAGAACGAGCCGCCCGGCCAGGCCATCGTGGCGGAGGCGCCCCCGGGTGACGCGACCGATGCTGCCATCGCGATCAGGAAGCCCAGGGCCAGCGCGAACACCATGCCGGCGACGGCGGTGACCACCAGCGGAACAGCGGTCTCAAACATTGCCATGCGTCTCAGCTGGCCCAGGGGCATTCCGGAGGCCCGCAGCAGGGCGAACGGCCGCCGTCGCTCGACCATGGTGGCGATGACCGAGACCGTGAGGCTGCTCGCGGCCACCACGATGACGAAGAGCATGGCGTACTGCAGGAATGCGGCGGAGCCGCTGCCCGACGCGGCCAGGCGGGCGGCGGTCCAGTCGTCGCTCGTGCGGGAAAGGCCGTACGGTGCGGCGTTTATGGCCAGGGTACGGACGCGCTCGATCTCCGTCGTCGAACCGTCTGTCGGCACGAAGATCCAGTGCGCCGGACCGGGCTCGTCAAGGATCGATGGCCCAGCCAACCGCGGTGGCGCCTCGGGCAGGCCCGGGTCGACGGGGTCGCGGGCGAACGGCGGGCGGCTCAGGCCCGACAGGGCTGACTCTGTGGCCTCCGTCTGCGGCAGGGGACAGTCGAGGCTGGTGACCCGGGCCAGGTCGGTACAGGCAGCGACGACCACGCCGCCCGGCCCCTGACGGGCCACCACGACGCCGGGTTGGGCGAGCAGCGGGGCCAGCGCTTCGTCGGTGGCCCCCCGCGTCAGCACCATGACCACGCCCTGGTCGAGAGTGGTGGGGGTGGTCCGGATCTGCTTCTGCTCGGCCACCGCGATCGTCGAGAACAGCGTGGCGATGAAGGCCGCGATCGCGACCCCGCCGACGGCGCGGAACGTGGCGTGCGGGTCGGCCGCGATGCGCCTCGCGGCGATCATCGCTGGCGCACTCGAGTTGAGGCGGGCCAGTCCCCGACCGACCCACATGCATATGTACACGCCGGCAAGGTAGGTCCCGACCAGCTGGCTCACCGCCGCCGCGATGGTGAGCCCGCCGACCACCCACAGGAACGGTGTCCCCGGGTCGGGCACGACCCGAGCCACGCTGATCAGGAGGGTCAGGCCGTAGCCGGCAGCCAGCGGAGCCAGGTACCAGACCGTAGGCTGGCGGTGAATCACCTGGCGCCGCGCGCCGAGCGGGCTGACCTGGACGCGGTGCAGCGTCACCACCGTTGTGGCCATGGCGACGAGCGGGACGGCGGCGACGACCAACACCACCTGCCAGGTCGGGGCCCGCAGGTCCTCGCTCGGGAACCGCAGTCCATCGGGGACAACCCGCCACTGCAGGACCGGGATCAGGAGCAGGAACCCGACGTAGGCGAGTCCGGCGCCGACAAGCGCCGCACTCGCCGTCTCGCCGATGGCGATGAAGCCGGTCTGAGTCCGGGTGGCCCCGCCGAGACGGAGCGCGGCGAACCGTTGCTCGCGTTTCGCCGCGTCGATCCGAGTCGTCCTGCTGACGAAGACGACCACCGGACCGAGCAGCAGCACGGCCAGCAAGCCGACCATGAGCTGGACCAGCACGTTGGCGTCGACCGGCTCGCCGGGCGCTTCGATGCCGCGGACCCGCATCGTTCCCGGTGTCGCCCGCAGCTCGTCCGCCGGGCGCCCGATCACCGCGACGAGCTCGTCGGGCGAGACCAGGCCGTCGGCGCCGATGAGGCCGACGACCTCGCCCGGGAATCGTCGCGCCAGTTGGTCCGCCGGCACGGTGCCTATGAGCTCGGCGAGCGCGGGTGAGACGAACACCTCGCCCGGGTCGGGCAGCCGAGAAAGGCCCGGCGGCACCGGTGGCGCTTCGCCGAGGGCGGCCACCTGGAAGCGCACGATGCTGCGGCCGTCGTAGCGATCGGTGACCGGCAGCCACAGTGCGGCGTCGGGGGCGGTGGCCGGCGACGATGCATCGGTGCGGTGCCAGGCATACCGGTCGATCCGTCCCTGCAATGCCGGCATCACGACGAGCGTGAGCAGCACGAGCAGCGTGCCGACGGCGCACCCGAGCACCGTCAGCCCGAACCTGATCCGGCTGTCCCGCCCGCCGGCGAGCGCGATCCGCAGTCCCAGCAGGACACTCATGGGGCCGCCACCGGTTGCAGGATGACGCCGTCGCGCATGGTGACGCTGCGGTCGGCGAAGGCGGCGACCCGGGCCTCGTGGGTCACCACGACGACGCCGGCGTTCTCCTCCTTGGCCGTCCTGACCAGCAGCTCCATGACGTCGTCGGCGGCGACCGAGTCCAGCGCGCCGGTCGGTTCGTCGGCGAAGACGAGCCGGGGCGAGCCGATGAGCGCCCGGGCTATGGCCACTCGCTGGCCCTGGCCGCCGGAGAGCTCTCCGGGCAGCCGGTAGGCCAGATCGTCGAGGCCCAGGCGGGCCAGCCACGGCCAGGCCACCTCGACCGCCCGCTTGCGGCGTCGGCCCGCGAGCAGCAGGGGCAGGGCGATGTTCTCCAGCACCGGTAGCTCCGGCACCAACTGTCCAAACTGGAACACGAAGCCGAACGTCGAGCGGCGCAACCGGCTGCGTTGCCGGTCGCCCAGGTCGTCGATGCGCCGGCCCTCGAAGCGCACCTCACCGGCCTCGGGAGTGAGGATGCCGGCCAGGCAGTGCAGCAGGGTCGACTTCCCGGAGCCGCTCGGCCCCATGACCGCGACCACCTCGCCGGCGGCGATCTCGATGTCCAGGCCGCGCAACGCCGGGGTGGGTCCGAACGCCTTCTGTAGCCGGCGTCCGACCAGCAGTGCTTCACTCATAGAGATCTCTCCGGGGCAGGCTGGCCCAGGCGGGCGGCGGTGTGGTCGATCCAGCGGAGATCGGCCTCGATGTGGAAGATCTGGTAGTCGAACACCAGACGGTCGTTCTCCGTGGCGGTGCGCCGGGGCGCGCGTCAGCTCCCGCATGACCGCCACGTACTGCTCGCGCTGCGCGTCGAGGAACGGCCGCGCCGAGTCGCCCGACCGTGCGGCGGTCATCACCGCGGTCACCAGCGTGGTCGGGAGCTCGTAGGGCACCGTCACGCGGGGGACTATACCCCGAGAGTATACACATTAGGAAGAGTCGAGCGGGCCGGAGACAGGTGCTCTGGAAGAATGGCCGGATGGGAGCCGATGACGAGGCTCGGGACGGGGTGTCGTTCACCCATCTCGACGAGGAGCTCTTCGACGGGGCCGGGGTGACGAAACGGGAGCTCGTCGACTACCTCGACGCTATGGCGAGCCGGCTCGTGCCGGTGCTCAGTAACCGTCCACTGTCGACTATTCGGGTCCGGCTCGGTCAGGAACCATTCATGCAGAAGAATCTGCCGCGCTACGCCCCGGACTGGATCCCGACCGTGTCGATGTGGGCGAACGCGTCCCGACGGGACGTGACGTACGCGCTGGGCAATGACCGGCGCACCCTGCTGTGGTTCGCCAACCAGCGTGCGGTCGAGTACCACGTGACGCTCGTGCATGCCGACGACTGGATGCACCCGACCCACGCAGTCCTCGACCTCGACCCGCCGGATGGCGACACGTTCGGGCGGGCCGTACGGACGGCACACCTGGTCCGGCAGACCCTCGCCGACGCCGGGCTGGATGCCGCGGTGAAGACCAGTGGTTCCAAGGGTCTGCACATCTACGTCCCGCTGCACGACGAGTCCATCGAGGACGTCGCGGCGGCGACCCGGGCCATCGCCATGCGGGCCGAGCGGCTCGACCCCGACCTCGCGACCACCGCGTTCGTGCGTGAGGAGCGCGGCGGCAAGGTCTTTCTCGACTCGACCCGGGCCGGCGGGGCCACGGTCGTCGCCGCCTACAGCCCTCGGGCCCGGCCCGGCCTGCCCGTCTCGTTCCCCGTGGCCTGGGACGACCTCGACCGGGTGAGCCCGTCCGATTTCACCGTACGGACGGCGGTGGGGGCCGTCGGTGACGGTGACCCATGGGCCGACGCGATGCCGGCACCGCAACGACTTCCGGCCGACCTCGTCGACGAGGGCCACCAGATTCCCATCGCACGGGTGGCGGCGATGCACGCGGGCAAACGCCGCAAACGCTCCGCCGGCTGAACATGTCCAGTTGACACGGCTGAACCGGTCCAGTTGACACGGCCCGATGCGGGGCGCACTCTGAACGCATGTTCAGAACGAGCGTTCAGAACGATCGCGCTGAGGTGGCGGTGGTCGGTGGCGGGCTGGCCGGGATGGCCACCGCCCTGCGGCTGCAGGCCACCGGGGTCGCCACCGTCGTCCTCGAGGCCCACGGGCACGCCGGCGGGTGCGCCGGCTACTGGCGGCATAAGGGGTTCTCGTTCGACGTCGGCGCCACTACACTGGTCGACTTCGAGCCCGGCGGCGTGGGTGGAGAGCTGCTCGATGCGGTGGGCCTGCCGGCGCTGACGGGCGAGGCGCTGCCGGGCTACGAGGCGTGGCTGCCCGACCGTCGCGTGCGGCTGTACCGCGAAACGCACCGGTGGCACGCCGAGCGGCTGCGCGCGTTCGGCGACGACGACGGACACCAGGCCTTGTGGCGGCTGCTCGACCGGCTGGCGGCGGTGTTCTGGCGGGCGAGCCGGGCGGGCATCCGGATGCCGATCCGCCGGCCAGGCGACCTGGTGCACGACCTGCGCATCGTCGGGCTGCGCGACGCCCCGCTCGCACGGCACCTGACCAGCACGGTCGGCGGGGCGCTGCGCCGGTGCGGCGTCGGGCAGGACGCCGCGTTGCGGGGGCTGCTCGGCATGCTGGTCGAGGACACCGTGCACAGCGACATCGACCGTGCCCCGCTGATCAACGCGGCGCTGGGCATCACTATCCGGGGGGCGGGCCTGCTCCGGCACGACGGCGGAATGCACGGGTTCTGGCGGGCGCTGGTGACCCATTACCGCGGCCTCGGCGGCGACCTGCGGACCGGCACGCCCGTGTCCAGAGTGGACGCCTATGACGGCGGGTACCGGATCACCAGCCGGCACGGGGTGCTCCACGCGCGCCAGGTTGTCCTCGCCGTGCCCGCGTCGACCGCGGCGGCCCTCGCGCCGGCCCTGCCGCTGGCCCGGCGGCTGCAGCCGTACCTACGCCGCGACCGGGAGCACTACGGCGGCGCGGTCGCGGTCTTCCTCGGCGTGCCCGAGTCCGAGGTGGACGGTCAGGAGTTGACGCACCATCAGCTCCTGCACGACTACCACCGGCCACTGGGCGACGGGAACAACATGTTCTTATCCGTCTCCGCGTCCGGCGACACCGTCAGCGCGCCGCCGGGCCACCGGGCCGTCATGATCTCCACCCATTCGGCCCTGGCCGACTGGCGGGGCCTCGGCGAAGACGAGTACGCGCAACGGAAGAAGGAGATCGGCGAGCGTCTGGTCGGCTACGCCCGACGCGTCTACCCGGCGCTCGGCGACCGGGCGGTGGTCTTCGACATCGGGACCCCGCGCTCGTACGAGCGGTTCGGCTTCCGGCCGGGCGGCGCCGTCGGCGGCGCCCACCTCACCATCCGCAACGCCAACCAGTTCGCCATCCCCCACGACCTCGGCGGCGCCGGCGTGTGGCTGGTCGGCGACACCACCTGGCCCGGGCTCGGCACGGTGGCGTGCGCGCTGGCGAGCCGGCACGTCGCCGACGGTATCCTGCGCGAGAGGAGAACGCGATGAGTGCTGTGACGACCTTGCCCACATTGGACGACCTCGGCACCGACCTGCTCGACACGACGCCGTGGCAACGAAGGCGCACGCTGGCCCGGCCGTACGTCGGCATCGCCGTGTTCACGGTGGTGGCGTGGCTCGGCTGGTGGTGGCTCACGCCGCTGGTGGTCTTCGGCACCTTCGTGGCGATCGTGACGGCCACCCACGACGTGGTGCACCGGACCCTGGGCTTGAGCGAGCGGCAGACCACGGTCTGGCTGTTCCTGCTCGGGCTCGTGCTGCTGGAGAGCGGGCACGCTTACCAGATGACGCACCGCCAGCACCATCGGCTGTTCCCAAGCCCGCAGGATCCCGAGGGCTACCCGGCGAACCTGAGCTTCGCCGGCGCTGTCCTCTATGGACCGGTCTTCCTGGTCCGGCTGTGGTGGTGGTCGTTCGCGCGCGCGGACCGGCCGACCCGTGCGTGGCTCGTCGCCGAGGCGAGCGCGCCGATCCTCGCCGTCGCGGGCGGTGTCGCGCTCTGGGACGCGACGCCGTACCTTCTCGCCTACGCCGTCATGGCGATCATCGGCAGCTGGGTCTACCCACTGCTGACGGTCTACCTGCCGCACCACGACTACGGCGACGAGCCGCTGACGCAGACCCGCACCCTGCGTGGCCGGGTGATCCCCGCGGTCTTCCTGGAGTTGACGTACCACCTCGAGCACCACCTCTACCCCGCGGTGCCCAGCCACAACCTGCCCGAGTTGGCGCGCCGGCTCGAGCCCTCCTTCACCCGGGCCGGCGTCCGGCCGGTGCCGGTGCCATGACCGCGGCCGGGGCGAAGCCGTCGGCGGACCAGGCCGGCGGAGTGCGCGAACGGGTGCTGCGAGCCGCGGTCCAGGCCCTGGCCACCGACGGGTTCGCCCGGACGACGGCTCGAAGCATCGCCGCCCTCGGCGGGTTCGCTCCCGGTGTCATCTACTACTACTTCGCAGATCTCGATGCCTTGCACGTGGCGGCGCTGGAATTCACGAGCCGCGACCGGGAGGCGCGCTACCGTGAGGTGGTTCTCGGTCTGCCGAACGCGGTGACGCTCGTCCAACGGCTGCGTGAGCTCTACTGGGAGGACGCCGAGTCGGGCCACATCGAGGCGATCCAGGAGCTGATCTCGGCCGCGCGGCCCGGCACCTCGCTGGCCGCCTCGGTGGCCGAGCACTCGAAGCGGTGGGAGGCACTGGCCACCGACGTGCTCCGGTCACTGCTACGGGGTTCGCCACTGGCGCGACTGGTGCGGGCGCCTGTCGTAGCCCGGGCCGTCATCTCCTACTACCTGGGTCTGCAGACGTTGACCTACCTCGATGGCGACACCAGCCGACCCGAGGCCGCCTTCGCCCAGGCCGCTCGCCTCGCCGCCGCCTACGACAAGCTCCCGCGGGTCCGCCGGTCGCGCCCCCCGCGCTGACCGCGCCCCCGCGCCCCCGCGCTGACCGGTCAGATTTCCGAGGAAACTCGGGATTTTCACCGCGGAGTTGGATCTTGAAGCGGCTGACATAGGCTGGCCGGGTGCTGGAGCGGCTGACCCGAACCGACCGCCGATGGGTCGTCGTCGCCCTCGTCGCCCTCGGCGTCGCGCTCGGGCTGTACAACGCCCCGTGGGGGCCGAACATGATCGACCTCCACGTCTACCGGGTCGGCGCCCGCTCCTTGCTGACCGGCACCGACCTGTACACGGTCGCCGAGCCGGGCACGGGTCTGGTCTTCACCTACCCGGTCTTCGCGGCCGTGCTCTTCATCCCGTTCGCGGTGCTGCCACTACTTCTGGCCCGCATCCTGCTGCTCGTGGTCTCGCTGAGCGCCCTGTTCGTGATCGTGCACCTGACGGTGCAACGGGTCCGCGAGTCAACCGGCCGTACCGGCGGCTCCACCCTGGCGTGGAGCGTGCCGTTGTCGGTGGCGGCGGTCGTGGTTCACCCGGTCTGGGAGACGCTCAACTTCGGTCAGGTGAACTTGATCCTGACTGCGTTGGTGCTCGTCGATGTGTTGGCCGTTGGCCGGCGATGGCGCGGCGTGTTCGTCGGCATCGCAACCGGCATCAAGCTCGTGCCCGGCATCTTCATCGTCTACTTCCTCGTGACCGGTCAGCGCCGGGCCGCGCTCACCGCGGCGCTCACGACGCTCGGCACGATCGCCCTCGGGTTCGCTGTGCAGCCGGAGCCGGCGTGGGACTTCTGGACCAGCCACGCCCTCAACCCCGACCGTACGGGCGGCATCGCCTACGTGACCAACCAGTCGTTCCTCGGCGTCACCGCCCGGCTGCTCCGCGACCCGCATCCACCCCGGTCGATCAGTCTCGCCCTCGGTGCCGCGGTCGTGGTCCTCGCCCTGCTGCTCGCCCGGCGGCTTGCCCGCTCGGGAGACGCATTGACAGCGGTCAGCGTGGTCGGGGTCGCCGCACTGCTCGCCTCGCCGGTGTCGTGGAGCCACCACTGGGTCTGGGTGATCCCGTGCCTGGGGACGCTCGTGATCTGGGCTCAGGGCGGCCAGCCCGTGGCGGCCTGGCGCTGGTGGGTGGTCGGCGTCGTCACGGCGATCGTCGTCACCGGGCCGATGCAGTTCACCCCCAAGGAGGAGCTGCGGGAGCTGGACCATACGCTGCCGCAGCAGCTCATCGCGAACGTCTATGCCCTGCTGGCGGTGGCCTATCTCGGATGGGCGGCCGTACGGTCGGTGCGGGCACCCGTCTCGACCCGTACCGTCGACGTCGCACCCGGGGCCCCAGCCTAGCGTCAGCCGGTGCAGCCGGTGACCGCCAACGACATCTCGATGAACCCGGTGAGGTCGGTGCGGACCGGACCGACGCCGCGGGCGTACCAGGTGGTTGCCTCGGGCATCAGCTCGTCGTAGATCTCACGAAGGAGGTCCGACCAGCCCTCGGCCCCGGCCGGCATCTGGGTTATCTCCGCGTTGGTGAGCGAGACCGTCACGCCCACCACGTCGGTGTACTCGCCGGCCGGCGTCGTGATCGTCGTCGGCTCGGCGCCCTCGACGTGGACATCGAAGCTGAGCTCCATCGCCTCCGGCGCGCCGGACGCCCCCTCGACCTGTGCCAGGGCCGCCAGGTCGAGCTCGGCGCTGATGACGATCGACGTGTCGACGGACCTCCCCGCGCGGAGGTCCTCGACCGAGGGATAGACGATGAACGAGTTCGCCTCGGCCGTCAGGCCGGCCTGCGATAAGGCCAGCGGTGGGGCGAGCACGGTCCCGTCGTTGGCGAGGGTGTAGGTGAAGGCCTGCTCGGTCGGCCCGGACGGAACGGGCATCGCGGGATCGTCCGAGTTCGCCTCGGTCGTAGTGACCATGTTGATCTCGATCGCGAGGCCGTCCGAGGTCGTCGCGACACTCGTCACCCGTTGCGTCTGCTCGGCGGTCATCACGACGAAGCCGAGATCGATATCTGACTCGTACGTGCAGGTGTAGCCCACCCGGGCCGGGACGAAGTACTGCGCCCACTCCGTGTCCGGCCCGCTGGACGAGTCCTGCCCCGGCAGAGCGTTCGTACCGCCCAGCAGCACGACCGCGCCGATACCCCCGGCGACCAGGAGCACCGCGCCTCCGGCGATCGCCGCGATCACCCCGCCCCGGACCCGCTTCGGCCCTTGAGGTGCGGCTGGGTATGGCCCCTGGTACGGCGGCACGCCACCTGCGTAGGGCGCGGTGGTCGGATAGGGCTGCGTCGTCGGATGGGGCTGGGTCATCGGATGGGGCTGGGTCGTCGGATGGGGCTGGGTCGTCGGATAGGGCTGGGTGGGCGCGTACGGCGGGCCGGTGACCGGTGGTGCCGCGGGCGGTGCCGGCGCGGTCGGAGTGCGCGTACGGCCGCACGCCGTGCAGTACCTGGCGTCGGGGGCCAGCGGGGCCCCGCAGTTGGTGCAGAACATGGCTGTCGATCCCCCGGCGCAGTCGGGTCCCGACCATCGGGGCCGTCACGGCTGGTCACTCTAGCAGCGCCGGTGGACGTCTTGGCGCCCGACAGATCGACCGCGACCAGCGGTCATCGCCGAAAGCACCGAGGGCAGCCGGGCCTGTGACCGGCTCGACGCGCTGGCCCGGCGGGTCAAAGACGCCGGCCACCCGGGCAAGCTGACCCACATCCGCGCCGACATCTTCCTGGGCCGCAACGAGCGCTACATCGGCCTGACCGACGAACAGCTCCTGGCCCACCTCATCGCCACCCTGCCCATACCCACCCCCCCCCCCCCCCCCCCCCCCCCGGCACCCCACACCCCCCCCCCCCGCCGCCCCGAACCCGCCCGCCCCCGGGGGGCAGCCCCCCCCCC
>JBQGBY010000020.1:0-64628 GCA_052038195.1 Micromonosporaceae bacterium | reverse complement strand
CACCTCGCGCTCGATGGTCGCCTTCAGCTCGGCCACCTCGTGCGCGGTCGCGGTGCGCAACTGCTTGGTGTCGCGGTCGGCGTCGGTGCGCAGCGTGTCCGCCTCGCGACGGGCCTGCATCCGGACCTCGGCTGCCTCGCGCTCGGCCACCGACCGCAGGTTGCTCGCGTCCCGCTCCGCCGACGCCTTCATCGCAGCGGCCTCGGCGCGGGCCTTGTCGGTGATCTCCCGGGCCTCGAGCTTGGCGGCCGAGATGATGCCCTCGGAGTCCCGCTTGGACTCACCGCGATGCTCGTTGGCCTGCTCCTCGGCCAGACGCAGGATCTGCTCGACGCGGGTGCCGAGGCCCGACAGCGTCGGCCGGCCCTGCTCCTCGAGCTGCTTGGACTGGTCGGTCAGCTTCTGCTGGGCAGACTGCAGGGCCTGCTCGGACTGCTTGGCCCGCCGGACCGCGTCGGCAAGCCGCTGTTCCGCCTCGGCTCGCGCAGCCTCCGACTGCGCCAAAGCCGCGTTGAGGCGCTGGACGAAGTCATCGACCTGAGGCCGGTCGTAGCCGCGAAGCACGACCGTGAAGTCAGGCTGGGAGTTGGCGTTCTCAAAGAACGTCAGGGAAGACTGCGAGGCCATGCCGCACATCCTTGCAGACCACCCCCGTGGCTTCGCAAGGGCGGTGGGCCGACCAATCGCACCAAACTGGTAACTCGCGGAGCCGGCGAGCGAGACTCGCGGGGCTGGCCGAAACCCCGCAAGACGCCCATGGGCGACCGTTAGCGGCGATCGGGACGACTCGATCAACTGATTTGACGGAGTTCATCCTGGTTTGCCGAGACGTCGATGTGGCCCTCGCCACAGGCCTGTCGGCTTCCGGCCAGGACGATTCCGGGCCGGGTCGGGACCGCCCGGGCGGTCGGTCGGCGTCCGCGGCTCGGGCCCCGGGTGGCGACCGACATCGATCGGTGATCATCGACGATGATCGCTGAGCGTGAAGCCCGTCGGTCAGTGTGGCGGATGCGGCGGCTGCACCAGCTCGACGAGCACGCCACCCGCGTCCTTGGGGTGCACGAAGTTGATCCGGGACCCGGCGGTACCCCGGCGCGGCGTCTCGTAGAGCAGGCGCACCCCGCGCTCGCGCAGCGCCGCGCAGGTCACGTCGACGTCCTCAACGGTGTAGGCGACCTGCTGAACGCCGGGGCCGGAGCGGTCGAGGAACCGCGCGATCGTCGACTCCGGGGTCAGCGGGGCCAGCAGCTGCACACAGCCGCCGTCGGTGGTCGGGCCGACCGCCAGCATCGCCTCGCGTACGCCCTGCGCCTCGTTTGTCTCGACATGGACGCAGCGCATGCCGAAGACCCGACCGTAGAAGGCGATCGCCTCGTCGAGATCGGCCACCGCGATGCCGACGTGATCGATGCGGCGCAGGCCGATCGGGCGGGGCGAATTGCCTGCTGATTCCGCTCCGCAGGCGTCGCTGGAATTCGTGGGCAGGTCGACGGGGTCCGGTGTGACCGAGTCCCCGGCCGTCGGCGGAAGATCAGGCGACGTCATGGCGCTAGTCTGCACCTAACCAACGTTCAGCCGGACCGGGAGGCGCCGTGACATCGGTGATCGTTAATGGAGCGCGGACCCCGATGGGGCGCCTGTCCGGCAACTTCAAGGACGTCCCGGCCACCCGGCTCGGCAGCATCGCGATCGCCGCGGCGCTGCAGCGCGCCGGCATCGCGCCGGATCAGGTGCAGTACGTGATCATGGGTCAGGTGCTCCAGGCCGGGGTCGGGCAGATGAGCGCACGCCAGGCCGCCGCCGGTGCCGGCATCCCGATGACCACGCCGGCGCTCACCGTGAACAAGGTGTGCCTGTCCGGTCTGGACGCGATCGCGCTGGCCGACCAGCTCATCCGGGCGGGCGAGTTCGAGGTCGTGGTGGCCGGCGGGATGGAGTCGATGACCCAGGCGCCGCACCTGTTGATGGGCTCCCGTAACGGCTACAAGTACGGCGACGTGTCCCTCGTCGACCACGCGGCTCTGGACGGGCTCACCGACACCTACCTCGAGGTCTCGATGGGCGAGGCGACCGACCGGGGCAACGCCGCGCGAGGCATCACCCGGGAGGAGCAGGACGCCTTCGGCGCCCGCAGCCACCGGCTCGCCGCGGCCGCGCAGAAGAACGGCGTCTTCGCCGAGGAGATCACGCCGGTGAGCATCCCCCAGCGTCGCGGAGAGCCGGTGATGATCACGGAGGACGAGGGCATCCGGCCGGACACCACCGTCGAGACGCTGGCGAAGCTCCGCCCGGCCTTCCTCCCGGACGGAACCATCACGGCCGGCACCTCGTCCCCCATCTCCGACGGGGCGTGCGCGGTTGTCGTGATGAGCAAGGAGAAGGCGACGGAGCTCGGGCTGCCGTGGCTCGCCGAGATCGGCGCCCACGGCAATGTCGCCGGCCCGGACAGCTCCCTGCACAGCCAGCCCGCCAACGCCATCCGGCACGCGCTGTCCAAGCAGGGTCTGTCCGTCGGCGACCTCGACCTCGTCGAGATCAACGAGGCCTTCGCCTCGGTGGGCGTGCAGTCCATCCGTGACCTCGGCGTCCGTCCGGAGATCGTCAATGTCAACGGCGGTGCGATCGCCCTGGGCCACCCGATCGGAATGTCGGGCGCGCGGCTCGTGCTGACCCTTGCCATGCAGCTGCGCCGGCGTGGCGGCGGGGTTGGCGTCGCGGCGCTCTGCGGTGGCGGCGGCCAGGGCGATGCGCTGATCATCACGGTGCCCGCGTGACGCTCTTCGCTCGCGTCGATCTAGGGCTTCGCATCGTGGCTGGAGATCAACTCACGCGGCTAACCCCTAGATCGACGGGGCCAGCGACGAACCTGGCCAGGCCAGCGACGGGGCCGGTGCCGTGACCCGCGACGTCGGCACGCTGGTGGCGGCCGCTCGAGAGGGCGACGTACGGGCGGTGGCCCGGCTGGTGAGCCTGGTAGAGGACGGGGACGAGCGGCTGCCCGCCGTCGCTGCCGCGTTGGCGCCGTACACGGGAAAGGCCCAGGTGGTCGGGCTGACCGGAGCGCCGGGCGTGGGCAAGTCCACGCTCACCAACGCTCTGGTCGGCGCCTACCGGACGCAGGGCCGGCGGGTCGGTGTCCTGGCGGTCGATCCGTCCAGCCCGTTCACGGGCGGGGCGATCCTGGGTGACCGGGTCCGGATGCAGGATCACGCGACCGATCCGCACGTCTACATCCGATCGATGTCGAGCCGAGGTCACCTCGGCGGGCTGGCCGCCGCCACGCCGCAGGCGGTGCGGGTGCTCGAGGGGGCGGGCTGCGAGGTTGTGCTGGTCGAGACGGTCGGCGTGGGCCAGGCCGAGGTCGAGGTCGCCTCGCTCGCGGACACGACGCTCGTGCTGCTCGCGCCCGGGATGGGGGACGCGATCCAGGCGGTCAAGGCCGGCATCCTCGAGGTCGCCGATGTCTTCGTGGTCAACAAGGCCGACCGCGACGGCGCCGACGCCACGGTGCGCGACATCAAGGGAATGCTTGCCCTGGGCCAGCGCCACGGAGCTGACCGTACGGACGGGGGCGCTGGCGCCGGGACCTGGCGGCCGCCGGTGTTGAAGACGGTGGCCGACCGCGGTCAGGGCGTGGCCGAGGTCGTGGGCGCGATCGCCGCCCACCACGACTTCGTGGTCGAGCACGGCGAGCTCACCGCCCGCCGGGAGCGCCGTGCCGCCATCGAGGTCGAGCACATCGCGGTGGGCATGCTGCGGGCCCGGCTCGGTTGGGTCCGGCAGGGCACCGCGCTGACGGCGCTGGCCGCCGACGTCGCGGCGGGGCGGACCGACCCCTACGCCGCCGCGGCTGCGCTCGTCGGCGACCTGCCGCCATCACCCTGACCGACCCCGGTCTCGACGGGCGGGCGGCGGGATGCGATGTTGGCTCACGTGACAGCAGGAGCTTCGACCACGGCACCCCGTCCCCGCACGGACTCCGACGGCACCGGCGCAGTGATGGTCGTCGACGGGGTGAGCGTCGCCTACAACGGCACGGCGGTCCTGCGGGACGTGTCCGTGACCGCCCGGCCCGGCCGGATCCTCGCGGTGACCGGCCCCTCCGGCGCGGGCAAGACGACCCTGCTGAGCGCGATGGCCGGGTTGGTGCGGCCGGTGCGCGGCGTGGTGCGCCTCGGTGACACCCCGCTGCGCTCCCGTGACCAGGCGGTGCGGCTGCGTGTGGTGATCGTGCCGCAGGAGAACGGGCTCGCCCCGATCCTCACCGCGTCGGAGAACGTCCAGGTGGCGCTTGTCGCGGGCAAGGTCCGCCCGCCGGAGGCCCGCCGCCGCACGGCGGAGGCGCTGGACCGCCTGGGCCTGTCCGACCAGGCCAGCCAGCTGGTGGAGGAGCTCTCCGGCGGCCAGCAGCAGCGCACCGCGCTGGCTCGCGGGCTGGCGCTGCACGGCGACGTGCTGCTCGCCGACGAGGTGACCAGCGAGCTCGACGCGCAGAACCGGCAGCGGGTGCTCGACCTGCTTCGGGCCGAGGCCGACCGGGGAGCCGTGGTCGTCTTCGCCACCCACGACCCGGACGCCGCCGCCACCTGCGACGCCGAACTTCACCTCGTCGACGGGGCCGCCACCCTCGTCCGCTGACCTGCCTCGAAAGCGGCTGGCCACCGAGGCGTGACCAACGCCCGAACGCTCGTTAAGGTGGCTCCCATGGACGCCGAGGAGATCCAGGCGGGTCGGGCCCGCTGGGCCCAGCGCTACGAGCGGGCGCCGGTGCGCGACGCGGACTTCACCACTGTGTCCGGGACGGAGGTCGACCCGGTGTACGGCCCACGGGCGGGCGACCCGGTGGACGGGTTCGACCGTGTCGGCTGGCCCGGCGAGTACCCCTATACCCGCGGTCTCTACTCCACCGGGTACCGCGGACGGGCGTGGACGATCCGCCAGTTCGCTGGCTTCGGCAACGCGCTCCAGACCAACGAGCGGTACCGGATGCTCCTGCAGGCCGGCGGCGGTGGTCTGTCGGTCGCGTTCGACATGCCGACGCTCATGGGGCGTGATTCGGACGACCCGCGCAGTCTCGGCGAGGTCGGGCACTGCGGCGTGGCGGTCGACTCGGCCGCCGACATGGACGTGCTCTTCGACGGCATACCGCTGGCCGCGACGACCACGAGCATGACGATCTCCGGTCCGGCGGTACCGATCTTCTGCATGTACCTGGTGGCGGCGGAACGCCAGGGCGCCGATCTGTCCACACTGGACGGCACCCTGCAGACGGACATCTTCAAGGAGTACATGGCGCAGAAGGAGTGGCTGTTCGCCCCGGAGCCACATCTTCGCCTCATCGGCGATCTCATGGCGTACTGCGCGCGCGAGATCCCCCGGTACAAGCCGCTGTCGGTGTCGGGCTACCACATCCGGGAGGCGGGCTCGACCGCCGCGCAGGAGCTGGCGTTCACCCTCGCCGACGGCTTCGCCTACGTCGAGCTCGGCCTGAGCCGGGGGTTGGACATCAACACGTTCGCCCCGGGCCTGTCGTTCTTCTTCGATGCCCACATCGACTTCTTCGAGGAGATCGCGAAGTTCCGGGCGGCCCGTCGCATCTGGGCGCGTTGGTTGCGGCACCAGTACGGCGCCACCAGCGAGAAGGCGTTGTGGCTGCGGTTCCACACCCAGACCGCCGGGGTGTCGCTGACCGCGCAGCAGCCGGTCAACAACGTCGTACGGACGGCGATCGAGGCGCTCGCGGCCGTGCTCGGTGGCACCAACTCGCTGCACACCAACGCCCTGGACGAGACCCTGGCCCTCCCCACGGCCGAGGCCGCCGAGATCGCGCTGCGCACCCAGCAGGTGATCGCCGAGGAGTCCGGGGTGGCGAACGTGGCCGACCCGCTCGGCGGCTCCTGGTACGTCGAGGCCCTTACCGACCGGATGGAGGAGCAGGCCGAGGCGATCTTCGAGCGGATTCTCGCCATGGCGCCGGCCGACAACCGCACGATGACGGCAGGCATCCTCCAGGGCATCGAAGACGGCTGGTTCGTCGGTGAGATCGCCGACGCGGCCTTCGACTACCAGCAGGCGCTGGAGAAGGGCGCCAAGCGGGTCGTCGGCGTCAACGCCCATACGGCCACGATCACGAAGGAGCTACAGATCCTGCGCGTCTCGCACGAGGTCGAGACCGAGCAGGTCGCCCAGCTGCGGGGCCGACGGGAGCGGCGCGACGGCGCCCGCGTCGAGGCCGCGCTGAGCGCGCTGGTCGCCGCCTCGCGTACCGATGCCAACCTCGTGCCGCCGATGCTCGAGGCGGCCCGGGCCGAGGCCACGCTGGGCGAGATCTGCGGTGCGCTGCGCGACGTCTGGGGCACATACCGGGAACCGGTCCGCTTCTAGGGGTTTCGCCGGGCCCGTGTGTCCGCGACAGGAACGAGACCGGTCGGGGACGGGTCGACGTGGGCTGGGGCCAGCGACTACCCTCCGCTGAGCCGCCTGCCAGTGCGGCGGCGCCCGGCTGACCCCGATCATCGGCGACGGAGGTCGGTCGATAACGTTACCTGGCGCGCCCGACCCTGGGCGCGCGCACAAGTCGAGGACGGGCCGTGCTGTCACTGGTGCTCCAGGCATTGCGGGTGCGCCGTGCCCAGGCTCTGGCGATGTTCGTCCTCGCGCTGCTCGCGGGGCTGGGCTCGGCCGCGGCGCCGTGGTTCCTCGCCTGGGGAACGGACTCGGTGGCCCGGGCCAACCTCGCGTCGGCCCCGATGACCGAGCGCATCGTGGACGTCAACACGTCCATCCGCTTCGACACGGGGCCGGGTAACCCGCTGGACACCCTTCGTGGCCTGGTCACCGAGCGCCTGCCGGTGGAGGGCATTGAGATCGATGTCGGTGCACGCCTGTCCGTCGTAGTCGAGCCGGTCGGGGCAACCCCTCCCACGGATGAGCCGGGCGAGGAACCCGACGAGGAGTCGCCCGCCCTCGCGGCACCCTTGGACATGCTTCTCACCGCTCGCCCGGGCATGTGCGACCAGTTGCGGATCGTCGAGGGCGCGTGCCCGGACGGTCCCGGCGAGGTGCTCCTCGCGGTCGGAGCGGCCGATGATCTTGCCGTCACTGTCGGCGACATGGTCACCCTGACCAGCCCGCGGTTGCGCGAGGATGGGGTGCTCCGGGTGAGCGGCGTCTACGAGGTCCCCGACCCGTACGGCCCGTACTGGGCCGGCGCGGAGCTGCTGCCCGCCCTCGAGGGGGACGACATCACCCCGAACCCGGCCTTGGTGAGCGAACAGACGCTGTTCGAGCTGGGCCCGGACGGGATGCAGCTGGACGCCCACGTCGTGCTGCCGGAGTGGGTCTTCACCGACCCGGACGCCGACCTGCGTACCACATTGAACATCGCCACCATCTTGCTGGGCCGCGAGGGGATCACGGTGCGGACGGAGGGCGACGAGCTGCTGGAACGGATCCAGGCCGACCGGCGGCTGGTGATGCTCGGAGTCGCGGTCGGGGTCGGCCAGCTCGTGCTGCTCAGTTGGGTCGGGCTGTTCCTGGCCGTGCGGCACACCTCCGACGAGCGGCGCGCCGACATCGGCCTGCTCAAGCTCCGGGGAGCGACCACGCGCCGGGTCTGGGCCCTCACCGCGCTGTCGGGCGGCGTACCTATGGTCGCCGGCACCGTGCTCGGCGCCGTCGGTGGGTTCGCCGCCGCCACCGGTCTCGCGATCGGCGTGGAGCGCGACGCCGTGGGGCTTGCGGTCGCTCGCACCACGAGCATCGACCCGGTCGACTCGCTCTGGTTCTCGCTGGCGGCGGCGGCGGTGACCGGGCTGGGTGGTCTCGTGGCGGCGCTCGTGGCCGAGTGGCGCGGCATCCGCACGCCGGTGGTCGATCTGCTGCGTCGCGTGCCCGGGGGACACCGGGGCTGGCGCGCGGACGTCATCGACCTCGTCGTCGTGGCCGTCGCCGGTGCCGGCGTCTACCAGGGCTATGTCGAGTCACGCGGCGGCGCCCAGGCATCGGTCCTGGCGCTGCTCGCCCCGGCGCTTCTCGGCCTGGCCATCGCGCTACTCGTCGCCCGGGCGATGCCGGCGATGTCGGCCCGTATCGGCATGTCGGGCCTGCGGTCCGGCCGGGCCGGGGTGGCGCTGGCCGCGCTGCAGTTCGCGCGCCGCCAGGGCACCCAGCGCGTCTTCGCGGTGCTCGCGGTCGCGGCTGCGGTCTTCACGACCACCACGGTGCTGTGGCAGTCGGCCAACTCGGCCTGGCACGAGCGGGCGGTCCAGGAACTCGGCGCCGACCGGGTGCTGACCGTCGACGCGCCGAACGCCGAAGCGCTGTTGGCGGCCGTCCGGTCGGTGGACCCCGATGGCCGGTACGCGATGGCGGTGGCGAGCACCGCGGGCCCGCGGACGGAGGACCGGGTCGTCGCGATCGACTCCCAGCGGTACGGAACCGTCGGGCGGCTGCCGGAAGGGCTGCCCACGCCGGCCGACCTGGTCGCGCTGCTGCGACCGCCGGCCGGCGCGCCACCGGTCGTGGGCGACGGCCCCTTGGCGCTCGACGTCAGCGCGCCCGAGATCGCACCGGCGGCCATCGCGGTGCGGATCGATCTATCCACAGTGGATGGTGAGCTTCGCGAGGTGGAGTATGCCGCCCTGGCACCCGGCCGGCAGACCGTGCAGGCCCCGGTCGACGGATGTGAGCCCTCCTGCCGCCTGGTGTCGATCGAGGTCGTGGTCCCTCCCTTCGTCAACGATCCCGTCACCGTCGAGATCCACGGGCTGAGCCAGCCCGGTCGCCCGATCCTGGATGCCCAGTCACTGGGCGACATCAGCCGGTGGCGCACGTCGCTCGTCCCCGCGACCCTGCCACCGATCCTGCTCGCGCGCGACGGCCGCCTCGCCGTGACCGTGCCACCCGAACCCACCGGATCCACGCGAGCCGTGGACGCGCGGGTGCTACCGCTCGCCGCACCGGGACCGCTGCCGGCGGTCCTGGCGGGCGCGCCGCCCGTTACCCGACGCGGCGATGTGCGCATCTCGGTGCTCGGCGGCACGGACGTGCCGTTCCGGGTGGCGGCGAGCGTCCCGGGCCTGCCGGTTGTCGGTGCCCGTGGACTCCTCGTCGACCTGGAGTACGCGGTCCGCAGCAACGACCAGACGACCGAGGTCGCCGACCTTTCGGTGTGGCTCACGGCCGACGCCCCCGACACTCTCCTGCCCGCGCTGGCCGAGCGCGGCGTCACGGTCGTGAGCGAGGAGTCGGTGGGCGATCGGACGGACAGCCTCGCCAGCTACGGCCCGGGCCTCGCCCTGCTGTTCGAGTACTTCGCCGTGGCCGTGATCCTCCTGATCGCCGCCGGCGTCGCCGTCGTCGGCTCCACTGTGGACCGTCCCGGCCGGGTGACGGAGCTGGTGGCGCTGCGCGGCCAGGGCCTGTCGCCCCGGGCGGCCCGCACGGCCGGGTTTGCCGGAGCCGCGGTCACGGTGGTGGCGGCAGTCGTCACCGGCGTGGCGGCGGCGCTGCTGGCCGAGGTCCTCGTCGCGGCCGGACTGCCGGTCTTCTCGGACGACTGGCGGGTGCTACCCGTGCCGCCCGGACTGACACCGCTGACGCTGCTCGTCGCGGTAGTGGTGATCGTCGTTGTCATCGGGGTCGCCGCGCTCACCGGTGCGGCCCGGCTGACCGCGGCGGTGTCACGGCTCACCGGTGACCGTTCCGGTGCGACGCCGGCCGCCCAAGGTAAGCGCGGCGCGGAGGCGCCGGAATGACCGCCGACGCACTCACCTCCGCGGAGGCGGCGAAATGATCGGGATCGTCCTCTCCATGATCAGGGCGCGCCGGGCGCAGGCGGTGACGCTGTTCCTGCTCGCGATGGTCGCCGTGGCCGCCGCGGTGGCCGGGCCGGTGTCGGCGCGGGCCACCGACGCGGCCGTGGTGCGGTTGGAGGTCGCCCACGCGACCCAGCAAGAGCTGTCGCTCTCGCTCACCGCGTTCGCGAACCCGACCGACGCTTCGGCCGCGGCGCAGTTCGACGCGTTGACGGAGGTCGTGACCCTGCCCGGGTTCGTGACTACCCGCTCGGGCGAGTTGCAGGTGCTCGGCCCCGTCGCCAAGCCGGACGACGTGTCGGGTGGAGCACCGACGCGGATGGTCGCCCGGGACGGGGTGTGCGAGCACGTAACCGTCCTGTTTGGACGGTGCCTGGCCGGGACCCGGGAGATCATCATCGGTGAGGGCACCGCGGCCGAGCTCGGCCTGGCACCGGGAGACGTCGCGACCGTGGTGGCCTTCCGCTACGACGAGGACGGCGTGGTGGTGCCCGACGGGCGGCCGGCCGACCTCACCGTCGTCGGTGTCTTCGCTCCGACCGACATCGGCGAGCCGTACTGGGCCGGGCAGCGGTACTTCCGGATCACCGCCGACGGCACGCGGCAGGAGCCCGTCTTCACGACCCTGGCGACGCTCGGGGTCATCGATCACAGCGTCGGCCAGATCTTCTTGGACGCCCTGGCGCCCCCGCATGTGCTGACACCGGAGCGGGTCGAGGCCCTGCCGGCGGAGGTCACCAACGCGACCGCTCCGTTGCGCAACGTCACCAGCGTCATCGTCAGCACCGACCTGCCGACGCTGTCGGAGCGGATCGCCACGAGCCGCGCACTCGCTCGTCAGCTCGGCCCCGTGGCGTTCATTCCTCTCGCCGGGATCAGCTTCTTCGTGATCTACCTGGCCGTCGGGTACGGCGTCTTCGGGCGCCGCACGGAGCTCGGTCTCATCGCGCTGCGGGGCGTGGACACCCGCCGCCGGTGGCTGCTCGCGACGGGTGAGACCGTCGCCGCGATCCTGCTCGGCGCCCCGGTTGGATACGTGGTGGGGCACCTCGGCGTGGGTCTGCTGGCCCGGGCGCGACTGGGCTCCAGCGATGGCACCGAGCTGACGTCGGCAAACGTGCCGTACGCGGCCGGCGCCCTGGTGATCGCGCTGGCGGTCGCCCTCCTCGGCCAGCGGCGGGCAGTCCGGGAACCGGTGGTGGATCTGCTGCGCGAGGTGCCCCGCGGCCAGTCGGTCTGGCAGATGATCGCCATCGAGGCGCTGGTCGGAGCGCTGTCCGTGGTTGCCACACTGCAACTGCGCACGGCGTCGAGCGAGGGGATCTCGGGGCTCGGCCTGCTCGTGCCCGGCCTGTTGGTGGTGGCGGTGGCGTTGGTCGCCGCTCGTTTCTTCGTGCCGGTCGTGGGCGTCGTGGCGCGGGTCGCGCTGCGTCGTGGGTTCCTCGGGTCGGGCCTGTCAGCCGTCCAGCTGGCCCGGCGTCCCGGCAGCCAGCGACTGTTCGCCCTGCTGGCGGTGGGTACCGGGATGCTGGCCTTCGTGGCCGCCGGTACGGATGTCGCCGCCCGCGCCCGGGAGGACCGGGCGACCGTGGCGACCGGGGCGGAGCGGGTGCTGCTCATCGAAGGCTCCGACGCGCGGCAGGTGCTGGCGGCGACGGCCCAGCTCGATCCCGACGGGGCCTGGGCCATGGCCGCGGCGGTCGTCCCGCCGAACAACCCGAACGACCCGACCGTGCTCGCCGTCGATGTCTCCCGCCTGCGCAGCGTGGCGGCGTGGCGCCCGGAGTTCGGCGCCGACCCGGTGGAGATCGCGGAGAGGATCGGTGTGCCGTCGGCGACGGAAGGTGCCTACCAGGCGCCGTTCCTGTTCCGCGGCACCGAGGTGGAGCTCGATGCGGAGATGACCTTCGGCCAGCTCGGTGACTTCGTCCCATCGGGGACGACGCTGGACATCGAGCTCGAGTTCGCGACCCTCGGCGACGGGAACCGGGTCCGCGGCGTGGTACACGGGCTTCCGCTGGGCCGCCACACCGTGACCGCGCGGGTGTCGGGCTGCCAGGAGGGCTGCCGCTTCGTCGGTTTCACGGTCCCCGACGCGCAGGCCGCCACCCAGCTCTACCTGTACGGGATACGCCAGCTCGATCCGGTCGCGGACGTGGTCCCGGCGTCGGCGCTCGGTGACCGGCGGCGCTGGCGGGGATCGGTGAACTCGGTGGTGGTGCCGATCGCCGACGCGCTGTCGGTGCGGCTGCAGCCGCAGGGCTTCGTCAACGAGATCCGGGTCGGTGTGCTCGAGGCCCCGATGCCCGTGCCCGTGGCCGTGGCCGGCGTCGATCTCGTGCCCTGGGTGACCTCGCTGGACCGCGAGCAGGTGGACGCCCGGATCGCGGCGTCGCTGGAGTTGGTGCCGCGCCTGGGTCGCAACGGTGTCCTGGTCGACCTGCGGTACCTGGAGCACACGCTGCTGGAGGCGCCGACCCGTGAGCCGGCCGAGATCTGGCTCGGCCCGGCCGCGCCGGCGGACGCCGCCGACCAGTTCCGGGCCCTCGGGCTCTCCATCGTCGGGGAGGATGCCGTGGCGGAGCGTCGCGTGGCGTTCGCCCGGCAGGGCCCGGCGCTCGCGCTGCAGTTCCACCTCGCGGCGGCCGTCTTCGGTGTGCTCCTCGCGCTCGGCGGGCTCGGGCTGGTGGCGGCGGTGGACCGGCGGCAGCGGGCCGGTGACCTGCGCGCACTACGGGTGCAGGGCCTGCCCCGGCGGATGGCGCGCCGGGCCGCGCTGTGGGGCTATCTGTCCATTGTGGTCCTGG
Organism: Micromonosporaceae bacterium; assembly: GCA_052038195.1. Classification (GTDB taxonomy): domain Bacteria; phylum Actinomycetota; class Actinomycetes; order Mycobacteriales; family Micromonosporaceae; genus DATBGZ01. The sequence goes on along the minus strand of JBQGBY010000020.1, from coordinate 52,003 downwards.
CCGCCGGGACCGGCCTCGCCGGTGCGGCGGTGGCCTGGGCCTCGGCGGGCGACCGGATCCCGATCTTCACCGACACGACATCGGGGCTCACCCCGCCCCGGTGGCCCCAGTGGCCGGCCGTGCTGCAACCGTGGGCGGCGGCGACGCTGGCCATGGTGGTGGCCGCGGTGGTGGCGTCCTGGGCGCTGAGGCGGGCGACCCGGGGTAATGGTCGGGTCGGTGCACGATGACGGCCCACCATCTCGGATCTTGGCGCGGCGAGCGAGAGGGGCGGGATCGATGGCGGGCCTAGCGGTCACGTGTCGGCGAGTGGTGCACATCTACCGGGCCGAGGCCGGCGATGTGGTTGCCCTCGCAGGTGTAGATCTGTCGATCGCACCGGGAGAGATGCTCGCGCTCGTGGGACCTTCCGGCTCCGGTAAGTCGACGCTGATCGCGTTGTTGTCGGGGTTGATGCGGCCGTCGGCGGGGCGCGTCAGTGTCGGCACGTACGACATCGGAAAGCTCTCCGACCCCGAGATCTCCCGGCTGCGGGGCACGGAGATCGGCGTGGTGCTGCAGGGGGGTGCCCGCAACCTCCTGCCGTACGCGAGTCTGGAGCGCAACATCTGGTTGGCGCAGACCCGGGCCGCGGCCACGAAGGGCGTGCATCTGGACGACCCCGAGCGGATTCTCGACCTGGTCGGGCTGGGTGGGCAGGGGTCGGCGACGGTGGGTCAGCTCGCGCCGGGGGCGCGGCAGCGGGCCGCGTTGGCGGTCGGCATCGCGTCGGGGCCGGGGCTGTTGCTGGTGGACGAGCCGACCTCCCAGCTCGACACCGCGGGTCGCGACGAGGTCGTCGCGGCCCTGGAGACCGTCAACGCCGAACGTGGCACCACGATCGTGGTGGTGACCCACGACGGCGAGGTGGGGGAGCGGTTGGGTCGGGCGGTGACGATCCGGGACGGCCGGGTCGGCGCCGAGGGGCGCGGTGGGCAGGACTTCGCGGTCGTGGCCGGGGACGGCACGGTCCAGCTGCCACCGGAGGTGCTCGGGGAGTTCCCGCCCGGGACGCTGTTCACCGTCGACCGCAGCGACGGGTCCGTGTCGCTGGTGCCCAGCGGCTCGGTCGAGGACGGCGCCACCTCCTCGTCGTGAGACCCAGGGCGGGACGGTGCCGGCGCGCCGCGAGTGGCTGGCCGGGGTGGACGGGGTGGCGGGGCGGGAGGACCGGGTGGCGGCGCGGGTGGACAGACCGGCCGGTCCGGCGGGCGTGTAAGACTGGTCAACCATGGACCCACGCACCACACCCGCGATCCCGACGGTCATGCGCGGCGCCGTGGACCTGAGCGCATTGCGCGACCGCGCGGCCGCCGCCTCCCGGGCACCGGCCCGCCCCGCCAGTGCGCCGCCGGAGGGCGCGACGCCTGACACCCCGCCACCCCCAGCGGCCACGGCGCCGCCCGGGGCGGTCGGCGGCGCAGCGACGATCATCGACGTTACCGAGGCCACGTTCCAGACCGAGGTGCTCGAGCGGTCGCTCACGACGCCGGTGGTCATCGACTTCTGGGCCGAGTGGTGCGGTCCGTGCAAGCAGCTCTCCCCGGTGCTGGAGAAGCTTGCCATCGAGGGCGGTGGATCCTGGGTGCTGGCCAAGGTGGATGTGGACAGCAACCCGCGCCTGGCGCAGATGTTCCGGGTGCAGGGCATCCCCATGGTCTTCGCCGTTGTCGGCGGCCAACCTGTCGATGCGTTTACCGGCGTCGTTCCCGAGGCGCAGCTGCGGCCGTGGATCGAAGCCGTGCTGAAGGCCGGCGGCGTCGCGGTGGCAGCGCCGGCCGACCCGACCCTGCTCGCCGCTGAGGACGCGCTCGCCGAGGGCGACTTCGACGCCGCCGAGCGGGCGTACAAGAAGATCCTGTCCGACCGCCCCGCTGACGCCGAGGCGGCGGCCGGGCTGGCCCAGGTTGGGCTGCTGCGCCGGGTGTCCGGGGTGGCCGACCCGCAGGGGGCCATCGAGGCCGCGGCGCAGGCCCCCGACGACGTCGAGGCGCAGCTCGTCGCGGCCGACCTGGAGGTGCTCGCGGGGCGGGCCGAGGACGCGTTCGCCCGCCTGGTCGGCCTGGTGCGTCGGGTCTTCGGCGACGACCGGGAGAAGGTGCGCAACCACCTCGTGTCGCTGTTCACCATGGCCGCCCCCGACGACCCCGTTGTCGCCACCGCCCGGCGCGCCCTCGCCAACGCCCTGTTCTAGGTGACCATGCGCATCGCCATCCTCGACGCCCCGACCAACCTGGGCCTGCGCCCACCGACCCCCACCTCCGTGCCCGGCTGCGCCAAGGCCCCGGGCGCGCTGCGTGACCACAACCTGGTCGCCCGGCTCGGCGCCCGTGATGCCGGCTGTCTGACCCCGCCGCGCTTCGACCCGGGTGACTGGCAACCCGGCGACGGGGTCTCCCAGGCGGCCGACATCGCTCGGTACTCGACCCGGCTCGCCGACCGCATCGGGGCCATCCTCGCCGCGGGAGAGTTCCCGCTCGTCCTCGGTGGGGACTGCTCGGTGACCATCGGCTCGATGCTCGCCATGAAGCGGCTCGAGCACGAGCGCGGCGGGCGGATCGGGCTGATCTATGTGGACGCTCACTCCGACTTCCGCCATCCCGGCAACGCGTCCGTCGTGGGTGCCGCCGCCGGGGAGGCGCTGGCCCTGGTGACGGGCCGCGGCCAGGGTGACCTCGCCGGCATCGAACAGCGCCGGCCGTACGTCCGCGACCACGACGTGGTTCTCGTCGGCATGCGGACCAGCGACGACTACCGCATGGACCTACAGGCGGGCGGCTTCAACCTCCGTACCGCCCAGGATGTGCGCACGTACGGCGCCCGCCCGACCGCGCAGTGGGCCCGTGGCCTGCTCGGTGGGTGTCTGGGGTACTGGGTCCACCTCGACGTCGACGTACTGGACCCGTCGGTGATGCCGGCCGTGGACGCGCCGGCGCCCGGCGGCATCGCCTATCCCGAGCTGGAGAACATGCTCACGGAGCTGGTCACCGTCGGTGAGTGCATTGGCATCGAGGTGACCGTCTTCGATCCCGACTTCGACCTCGACGGTCTCTACGCGCAGGACCTCGTCAACACACTCGTCTCGGTGCTCGCACCGGTGACCCGCCCGCCGGTCGCCCAGATCCCCACCCAGACCAAGCGCGCGGCCCGCGCGCGCCGCACGCCTGCCGCTCCCTGACCGGCGCCGCCCAGGGGGCTGCGCGAGTCAGCTGGTCGTCAGAGGTCGACGTTGTCGCGGCCGTACCCACCACGGCGCGGTTCGTCGTCATCCCGGTCGTAGCCCCGCCGGTCGTCATAGCCGCCGCGCCGGTCGTCGTAGCCGCCGCGCCGTTCCTCGTAGCCGCCGCGCCGGTCCTCGTAGCCATCCCGGTCCTGTCCCCGCCGGTCCTCGTAGCCATCCCGGTCGTGCCCCCGCCGGTCGTCGTACCGGCCGCGGTCCTCCTCGTCGGGGTCACGGGGCCGCCCGTACACGCCGCCGCTCGACCCGGGCGGCCGCGCGGTGCCGTAGACCCGGCCCGACGAGCCGCCCGAACCGGTGCCGCCCGAGGGGGCGGTGGCGCCCGCGCTGGCACTGGAGCCGTAGACCTGCCCGCCCCCGCCCCCGCCGCCGTCGGGGGAGTGGGTCTGGCCGCCGGGGCGCGCGCGTGGACCCTGCGCGCCGTGGTCGGCGTCCGGTCCGGAGGATGGGGCGCCGTAAGACCGGCCGTAGTCGTCGCCACCGGGGGCGACCCGCGCCGTGGCCCGGCCCGGGCGCGACTCCTCCGGCCACGGCTCGCCGCCGTCGTCACGGGGGCGCGGCGGCCGCCCGGGCCGTCGGCCGTGCTCCTCGTTGTCGTGTCCGCCGTACTCGTCGGCGTCGTCCCAGTCCGGCCGGGCCCGACGCTTCTGGGAGCGCGGGTCCGGGTACGCGCCGGCCGGGTACTTGCGGCGGTGCAGGACGATGCCGACGACACCGGCCGCCACCGCAAGGAAGCCGACGAAGCCGATCGCGCTGGCGATCAGGGTGAGGTCGCCGAAGGTGAAGCTGTTCCCGCCGCCGCTCGGGGCCTCGACGCCCCCGCCGGTGTCGGCCGGCGGTACGTACGGCGTGTACGCGCGCAGGGTCGGGTTCAGGACGGACGAGAGAGTGAGGAACCGGGATCCGTCCGCGCTGTAGGTGATCGCTTGGCCGTTCTCCTCGCCGGGCAGCGGCGTGATCGTCGGCGTGCCCTGGGTGATCGCCGTCACGATGTCACTACCCGCACCGACCGTGAACTCGTACGCGTCGGACTCCGTGCGCAGCACGACCTTGCCTCGGTCGGGTGAGACGGCGGCCCCCGTGACGATCGTCCGGCCGAAGGCACCGCGCGGGGTCTCGGTGTCGGTGTTGACCGGCGTAAACGCGCCGACCTGCGTGAGGGTGGGCAGATCTTCCGTGGCATCGGCCGGCATCGGCCCGCTGGGCTTGTAGAGCACCGCCTGGCTGCCGGAGTTCGCGATGATGATCGGCGTGTTGTCGGCGTCCATGATGACCGCCGTTGCGCTGATCGCGCCCGTGGCCGGCATGAGTGCCCGGTACGGCACGGCGTCAGCGCCGCTGGCGAGGTCGACCCGTTCCATCGTCAGCCAGTCGCGGCTGCTGTCCTGGTTGCCGACGTCCGCGACCCACAGCGCCCCGTCGGAGCCGAGCGCGAGGTCCTGCGGGTCGATGGGCGGGAACCCGTACGTCTCGCTGGTCGCGGCACAGCTGGCCGAATCGATGGTCCAGATCTCGACCGCGAACGGCCGGAAGGTAACGCCGCTCTCGACTGCGTAGATGCCCTGCGGCGTCGCCACCATGCCGGTGATCTCGTCCAGGTCCGCGTTGTTCACGGTGCAGACGGTGGTGCCGGCTGTCTGCGGACCGATGGCCGCCGTGGGGGCGGCGCCGGTGGGCTCCGGTGAGGCGGTGGCGTCCTCGGCCACCGCCGGCGCGCCGACGAGTGCGGCGACCGCAACCCCGGCCAGTGCGGCGCACACCCGGCGAGGGACGGTGTGGCCGCGGTCACGCGACCGCCGGACGTGGTGGGTCATCGGCACGCGACCAGTCTGCCAGGCGCGGACACGTCCGCGGTGACCCCATCGTCCCGTGTTCGTTACCACCTGGCCACCGTCCGGCAAGCCTCGGCGGTTCCGCTGCGAGCGAAACCCCTGGCTGGCCGGGAACAGCGGCACCCCCGCCGCGACTTGAGCGGAAATGACTCAGCTTTAACGCTCAAGTAGCTGGAGGGCCCATGACCACCCTTCCCGTACTGCCACTGGCCGAGACGGTGCTGCTGCCCGGCATGGTCATCCCGGTCACGCTCGACGCCGCCACGCAGGCGGCCGTCGACGCGGCCCGGACCGCCGCCGAGAAGAAGGTGCTCGCGGTACCCCGGCTCGACGGCAGCTACGGCCCGGTGGGCACCGTGGCCGTCATCGAGCGCGTGGGTCGGCTGCCCACCGGCGAACCCGCCGCGGTGGTCCGCGGGCTGCACCGCGCGAAGATCGGCTCTGGCGTGCCCGGGCCGGGGGCGGCCCTGTGGGTCGAGGCGACGCCGTTCGACGAGGCGGAGCCGACCGGACGGACCCGGGAGCTGGCCCGAGAGTACCGGAGCCTCATCATCGCCGACCTGCAGCGCCGCGGGGCCTGGCAGGTCATCGACGCCGTCGAGCGGATGGATGATCCGGGCGAGCTCGCCGACTCGTCCGGGTACGCGCCGTGGCTGTCGGTGGCACAGAAGGCACAGCTCCTGGAAGCCTCCGATGTGGACAGTCGCCTGGAGCTGCTCGTCGGGTGGGCGCGCGAGCACATCGCCGAGCAGGAGGTGGCCGAGAAGATCGCCGACGACGTCCGCGAGGGGCTGGAACGCAACCAGCGCGAGTTCCTGCTGCGCCAGCAGCTGGCGGCGATCCGCAAGGAGCTGGGGGAGGACGAGCCCGACGGCGCGTCCGACTACCGCACCCGGGTCGAGCAGGCCGACCTGCCCGACGGCATCCGCGAGGCGGCGCTGCGCGAGGTCGGCCGGCTGGAGCGGGCCAGCGACGCCTCGCCCGAGGCGGGCTGGATCCGCACCTGGCTCGACACCGTGCTCGAGCTGCCGTGGCATGTGCGCACCGAGGACAACACCGACCTCGGGGCAGCTCGCTCCATTTTGGACGCTGACCACGCCGGACTGTCCGATGTGAAGGATCGCATCATCGAGTACCTCGCGGTGAGAAACCGGCGGGCGTCGCGCGGCCTGCATGTCGTCGGAGGCAGTGCTCGGACCCTCTGGCCGGGGGGCCGGGGCTCCGGTGCGGTGCTGGCGCTGGTCGGCCCGCCCGGCGTCGGCAAGACCAGCCTCGGTGAGTCCGTCGCGCGGGCGCTGGGCCGCCGCTTCGTCCGGGTGGCGCTGGGCGGCGTACGGGACGAGGCCGAGATCCGGGGCCACCGCCGTACCTACGTCGGCGCGCTGCCGGGGCGGATCGTCCGGGCCATCCGGGAAGCCGGATCGATGAATCCCGTCGTGCTGCTCGACGAGGTGGACAAGCTCGCCGTCGGCTTCTCCGGCGACCCCGCTGCGGCGTTGCTCGAAGTGCTGGACCCGGCGCAGAACCACACGTTCCGCGACCACTACCTCGAGGTGGACCTCGACCTGTCCGACGTCCTGTTCCTCGCCACCGCCAACGTGGCCGACACGGTGCCCGGCCCGCTGCTGGACCGTATGGAGGTCGTGACCCTGGACGGCTACACCGAACAGGAGAAGGTCGCGATCGCCCGGGACCACCTGTGGCCGCGCCAGCTCGAGCGGGCCGGCATGTCCCGGGAGGAGGTCACCATCGCCGACGACGCGCTGGCGCGGATCGCGTCGGCGCACACCCGCGAGGCGGGGGTGCGGCAGCTGGAGCGGGCGCTGGCGCGCATCCTGCGCAAGGTCGCGGTCGAGTTCGGTCATGACCGTACGGACTCGGCCGCGGCGGTCGCGGACAGCGGGGTCCGCGTGACCACCGCGGACCTGCGCCGCTACCTCGGCCGTCCGCGCTTCGAGCCGGAGTCCGCGGAGCGGACCGCGGTGCCGGGTGTGGCGACCGGCCTGGCCGTCACCGGTGCCGGTGGCGACGTGCTCTTCATCGAGGCCACCTCGATGGTGGGCGAGCCCGGGCTCACGCTGACCGGGCAGCTCGGCGACGTGATGAAGGAGTCGGCGCAGATCGCGCTGTCCTACCTGCGCTCGTACGGTCCGGCCCTCGAGGTCGATGTGTCCACTGTGGCCGGACGCCGGGTGCACCTGCACGTCCCCGCCGGCGCCGTCCCCAAGGACGGCCCGAGCGCCGGCATCACGATGGTGACCGCGCTCGCGTCGCTGGCCTCTGGCCGCCCCGTGAACCCCGCGGTCGGGATGACCGGCGAGGTGACGCTCGCCGGACGGGTGCTACCCATCGGTGGCGTGAAGCAGAAGCTGCTCGCCGCCCACCGTGCCGGCCTCACCGAGGTGATCATCCCGGCCCGCAACGAGCCGGACCTCGACGACGTGCCCGCGGAGGTTCGCGACGGCCTGACGATCCACCTCGTCACCGACGTGGCGGACGTGCTCGCCCTCGCGCTGCGCCCGGCCGACACCCCGGCCGGCCTCGCCATGGCAGCGTAGCCGGGTCAGCCGTACGAGATGTCGATGTCTCCGGTGCTCGTCCGGGCGACGATGGACCGGCCGGATGAGTCGTCGCGCCGGACGGAGACCCGCTCGTCCCCGGTGCTCGTGTCGGTGTCGACCCGGTACCCGTCACCGTCCGGCACGACGACCGCGACGTCCCCGGTGCTCGTGTCGGCGGAGACCGTCCGGGGCGCGGTGGCGAAGTGGATCGTCACGTCGCCGGTGCTGGTCGAGGCATCTACAGTAGTGGATCGAGTGTCGGACACCGTGATGTCGCCGGTGGAGGCGTCCAGCCGCAGTTCTCCGGTGGCACCGGTCACCCTGATGTCGCCCGTCGACGTGGACAGCTCCAGCGCGCCCAGGATGTTGCTGACCTGGACGTCACCGGTCGAGGTGCGCGCCTGCACGGAGATTCCCTCGGGGACGGTCAGCGCGTAGTCCACGCCGCAGGCAGGGCCCAGGACGACCCAGTTCCCGCAGTCGGCCTTGACCCGCAGCGCCTGCCCATCCCACTGCTCGTCGATGATCGGCTTCTGGAAGGACCACGACCAGTACAGCCGCCGCTCGACGGATACCTGGCCGGCCTCGCCCGCGGTGAGGGTCAGGTCGCCGGTGCTGAGCTCGACGGAGAGGCTCGTCGCGACCTGGCGGTAGACCTCGGTCTGGGTCTCGGTGCGGCGGGCCAGCCAACCGGCCGCCGACAGACCACCGGCGATGAGCAGGAGCGCGGTGAAGACACCGCCGATGACGAGCCAGCCGTTCGGTCCGGCGGGCCGGGCCGCGGCGGGGCGCGGTGCGGGGGTCACTGTCATGGCCTACTCCTCAGGCGCAGGTTTGCTTTTTCGGGTGGTTGGGTGGGGGAGGAGGGCATGGAATTCGTCGGCGACGGCTTGGCTAGCCGGCACGGCGTAGTAGATGCAGGACGGCCAGGACCCGCCGGTGGTCGGCGTCGGCCGCGGGCAGGTCGAGCTTGGTCAGGATGCTGTTCACGTGCTTCTCCACGGCGCTGCCGCTGATGACGAGCGCGCTCGCGATACCGGTGTTGGAGCGCCCCTCGGCCATGAGCCGCAGGACGTCCCACTCGCGGGGGGTGAGCCGGTCCAGCGGATCGGGCCGGCGGCGCACCAGCAGCTGGAGCACGACCTCCGGGTCCAGCGCCGTACCACCGCCGGCCACCCGCCGGAGCGCCTCGATGAACTCGTCCACATCGGCCACCCGGTCCTTGAGCAGGTAGCCGACTCCCTTGGTGTTGGTCGAGAGCAGCTCGGTGGCGTAGCGCTCCTCGACGTACTGGGACAGGACCAGCACCGCGACCTCCGGCCACTGCCGGCGTATCACCAGCGCCGCCCGCAGCCCCTCGTCGGTGTGGGACGGGGGCATCCGTACGTCCACAATGGCCACATCCGGCTGGAACTCGTCGACCACCCGCAGCAGCGCGTCGGCGTCGTCCACGGCGGCTACGACCTCGATGCCGGCCTCGGCCAGCAACCGGGTCAGCCCCGCCCGCAGCAGGACCGAGTCCTCGGCGATCACGGCACGCATGGCAGTTCCGCCACGATGACCGTCGGTCCACCGGCTGGGCTGTCGATGCGCAAGGTGCCGTCGACCGAGGCGGCCCGTTGGGCCAGCCCGCGCAGGCCGCTGCCCCGGTCAGGGGAGGCGCCGCCGACGCCGTCGTCGACGACCACGACGCGGACCCGGTCCGGCGCTCCGGCCACGTCCCCGCCGACCCGGTCCACCATGACCTCCGCGTGGCTGGCCTTCGCGTGGCGGGCCACGTTGGTCAGCGCCTCCGAGACCACGAAGTAGGCGATTGCCTCGACCGTCGGCGAGCACCGCGCCGGCAGGTCGACGCGCACGGTGACCGGCAGCGGCGCCCGGGCCGCGATCCCGGAGAGCGCCGCGTCCAGGCCGCGGTCGTCCAGCACCGCCGGGTGCAGGCCCCGGATGAACCCGCGCAACTCGGTCAGCGCCCGTTTCGCCTCCTCGTGCGCCTCTTCGACCGCCCTGCGGGTGGGCTCGGGGGCGTCGACCAGCGTCGCTCTCGCCATCCCCAGGTTCATCGCCAACGAGACGAGGCGCTGCTGGGTGCCGTCGTGCAGATCCCGCTCGATGCGCCGTCGCTCGGCGTCGGCCGCGTCGACCACGCCCTCGCGGGCGACGGTGAGCGAGTCGACCCGCCGGGCCAGCTCCTCGGCCCGGCTCGGTCCGAGCAGGCCGCGGGCCGCAACGGCATCCAGGTCGGCCAGTGCGACGGCCAGCCACGGCGCCACCAGCAACGCCGCGAGCCCGAGGATGGTCAGGATCGCCAGCGTGCGCGGGTCGCGCATGTTCCAGTCGAAGATGCCCTTCTCGGGCAGGGCCCGCGAGTAGGCGAAGACGGTGGCCGCGGCGCCGCCGGCCGACCAGGCGACGGTGACAACCACGAAGCTGAATGTGCCGATCAGTAGGGAGAGCAGGTGGTACAGGATCTGCCGCCAGGTGGCCGCCGCCCGGGCCTCGGCCAGCAGCCACCGCAGCGGCCCCGACCCCGGGGAGTCATGCTGCACCGGCGGGATCTCCACGCCCAGCACAGAGCGGAAGCGGGACCGCTGCACCGCCGTGAACGCGCGGACCGACCCGATCAACAGCGGGAGGGTCACCAGCGCGAGCACCCACGTGATCGCCAGCCCGGCTGTCAATGCGATCAGCACCAGGGTCGTGACGAAGCTAACGAGTGCGATGGGGAACCCGACGACGTGATGGATGGTCGCTCGCCAGGCCCAGCCCGAGACCACTGCCCGGAGGACCGTCGACGCCCCACTGCCGGGTCGCTGTTCTGTCAATGCCGCCACGTCCACCACGCTAGGCCGGTGCGATGGGGCCCGCGATAAGGGCACCATCCCAACCGCGGGTGAGGCCAACCCCACCAGCGTCACCGCGTCCGGCGGTCCGTCAGGTCAGGCGAGGCGTCCGCACCGTACCCATGTGCCGCCGGCCCGGCCGTCGAAGGTTCCCTCGAAGGACGGGCAGGTGTAGCACCAGTCGACGTCCACGTCCCGTCGACCGTACGGACACGAGACGCGGCCATCCGTCACCAGGCTGGCCCGACGGCGTCGCAGAAGGGCTGCCACGGTCCCGAGCGTCGTACTCATGCAGCGACGGTATAGACCAACCGGACCGTCAGGCAGAGTCGTTTGTCACGAGAGCCGGACGGGAACGCTAGGGCTCGCCGTCCAGGCGCGGCTGCGGTTCGGCGGGGCGGCCGGGCCGCTCGTCGCCGGCGGCGAGCCGCATGAGGTCCGTATCGAGATCGATGGTGGTCTCCGTACCGCCGGCGCTGCCGAACTCGTGCTGGTAGCTGCGCCACGACTCGTCCCGGACCTTGTCCGCGAAGCCACTCTCCATGAGCAGCACCAACTCGAGCGCGGCGCGGTCGATGCGTTGGTTGAGCGACGCGTCGGCCCAGTCCTCGGCGGACGCGAACAGCGAGGTCGGCACGGTCATCGTGCGCAGGTAGGCGAACAGGGCCCGCATCTGGTCGTCCACGACCAGCGCATGCCGGGCCGTCCCGGCGGTCGCCGCGAGGATCACCGGCTTGGCGATGAGCAGGTCGTTGTCGAGCACGTGGAAGAAGGACGTGAACAGCCCGCTGGCGCCCGCCTTGTAAACCGGCGTACTGGCGATGATGCCGTCGGCCCGACCGAGCGCGGTGACCGCCTTCTCCAGCTTCGGGCCGGCGAGTTGCGAGACCAGGGCGGTGGAGATCTCATTGGCGAGCTCACGAAGGTCGATGGCGCTCAGCGTGACCTCGTGGCCGCGCTCCCGGGCGAGCGCGGCGGCGCGTCCGGCCGCACGGTCGGCCAGCAGTCTCGTCGAGGACGGGTCGCTCGTGCCACCACTGACCACCACGAGCCGGAACGTCGTCATTGCTGTCTCCCTGTCTCGGCGGCCTCGGCGTCGGCGCCCTCGGCCTGACCGGTCAGATTTCCGAGAAAACTCGGAAATCTCACCGCTGACTTGGATCTTGGGCGAGCTTGGCGCAGATCGTGGACAGTTGCGCGAGCTCGTCGGCGGTGACACGGGCCGTCATGGCCCGGGCGACGTCCCGGGCGTGGCGCAGGCCGAGTTCGCGCTGGCGGGCCCGCCCGGCGTCGGTGAGCAACAGCCGCACGGAGCGCCCGTCGGCGGGGTCGGCCGACCGCTGCACCAGGCCCCGCTCGACGAGCCGCTCCACCATGCGCGACAGCGCCGGCTGACTGAGCAGCACGTGCCGGTTGAGCTCGCCGAGGCGCAGGGGCTCGCGGCGCTTGGCGAGCGTATACAGCACGTCGTACTCCCGCATGGAGATATCTCTCCAGAGCCCCTGAGCCGCGAGCTCTTTCACGAGCACGGCGTGGGCCGACAGCAGCGCCTCCCAGGCGTCGTTGGCGCGCCGGCCTCCACCACCGGTCATCACGGCGCCGGCGGGGTGGCCGACAGCAGTGCGTCGGAGTCCTGGTACGGGGATCCACCGGTCACGTTGTCACCCCGGTTGGCGTTGGGCCGCGGCGCCCTGGCGGGCGCGTCCCCGTACTTGGCCTTGACCAGGCTCGCGTGCGTGGGCGGCTCGGCCACCCCGGACGCCCGACGGGCGGCGAGTTCCCTGCGCAGCACCGGAACCACCTCGCCACCGAGCAGCTCGAGCTGGTTGAGCACCGTGGCCAGCGGCAGGCCCGCGTGGTCGATGAGGAACAGCTGCCGCTGGTCGTCACCGAAGTAGTCGCGGAAGGTCAGCGTCTTGTCGATGACCTCCTGTGGGCTGCCGACCGACAGCGGGGTCATCTCCATGAAGTCCTCCATCGACGGACCGTGCCCGTAGACCGGGGCCTCGTTGAAGTACGGCCGGAACTCCGCGATCGCGTCCTGGGACCGCTTCGCGATGTAGGCCTGCCCGCCGAGACCCACGATGGCCTGGCTCTCGGTTCCATGTCCGTGATGAGCGAACCGCTGCCGGTAGAACCGGATCAGCCGCATGTAGTGCTCCTTGGGCCAGAAGATGTTGTTCGCGAAGAAGCCGTCACCATGGGCCGCGGCCTGCTCCGCGATCTCAGGGGTTCGGATGGACCCATGCCAGACGAAAGGCGGGACGTCGTCCAGCGGCCGCGGCGTGGAGGTGAAGCCCTGCAGCGGTGTCCGGAAGTCGAACCGGCTCTCCCAATCCACCACGTCCTCGCGCCACAGCCGGTGCAGCAGGTTGTAGCTCTCCAGCGCCAGTGGCAGGCTCTGCCGGATGTCCTTGCCGAACCACGGGTAGACCGGGGCGGTGTTGCCGCGCCCGAGCATGAGGTCCATGCGGCCCTTCGCCAGGTGCTGCAGCACCGCGTACTCCTCGGCGATGCGCACCGGGTCATTGGTGGTGATCAGCGTCGTCGCGGTCGAGAGGATCAGGCGCCTCGTGCTCGCAGCGATGAATGCCAGCAGCGTGGTCGGCGCGGAGGAGAAGAATGGTGGGTTGTGGTGCTCGCCGATCGCGAACACGTCCAGTCCCACCTCCTCGGCCTGGATCGCGATCTTGACGATCGCGTCGATGCGCTCCGCCTCGCTCGGGGTCTGGCCGGAGACCGGATCACGCGTGATATCGCTTACCGAGAAGATTCCGAACTGCACAGCAGTCTCCCTCGCCACGTCCGCCGCAGGGTTCCGGCGGCGCTCCAACTCCATGCGTTTGCATTGAGTCTAAGGCAGCGGCGGCCCGGCCTATTCCCGGTTCGGGCCGGACGTACGGATCTCCCGTCCACGCCCGGTGACCAGGCGTCCGGTCGGCTCAGGAGATGGCGAAGGAGCGGGTGATCTCGCGCAGGCGCGCCCGCTCGGCCGGGTCGTCGGTGGCCAGCGCCAGCGCCGTGCCGGGCGTGTTGAACTGGGCCGCGAGCTGCACCGCGGCCACCTTGTACGCCTTGCCCCGGGGCCACTTCGTGACGCCGTCGGCCGCCGCGACCTGGAGCAGACGACCGAGGTCGATGGCGTCGTTCGGGTAGGGGCGCTCGGCCACCGCGAAGGACTTCATCGCGATCGCGCTCATGATGTCCGGGATGTGAACGATCGTCTCCATGCGTACGCCGTCGGTCCGGTCGCCGACCAGGCGCAACGCCACCGGCTCACGGTCGAGGGCCTCGTCCACCGCGGGCAGACCGTCGACGACGATCTCATCGGCATCCATGTTAGGCATGTGCTTGGTCGAGTACGAGGCCACCACCAGGTCGATCGATGCCGACAGCCCGCCGACCTCGCGGTCGAACCGGTTGGGGTAGACCCGGTTGCGGTAGCCGAACTCGCGCAGCCGCTGGAGGATGAGACCGCGCCGGATCTGGCGGATCTCCACCGCGATGTCACAGTCGTGGGTGAGCCGCAGCGGCAGCGACAGCCCGGCCCGGAGGATGTGCAGGTTCACCATGTGACCGCCGACCACGAGCCACTTGCGCAGCCGGGCCGCGTTACAGACCTTGGCGGCGTCGTCGAGGGACATGAGCGCGGCGTCGTACTCCCGCGAGTCGCTCACGAGGTGCACCGTCTGCATCCGTCGCCTCCGAGTTGTCTCCCGGTGCGCCGGGGGAGGGCAAGTCCGTCCACTGTAATGTGCGCCTCATGGGCGGGCAGGAATTGGGCGGGCAAGCGTGATGGTCGTGCTGATCCACACGTCCAAGACCATGCGCTCGCAGCCGCCGGCGGCGCGACCGACCACGGTGCCCGCGCTGCTCGACCGTGCCGTGGAGCTGCAGGAGTACATGCGTACGCTCACGCCGCGCCGGCTCGCCACGGTGATGGAGCTCTCGCCGAGTCTGGCCGACAAGGTGCACCAGCAGATCGCGGCGTGGACCGCCGACCCGGAGGCGCAGTGGCCGGCCGTCGAGAGCTTCCTCGGTGATATCTACAGTGGACTGCAGGTCACTGGCTTCAGTGCGGCCGACCGTACGTACGCGGGACGCCATCTGCGGATCCTCTCCGGCCTGTACGGGATCCTGCGGCCGTACGACGGGATCAGCCCGTACCGGCTGGAGATGGGCTACCGCCTGCCCGAGAAGAGATACGCGAATCTTTACCGGTTCTGGGGCAGTTCCGTGGCCGAGCAGCTGCCCGCCTCTGGACCGATCGTGAACCTCGCCGCCGCCGAGTACAGCAAGGTCGTGCTCGACCACGTCAGCCCTCACCGAGTGATCACCCCCCGATTCCTCACCGTCAACCCCAAGACCGGGGTACCCGCGTTCGTGGCCGTGCATGCGAAGGTCGCCCGGGGGGCGTTCGCGCGCTGGCTCATCCTCAGCCGTACCAAGGCAACGGCCGTCTCGGTGACGGACTTCGCCGAGCTCGGCTACCGGTTCGACCCGTCGGCGAGCAGCCCGCGCGAACCGTGCTTCGTCTGCGAGGACTTCGAAGGCAAGGGCCTGTCCATCCGCCTGACCTGACAGCATCATTCGACGAGCGTTCGCCGACACGTCACCGGCACGTCGATGTCTGGTCGATCACGATGCCGCACCGTGATCTCGTGCGGATCGTACGGCTCGCGAACTTCGTCACTTCCAGCTCGGGCGGGCTGCGGACCGCCCTCAACGCGCTCGGCTCGGGCTACCTCGCCGCGGGACACGAGCCGGTGCTCGTGGTGCCGGGCGCGCACGACGCCAAGGAGCTGACCGCGTCCGGGCTCCGGATCACGGTCAAGGGCACGCCGGTGCCGTGGCTCGGTGGGTACCGGGTGATGCTGGGCAAGCGCCGGCTCGCCGCGCTCCTGGCCCGGCTCGCGCCCGACCGGCTGGAGGTCTCCGACCAGGTGACGCTGCGTTGGGTCGGCCGGTGGGCCCGTGACCACGGGGTGCCCGCGGTGCTGGTCGCGCACGAGAGCCTGTACGGCCTGCTCGGCGTCGCCGGTTTCCCGGTCCCGGTGGCCCGCTGGATCGCCGACCGCCTCAACCGCGCGAGCGTGCGCGCCTACGACACCATCGTCTGCACCACGGGTTGGGCGGGTCGCAGCTTCGAGCGGGTGGGTGCGCCCAACGTCGGGCGGGTGAGCCTCGGCGTTGACCTCGAGACCTTCCACCCCGACCGATACGACCCGGTGGTGCGGGCGCTGTATGCGAAACCCGGCCAGACATTGATCGTCCACTGCGGACGGTTGTCCCCCGAGAAGCGCCCCGGCCGTTCGGTCGAGGCGCTCTTGTCGCTGCGGGCCGCCGGCGTCGACGCGGTGCTGGTGATCGTCGGCGACGGTCCGTTGCGCGGTCGGCTGACCCGCCGGGCCCGCCACGAGCCGGTCGAGTTCGTGAGCTTCGTGGCCGACCGGCTGGCGTTGGGGTCATTGCTCGCCACCGCTGACGTGGTCCTGGCGCCCGGCCCGATCGAGACGTTCGGGCTCGCCGCGCTCGAGGCGCTGGCCTGTGGCACGCCGGTGGTGGTCAACGCCGCCAGCGCGTTGCCGGAGGTGGTCGGCTGTGCCGGGGTGGCGGTGGCCGAGCAGGACCTCGCCGCTGGGGTGCTGGAGATCCTCGCCCGACCCGAGGCCTCCCGCCGGGCCGCCGCCCGGGCGCGGGCCGAGCACTTCTCGTGGTCCGCCGCGGTGGCCAGCTTCCTCCTGGTGCAGAACGTCGCAGTGCAGCCGCCGGAGCCCGGAGCATCGCAACGGACCATGCGGAGCGGGCCGAGCGGGCCGAGCGGGCCGAGCGACCGGAGCGAGGAGCGGACGCGCGGAGCCATAAAGCCGTGCCGGCCCTCCTCCCCCGCCAGCCACCCGAGAACCAGCGAGTCGGCGGTCCGGGTGGCCGCGAAGGGCTAAGGGTGTGAGCCAGCATGCGTTTCGTCGCGATGGGCGACTCCATCACGGTGGGCCTGGGTGACCCGGTTCCGGGCCCGGGGGCGCGGCAGTCGTGGCGGGGCTGGGCCGCGCTGCTTGCCGAGAGCCTGGGGCCGGCGACGGAGTTCCACAATCTCGCCGAGCCCGGTGCGCAGAGCCACACCCTGGCCGCGCGGCAGCTCCCAGCGACCCTCGCGCTGCGCCCCACCGTCGTGGCCGCCGTCGTCGGCGTCAACGACACGCTGCGCGGGTCGTTCCAGATAGGACGGACCGGCGAGGCGCTGCACCGGGTGATCCGCGACCTGCGCGCGACCGGGGCCCAGGTGCTCACCTGCTCGCTGCCCGACCCCGGCCGGATGCTGCGCCTGCCGGCGTCGCTCGCCCGCCAGCTGGCCCGACGCATCCAGGCGGTCAACGCGGTCACGGCCGAGCTCGCGGTGCTCCACGACACGATCCACTTCGATGCGTGCGCCCGCGACGACCTCTACGACCGTCGAATGTGGAGTGTCGACCGCCTGCACCCCAGTGAGGCCGGGCACCGGCTGCTCGCCCGAGCCTTCGCGGATCTCCTGATGCGGCGCGGCATCCCCGTCCCGCAGCTGCCCTCACTCGTCCCGGCGAGCCCGCCGCCGAGCCGCAGCGCCAGCGTCTGGTGGATGGCCACCAAGGGCACCAAGTGGGTGATGGACCGGTCCACCGACCTCGTGCCCACCCTGCTCACCTTGTGCGCCACCGAGTGGTGGGCGAACACCCGCGGCCGCACCGATCGGGTCGACGAACGCCTCGCCGCCGAGGTGACCCGCACCCTCAAGGCCCTGCGCGAGGACGACGAGCCCCTCTGGACCTGACGTGGTGATCTCCTTACTATGCACGGATGTCCGCTACCGTCCGCACTGCGACCACGCCAACCTCCCGCCCTACGGGCGACTCCGAACGTACGGTCTCGCGGCCTGGCCGAGCGGCCCGAGCCACCGATGCCGGGCCTGTGGGTGATGACCACCTATATCCTGGCTCAGTACCTGCTCGCCTCCGGATCCGCCGGCGTACGCGCGAAAGAGGGATGACGATGGCGACCCGCTCGCACACATACACCACGGTCGTGACGTGGACGGGCAACCGCGGCACCGGCACCACCGGTTACCGCGACTACGACCGGGACCACGACGTCGTGGCCGACGGGCGGGCGGTGATCCTGGGCAGCTCCGACCCGATGTTCCGGGGCGATCCGACGCGGTGGAACCCGGAGCTGCTGCTCGTCGCGTCGCTGTCGCAGTGCCACATGCTGTGGTACCTGCACGTGGCCGCCTCGGCCGGCGTGGTGGTGACGGAGTACGTCGACGACGCCGTCGGGACCATGGCGCAGGAGCGGGGTGGACAAGGGCAGTTCACGGAGGTGACGCTGCGCCCGCGGGTCACCGTGACCTCGGCTGACGCGGTCGAGCTGGCGCAGCGCCTGCACGAGCGCGCCAATGAGCTGTGCTTCATCGCGCGGTCGGTCAACTTCCCCGTCCGCCACGAGCCGACGGTGGCGGTGGCTGCGTAAGTGTCGGCTGGCCGGCTCGCGAGCTCGCCGGAAGCGGCGCGCGCAGTTGCACCCGGTGGGGCGTCAGGGGAGGATCACCACCGTGATGCCCCGCCCCCGTACCAGCGACGGCGTCACGGCGCACCTGATCAACGCTGTTCTTGACGGCGCCCTGCGGGTCGGTGACCGCCTCGACCTCGACGAGCTGGCGGGCCGGCTGGGCACCAGCCGTACGTCGGCGCGCGAGGGCCTCGTCCCGCTCGAACGCGACGGCCTGGTCCGCGTGACCCACCACCGGGGCGTGCACGTGGCTCCCTTCGACGCCGGCACTGTGCGCGAGGCATTCGACCTGTACGGGCTGCTCAGCGCGCTGGCGTTCCGGCGCGCGGCCACGCGGCGGCCCGACGAGCTCATGGTCGTGCTCGCCGAGCTCGACGAGACCCTGGCCGGCACGACCGACGTGGACGAGTTCGATCAGGCGGCGGCCCGGCTGCGCCGGATGGTCGCCGTGGCGGCGACCGGGCCGCACCTGCGGGCGCTGCTGCGCACCTTCAGCGGGCTCATCCCGGCGGCGACGCGTCTGTCTATTGTGGAGGCCATGGCCGAGGAGCGGGACGCGCTGCACGCCGAGGTGGTGGCCGTGATGGCCGGCGACGCCGAGACGGCGGCCGCGGCGGTGCTGGACCACAGCGTGCTCACCGCCGAGAACGCGATCCGGGAACTGCGCCGGCGGGGCGTCCTGGATGGCGATCCGACCGACCTCGACGAGCGGGCCGCCCACCTCGACCTCGTCCGACGCATCGACGATCGCGCGACGGCGAGCTGGAACGGCCCGACGTGGGTCGGCCTGAGCACCGCCCGGTAGCTCGACCCGCCGGGGTCATCCCGGAGGGTCAGCCCATGGGTTCAGCCCCATGGGTTCAGCCCAATGGGTGCGACATCCACTGTTTGTCGTCGACGAATCCCAGCTTCCGGTAGAAGTCGATGGCGGTCTCGGCGGAGTGCACGGTCAGGTACCACATCTCGGTGTCGCGGACATGCTTGATGACCGCCTCGATCAGGCGGGCGCCGACGCCGTTGCCGCGCTGTTCCGGCACGATGTAGACGGACTGGATGTCACCGGCGCGGCGGTCGAGAGCGTTGGGCGAGGGGACCCGGTTGGACAGCGCCAACCACGCCATGCCCGCCAGTTGGCCGTTCACCTCGGCCACGAACGGCACATGGGTGCCGGCGTGGTCGAGTGTCCACGTCGTGAAGAAGTCCACAAAGGACTCCCGGTCGATGTCGCCGTGCTCGCCCCGGTCCTCGTTCCGCCACCGCCACCGGAGCCGAGCCAGCCCCGGCGCGTCGACCGCCGTCGCCCGCCGCACCACCACGTCCATCGCTACCGCTCTCCCATCCGTTGCCGAAGGCTGCGAGTCTAGGCGGGCGGTGAGGGCGCGGTCGTGGTCGTTTCTCCGATCCGCAGGCTGCAGCGCAGTACCACCGGGCCCGTGGTCCGGCCGTCGATCGCGGCCAGCGCGGCCGCGGCCGCCGCCCGCCCCTTCTCGACGGCGGGCTGGACGAGCGTGGTGAGCCGGTCGGGGGGCCCGCCGTCGAGGCGCACCCCGTCGAAGCCGATGACGCTCAGCTCGTCCGGTACCGCGATGCCCAGCTCCGCCGCCGCCCGCAGGACGCCGACCGCGAGCAGGTCGCTCTGGGCGACGATCGCGGTCGGCCGATGAGCGGCTGCCTGCGCGAGCAGCGTGTGACCGGCCAGGAGGCCCTCGTCCACCGAGCTGGTCACGGCGCAGACGCCGCCGGCGTCCGGGAACACCGCGCGTACCCCCACCAGCCGCTCGCGGGCCGTGTGACCGGAGGCAGCGGTTTCACGCTCCGGCGTGAGGGGTCCGCGGGTGCGGCTCGGATCGAGCGGCAGCGTGACGACCGCGACGTTGCGGTGGCCGAGCTGGCGCAGGTGGTCGGCGGCCCGCCGGCTCGCGGCCCGGTTGTCGAGGTCGACCGATACCACGTCCTCGAAGGGATCGGCCTCGACCGCGACGACCGGGACGCGGCGGCGCCGCAGCGCCGCGACCGACTGGGCGATATCGGTGCTGCAGCCGAGCAGGATGGCGGCGTCCATGGGGGCCGCCGCAAGGTCGATGCCGCCCTCGGCCGCGAGTGGGATGACGAGCAGTCCGACCCGCGCACCGCCGAGCCCCTCGCCGATGCCGTCGAGCAGGGCGAGGTTCATCGGATCGCGGAACGCCTCGGCCAGGCTGTCCTCCGTCACGACGCCGATGACGCCCGACCGGCCGCGGCGCAGGGAACGGGCGGTGGGATCGGGTCCGACGTATTCGAGTTCGGCCGCCGCGGCGAGCACCCGCTCGCGGGTGGCGGCCGAGACCGGCCCGGCGCCGCTGAACACCAGCGACGCCGTGGAGGCCGAAACGCCGGCCCGCCGCGCCACGTCCGCGAGCGTCGGACGCGTGGACCCGGCCGTCGCGAGCGCCGGTGCGGCGCCGGGCGGCACCGCCGATGACCCGGGAGTTGCTCTTGCCTGATCCGTCATGGCTTGCTAGCGTACTCGAAACGATTCGATCGAATCGATTCGACCTCGCAAGGCGCTCGACGGCCGAGAGGAAATGCCCGTGACCGCACCATCTGTCCTGTCGCCCGGGCGCGCCACCATCACGCCTGCGGTCCGCGCCTGGCGGGCGGCGATCTTCGCGGTGTTCGCGCTCAACGGGCTGGCGGCCGGGACCTGGATGGCCCGGATGCCCAGCGTGCGTGACCAGCTCGGCGTATCGCTGCCGCAGGTCGGTGTGTTGATCTTCGGTGGGTCCGTCGGCGCCATCGTGGGCCTGCTCGTCTCCGGCCACGTCGTGCACTGGCTCGGCGGACGGCGCACCATTCTGTTGTTCCTCGCCGGCTCCGGCGTCGCCCTCGCCGTGTTCGGCCTCGGCGCCGAGCTTCGAGGCTTCGCCGTCGCGGTCGCCGGCTTCGGCCTGCTCGGGTTCGCCAGCGGCATCTGCGATGTCGCGATGAACGTCGAGGGTGCGGGCGTCGAGCGCGCGGTCGGGCGCAACATCATGCCGTGGTTCCACGCCGCGTGGAGCGGCGGCACAGTGCTCGGTGCCGGCCTCGGCTCGCTCGCCGCGACGGCTGCGGTCGCCCCCGCGCTGCACCTCGGGGTCGTGGCCGTGCTGGTGGTCGCGGGAGCGCGCGCGGTCGTGCGGTGGATCCCGTCCGCGGACACCGCGGCGGAGGACGACGACGCTCCGGGCAAGCCGGGCTTCCGGGAACGCATGGCGATCTGGCGAGAGCCACGCACCCTGCTGATCGGGCTCATCGTCCTCGGGATGGCGTTCACCGAGGGCTCCGCCAACGACTGGCTGTCCTTCGCCATGATCGACGGTCGCGGGCTCGACAACGGCCAGGGCGCGCTGGTCTTCGGCATCTTCACGGCCGCGATGACCGTCGGCCGGATCTTCGGCGTACCGCTGCTCGACCGGTTCGGGCGCGTGGCCATGCTGCGCATTGCCGCGATCGCCGCGATCGTCGGGCTCGCCACCGTGATCCTGGTCCCGGTCATCCCACTCGCGATCGCGGGCGTGGTGCTCTGGGGCATCGGTGCCTCTCTCGGCTTCCCGGTCGGGATGTCCGCGGCGGCCGACGACCCGGCGCGCGCCGCGGCCCGCGTCAGCGCGGTCGCGACGATCGCGTACTGCGCGTTCCTGGTCGGTCCGCCCCTCATCGGCGTGGTGAGCGACTGGATCGGGATCCTGAACGCGTTGTGGATCGTGCTCGCGCTCATCATCGTCGCGACCCTCGCGATCCCGGCCGCCCGGCCCGCCCGGCCCAGCAGCTAATCCACAATGGACGTTCCGGGTGGCTCGGGCGCGGGATACGATCGGACCCGAACGCCGGGCTGAGGAGGCCGAGGTCGTGCACGGGCACCGCCGCCACGGCGGCCAGCGCGGGACGCGCTCAGAGCCGCGGGACAAGCCGACCACGGATGTCATCGAAAGCGGTCCTTCGCCGCGAGGGCTGGCAGCGCGGCGGCTGGCGGCGCTGGTCGCGGTGATGGCGCTCGGCGCCTGGCTGGTGTACCTGGAGCGGACCCCGCCCCCGTCCGCGCCCGCGACGACGACAGCCGTCGAGGTGATGACGATCGCCCCGCCGACCATCGACCCCAACCTCCCCACGGCGATCGTGGCAGATCAGTTGCCGGCCGGCATCGATCTGGGCACCGTGGTCGTGCCGACCCGGCCACCCCGGTTGGTGGACACGGTCAGCGGCACCAGTCAGCCCATCGTCGGTGTGCCCGACGGTGCCGGCACCGCCTACGAGGTGTACGACCTGGGCGGCGGACACTTCCTGGTGACCGTGCGGGAGCCGCGCGGCGACACCCAGGCATTCCTGGTCACCAGCCCCGACGCGGCGGCCGTTCCGGTCGCCGCCGGCGACTCGGTGGTGGTCGGGGCCGATAACACATCGATCCTGGTCACCCGGACCGACCAGGCCGGCCAGCGGAGCGTGCAGCGGTACGACCTCGCCGGCACCGCGGTCGGGGCGCCAGTACCGACCGTGGCCGACGAGTTCCTGGACGAGGAGACGGTCGCGGGCTGGTTGTTCGTCTACTGGGACGGCTGGCGGCTGCGCGATCCGGTGACCGGCGAGGAGCGCGCCCAGTACCGGTACCTCCTCGCCGCCGAGCCGACGACCCTGGCCTATGCGGCTGCGGACGGTGGCCTGACCGCGATCACGCTCGCCGGCGACGCGCGCGACGCGGTCAAGGTGCACACCTCGCCGCCGCCCGTGGTCAACGTCTTCGCGGCCCGGTTCAGTCCCGGCGCCCACTACCTCGCGGTGCACGGAGCCGACTCGACCGTCACCGCGCACACCGTGCTCGTGCTCGACCTGGCCACCGGTCGGTGGACGGCGCTGCCCGGCACGCCGGCGCGCCTCGGTCCGGAGGGCCGGGCGCTGTCCATGGCGTGGGCCGGCGACGTCCTGGCCGTGGTCACTCCGGACGGCGACGCGGTCCTGTGGCGGCCGACCGACCCGGCCGCGTACGCCGTACCCGAATAGCGTCCACTGTGGACTCGTTCCCCGGCGAGGGCGCGGGTTCAGGCGCGGGTGACGCCGATGCAGTTGCCGGTTGTGAAGGTGCCACTGCCCGGGCTGTCCTCGACCAGTGAGTGGCCGCTGTCGGCGATGCGGGCGCAGACCTTCACCGCGTCCGGGCGGATGGTTCCGCCGTCGCCATAGCCGCCGTTCTGAGCCGGGAGAACCGCTGGGCTGTCATCGGAGATGTGCCAACTGAGCGCGTTCGGCGACTGGACACCCATCTGGTTGGCCGGCGGGGTGCTGCCGTCGGCACTGGCCTGGTAAATGTGCAGATGGAAGCGCCCGCTGTCGAAGGAGAACGGCACGTTCGACTCGTAGGCAACGGTGAGCTCGCTGCTCGTCATGGTCGCGCTGGTCAGGCAGACCCACTGGGGCTTCGACCTGATTGCATCGGTGCACTGCTCGTCGAGCGGGACGGCCGGCTCGGTCTGCGTCTGCGTACCGTCCGGATCGGTGGTGGGCGTCTCGCTGCCCAGGGTCCCGGGCGGCTGGCCGTCGGTGTCGTCGAACAGGGAGACGGCCAGCGCCGCCCCGGCCACGATCATCAGGACGGCCACCGCCGCGGCGACGACCGCCAGGCGCCGGCCCGACAGCCATGAGCCCAGGCCGCGCCCGGGGCCCGTCGGCCCTCCGTAGACCGACCCGGTGCGCCCCGGAAACTGGGGCGCCGAAGACAGTGGCGCCGAAGACAGTGGCGCCGGAGACAGTGGTGCCGGAGACAGTGGTGCGGAAACCACTGGTACCGACGGTGGCGCGGTCGGGGCGGCGGCGGCCGCGATGGGGGCAGCGGGTGTCGATGCCCCCCGGACCGGGGCCGTACCCACGGGCGCGGGACCGGCCGCGACCGACGCGGCCGCCTGCGCACCGACCGCGCGCTGGGCCGGTGCCGCCGCGAGCGCCCCGCTCGCAAGCCAGGCCGCGCCCAGGGCGACGGCGTGCTTCGGGTGGGCGTCGACCGCCACCGGGCGCCCGAGCTCGGCGCCGACCAGTTGGGACACGATCGGCATCCGCGAGGAGCCGCCGACCAGCCGCACCGCGTGCAGCTGGTCGGCCGTCACGTTCGCCGTGCGCAGCGCCCGCTTGAGCGCCTCGATCGAGTCGTGCAGGGCGGGGCGCACCATCGCCTCGAGCTCGGCGCGGGTCATGCGGATCTCGGTCGAGATCGTCGGCAGCAGCACCGGGATCGAGACGTCGGTGTCCGACGAGAGCGCCTCCTTGGCCTGCACGCACTCCTCGCGCAGCCGGGCGACGGCGGCGATGGTCGTCGGGTCGTCCTCGTCCAGCTCCTCGAACTTGCCGCCCAGCGAGCGGGCGACGTGGCTGAAGACCGCCGCGTCGAAATCGATGCCACCGAGACGTTCGATGCCTTCGGGGCGGCCGAGGATCTCGAAGCCCACCGGTGCCTTACGCAGCACGGCCGCGTCGAAGGTGCCGCCGCCCAGGTCATAGACGGCGACGATGGCGCCCGGCTCGACGCGCTGTTGCTGGGCGTAGAACACGGCCGCGGCCTCGGGCTCGGTGGTCGTCGAGACCGGCTCGGTGAGCCCGGACAGCCGGACCGCCTGCAAGAGCAGGTCGGTCTTGTACGGTCCCCAGTTGGCGGGGTGCGAGACGCACACCTTGTCCGGATGCGCACCTTCCCGTGTGGACACTTCGTCGACGACCGAGCGCAGCAACCGGGCCATCAGGGCCTCGGCCGAGTAGGGCACCCCGCCGAGCAGGATCGGGGTGGTGTCGCCGAGGCGACGCTTGAACTCCCGGGCCACGCGGTGCGGCTCGGACAAGCCACGCCGGCTCGCGCCCTCACCGGTCAGGAACGTCTCGTCCTCGCGAAGCAGCACCACGGAGGGGATGACCGCGGCCCTGCTTCCGAGACTGGCCATCTCGGCGTGGCCGTTGCGCCACACCGCGGCCGCGGTGAAGGTGGTACCAAGGTCGATGCCGAGTGCGTACATCGGGAGCTCCGGGATCGTCGATGTGAGTGGGCAGGTGCGAGGTCAGTGCCGATTGTGGGTGCGTCGCGGCCGTCGGTCCACGGTTGGGCGGATGATTAGGGGATGCCCGGGGGATCTCCCCCACGCAGGTGGCGCAGTGCGTCCTTACAGTAGTCGCATGGACCCCGCCCGACCGCTCAAGAGCGTCTTCGCTGATCTCGCGGCCGAGGACGGTCCGGGCCACGCGCGCGACGAGGTACTCGCCGCGAACGGGCACCCGAACCTGCCGGACGGTCTGGTCGCCGAGGCGGTGGTCAACTACGCGGACACGGCCCCGTTCGAGGTGGCCGAGCATCTGGCCGCATACGTCCAGGCCAACAGCGCGGTGCCGCAGTCCGGCGCCGACGCCGCCGCACCGGAACCCGACTGGTACGGGCTGCTCACCACGGCACCGCCGGTCACCGACCTTGCGGCCGGGCCGGACGCGCTGGACGCCGAAATGGCCGGCCTCGGGCCAACCTCGGCCCCGTCGGCGGCGGCCGACCACGCTGACCCGGCCGATCTCCGCTTCGGGCACGGCGGCCATGAGCCCGCGCCGGTCGACGAGCCGGACGGCCTGCCGGGCGGGGATGAGCCGCCGGGAGCGCCACCCACCGCCGATGGTTTCGCCGGCGCCGACCCCAGCGGCCTGGACGGCGACACCCTCGGGCCCGGGCGAGGTGCCCCGGACCAGGACGGTGACGAGCCCGGCGACGACCCCGGCGATCTCGACCTCTTCTGATCCGGATCCGTCCTCTGTGGACAAAAGCCGAGACCGTACGGCCGTGAGCCCAGCCCGTACGGGCGGTGGTCCACCCGGCGATCCGGTCATCGGGCGCGGTCCAGGTCGGCCAGCATCCCCTCGCAGGTACGCACGGCGACCCGTGACGCCACGGCCAGCTCGTGCGGTGTCATCGGGTTCTCCGCGCGGCGCTGCCAGGCGAGCAGGGCCTCGTTCGCGGCCGTCTTGAGCTGGACCTCGGATGCGTCGGGGGGTTGCCGCAGCCGCAGATGAGCCGCGGACCCGGATCCGCCGATGAGCTGCTCCAGCTCCTCGACCACCTCGGGCTTGCCCGAGATCCAGCCGGACCGGATGGCCGAGAGCACCCGCAGCTCGTTGAACGGATGCGCCGAGGCGACGATCTCCTCGACCTCGGCGGCGACGGCGTCGGATCCGGGCCGGGGAAC
The DNA here is from genome assembly GCA_052038195.1 of Micromonosporaceae bacterium. Lineage (GTDB taxonomy): Bacteria > Actinomycetota > Actinomycetes > Mycobacteriales > Micromonosporaceae > DATBGZ01. Next base: position 25,735 of record JBQGBY010000020.1, on the reverse strand, counting down.
GGACCGCACGAGGGCGTCGACCGCGAGCAGGGCGGAGCGGCTCTTGAGCACGTCGCGGCGGCCGAAGAAGAGTGTTGTGAGCACATCCTTCAACTCGTCGATCCCACTTCGGTGGGCCAGGTCGTGGGCCAGCTCGGTCGCGGTGATGCCCTTCCGGCCCTCCTCCCCCGCCCAGCCGCCCGACGCGGTCGCCCCACGCCGCAGCAGGTTGGTGGCGAGTCGGATGCCGAACAGGCCGAACCGCTCCAGCAGTGCCCGCCGCTCCAGGTCGGTCAGGCCCAACTCGGGCATCTGCTCGACGAACCGGTCGGCGGTGAGGAGAAGATCCTCGATCTGTTGGATCGGCACCTGGGCGACCCGCCTCAGCTGCGCGACCTCGGTCTCGGTCAGCGTCGTGGCGGTCTCGGCGAGCAGGCCGGCGACCGGTACCACGGTCTGCACGACCCGGCGGACGTTGGGATCGGTGGCGAGCCGAAGGGCGATCTTGCCGGCCGAGGTCATCGCGTCGACGCGGCCGACCCCGATCTCGTCGGCCCGGGAGAGCACCCCGATCGCGTTCACCGGGTTGGGCCGGGAGACCTCGGTGTCCTGGAAGGCGCGCAGGAACTCCAGATCGCCGGCGTGCAGGTGACGCATAAGGTACAGCACAGCGTCGGCCGGGGTCTCCTCCTCGTCGGTGGTCAGCAGTTCCCAGGCCCGCTTCGACACCCGCTCGGACAACGAGCCGATCCCGGGTGTGTCGATGAGCGTCGCTGTCCGCAGCGTCTGCGACGGCCAGGTGACGTAGAGCTCGGTGATCTCCTCGGGAGACAGCTCGCCCAGGTCGACCTGGATCGCGTCCTCCTCGCGGCTGAACCGGAGCTGCCGCGGCTCACCGGTGACCGGTCGGGCGAGCACCTCATAGGTGTGGCCGTCGCGGTACCACGTCACGATGCGGGTGCACTCGCCCTCGTCCGTCGGGGCGAGCCGCTCGCCGACCAGCGCGTTGAGCAATGTGGACTTACCGGACTTGACGCGGCCGGCGATCGCCACCCGCAGCGGCTCGTCGAGGCGGGCCCGCAGCGTCGCTAGCCGAGCATCGTGGCCGGTGCCGCGGTACACGTCGAACGCCCGAGCCAGCACGCCGCGGGTCCGATCGATCAGCGACTCTCTCACGCTACACCTCGCACGGCCTCGGCCTTGGTGCGCAGCTGCTGCAGCCGCGACAGCTCCGCCTCGATGTCCCGCAGCCGCGCCTGCCGCTCGGTCTGGTTGCGCTTGACCGCCTCCTGAGCGGCGACGAGCGCATCCGAGTTGGAGCGGGCCAGCTCCTCGGCGATGCCCGCGTAGTGGTCGCGCAGCTCGCGCTGGACGCGGCGCAACGTGTCGCGGGAATCCTTGCCCATGTGGAAGCTCACCTCGTCGCAGTACCGGCGCACGGCGTTGCGGGCCTGGGTCTGCCGCATGGTGAGCTGGCGCTTCTTCTCGTCCCGCAGACCCTTGTGGCCCATGACCAGGCCGATGCCGGCGGCGAGCGGACCGAGGCTGATGCCGGTCAACGCGCCGAGCATCGTGAACATCAGCACCCCGCCGTACGCGCTCTTGAGGGCCACCCACGCCTGCTTGCCGGCCTTCATCCGCTCCATCTCGATCTTGTGATCGACGCTCTGCCCCGAGACCAGCGGCATGGGGTTGAAGACGCTCAGGGTGCCGCGGGCCTGCCCGGCGGCCTCCCGGAAGTGCTCGGCAACCTCCCCGCCCAGCTCCTCGGCCCGGTCCCGCAGCATGGTGTAGTTCGCGAGCAGCTCGTACGACGTGCGCGAGCGCAGCCACGCCTCCATCTGTGACCATGTGTCGATCGGGTCGGAGAGCTCGATCGCGTCGTCGGCCTCCTGCAGGATGTGCCGGATCCGCGCCTTGAGGTCGTAGTCGACGTCGGCACCGAGGTCGGTGGCGCCGTCGTTGAGGGTCTGCGCCCACTTGGCGGCAGCGGTGCGCAGATGCTCCAGCTTGGCCTTGGTCGCGTTCAGCTCGTCCACGATGCGCTGGGCCGCGGCCGGGTCGGTCAACGCCTCGCGCTCGGCGGTGAACTGGGTCGAGATCTGCTCGCAGGCGTCGACGACGTCGTTGGCCGCGTTCACGGCGACCGTATCGGCGGCGCCCTTGCCCACTCGCGCGGTCACCCAGCGCACGAGGTCGGGGAACCCGGACTCCGTGTTCAGCGCGGTGTCGTTCGTCTTGGCCGCCCGGGCGCGCAGAGTCGACGAGACCGCGACGATCTCGATGTCCCCGGCGGCGGCGAGGTGCCCTCGGTTGATGTCGCGGATCTTGCGCCACGACGGGTAGAAGTCGGTCTTCGTCAGTACGCAGATCACGCTCGGGCACAGGCTGCGGGCCTGGCGCAGGAACTCCATCTCGGTGGCCGTCAGCTCCTGTGACGCGTCGGTGACGAAGACGACCGCGTCGGCCATGGAGATGGCCGCGAGGCTCGCCGCTGCGTGCAGGGAGCCAAGCCCACCCACGCCCGGCGTGTCCACCAGCACGAGGCCGCCCGCGAGCAGCTTGCGCGGCAACCGGATCTCGACGCCCGCGACAAACGCCCCGGACGGGCTCTGCCTGGACCCGCGCTCGACCGCGTACCGCCGGGCCTCGTTGACGCCGATCGGCTCACGCGACGGGGGGTCGCTGTCGATGAGCAGGTGGGCGGTCGGCTCGGCGCCGTGACGCACGTAGGTCGGGACGGCGGTCGCCACGTCGTCGTCGACCGGGCACACGGTCGCGCCGACGATCGCGTTCACCAGCGAGCTCTTGCCCTGCTTGAACTCCCCCGCGACGACCACGTTGACGGCCGGGTCCTCCAGCGAACGCCGGGCGGCCGTCAGCCGGGCGGCGAGGTCGCTGCGTCCGTAGGCCTCGCAGGCGCGGATGCCCGTGTCGACGACGCCGACCGCGGTCGCCAGGCGAGGCGATGCGACAGCTTCGGGTTCGGTCATGCGTGCTCGCCTCCCAGCTCGGTCATGCTGATCCTCCGGAGTGGACGGTCGGCGCGTCGGTTTCCGCCATGGCGCTGGTCCTCGCGTGAAGTGAGCGCCGCTGAGCCCGGCCGGCGGAGCGGCCGAGCTCAGCTCACGGTGTCACCGGTGGGCCGGGTCAGGGGGCAGGCACCTCGTCGGGCAGGTCGAGATCGCCGGGCCCCTTCTCGAAGTTGATCTCGCCGAAGGTGATCGGGCCGACCGAGCCGCCGTCGCCACCCTCGGAGAAGGCGTCGCCGCCGTCCGCCGACGCGAAGCTCTCGGCGAAGCTCTCGTTGAAGTTGTCGTCGGCGGATCCGCCGTCTCCACCGGGTCCACCGGTGCCCGGCCCGCCCGGTCCGCCGGTGCCGCCAGCGCCGCCGTCGTCATCCGAGGCGACCGGGAGGATCAGCGCGCGCTCGGCGTCGAGGAGCTCGAACCGCTCCGGTGCGCCGAGGGCGAAGCCGTCGTCGCCACCGCGGCCACCGTCGGCGGTGCCGCCCGGGCCGCCGGTACCGTCGCCGCCCGCGCCACCGTCGCCGCCGCTGTTGTCCTGGGTCGCGTCGCCGCTGGTCGCTTCGGCGCTGGTGGCCGAGCCGCCGTCGCCGCCGACCGCGGGACCGCCATCTCCGCCGCTGGCGTCGATGTTCGCCACCGGGTTGGCGTCGCCGACGACGTTCTCGTCGCCCTCGATCTGGGTGACGTCGTTGTCGATCATGAAGTCACCGTGGATGTCGCCATCGATGTGGGTACTCGCATCGACGCTGTTGTCGACGTAGTTGTTCACGACCGAGACCTGCTGGATGAGTTCCTGGTAGGTGGTCGGGGGCGGGGGCGGCGGCGGTGCGGTGTAGCCGACCGGGTGTGACGGGGCGAGCGCGGCCTTGGCCGCAGGGGGGACGCCGGGGTACTCGCACGCGTCCACGATCGCCTGCTGCACGTTGACGCCCGACAGGGCACCTTCGTCGATGCCGGCGGCCTGGAGGGTCTCGACGTCGATGACGCCGAGGTTCGTCAGTGCTTCCTGGATCACCTGAACGACCTGCTGGTAGGTCGTGTCGCTGGTGGTGGGGCTGGTCATCGGTCCGTTCCTTCCCTGTGGTGCCGGCTTCTCGCCGCCGGGCTGCACCAATGGTGCGGGCGCGCGCACCCCCCGGGCATCGGGGTAGTCCCCCTAGGATCGGGCCGGTGTTAGGGGATATCAACGACCGGACCTTGATGGATTCTTGACGTCAGCCCGCGGGCGCGTCCGGCAACAGACCGCGCAGCGCCGCCACGAACTCGGCGCGCGAAGTTGCGCCCACCTTTGTCCGGATCCGGGCGACATGGTGCTCGACGGTCTTGGGAGAGATGAAGAGTTTTGCTCCGATCTCCCGATACGTGTCGCCGGCCAGCACCATCCGGGCGACCTCGACCTCCCGTTCGGACAGTCCACCGTGGCCGGACTCGGCCCGACCCTTCTCGGAGACGACCTCGGCACTGGACAGCTCGCGCGCCCGCTCGAGCAGCCGCCGCGCCGCCCCGGCATCGGTGGTGCGGATCGCGGCCTGGCCGACGAGGCGGGACCCCTCCCACGGCAGGTCGACCGCGGCCAGCTCGGTGGCCACCACGGTCGCGGCATCGGGGTCGATCGCACCGGCGAGGACCCGGGCCCACAACGCGGCTGCGTTGCACTGGGCCTTCTGGCGGGGACCTCCGGCCGTCCGGCACGCCTGCGCGATGCGGTCGGCGGAGGCCGCGGCGGCGCCGGCGTCCTCGGCGGCGATCGCGACCTGCAACCGGACCCAGCCGACCACGATCTCCCAGTCCGCCGGCCGACCGAGCCGCTCGACCGTCGCGTCGAGCGCGTCGAGCACGGCCGCCGCCCGGGTGTGCTGGCGCATGCGGGTCGCCGCGACGGCGAGCTCCTCGAGCGGCTCGACCGTGAAGATGTCGACCGTACGGCGGGCGAGTGCCGGCTCGATACCGGTCCAGGCATCGCGGAGCGTCGCGACATCGCCGCTGCGCCGCGCCATCCCGGCCCGCAACGCGGCGCGCAGCAGGATCTCCCGGCCCGGTTCGCTCACCGTGCGCCCGAGCTCCACCAATGCGGTGTCGTATCGACCGGCGCGCATCCGTACCCACGCCAGCAGCAGCCGGTGCCGCTCGGCGAAGACCGGGCCGCCCAGGCCACGGGCCAGCGCCCGCTCGAGCAGGTGCTCGGCCGACGCGGTGTCACCGGCGATGCCCGCGACCAGCGCACCAAGGGCGTGCGGGGTGTCCGGCAGGACGATGGCCGGCGGGGTGCGCTCCAGCGCCTCCGCCGCCTCGATGAACAGGGGTACGGCGGCCGCGGGGCTGGTCGCAGCGGCGAGCGATGCCTCGGCGACCCGGCGCAGCCCGATCGGCGCCTGCGCGGCCGCGGCGGCACCGCCCCGCGCGCGATCGAGATCGCCGACGGCAACGAGGGACGGTGTGGCGAGCAGCGCGCCGAAGCCACCCGCGCCGAGCAGCGCGCTCGCGGCGCGATCGCTGCGCCCGTGATGGGCCTCGATGGCCCCGGCCACCGTGGCCGCCCGGCCCGCCTGGTCGGCCGGCACACTGACGGGCGCGTCCACCGGCAGTCCCAACTGGACGGACGCCTCGGCTCGGCCCACGGCCACCATTGCCGGGTCCCCGCCGGCCTCGACGGCGTCGTCGTACCAGCTCACGGCGGCGGCCGGGTCGGCGAAGCGCACCCGATCGCCGGCGGCGGTGAAGACCGGCGCCGAGACGGGCACGAACGCCCGGGCGGCGCGCAACTGGGCCGCGGCGGTCAGCGGGTCAGCCCCGACCTGCACCAGCGCGCGGGCGACGGCCTCGTGCACCCGTCTGCGCTCCGCGGCCGGCACGTCGGCCAGCAGCGCCTGCGCCACCGCCGGGATCATGGTCTCGGCGCCGGGCTCGATCAGGCCCTGGTCGGTGAGCTCCCGGACCGCCGGCCCGAGCACCGCCGGGTCCACACCGGACGCCGCCGCCAGGACGGTGTCGGGCAGGTCGAGCCGGAGCGCCAGCAGCCGGGCCAGCGCCGCGACCGACGGCGGCAGCATCGTCAGCTTCCGCTGGACCCGGGCGACCAGGGCAGGACTCGGATCTCCTCCGGCCTCGGCCATCGCGACGGCGATGGCGGGCAGTCCGCCAGACGCCGCGAGCACGGCGGCAGCGTGCTCCTGGTCGACTTGTCGCCCGGTCCGCTGTGCGATGACCGCGGCAACCCCGGAGAGGTCCAGCGGGCGCAGTTGCTCGACCCTTGCGCCGACCGCCTCGTCCAACTCGGCGTGCGCCCGGGTCGGGATCGTGGGCCGGCGGGCGACCACAAGGGACACCCCGCGCCGGGCCGCCGCCACCAGCATCGCGACCTCGGGTTCGGTCAGCCGATGAGCGTCGTCGACCAGAACCAGGCGATCGCCGGTCAGCAGGGCGTTCATCTGGCCCAGGTCCGGTATCGGCGGGTTGACCCGTATCACCGGCCGTACGGTCGCGATCTGGTCGAGCCGGTACGTGCGACCTGACCCGTCGACGCCCACGATGACGGCGGGGCCGTACGCGGCGTCGGGGGACGGGGCGGTCACACATGGCATGATGCCGCACGATGTCCCGTCGCCGGTGCACGGCGCGGGTCTGCGTCCCGAACCGTGACCGTACGGCCTTGGACCTCAGGCCACGGCAAACGCCACGACGGACAGCCGCCTCGCTGCGCGACGGCCGGCGGGACAGCGCGTCGCCCCCGTGGCGCGACGCGCTGTCCACAAAGGCGTACGGGTCATGCCGTCGCTCCCTCGTCGAGCGGCGGCCGGGGCAGGCGGCGCAGGGCCGCGAGCCCTATGACGGCGCACACGACGGCGAAGCTCAGCACGGCAAGATCCAGCGAGGTCGATACGGTGAAGAACGTGCCGGTCCACGCCGCGACGGGCTCGCCTTCGATCGCGGAGACCGGGGCGGGCCGCCGGACCAGGTGGACGGCGCCGAGGCCACCGCCGAACGCGGCGAGCGCGAGCAGCCACTGTGGCGACCGGCGCCATGCCGTGGTCGCGAGGGCGACGGCCATCGCCACGACGAGGGCGACCTGGGTGAGACTCTCGAGGTTCGCGTAGTGCGTCCACAGTGGATACCGGGGGACGACGATCCGGGGTGACGCCGCTAGCAGAATCAGCCCGCCCGCGAGGTAGGCGCCGAGCCAGCGCCGGCGCGCCGACAGTGCCGGGGCCGACGCGGTGAGTGCCGCGGCCACGGAGAGCACGGCCCACCCCCAGCGGATCGCGTCCGCTGGGCCGAGGCCCGGCCCGGACGAACCCAGCCCGGTCACGATGACGTAGGTGGCGACAGTGACCCCGACGTGCGACGCGAACGCGAGCGCGGCGAGCACCCAGGCGGCGACCACGCGGCCCAGCACCAGAGCGCCGAAGGTCGCCACCCAGAACAGGGTGAGAAGGTCCGACCAGACGAAGAAGCCGAGGGAAACCGGAGCTTCATCCACCGTGGACTCAATGGCCAGCGCCACCGTGGACGCGACCGAGACGGTGGCGGCAAGCGCCTGGTAGAGCAGGATCATCAGTGCCAGCATGTGCGCGGCTTGCCGCCACGCCCGGCCCCGGGCACTGGCGTATGTGCCGGTCAGCCTCAGCCGAACGGCCAGGGCCAGCACGGACAGCAACTCGCCCGGGGAAGGCCGGCCGGCCCGTGCCCGCTCCAGGTAGGCGCCGACCATGTCCTCCTCCCAGGCCTGCCGGTAGCCGGCGGGCAGGAGGCGCAGCACGCGCCGGTACCGGCGCTCCGGGGTACCCGTCACGACATCGCTCCCTTGTGGACTCAGACCGCGCCGGGCGCCGGTGTGTCCGGGTGCTCTCCGGGCCGGCGGCGGAGCGCGACCAGGCCGAGAATGGCGCAGATGACGCCGAGCCCGATCAGCGCGGTGTCGAGCACCATGCCGAACGGCCAGGGGCCGAACGAGCCTTCCACCGCCAGGCTCATGACCGGGAAGGTGAGGACACTGAAGGCGGCCAGGCCCAGCGGCCAACCCGGCGACCGGCGCAGCGCTGGCACACACACCACAACCGCCATCACGATGACGAGCCCGATGCGCCACGCGAGTTCGGGGTGCACGAGGTCCAGCCATCCCGGATGCCGCAGCCGGTTATGCAGTGCGGCGAACGGCGCCAGGACGAGGGCGCCCACGAGGTACACACCCAGCCACAGCCGGCGGGACGGGCGAGTGTCATTTGGGATCATGATCACCAGGCCGGCGACCAGCGCGTACCACGCGAGCGGGATCATGGCCTCAACGCTCACCGCCCAGCCGCGCATCAGTGGCGCCACGATCGCATAGGCAATCATCGAACCGGCCGCGAGCACGACGACGATGCGCCGGGCCACCACGAGACCCAGCACCGCGCAGCCGTAAGCGCCGACCCACAGGAGTGCGAAAACCGAGGCGGTCCACAGCGCGACGGGTCCTTCGTTCGCGTAGAACTCCATGGGCCGCCAGCGCATCTCGCCGGCGAGGTCGGCCACGGCGACGGTGAGGAAGAGCGCCTGATGGAGCAGTGCCAGCATCGCGAACCCGTACATCGCGTGGCGCCAGCCCGCACCGCGCGGTGAGGAGTGCCGCCCGGCCAGTCGCAGCCGGATGGCGAGGGCGACGACGGACAACCGCTCGCCCAGCGACCGTGGGCCCATGCCGGCCCGCTCCATGTAGGCGCTGACCATGTCCTCCTCCCACGCCTGCCGGTAGCCGGCGGGCAGGAGGCGCAGCACGCGCCGGTACCGGCGCTCCAACGGACTGGTCATGCCGTCCCACCCCACCGCGGCGCGAGGGCCTTGATCCGTCGGGTGGCCGCGCGGGCGTTGGCCGCCTGCCGTGCGGCCTCGGTCTGCACCGCCTCGAAGCCCGCGTTGGTGAGGCGGTAGTAGCGGCGCAGGCGACCGTGGTGCGCCTCCTCCCGATCAAGCTCCACCAGGCCCTCGGAGACCAGCCGGTCGAGGATGCCGTACAAGGAACCGATCTTCAGCTGGACCCGTCCGCCGGATAGCTCGTCGACCTCGCCGACGATGCCGTACCCGTGCCGGGGTTCGCCGACCAGCGCCGTGAGGACGAAGAAGGTTGGCTCGGTCATGCTCACCCGGCCAATATAATGCTTGCCAAGATATTGGGTCAAGCAGCCCAGTCAGAAGAGGGCGAGCTGCCCGGGGGCGGGGTCGCGCCGGGCCCGCGGGCTGCGCCGCCACAGCCACGGTTGGGGGATGGCGGCCAGCATCTCTTCGGTGGGTGGTGGCGGCGCACCGGTGAGCGCCCACAGCGAAGGTCCCAGGTAGATGCCACGGTCGGCGAAGGCCCGCCGCATGACCAGCCGGTCGACGGGCAGCCGGGCGTCGTCCAGAGCGGGCAGCGCGAGGTCCGCTCGCAGCCGCATGAGGCCCCGGTTGCGCGCCACCACGGCCCGAGCCTCCGCCGAGGCGAGCTGGGCCGCCGCGGCCTCGCCCACCACCGCCCGTACGGCCTGGGCCCCACCGTTGTCCAGCGCGGCCCAGGCGGCCTCGACCGTGCCGAACGCGGTCAACAGGCGGGCGGCCGTGGCCGAGCCGAAGCCGCGCACGCCGGGCAGGTTGTCCGACGGATCACCGCGGAGAGCGGCGTAGTCGCGGTACTGCCGGGGGTGCACGCCGTAGACCTCGTGCAGCGACTCGGGCGTCACCAACACCGCCTCGTCGAACCCGCCGTTGCGGACCCGCAGCACCGATGTCCACTCGTCGATGAGGGCGAAGGCGTCCCGGTCGCTGGTCATCACCACCGTGCGCCACCCGGCCCGGCGTGCGTGCGCGGCGCCGCTGGCCAGCACATCGTCGGCCTCGTGGGCGGTCGCCACCACTGTGGCCAGCCCGGCGTCGCGCAGCATCCGAGGTGCGGCGAGCAGTTGCTCAACCAGGTCCCCGGGCTTGTCGGGCCGGTGCGCCTTGTAGCCGGGGTACTCCGCCTTGCGCACCGACCGCTCGGGACAGTCGAAGCCGACCAGCAACGCGTCGGGGCGCAGCCGCGCCGCCGCCCGGGCGATGTAGCCGATCAGCCCCTTGAGCGCCCAGACTGACCGACCCGTCTCGTCCAGCAGCCGCCCCGTTGCCGCCGCGTGGTATGCGCGGTGGGTGAGGCTGTTGCCGTCCAGGACGAGCAGCAGCGGACCGGGGGGCGACACGCCCTCATCCTAGGGGCCGTCCCGACAGTCTCCTGCCGGTCGTGGCCGTGTCGCTCCGGCCGGTCGTGGCCGTGTCGCTGGTCGAGGCTATTTCGCTGGGAGGGCTGCGGCGTAGGTGACGCCGCGCTTCACCCAGCGCTTGAGGTCGGCATCCCTGGTGAGCACGTCGGCGCTCACGGTGATCCAGCCGCGCATGGGCCGTCCGCGCATCTGCATGATGTCGGCGCCGGGCTCGGTGACGAGCTGCTCGGTGTCGTCGGGGCTCACCCGCACCAGGAGACCGGCCCGGCTGCCCTGGACCGCGACCGCCATGTTGCCGGCGAGCATGAACCCGAGCCCGCCGAACATGCGCTTCTCCTCGACCGGTCCCGGGTTGAGCTTGCCGACCACGGACCGGACCCGGTCGGCGAGCGCCTCGTCGTATGCCATGTCCCGTGCTCCCTGCTACAACTGGTGGTTCCAGTGTGGACTGTCGATCACGACGTCGACGATCATTGTGCCGCCGGCGTGGCAGCTGCGCCGATGTCGATGTCGGTGTCTCCGCGTGCCGGTGCCATCGGTGGCCCGCAGGTACCGGTGACCCGCGGCGGTGGTCCATTCGATGCCGGCGGGCACCCGTCGGTAGCGGTGACCGCCGTCGTCCTTGGCGCGATGATGTCGCAGGCACAGACAGTGAAGATTGTCGACGAAAGTGGGTCCGCCCCGGTGCCACGGGATGCGATGGTCGACCTGGCACGTGTGGGCCGGCACGCGGCACCCCGGCGCCTGGCAGCGCCGGTCCCGGGCCCGCACGAACGCGATCTGCGCCGCGGTCGGCAGCCGGTGGGCCCGTCCGTCGGGTCCAGCGGTCGCGTCAACCGCCCATCGGCGCATCGACTCGAGCAGACCGGGCACCAGGTTGCGGGGCAGGGCGTCCTCGGCCACGACATGGCCGTCGTCCTCGGCCACAAACCGCCACTGCGACACGCCGGCCCACTGGGCCACGGTCTGCCGGGCGATGTGCGCGGCGACCGGGCCGTACCCGGCGATCTCACCGGGCTCGGCCACCAGATCCGCCAGCGCACGCCGGCAGCACCCGCACCCGGACCCGTCGGAGCTGCCCAGCCCGCACCGGCTGCCCAGCCCGCACACCCCCAGCTGGGGCCGGCCGAGGCCGTGGACGGCGGCGGAACCCAGCAACTCGCGGATGCCGACCAGCGTGGCCAGGTTGACGTGCACGACGATCGTGCCCTTGCGGTCGGCGGGCGTGGCATGGCCGGCGAGCGTGGGGTCCACGCCGGCGAGCAGGTCGAGGGCAATGTCATGGCGCAACTGCTCCATGGTGCGGCCGTGGGCGTCGCCGGTGGCCTTGGTCGCCTTGGCGATCGCGTCGACATTGTCGTAGGCGGCGGCCGCGAGGGCCGGGTCGCAGAACCGGATCTGCAGGTTGACCAGGTCACTCGGTGGCTCTGGGAACCGGATCACGAACCGGTCCTTGTGGTCACGCTGGCGGCGCTTGCGGAGCGAGCCGGGATCACGCTTGGCCAGCAGGCGCTGCAACCGGGTCCGCAGGGTGGCGGTGTTGTCGCTGGCGGCCTTGGCCAGCGCCTGGTCGACGATGGCACGGGTGGCGGAGAGCTCGGCCACGCCGGACAGCGCCCGGTCGAAGACCTTCACCTGGTCCAGATCCACCCGGCCCTCGGCCAGCGCCCGGCCCAGCGCGGGCACGTGGTCAAACGCGAACTCGGCCAACCCCGCCATCTGCTCGCACCGGTAGGCCGTCCAGGTCGCGCCGAACGCCGCCTCCACCGTCGCGTACGCGTTGCGCTCCCGATCCCGCATCACGCGCTCGCGCTCCGCGGGCGGCGCATGACCCAGCTCCCGCAACGCCACCAGCAGCTGGCCCTGCTGGTGGGCGATCTGCCGGTTGTGCGCCGCGACCACGACCACCAGCTGATGCGCTGTCAACCGGGTGGGATCCACCCCGGCCAGCGCCACCGCCAACCCCGGACCCGGCGGCATCTTGGCCAAGCCCGCCGGTAGCGCCGCGGGCGGCACCACAGCGGGGGCCGGTCGGTCAACCAGCCCGCTCGATGTCGCCCCCGCATCCATGAACACCACGCTAGAACACAGGTATGATGACCGCAACCACCAACACGACCGAGTTTCGACGACAGCGCTCGAACCGATTCAGTCCACTGTGGAGGAATCCGAGAGCGACGCCGCGACGGTGGCGCCGAGATCCCAGCAGGCGTCCCGGTCCTGCTTCGTCGGTTGGCCGAGGATGAGCACCGGGGCATGGACCGCCCGCCAGCCCATGCCGGTGGCGATCGTATCGACGGCGCGCACCGCACCGGAGGTGTCGCTGTTGCCATGCACGTAGAGCCCGTACGGGCTTCCCGCCTTGGCCGACCGGCACGGATAGTAGACCTGATCGAAGAAGTGCTTCAATGCCCCGGACATGTAGCCGATGTTCGCCGGCGTGCCGAGCACGAAGCCGTCAGCGGCGAGCACGTCGGTCGCGGTGGCCGACAGTGCCGGCCGCACTTCCGTGTGTACGCCAGTGATCTCGTCGGTCCCGGCGCCCGCGAGGACAGCCTCGAGCAGCTCCTCCAGCGCCGGAGAAGTCGTGTGGTGCACGACGAGCAGAGTCCGCACCCGCCCATAGAACCAGAGCCACCGTGTGTCCAGGTGTTGCCGGCTGATTCCGCTCCGCCGGCGTCGCTGGAGGTTGCCAGCTTGATTCCGCTCCGCCGGCGTCGCCGGAATTAGTCACAGGTAGCAGCGATGGCCTCAGGGAGACCGCCGGGTTACCCTGCGGTAACGTCCCCGAGCCCCGAGTGAGGAACCCATGACCAGTGCCGTCATCGTCGACGTCGTCCGAACCGCCTCGGGTCGGGGCAAACCGGGAGGTGCGCTGCACGGCGTACACCCGGTGACCCTGCTCGCCACGACGATCCGGGCCCTGGTGGACCGCAACGGCCTCGACCCCGCGCTCGTGGACGACGTCATCGTGGGCTGCGTCATGCAGGCCGGCGACCAGTCGATCAACATTGGGCGCAACGCGCTGCTGGCCGCGGGTTTCCCGGAGTCCGTGCCGGGCACCACCGTCGACCGGCAGTGCGGCTCGAGCCAGCAGGCGGCGCACTTCGCGGCCCAGGGCGTGATCGCCGGTGCGTACGACATCGCCATCGCCGGCGGCGTCGAGTCGATGAGCCGCGTGCCGATGGGCACGTCCGTGGCCATGGGCGGCAACCCCTTCGCCCCGCTGAAGGAGCAGCGCTACCCGGACGGGCTGGTGGGCCAGGGCATCAGCGCCGAGCTCATCGCGGGGCGGTGGAAGATCGACCGGGAGGCGCTGGACGAGTACTCGGCCCGCTCCCACGCGCGGGCGGCTGCCGCGCACTCGTCGGGTGCCTTCGCCAACGAGATCATCCCGGTCAAGGTCACCGACGCGGACGGCTCGGTCACCGACCATGTGGTGGACCAGACCGTACGGCCGAGCACCACCGTGGCGGGGTTGGCGGAGCTGAAGCCGTCGTTCGTCGACGAGAACCTGGCCCAGCGGTTCCCCGAGATCGCGTGGCGCATCACGCCGGGCAATTCCTCACCGCTCACCGACGGCGCGTCGGCGGCGCTCATCATGAGCGAGGAGAAGGCATCCGCGCTCGGGCTGCGGCCGCGGGCGCGGTTCCACACGTTCGCGGTCACGGGCAGCGACCCGATCCTCATGCTCACCGGCGTCATCCCGGCCACGCGCAAGGTCCTGGCGAAGGCGGGTCTGTCCATTGAGGACATCGACGCCTACGAAGTGAACGAGGCGTTCGCCCCGGTGCCCCTGGTGTGGCAGAACGAGATCGGTGCCGACCCCGACAAGCTGAACGCCCGCGGCGGCGCGATCGCGCTGGGCCACCCGCTCGGCGCGTCCGGCACCAAGCTGCTCGCCACGCTGGTCAACTACTTGGAGGCGACGGCCGGCCGGTACGGTCTGCAGACCATGTGCGAGGGCGGCGGTATGGCCAACGCCACTGTCATCGAGCGGCTCTGATTTCCGGCAGCGCCGGCCCAGCGGGATCAGCTGACAATTCTTAACCGTCCACGGAGGACAGACCACTATGGATATCACCAACAAGGTCGCGCTCGTCACCGGCGGCGCATCCGGGCTCGGCCTCGCCACCGTCCAAGAACTGCTGGGTCGCGGCGCGAAGGTCGTCATCCTCGACCTGCCGTCGAGCAACGGCAAGGCCGTCGCGGAGGAGATCGGTGCGACCTTCGCGCCGGCCGACGTGACCAGCGAGGAGCAGGTGACTGCCGCGGTCGCCACGGCGGCCGACCTCGGGCCGCTGTCGGTCGTGGTGAACTGCGCCGGCATCGCCAACGCGATGCGCGTGGTCGCCAAGAACGGCACGGTGTTCCCGCTCGCCGAGTTCAGCAAGGTGGTGCAGGTCAACCTCGTCGGCACGTTCAACGTGATCCGGCTCGCCGCCGCGACGATGATCGCCTCGACACCCATCGATGGTGAGGAGCGCGGGGTCATCGTGAACACCGCGTCGGTGGCGGCGTTCGACGGGCAGATCGGGCAGGCGGCCTACTCCGCCTCGAAGGGCGGCATCGTCGGCATCACCCTGCCCGTCGCCCGCGACCTGGCCCAGCACAAGATCCGGGTGATGACGATCGCGCCGGGCATCTTCCACACGCCGCTGTTCCACGGCCTGCCGGAAGAGGCGGTCGCCTCGCTCGGCGCGCAGGTGCCCCACCCGTCACGGCTCGGTGACCCGTCCGAGTACGGCGCGCTGGTGGGGCACATCGTCGCCAACCCGATGCTCAACGGCGAGACGATCCGCCTCGACGGCGCCATCCGCATGGCCCCTCGGTGACGACGCTGACCGGTCAGGTTTCCGAGGAAACTCGGAAATCTGACCGCGGAGTCGGATCTTGACGTCGCCGGACGGGCCGCTGGCCGGCATCCGGGTCGTCGAGCTGGCCGGGATCGGGCCGGCGCCGCACGCCTGCCTGCTGCTGGCCGAGCTGGGTGCCGACGTGCTGCGGGTGGTCCGTCCCGGTGGCTCGGCATTGACGCGTGACTCGCTCCGCGAGCTGCGCGACAGCAGCCCGGACGGCCTGGACCGCAGCCGGCCCTGGGTGGCGGCGGACCTGACCACGCCGGCGGGGCGGGACCTCGTGCTGCGGCTGGTCGAGCGGGCCGATGTGCTCGTGGAGGGGATGCGTCCGGGGGTCACCGAGCGGCTGGGCCTCGGGCCCGACGCGTGCCGGGAGCGCAACCCGCGCCTGGTTTACGCGCGCATGACCGGGTGGGGCCAGCACGGACCGCTGGCCGACCGGGCCGGACACGACCTGACCTACGCCGCGATCACCGGGGCGCTGCACGCGAGCGGTCCGGCGGAGCAGCCGATGACCGCGGTGAACCTGGTGGCCGACTTCGGCGGCGGGTCGCTGTACCTGGTCGTCGGCGTGCTGGCCGCGTTGCTGGAGCGCTCGCGCAGCGGCGTGGGCCAGGTCGTCGACGCGGCCATGGTGGATGGATCATCATCACTGATGAGTATCGTCTATGCGCTGCGCGGCCGCGGGCTGTGGCGCGACGAACGACGGGCCAACCTCATCGACGGCGGCGCCCCGTTCTACGACACGTACCGGTGCAGCGACGGTCGCTTCGTCGCCGTCGGTGCGCTCGAGTCGCGGTTCTACGCTGCGCTGCTGGACGGCCTCGGTCTCGCCGGTACCGACTTCGGCGCCGGCACGGGTGCCGGGGTCCATCTCGATCCGACCACCTGGCCCGGGCAGCGGGAGGCATTCACCCGCGTCTTCGGCACCCGGACCCGGGACGAGTGGGCGGAGCACTTCGCTGGCACCGACGCCTGCGTCGCCCCGGTGCTGAGCCTCGCCGAGGCGCCACACCACCCGCACCTCGTCGCCCGGGGGACGTTCTCCACAGTGGACGGTACGGTCGTCCCGGCCGTTGCCCCCCGGTTCTCCCGCACGCCGGGCCGGGCCCCGACCGCGCCCCGGCCCGTCGACGACGAGGTGCTCCGCTCCTGGGGGATCGACCCCGCGTAGCGGCACGGGCGCCGAGCCGTTGGTAGTCTCGGGAAGAGTTCGTGATCATGGCGACACGAGAGGACCGCGGTGGACAGCAGACGAGTGCCTGGGTTCGTCCTGCCCGACCTGGCCAGCCCGAAGCGGCGGATCGGACGCCGGGAGTTCGACCTCTCCCGCCGGGTCGCGGTGATGGCGATTGTGAACCGTACGCCGGACTCGTTCCACGACCAGGGCAGTACTTTCGGTCTCGACGCGGCGGTGGCGGCCGTACGGTCGGCGATTGCCGACGGGGCGGACTGGGTCGACATCGGGGGTGTGCCGTTCGGCCTGCACGCGGGCGAGGTCAGCGAGACGGAGGAGCTCGACCGGGTGGTGCCGGTCATCGCCGCTGTTCGGGCCGACTCCGACGTCGTGATATCCGTGGATACCTACCGGGCCGGGGTGGCGCGGGCGGCGATCGCGGCGGGGGCGGACGTCATCAACGACACCTCCGGCCTCTACGACGCGGGACTGGCCGACCTCGCGGCCCAGACCGGGGTCACGCTGATCATCACCCACAGCCTGGCCCGGCCGCCGCGCACGCTCGTGAGCCAACCAACGTACGGCGACGTGGTGGCTGATGTCAGAGCCTTTCTCGCCGACCGGGTCGCGGTGGCCCGCAGCCGCGGAGTCCGGGCCGAGCAGCTTTTCATCGACCCAGGCCATGATCTGAATAAGGACACCTATCATTCGCTGGAGCTGACCCGCCGCCTCGAAGAGATCGCCGATCTGGGCTACCCGGTGCTGGTCGCGGTCTCCAACAAGGACTTCATCGGCGAGACGCTGGACCTTCCCCAGGGCCAGCGCACCGAGGGGACGCTCGCCGCACTGACCGCCTGCATCCTCAAGGGTGCGCGCGTCGTCCGCGTCCACGACGTCGCGGCCTCCGTACGGGCCGTCCGGATGACCGAGGCCATCCTCGGCTGGCGGGAACCGGTGTACGCCCGGCACAACCGGTGATGGGGCGCGGTCAAGGACGGGTATAGCGGAGCAGCAGCTCGTCGCCGGCGGCCAGGACGTGCGCGAGCGTGAGTGCGTGTACCGGCGTGGGCGATCCGGCGACGATGCGGCCAGGACCCGGCCCGACGAGCGTCGGTGCCACCGTCAGGCACATCTCGTCCACCAGGTCGGCCGCGAGCAGGGAACCGAGCAGGTGCGGCCCGCCCTCACACAGGACGTGCGGAAGTCCCTGCCTGACCAGCTCGGCCAGCGCCGCCCCGAGATCGACCTCACCGGTGCCGAAGCCGAGCAAGTCCGCTACGGCCGAGAAACGATCAGCGTTCTCGCGGGCGCTCGACTCAGTGGTCACGATCACCGGCCGCTGCGGGGCGTCGGTGAACATCGGATCAGCGGGGTCGAGGTCGAGACTCCGGGTCACCAGCACCAGGACCGGATCGGCGGTGCGGCCACGGTCGAGCCGCAGCTGGCGCAGCCGCTCGGCCTCCTTCAGCGCGCCGTACTGCTCGATCTGGACAGTCGCGCGTCCCACCAGCACCGCGTCGCAGGCGACTCGCAGCAGGTGGAAGACCCGTCGGTCCGCGACGTCCCCGAGCGGGCCGGAGCGGCCGTGCAGGGTCACGGAACCATCCACACTGGACACGAAGTTGACCCGCAACAGAGGGCGGCCGTCGGGCATGGGGTACGCGGCGAGCAGATCGTCGTCGCGCAGCGGAGTGGGATCCGGCGACGGATGCAGTCGCCGGATCCCCGGATCAGTGGAGGTCACACCTCATTCTGGCGGTAACAATGCCGCCTCCGCTGGAAAGAGCGCGTCGGCGGTAGACAATGCCGCCTTCGCTGGAAAGAGCGCGTCGGCGGTCAGCCGACGTCGCGCCGACGGAACCCGGCCAGTCCCGCGGCGCCGAGTGCGGCCGCGACGCCGGTCAGCAGCACCAACGGCCAGACCGAGAAGGCCGCGCCGGGTAGCTTCGGCGTGTGCTCGAAGGGCGAGAGGTCCACCGCCCACTGCGGCAGGCCGAGGAACGCGCCGAGCATGAGCAGCACAACGCAGACGATCAGTGCCGCCCACGCCAGCGACGAGGACCGCGGCGCCAACCCGAACAGGAACACGCCGAACCCGGCGAGCACCCACGTCGCCGGCACGTGCACGATCGCGGCGCCGAGCAGCCGGGCGACCTGGCCCATATCGTCGGTCGACGCCCCGTAGGTCAGGCCCATCCCGACGCCGGCCAGCGCGAGGATGAACGCCGTGCCGAGCAACGAGAACAGCAGGTGGCTCGCCGTCCACTGCAGCCGACCCACGTCGGTCGCGAGCAGCGGCTCGACCCGGCCGCTGGACTCCTCGGCCCGCATCCGCAGCGTCGCCTGCACGGTGTAGGCGGCCACGGATACCGCGGTGATGCCCATGACGGCGCCGAAGAACGAGTCCGTGAACGCCGCTGTCCCACCGAGCCGTTCGAGCATCTGGGTCACCTGGTCGTTGATCTCGAAGTTGCCCGAGACGCTCTTGCCGACGCCGCCGAACACCGCGCCCGTCACGAAGATGCCGACGCCCCAGCCGATCAGCAGGCCCTTGTGCAGCCGCCAGGCCAGTGCGATCGGCGTGCGCAGCCCGGGTGCGGCCTGCGCGGGGGCGGGCCGGTCGGGCATGAGCCCGGCACCCACGTCGCGCCGCGCCACCAGGCGGTAGGAGACGACGCCCAGCACCGCGATGAGCGCGAGGGCGGCGACGGCGAACGTCCACTGCTCGCCGCCGTACGGTCGCATGTGGACCATCCAGCCCAGCGGTGAGAACCAGTTCACCGCGTCCGGACCGGCGTCGCCGACCGCGCGCAGGAGGAACGCGGCGCCTAGCACCGCGGAGGCGATGGCGTTCGCGGTGCGGGCGGAGGTCGCGAGTTGCGCGGTAACGGCCGCGATCGCGCCGAACATCAGCCCCGCGAGAGTTGTCGCGAGACCGAAGGCGACGGATCCGGCCACCGGTAGACCGATCCCGATCAGTCCGAGGGTGGCGAGCCCGCCGACCGCCGCGTCGGCGATCGCCGCCGTGAGCAGCGCGGCGGTCAGTGGGGCGTAGCGCCCCACGACCGTGGCTCCGACCAGCTCAGCGCGCCCGGTCTCCTCCTCGGTGCGGCTGTGGCGGACGACCGTGAGCATGCTCATGAGCGCGGCCATGATGAACATGGTCGTGGCGATCTTCCAGGTGGTCACCCCGCCGATCGACACATCGAACAGTGGGCCGCCGATGGCCTCGAGCGACGGGTTGGAGATGATCACGCTCGCGGCTTCCAGGTCCGCCTGGGTCGGATAGAGCTTCTGGTAGTTGGCCGCGGTCAGCGCCGGCAGGATGCCGAGGACGACCACCCAGATTGGCAGCCGCACCCGGTCCAGCCGCAACGCGAGCCGCAACAGCGCAGCCGTGCCGGTCACCGGGACACCTGCTCTCGCACCGGGGTCTGGCCCTCGCCGTTGTAGTGGCGCAGGAACAGCTCCTCCAAGGTGGGCGGTTGGCTCACCAGACTGCGCACGCCCGCGTCGGTGAGGCGCCGCAGGACATCCGGCAGGGCCGACGTCTCCACATTCATGGAGATATGACTGTTGTGGCTGCGCAGGTCGTGGACTCCGGGCACTGTGGACAAACCCTCGGCCGGCTGACTGAGCTCGGCCGTGATGGATGTGCGGGTGAGATGGCGCAGGTCGGCCAGCGTGCCGGTCTCGACGGCTTGCCCGACCCGGATGATCGTGATGCGGTCACACAGCGCCTCGACCTCGGCGAGGATATGGCTGGACAGCAGGACCGTGCGGCCGATGGCCTTCTGGTCCTCACGGATCACCTGCCGGAACACCTCCTCCATCAACGGGTCCAGACCCGCGGTCGGCTCGTCGAGCAGCAGCAGCTCCACATTGGACGCGAGGGCGGCCACGAGGGCGACCTTCTGGCGGTTCCCCTTGGAGTAGGCGCGGGCCTTCTTGCTCGGGTCGAGGTCGAACCGCGCCAGCAGGTCGGCGCGGCGCTTGGCGTCGAGCCCGCCACGCAACCGGCCGAGCAGGTCGATGATCTCGCCGCCGGAGAGGTTGGGCCACAGCGTCACGTCGCCCGGCACGTAGGCCAGCCGACGGTGCAGCGACGTAGCGTGCTGCCAGGCATCGGCGCCGAGCACGGTGGCGCGGCCCGCGTCGGCCCGCGCCAGGCCGAGCAGGATCCTGATGGTGGTGGTCTTCCCGGCCCCGTTCGGGCCGAGGAAGCCGTGTACCTCGCCGGTCTGGACGGTCAGCTCCAGACCATCGAGGGCGCGGGTCCGGCCGAATGTCTTGACCAGGCCTGACACTTCGATCGCGTGGCTCATGCCTCGCTCCTTGCTGTGTGAGTTCGAGTGGCTGGGTGAGCGGCAATGGGGGCAACGAACCTCGTCGTTACGGCGCGGGGGCGTCGATGCCAGCGCGCGCGGTGGCGGCGAGCTCCGGACTGACCAGAGCATGTGAATAGATCTCGAGAAGTGCGAGCGAGGTCAGCCGCTCTCCCTCGGGGGTGGCCATGTCCGTCCCCAGCGCCCGGGAGATGTGCCCGGCCAGCAGCTGCACACCGAAGACCATGCCGGCCAGCACCGCGGCGCGGGTGCGCGCGTCGACGGCGGGCGGATCGTTCGTACGGCCCTTGTCCGCCAGCTCGATCCAGCCCACGGTGAGGTCCACCACCTCATCGAAGATCGGCGCCATCGCGGCTGAGCCGTCCAACAGGGCCTGGACCACGTACGCCCGGTACGGCTTGAGGTCGGGCCGGGACAGGGCGGCCGGTCGCAGGTCCCCGCGCCTCGTGCCCTCGAGGACCTCGTCGTTGACCCGGCGGATCTCGGCGACGACGTGCACATCCACCGCCTCGCGCAGCTCCTCCTTGGAACCGAAGTGGTGGCGGAGCAGACCGGGGGAGACGCCGGCGGCCGCGGCGATGCTGCGGATAGTGGTACGCGCGTACCCGTGCTCGGCGAACTGGTGCATCGCGGCCTGGCGTATGCGTGCCCGCGCGGTCAGGTCGTCCGCGCTGAACCCTCGTGGTGCTGCCATGGCCTGTCGCTCCTGTACGTATGGCTAGTCTTTTAGCCGAACGTACAGCTGACTATACGCGCGTACAGCCCGCGGTCGTCAAGTGCTCCGGAACGCGCGCGGTCAGCGTCGGGCACCAGTAGCGTCGGCGTAGGCCATCACTCGCGAGGGGGGATCGCGGTGTTCGTCCAGGTGATTCAGGGGCAGGTGCGACACAAGGAGCCCGTCTACGTCGAGCTCGACGTGTGGATCAAGGAGATTGCCGGGAGCGCCGAGGGCTGGATCGGCTCCACCGCCGGTGTGACCGACGACATGCGCTTCATCGGGCTTGCCCGGTGGGAGTCGGCGGACGCGGCCCGTCGTCATGGGGCCCGACCGGACGAGCAGCACTGGTGGAGCGCGTTCACGGAGCTCTTCGACCAGCCGCCCACGTTGCGGGACACCGAGGATGTCGTCGTCGACACGCCGGGCGACCCCGATCAGGCACGCTTCGTCCAGGTGATACAGGGTCGGGGCTCGAACCCCGCCCGGGCCCGCGAGCTCATGGGCTCGCACCCCAAGGAGTGGGCGGCCTTCCGCCCCGAGATCCTCGGCAGCGTGGCCTGCCTGTACGACGAAGGCGGCTACACGATGGCGGTCTACTTCACCGACGAGGCCGCCGCGCGCGAGGGCGAGCGCAAGCAGCCACCGCCGCAGCTGCAGGCAGAGATGGACGAGATGATGTCCCTCTCCGCGGGTGAGCCGGAGTTCTTCGACCTCCGCGAGCCGTGGCTGCACTCCCCGACCTGACCTCGCCAGCAGGACGGAACTGCACTGCGCAGGCGTCGCCGCGTCCGTGCTCGGGAGTCCCACGAACGGTTACCCTGCGCGGATGGGCGCACCGCCACAGCTGCAGTTCTTCGCCGATCCCGCGACGTTCCTGGCTGTCGCGGGCGACCACCTGGCCGCCGAGCCCGTGATCAGCACCGTCGTGACGACGGTCGCCCACAGGGCGATCGGGCAGGTGGCGAAGGGGATCCCGCCGCCGGATCGCGACTGGTGGCTGGCCGTCCGCGACGACTCCGGTGCCGTGCTTGGCGCCGGCATGCGCACCGCGCCGTTCGTGCCCTTCCCGCCGTTCCTGCTGCCGATGCCGGACGAGGCGGCGGTGGCCTTGGCTCGGGTGCTGTACGAGCGTGGCGAGGAGGTGCTCGGCCTCAACGGCGCTCTGCCCGCGGTTGAGCTGTGTGCCGGCGAGCTCGCCCGGATGTGCGGCGGTCGCGTCGAGGTTGGTCAGCACACCCGGCTGCACGAACTGGGCGACCTCAAGCAACCGGCGTCCGTACCGGGCGAGCTGGTGGCCGCGACCCAGGGCGATCTGGAGCTGGCCATGGAGTGGTTCGCGGCATTCGCCGACGACGCCGACCAGCAGGCGGGCCGACCGCACGGCGCGACCACGCACGAGGTGCCCGACCGCTCGGCCATGCTCGGACTCATCCGGGGCGGCGAGCTGTGGTTCTGGGTCGACGAAACGGGCCAGCGCGTGCACCTGACCGCGGTCCGACCACCGGCCTTCGGAGTCGCCCGCATCGGCCCGGTCTACACCCCGCCCGCCCAGCGCGGCCGTGGCTGGGCCAGCAACGCGGTCGCCGAGGTGTCTCGACAGATCCTGGCCCACGGTGCTCGGGCCTGCCTGTACACCGACCAGGCGAACCCCACGTCGAACAAGATCTACGCCGCCCTCGGCTACCGGCCCGTAGTCGACATGGCCAACCTCGTGATCGTGGGTTCGGTGTCGAAGATGGCGTAGGCCGGTCCGACGTACGGGTATGACTATCACCATGAGTGAGCCGATCTCGACCCGCAACCTCGACCGATACGGGTCGGCGGAGCTGCCGTGGAGCCGCCCGCGCGACCTCCTCGCCAGCGAAACGCCCGAGACCATGCTGACCTTCTTCGTCGCGACCGTGCGGCCGGACGGCCGACCGCACTCGGCGGGCGTCGGCGCGGTGTGGGTCGACGATGGCCTCTATTTCGTGAGTGGCCCGGGCACGCTGAAGTCCCGCAACCTGGCCGCAAATCCGGCCTGCACCGTGTCGGTCGGCCTGACCGGCATCGACCTGGTGCTGGAGGGTCAGGCGCACCGGGTCACCGATACGTCCACTTTGGAGCGTGTGGCGGCCGTCTACCGGACAGGCGGTTGGCCGGCCTCGGTGGAGGACGACGCGTTCACGGCACCGTTCAACGCGCCGAGCGCCGGCCCGGCGCCGTGGCACCTGTACCGCCTCACGCTGCACACCGCCGTCGGTGTCGCTACCGCCGAGCCCCACGGCGCAACCCGGTGGGACTTCGCCCACTGACGATGGTCTTCGCGGACTGTCGGAGACGCCGGCTACGGTCTCACCCATGACTCCGTTGCGTGCGGCGTATCTGGCGTCGGCCGAGGCCGCGACCAGTCTGATCCACGAGCCGGCGGTGGCGGCATCCTGGCCGGCACCGAGCGCCCTGAGCCTGCTCAGCGTCGGAGGCCTGGCCGCACACCTTGCGGGCCAGATCACGTACGTGGCCCGCGCGCTCGAGGATCCGAACCCGCCTGAGGAGCCCGTGACGCTCCTGGAGCACTACGCGCGGGCGCGCTGGCCCGGCGCAGCCCTTGATGCCGAGATAAATGTGGAGATCCGGGACAATGGGGAGGCGGCGGCGGCCGACGGTGCGGTGGCGGTCGCCCGGCGGGCCGCCGAGAGCCTGTCCAAGCTCCGGGCCCGATTGGCCGTCGAGCCGCCGGATCGGGTCGTCCGTCCGCCGGCCGGGCCATGGGGGCTGCGCTTGGACGACTTTCTCGTCACCCGGATGATGGAGATCGTCGTGCACTCCGACGACCTCGCGTTCAGCGTCGCACTGCCAACGCCCGAGTTCCCGCCAGACGTTGTCGAGCCCGTGATCGCCCTCCTCTCCAGCCTGGCCGTGCGGCGGCACGGTGCGACCGCTCTGGTACGGGCGCTCAGTCGCTCGGAACGCGCGCCCGACACGGTCTCCGCGTTCTAGCCGCGTCACCGGGCGACGCGACCACGGCACAGCCGCGGTGCGTCCGGTTGACGGTGGGTATGCGCGGCGTTCGCCGCGGCGGTTGCGCAGATCGGTTGGATCGTGGTGCAGTTGGCAATGCTGCGACGGACGGTGCCTCGTCCTCCAGCCGTTGTGCTCGGGACCGGCGTCGTGGTCGCCCTGCTTGCGCTCTGGTCACATCGCGGCCGCTGACGCATCCGCGACGAGGGGCGTGCGGACCGCCGGCTCCACAGTAGACACGGCGTACCTGTCGTTGGGTCCCATGAGGAGGCCGGTCATGACGACAATCGACCCGCAGGCAACGGCCGGATTCGAGACCCGCATCGGCACCGCCGCTGCGCACGCCACGATCAACGTTCCCGTGGCCCACCCGGATAGCGCTGTGGATGACGTTCTTCGCGATCTGCGTCGGCGGCGATTCGACAGCGTCGCCGCTGTGGCCGTGTGTGTGGACGATCGCCTGGTCGGCCTCGCCACTCTCGATCGCGTCGTCTCCGCACCGGACGGCGCGGTGCTCGCCGACGTGATGGACCCGAACCCCCCTGTGGTAGGCCCCCACACGGACCAGGAGCGGGCGGTTTGGCGGGCCCTCCACCACGGCGAATCCGAACTCGCCGTGACGGACGACGACGGACGATTCCTCGGCATCATTCCCCCCGAGCGCCTGATCGCCATCTTGCTCGAGGAACACGAGGAAGACCTTGTCCGCATGGGTGGGTTTCTCCGCGGGGCGGAGTCTGCCCGATCGGCAAGCACCGAGAGCGTGCCCCGCCGGCTCTGGCACCGGCTGCCCTGGCTGGCCATCGGTCTCGCCGGCGCGATGATCTCCGCTGGGATCGTGTCGTCGTTCGAGGATCTCCTCGCCGCCAACCTGCTCGTCGCCTTCTTCGTGCCGGGCATCGTGTACCTGGCGGATGCGGTCGGCACACAGACGGAAGCGATCGCAATTCGGGGTCTCTCAGTCGGTGTGGGCATCCGCCATGTCCTGCGTCGGGAGGTCGTGACCGGCGTGGTGGTCGGCGCCATCCTCGGCGCACTGATGTTTCCGGTGATCCTGCTGGTCTGGGGCAGCCCTTCGGTAGCGGCGGCAGTCGCTCTGGCCGTGCTTGCCGCCAGCAGCATCGCGACGGTTGTGGCCCTCGGGCTGCCGTGGCTCCTGCAACGCCTCGGTCGTGACCCGGCCTTCGGCTCAGGCCCGCTGGCGACCGTCGTGCAGGACCTACTCACGATCGTCCTCTACTTCGTTATCGTGGCGGCGATCGTTCGATAGGCCGGACCGCGCGCCGGCGTGCCGAATCGGTTCGGCCTATGACGGGCTACCTTGTGCGGCGGCGCGCGAGTACGAGGCCGGCGATGAGGAGTACGACGACGCCGGTTCCGATGGCGACGAAGGCGAGGACCCGTGTTCGGCCGTTGGAT
>JBQGBY010000019.1:0-29904 GCA_052038195.1 Micromonosporaceae bacterium | reverse complement strand
AGGTGCTGCGGGCGCTGGCCGGTCTGCGGCTCGGCCGCGTCACCGCCCGCGAGCCGACGCTGGAGGACGCCTACGTCGCGATCGTCAGCGAGGGCGCACCGGCGCCCGACGCCGAGATCCCGGTCGGAGCACGGGCATGAGCGAGCGTCAGCGAGCGAATCATGGATACAGCGACCTCGGGGTCTCAGGCCCGCGCGCAGCGAAGCGAGCACGGGCATGAGACTGGTGCGGATGCTGGCCGTCGGCACCCTGCTGCACGTCAAGCAGCTCAGCCGGTCCCCGTTCGAGATCGCCACGTCCGTGCTCATCCCGCTCGTTCAGGCGACGCTGGCGGTGTACCTGTTCCGGGCGAGCCCGCAGCCGCAGGCGCTGCTCGGCGCCGCGGTCGGCGCGGGCATGATGGGGGTCTGGTCGTCCGTCCTCTTCGGATCCGGCGGCGCGATTCAGAACCAGCGGTGGCAGGGCACGCTGGAGATGCTAATGCTCGCGCCGCGCCGTCCGGCGCTGGTGATCCTGCCGTTCACCATCGCCACGGCCGTCACCGGCGCCTACTCGATGGTGGCGACGCTGCTGTGGGGTCGCCTGCTCTACGGCGTCCGGCTCGACTTCGCCAGCCCCGTGGGCTTCGCCGTCGCCGTGCCCATCTGCATCCTGAGCCTCGGCATGTTCGGGCTACTGCTGGCCTCGACGTTCGTGCTGATGCGCAACGCCAACGCGCTGGCCAACACGATGGAGTACCCGATCTGGCTGCTGTCCGGGATGCTGATCCCGATCACGGCGCTGCCCGGCTGGACCGGACCGCTCGCCGCCGTGTTGCCCACCACCTGGGGCTCGCGCGCGGTACGCGAGGCGGCCACGGGCGGCCCCGTCTGGCCGTCGCTGGGGCTCTGCCTGGCCATCAGCGCGCTCTGCCTGGCGCTCGGCGCGCTGTCACTGTCGCATGTGGAGCGTCGAGCCCGCCGGGCCGCGACGCTGGCCCTGGCGTAGGAGGCCGGCATGTCGTTGTTCGGGTGGCTGGGTGGGGGTGGAGGGCCGGCACGGCTTCTCGGGTGGCTGGGTGGGGGTGGAGGGCCGACACGGCTTCTCGGGTGGCTGGGTGGGGGTGGAGGGCCGGCACGGCTTCTCGGGTGGCTGGGTGGGGGCGGAGAGCCGGTGCGGCTGTTCCGGCTGGTCGGCGTCGGTGGTGTGATCGCCTACCGCGCGCTGTTCAACTGGACCACACCGGCGATGTTCATCGGCACCCTGCTGGTCGGCCCGGTGTTCCAGTTGCTCTTCTTCGCGTTCCTGGGCCGGCAGCTCGACGTGGCCGGTGACCACTTCTACATCGTCGGCAACGCGGTGCTCGCCTCCTCCGCCGCCTGCATCTTCGGTGGGGTCATGGCGGTGTCGAACGAACGCCGCTACGGCACGCTGTCCCACGTACTGCTCTCGCCGCGCAGCCGGACCGCTCTCTTCCTGGGACGCAGCCTGCCGTACGCGGCCAACGGTCTGCTCGTGGCGACGACGACTCTCGTCGGGGGCGCGCTCGTGCTGGGCCTGCGGGTGCCGGCATCCGCCGTCCCGGGGCTGCTGCTCTCGTTCGCGGTCGGCTCGGTGTCCTGCGCCTTCTTCGGCCTTGCCCTGGGCGCCGTCGGGCTGCGCTTCCGCGACGTGTGGCTCATCTCCAACGTCAGCGTCGCGCTCATGCTGCTGTTCACCGGAACGAATGTGCCCGCCGCGGCGCTGCCCGACTGGATCCGTACGGTCGGCTCGTTCCTGCCCATCACCCACGCGGCGGAGGCCGCCCGGCGTCTCGTCGCCGGCGACTCGCTCGGCGCCGCCCTGGCGCCGCTGGGCAGCGAGCTCGCGATCGGCGCCGGCTATGCGGTGCTGGCCGCCGTTCTACTGAAGATCTTCGAACTCGAGAGCCGCCGGCGCGCGTCCCTCGACACGCTGTAGCCGCGTTGGCCTATGGCCAGATGCCGGCCCGGAGCCAGGATCCGCCGACCGTACCCATGCGCCGGGCGCCCCGCACCAGCAGCACGGCGTCGACCGCCACGATCACAAGGGCCAGGACCACCACCGGAGCATCGGACGCGTCGAGCCCGACACTGCCGGCCGCCACGAACCCGGCCATGAACAGCAACGCCAGACCGAGCGTCAACACCTTGGCGAGCAGGACCGCGCCGAGCACGGACCCGGCCGGGCGGCCGCGCCACAACTGCACCGCCGTGGCGATGAGCAGCGGGATGATCCAGGCCAGGTCGAGCACGTAGATCGGGTTCGGCAGGTCGTAGACGAGCCGCCCGGTCGGCTGGCCGTCGGGCAGGGCCGGCACGATGTCGGAGAGCCAGAGCAGAGCGAACGCGCCCCCGGAAACGGCGAACAGGACCGCCACCGCCCGGCGAGGGGTCCGCTCGAAGGCGGGCGCCACCGCGGTGACGTCGATGCGCAGCAGGCCGTTGAGCAGCCCGTACGACGACAGGCCGAGCACGGCGACGTAGCCGGGAAACACGGCATTGAACGGAATGGAGAAGGCGTACGAGACGTACGTGTAGACGAGGTAGAGCGCGATGCCCAGCCAGAGCAGGTGGGCCCGCAGCGACCCGGCCCGGGCCCGGACGGCGGCCCACACCAGCACTGGAACTGCCAGCAGCGTGAGCAGATCCTGACCCCGGCCCTGCGCCGTCGCGTCGGCATCGAGTCGGTATGGATCGACACTGATCAACCCATAGAGGGTCACCGGAACCAGCACCGCGGCCAGCGCGATCGTGTAGAGCACCGGCAGCGGCCGGCCACACGAGGGTTTTCCCGTTGTCTCGGGCTCGCCCAGCGCCACGGCCTCGTCGGACATCCTTTTCTCCTTTGGTGACACGGGAAAAGCCTGCTGATTCCGCTCCTCAGGCGTCGCTGGAATACCGGATCGGCAGGCGCGCCATCGTCAAGCGCACATCTCCCAAGGCCGTCGCCGGCAGGGGCGAAGGCCCATGGCCGCAACGCCGAAGGACCTTCGTCCCTAGGGGACGGTCGCGCTGCCCCGCAGGGTGAGGATGGGCGCCGCCCACGCCGGGGAGACCCCCTGTCGCGGCGCGACGCGGGACGTCGTCTAGCTCAATGGGGTGCGAGATGGTCCTTACTACCAGTGACCGGGCGATCCACCAGTCCGCCCGGAACGGTCTGTATCGGCGGCTCTTGGAAGAGGTCAGGGCCGCCGGCCTGTCCGTCGGCCCCGGCGACCACACAACGGTCGCCGAGGCCGATCTGGCGGGGCTACCGCCGACCGCACGACGCTATTTGCGATTTGCGGGGGTGGTCGGGCGGCCGCGGGTGTGGTCGTTCCGCCTAGGGTGCGAGGGGCGCTTCCGGATGCGTCCCGACATGGAGTGGATGCCCGCCGAGGCGTGGCAGTACAACACCGGTGTGGACATGGCCCGCATCTTCGTGATGCGCGTGCGGATGGCCGGTCTCCCGATGGTGGGCCGTGACATCTACGTGGATGGGCACGGCCACATGGAGGGCAAGCTGCTGGGCCTGGTGAAGGTCGTCAGCGGTCACGGGGACGAGTTCGACACCCGTGATCTGACCACCTTCCTCAACGACGCCCTGCTGTTCGCCCCGTCGATGCTGCTGCGACCGGAGGTGACCTGGAGCGCCGTCGACGATCGCAGCTTCGACGTGGCACTCACGCACGCCGGACGCACCGTCCACGGTCGGCTCTTCGTTGACGAGCGCGGCGAGCCGCACGACTTCGTCACCACCGACCGCTACGCCGCCCTGCCCGGCGGTCCGGTCAGGGCGGAGTGGCGGACACCCATCGAGAGGTGGGAGATGGTCGACGGACGGAGCGTACCGGGGAACGTCAGCAGCATCTGGCACCTACCGGAAGGGCCGTTCCCCTACCTCACCGCCTACATGACCGACATCGCCTTCAACGTCGACCCGCTGGGCTGAGCAGACCTCAGACCGTCCGCGGGACCTTACGACCCGCGAACAGCCGCATCAACCGGTGACCGGGGTCGGCAGTCGGACCGAACATGAGCGGGCAGCCGCCGTCGATGACGGTGATGCCGTGCTCGCGGCCGTACGCCGTGGCCGCGTCGGAGACGCTGCCGGCCCCGAACATGCGGTGCATCCACACGTGCCTGATGCCCAGGTCGACACACTCGCGCATGGTCGCTTCGGCGTGCTCGGGCCGGGTGACGATCAGGACCGCGTCGACACCGCCGGGAATCGACTTGAGATCCGGGTAGCAGGAGTCGCCCTCGACCATCCCCGCATTCGGGTTGACGGGGTACACCACGCAGCCCCGGTCACGGAGCCGCTTGTAGATGGCGTTCGCGGTGTGTGGTTCCGACGAGCGCGAGACGCCGGTGACGGCGATGCGCTCGGCGGCCAGGAACTCGGCCGCGGCCTGCTTGATGGTGGCCATTGTGCCTCCCTCGGCGCCTATGGGCTGGAGTCGGCGCCGGGGCTCGCCCTCGGGCAAGCATCGACGCGGCTGCAGCACTGGGTTAGGGCCATTCGACCCGGCGCGGCCTACCGCCGGGGTCAGCCGATGGCGGGCGCGCCGATGGAGGGCATGCCGACAAGGACGCCGGGTGCGCGGGGAGCCTGGCCGGCGGCCCAGGCGTCGCCGGCCCGGGTCCGGCGGTGGGAGACGAGCGGGCCGTCGGCGTTGAGGTGGTGCGGCGCCGCGTAGGTGACGGTCACCTCGACGACATCCCCCGGCCGCACCTGCGAAGCGTCGGCGCTGAAGTGGACGAGCCGGCCGTCGCGGGCCCGGCCGGACAGGCGCCCAGTGGCACCATCCTTACGCCCCTCCCCCACGGCGACGAGGACCTCCACGCCGGCGCCGACGAGCTTGCAGTTCTCGTCCCAGGCGATCTTCTCGAGGCAGGCGATCAACCGGTCGTACCGGTCCTGGACCACGTCCTTGGGCACCTGACCGTCCATGGTGGACGCCGGCGTGCCCGGGCGCTTGGAGTACTGGAACGTGAACGCCGATGAGAAGCGGGCGGTCCGGACGACGTCCAATGTGGACTGAAAGTCCGCCTCGGTCTCGCCGGGGAAGCCGACGATGATGTCAGTGGTGATCGCCGCGTCCGGCATCGCCGCGCGGACCTCGTCGATGATCTGCAGGTAACGCGCCGACCGGTAGGACCGGCGCATCGCGCGCAGCACCGGGTCCGAGCCCGACTGCAGCGGCATGTGCAGGCTGTGGCATACGTTCGGCGTCTCCGCCATCGCGGCGATGACGTCGGAGGTGAAGTCCTTCGGGTGCGGGCTGGTGAACCGCACCCGCTCAAGGCCGTCGATGTCGCCGCAGGCCCGCAGCAGCTTGCCGAACGCGTACCGGTCGCCGAACTGCACGCCGTACGAGTTGACGTTCTGCCCCAGCAGGGTGACCTCGAGCACGCCCTCGGCGACCAGGGCGCGGACCTCGGCCAGGATGTCGCCGGGCCGGCGGTCGGCCTCCGTGCCGCGCAGCGACGGGACGATGCAGAAGGTGCAGGTGTTGTTGCACCCCACCGAGATCGACACCCAGCCGGCGTAGGTCGACTCGCGCCGGGACGGCAGCGTCGACGGGAACACCTCCAGCGACTCGAGGATCTCCACCTCGGCGGCCGCGTTGTGCCGGGCCCGCTCCAGCAGCACCGGCAGCGAACCGATGTTGTGCGTGCCGAAGACGACGTCGACCCACGGCGCCCGGCGCACGATCTCGCCCCGGTCCTTCTGGGCAAGGCAGCCGCCGACCGCGATCTGCATGCCGGGGTGCTTGTCCTTGACGGGACGCAGATGGCCGAGGTTGCCGTAGAGGCGGTTGTCGGCGTTCTCCCGCACCGCACACGTATTGAAGACGACCACGTCGGCCGCCACGCCCGACGGGGCCCGCACGTACCCGGCCTGCTCGAGCAGACCCGAAATCCGCTCGGAGTCGTGCGCGTTCATCTGGCACCCGTACGTGCGTACCTCGTACGTGCGCGCGGCGTGGTCGAACGTGGTCATAAGGTGTCCCAGCCTACCTGCCGCACCGCGCGCAGCGCCGCGGCGGTTCTACCAGCCGGCGGCCTGCGATCGGGGTGGACCGACGCGATCGCGCCACGCGTTCCAGATCGCCTGGGCCTGATCCTCGTACAGATCACGACCGACGAACCAACCCGCCCTCGGCACCGGCATGCCATGCCACCTGGCGTTGACCATGATCTGCACTTCACGGTCGGCCCCGCTGGGGATGCCGTTGGCGGTGTACTTCGTGGTGTGCATCCGGACGTCCTGGATGGTGGGCCACGGATAGATCCGGGTGCCGAACAGCGACCTCGTCCGGATGCCCTCGTCGGTGACGTCGAGCCGGGCATACCAGGAGAGGAATGCGGCGAAGAAGAACCCCAGCGGGAACCATCCGGCGAACAGGGCGGCCATCCCGAGCGACTGGGCGTAAGGGACCTCGTGGCACGTCCGGCGGGAGACGTCATCGCACGGATCGGCCAGACTGTTCGCCCAGCCCAGGACGGCGCAGGTCAGGACCAGGCCGACGACCAGGCGGAACACCCACCGCGCGGTCGGGTTGCGCACCGTGAACCTTGCCATGGCCGGGACCGTAGCAGGTTGTCGATGTTTCCGTTGCGCCGGGCGTCGATGCACTGATATCAGGCGGGGCCATCGCGGCTATCGTCGCCCGATGGACGGAGCAGGGCGGGATGCAGCTGCGCGCTCGTGCCCCGGCGGTAGAGCTCGGTCCAGCCGCGCCCGGTCGGGGCCTGCTCGCCGGTGGGCACGACGAAGCCGGGGGTGGCCAGCACCTTGCGCCGGAAGTTGGCCTGGTGCAACGGGATTCCCCACACCGTCTCATACACGCGGCGAAGATCACCGATCGTAAACGGCTCGGGCAGCAGGCTGGTGGCCACGCTCGAGTACTCGAGCTTCGCCCGCGCCCGCTCCACGGCGTCCTCGACGATCCGGGCGTGGTCGAAGGCGAGCGTCGGCCGCCCCTCGCGCACGCTCGACAGCGGCCACAGCCGGGCCTCCGCCGCGTCGTCGCCCGCGACCGGCACCGCCAGGTCGGCCACCAGGGCGAGGTAGGCCACCGAGACGACGCGCAGCGGCCGCGGGTCGCGACCCGGAGCGCCATAGGTGCGCAGCTGCTCCAGGTGAGCGTCCGGAAGGACGCCGGCCTCCTCGCGCAGCTCGCGCGCCGCTGCGGCGTCGAGGTCCTCGGCCGTACGGACGAAACCGCCCGGCAGCGCCCAATGCCCCCGGTACGGCGGCTGGCCCCGGCGCACGAGCAGGACCGCCAACTGGCCCATGTCGATGGCCAGGATCACGATGTCGACGGTGACGGCGGCCGGCGGGTAGGCCCGCGGGTCATAGTCCCTCAGAAAGGTCCGATCCTCGTCGGTGAGGTCCGGTGGCCCGGGCCGGTCGGCGGTGCGTCTCGTGTTCACGGTCCATCATGTTACTCATGTCGAGTTGCATTGCAACTCAGCATGAGTCATGATGCTCCACATGATGACGCCAGCCGAGCGCCTCGCCGCGCTCCTCGATGCCGAGGCCACGGGAGAACAGTTCGAGATCCTGCCGTTCTGGGGCCACGAGGCCAACCGGGACGGGTCCGTCGGGCCGGGTTGCCTGAGCCAGTGGTGGCCGGCGCCGTTCACTGTGGACGATGCGACCTACCCGACCGCCGAGCACTGGATGATGGCCGGCAAGGCTCGACTCTTCGGTGACGATGACGCGCTCGTGAAGGTCATGGTCGCATCCAGCCCGGGCGCGGCGAAGGCGATCGGGCGTACCGTCCGGGGGTTCGACCAGGCGCGCTGGTACGCCGAGGGCTACCGCATCGTGGTGGAGGGCAACCTCGCCAAGTTCGGCCAGCACAAGGACCTGCGCGACTTCCTGCTCAGAACCGGCCGGCGCGTGATCGTCGAGGCGAGCCCGCGCGACCGCATCTGGGGCATCGGTCTGGGCAAGGACAACCCGGACGCGCTGGTGCCGAGCCGGTGGAAGGGCCTCAACCAGCTCGGCTTCGCCCTCATGGAGGTCCGGGACAGGCTGGCGACATAAGCAAGCGACTTTGTAGCCGTAGTTCCCTTCTTCATTTGCTTGAAGATTGACACGCATCGTCGTGTGTGCTAGTTGTTGTTCCGACCGGTCAAACCGTCCCCGAAGGAGTCAACCGGATGGCGGAGAGGTACACACGACGTGACTTTCTCGTCGGTGTCCTCGCCTGCGGCACGCTGACAGCCACCGCCACCTACCTCCTGCCGGGTGGCCGGGCCCGGCCCACGATCGAGCTGACGCTGGTCACCGGGACCGACAGCACCGGAGCACGCGAGCTTCTCGTCCGCACATGGAACAGCCTTCACCCCGAGGTGATTGTCCGGCTGGAACCCGTCGATGGTGAGACCTTCGATCAGCGGGATCGGATGCTCACCCGGGCGCAGGACGGCACGGCTGACATCGTCAATCTCGACGTCATCCACATCAGCCACTTCGCCGGCCGGGGTCTCATCAGGCCGATCCAGATCGGCGACGCGGGTGACTTCCTGCCCAGGACGCTGACCGGCCACCGCGTGGACGGGGACGACGAACTTTGGGCGGCACCGTTCAACACCGATGTCGGGATGCTGTTCCAGCGCGTGCCCGACTTCGGCGAGGGTGGCAGTCCATCATTGGCCGACGTGCTCGACACGGAGGTGGCCCCTGGCTCGGAGCAGTTCGTCGGGCAACTGAACCCGACGTCCTCCGTCTCGTACGAGGCGTTCGTGGTGAACGTCCTGGAGCACGCCCTGGCCCGCGAGCCAGGGATCGTGACCGAGGTCGGCACACCCGTCTACGAGCTGACCGCGTGGCAGTCGGCGCTGGACCCGCTGCGCGACGCGATCGCCCGCGGGAAGGTCCATGCGACGGCCACCGAAGGCGACAGCCTCGACCGGTTCCAGAGCGAGGCCAGGCCGCGGTTCATGCGCAACTGGCCGGTGATGTACCGCGAACTCCTCCAGGACGCCAACCGCGACGCCCGGGCGGGCCGGATCCGGGTCAGCGCGCTGCCCATCGGGATCCTCGGCGGCCAGAGCCTCGCCGTCGTCAACGGTTCCGAGCACCACGAACCCGCGGCGGAGTTCATCCGGTACGCCACGTCGGTGGACGCGCAGAAGATCCTCGCCGCGCACGGTCTCGCGGCCACGCGGACCGCGGTGTACAACGACCCGAACCTGCAGGCATTCATCCCGCACCTGGACGTCCTCCGGGGCGCGATCGAGGGGGCCCGTCCGCGCCCCGCGCACCCCAACTACAAGGCCTTCAACCAGGCCATCATCGATCACGTGACGCCTTTTCTCCACGACGACGTCGCGCTCACCGCCGACTTCATCACCGACATGAACCGGGCGCTGTCGCCCACGTAGCGGTCCGGGGAGGGACGGCGCGAAATGATCACCGAGTGGCTGGAGAACCTCGAGCTGTGGCAGGTGCCGCTACTGGTCATGCTTGTCCTGGCCATACCAGTGATCATCTATGAGGTCGCCGGGCGGCGGGTCTCCGATCCGGCCCGCACCCGCTTGCGCGGCTACGGCTTGCTGATCCTGTCAGTGATCATGCTCGTATTGCTGGTGTTCGGCGTCCGGACTTTCGGCACGTCGTCGGCGGCGGACGTGGCCACGGTGGCATCAGCGGTCATCGAACTGATCATCCTGTGGCTCGCCGTCGTCACCTTCCAGGAGCAGCGCCGGCTCAAACCGGGACCCGACCGCGACCTTCATCGACAGTAATAAGCGCATCTGACTTGGGCCGAACGGACGATGCCCATCACTCCCACATGACCGTCAGTACTGGATGGTGACGACGACGGTGGTTCCGGTTCGCTGGTCACCGACGCGGAGATCGGCGTACTTCGCTTCCGGCCGGGACCCTTCGAAGCGGCGCTGGTCAGGGCCCGGATCCGATGGGTCGTAGGCCGGAGCATTGCGCGTATCGACGACCACTCTTGCGGTCACGGTGCGGCTCTGGCCCGGTCCGAGCTCTCCGACCGGCACCAGGGCGCTCTCCCGGCCCTGCCCCGTGGACTCCATCTGGCAGTCGCCCGGATATGTCTCTCCCAGGCCGGGCAGGACGAGAGCGACCTCGACGTCGGCCACCGGTTCCGTCCCGTTGTTCGTCACGGTGAGCGCGATCTGGCCCATGCGGCAGAACTCCACCGCCGGGCCGAACACCAGGTCGCTCGCGGTCAGGGACAGATCGATGGCCGGGCCGGTCAGGAACGAGGTCGGGCCGGCCGTCTGCACGTAACCCGAACCGTCCCACCCGTACGTCCGCTGCTGGAGGAGTTCCTCATACTGGGGCACCGACGTTCCGATGCTGAGGCGGAGCATGAGAGGGACGGTGACCGTCTCCACGTCGCCATCCAGCCCGCCGATGAACGCCCAGGCGCCCTCGGCCGGCGTCACCACGGACGTGTCGACGACCGAGCCGACGAAGCCGAACCCGTCCCCCTCCGCGCGGTAGGCGAGCACCTGATCCGCGCTGCCCTGGCCGGGCCCGCCGCAGGAGAAGACTCCGACCACGTGGTTCTCGCCCGCCGCCTCCACCCTCACCACATCGCCGACGGACAGCGAGGTGCCGGTCGCGTTGTCGTAATAGTAGTTGTCGATGAAGGTGATCGGCCCGGTCGGGCAGGCGCCCAGACCGAGCTCGTCGCGGGGACCCGGCCAATCCGGGAAGGTGAGGGTGGCGTTGCTCAGCACCGTCGATGGTTGGGTCGGCTCGTCGGTGGCGGGGTCGGTCGGTCCCGCGGTCGGCGAGGGCGACCCGCTCGGGGGCATCGGAGCCGAGCCCGGGCCGGGCAGCAGGCGCCACGTCGTTCCCGTGACCACCAGCACCGCGACCATGGCGGCCACCGACGCGACCGCGTTGCGGCGACGACGGATCTGCCGGGATCGGCGCAGCGTCCGGTCGTACATGTCGACCGGCCGGGCCTCGGTGGCGATC
The DNA here is from genome assembly GCA_052038195.1 of Micromonosporaceae bacterium. Lineage (GTDB taxonomy): Bacteria > Actinomycetota > Actinomycetes > Mycobacteriales > Micromonosporaceae > DATBGZ01. Next base: position 18,942 of record JBQGBY010000019.1, on the reverse strand, counting down.
GCGGCCAGACCGGTACGAAGATCGAGGTCGGTCATCGGTCGGCTCCATCCACGGCGATCAGGTCGCGCAGTTCGGTGGCGGCGGCACGAAGCCGGCTCAATGCCCGCTGGCCGAGGGTCTTCACGGTCCCGACCGCAAGGCCGAGCAGGTGCGCCGTCTCCACCTCCGTGTGGTCCTCGAAGTACCGCAGCACGATCACCGCCCGCTGGCGCGGGCTCAACCGCCGCAGCGCCTCATGCAGGGCTACCCGTACGGTCGTGGCGTGGGCGTGGTCTCCGGCGTCGCTCGCCTCGGGCAGCGTGCCGGGCAACGACTCGGCGACGCGGTGGCGGCGCCAGGTGGAGACCTGCCGGTGATACATGATCTTGCGTGCGTACGCGTCGGCGTTGCCGGTGTTGTGCAACCGTGGCCAGGCCAGGTGCGTGCGGGCGAGCGCCTCCTGGACCAGGTCCTCCGCCAGTTGCTGGTCGCCCGTGAGCAGGTACGCCGAGCGGATCAGCGCGGGCGTACGGGCCCGGACGAACTGCTCGAACTCCGCCTCGGCGGAGCCACCGCGTCCGATCCTGTCCATCGGCACCCAATCGTGAGGCGGGACATCTGCCATCTAGACGCTTGCCGTGGCCGGGACGGATGACACCACAGTGGCCACACTGCGGGCTGCGAGGGGAACTGCCAGGATGGCAGGACACATCCGAAGGGGGTGCGAATGCGTCGACATGCTCTCGTCGTGGCCTGCCTGGCCGGGCTGACCGGGTTGGCCGGCTGTGCCACCTCCGGGTCGGCGCCGGGGGACGGACCGCCCTCGTCGGCCACCGTTACGGCGAGCCCCAGCGACCCCGGGGCGTCGACCACACCCGCCGGACCCAGCGCCACCCCGGGCGGGCCCGGACCCGAGACAACCGAGCCCGGCACGACGTTCCCACCGCCGGGGTCGGAGGTGACCGTGACCGGCACGGTGGAGACCGGCGTGGAGAGCGGCTGCCTGGTGCTCGAGGGTTACCTGCTCATCGGAGGCGACCCTGCCGTGATCGCGGCGGGCCGGCACGTGACGGTCACCGGCCGGGTGGACCCGGACATCATGTCCTACTGCATGCAGGGCGAGTCGCTGGTGGTCATCTCAGCCCGGCCCGCCTGAGCGCCTCCGTTCTCTGATGTCAGGAAGGGCACCTGGTCAGCGGGCGACCTCGGTGGCGCGCGACTCGCGGACGACGGTGACGCGGATCTGGCCAGGGTAGGTGAGCTCTTCCTCGATCTGCTTGGCCACGTCGCGGGCGAGCACCGCCGCGCCGATGTCGTCGACATCGTCCGGGCGCACCATGACCCGGATCTCGCGGCCCGCCTGCATCGCGAACACCCGGTCCACACCGGACTTGCCGCCGGCGATCTCCTCGATGCGCTCCAACCGCTTGACGTATGCCTCGAGGCTCTCCCGGCGGGCACCAGGCCGGCCACCGGAGCACGCGTCACTGGCCTGCGTCAGGACCGCCTCCACCGTCTGCGGCGGCACCTCGTTGTGATGCGCCTCGATGGCGTGCACGACGTCGTCACTCTCGCCGTAGCGGCGGGCGACGTCCGCGCCGATGATCGCGTGGCTGCCCTCGACCTCGTGGGTCAGTGCCTTGCCGATGTCGTGCAGGAAGGCGCACCGCTTGATCAGGCGCAAGTCCAGCCCGAGCTCGGCCGCCATGGTGCCGGCGATGTGCGCGGTCTCGACCAGGTGCTTGAGGACGTTCTGACCGTACGACGTGCGGTAGCGCAGCCGGCCGACGAGCGTGACGAGCTCGGGGTGCAGGTCGGTGATGCCGACGTCGACGAGCGCGTCCTCCGCCGCGCGCTGGCACAGCCGCTCCACCTCGCCCCGGGCGGCTTCGTATACTTCTTCGATGCGATGAGGGTGGATGCGCCCGTCGAGCACGAGCTTCTCCAGGGTGAGCCGGCCAACCTCTCGCCGTACCGGGTCGAAACAGGACAGCAGGACGGCCTCGGGCGTGTCGTCGATGATCAGGTTCACCCCGGTGACCGTCTCGAAGGCCCGGATATTGCGCCCCTCACGGCCGATGATCCGCCCCTTCATCTCGTCGGAGGGCAGGTGCAGCACGCTCACGACGCTCTCCGCGGTCTGCTCACTCGCGACCCGCTGGATGGCGTCCACCACCACGGCCCGGGCGCGGCTGTCCGCGGTGGCCTTCGCATCGTTCTCGATCTCGCGCACCAGTAGCACGGCGTCACGCTTCGCCTGCGCCTCGATCTGCTCCAGCAACTCGGCCCGGGCCGCCTCGGCGGTGAGGCCGGCGATGCGCTCCAGCTCCCGCCGGCGCGCCTCGGCCGCGATGGCGACCTCGGCCTCGCGGTCCGCCAGGCTCGCCTCCCGCTCGGCGAGGTCCGACTCGGCCGACACCGCACGGCGGTCCCGCTCGGCGATCCGCTCGGCCTCCTGGGCGAGCAGGCGCTCAAGCTCGTCGAGTCGCTGCTGGCGCCGCTCCGCGTCGGTGGACTGCTCCCGCACGACCGCGGTGAGCGTCTCGATCTCCCGCTCGGCCGTACGGCGGGCCGCCGCCCGGACCTGCTCGGCGTCGTGGTCGGCCTGCCGGTGTGCGCGCTCGAGGAGGCCGTTGGCCTCCTCGCGGGCGGCGTCGATGATGCGGCGTGCCTCGCCGCGGGCGGCGTTCGCCTCGGCTCGCGCGGCAGCGGCGTCCGTGCGGGCGGCGGCCACGTCTGTACGGGCGACGACCGCCGCCTCGCTGACCGCGCTCGGGGCCGCGTCCACGTCCGAGGCCCGCCGGGGTCGCGCGCGCTGCGGTTGGGCCGGCGCGTTCTGCCGCACCATGTGCAGAATGAAGGCGAACCCGGCCGCCACGACGATGCCCAGAATCAGCACGGCGATCGCCAGCACTGTCTCGAGCGTCACGGCGGCCTCCTCCCGAACACCACGTCGCTGGTCGACGCGGTCCAGTCACGGTCTCGCGGGAGTTGTGGCCACCTTGGAGCAGGACGAAGGCAGCCCACGACTGCGCGTGGGCCGGGCGCCGTCCCGTCCTGTCCGGCGCCGATTCGCGCGTCCCTTCGAGAGGCGCGACATATGGTCGTTTGGGCGTTCTGGGAGGTGCTGCCGGACTCCGGTAGCACCGTTCTGTCTGGACCGCCTTCGCCCCGACGATGGAGCGAGTTCGGGACCCCAGGCGGCGGATTGATGTTATTTCGTTACACGTTCTATGTTGTGCGGTTGCTCCGCGGTGGGTTGGTGAACTCCCGGTACAGCCGAGGCTAGGCCTCCTCGTCGGCCCGGTCAAGGTGGACCGAACCGGCGAACCGGTTCAAACCGGTCATTCGGACCGTTGCGTTTTCGTGACCGATACGACACTCGATCTGTGACCATCGCGCAACGGTTCAGGCGCCTAGTACAACGGCTCACGTCGATGCGGCTGTGGGCGGCTCGACGAGCGGGCGACCCTGACCAGCCTTCACCCGGTCGGATCGGCCTCACCCGCGCGACACCCCGTGGACACTCAGGTGGGATAGACAACCGCATATGAGTGAAGCCAACTTCCCAGCCGCTGAGCCGGTCGAAGGCCGCCGCTTCATCACGGGCCTGGCCGTGTGGCCGGTGCCGCCGCGGTGGCCCAGATGCCGGCCGGGCGGGCGAGCGCGACACCGAGGCCGTCCGGTGGCGGGTATCCGTTCCTGCTCGGCGTCGCCGGTGGCGACCCCACACCGTCCGGCGCGGTCCTGTGGACGCGGCTGATGCCGGAACTCTTCACACCGGAGTCGGTGTTCGCGTCGTTCGTCGTCGAGGACGGCCGGCCCGGCGCGATCCGGGTGTAGCAGCCGCTCCGCTCTTCACGGCTGCGGCGGTTCGTGGTGGGGCGCCTCGGGTTGCAGACTCGCCTCTGACTCGAGCGCGTCGGCGATCAGGTCGAGGTCGGGCCCGTCGATCGAACCGCCGCCGGTGTCTGGATCGGTAATGGGTCCGCCGGCGCCTGGCCATTCGGCAAGGGCGTCGCGGACCACCCGGATCGCGAGACCGGGCGGGTAGCCCTTGCGGGCGAGCATCCCGACCAGCCGCCGCAGCAGAGCCTCGGTGGCACCACCGCGCTCGGTGCGCAGCTTGCGGTCCACGAGCGTGCGGGCGGTGGCGGCCTCGGTCTCCGGATCGAGTTCGTCGAGAGCGAGGCCGACCGTCTCGGAGTCGACGCCCTTCTGGCGCAGCTCGGTGGCGAGCGCCCGCCGGGCGAGGCCCCGACCGTGGTGGCGGCTGCTCACCCACGCGCGGGCGAACGCGGTGTCGTCGATGATGCCGACCTCGCCGTACCGCGCCAGGACCTCGGCGGCGACCGCTGCGTCAATCCCCCGCTGCTTCAGCGCCGAGGCGAGCTCGGTGCGCGTCCGGGGTCGCACCGCGAGCAGCCGCAGGCAGATCTCCCGGGCCCGCTCCCCCGGATCCGCCGACTCGGCTGCCTGGCCTTGCCCACCCGGGCGGCCATTCCCCCGTTTCGGCTCCTGGTCGGACTGCCGGCGCGGACGGGCCGGGGCCGCATCCCAGCCCCGACCCGTCCGTGCGCGTCGTCCCGCCATCACGCTGGCCGGTGTGCCGCCGCGGTCATTTCGTCAGCTGCCGTCAGAAGTCGACCGGCGGGAGCCCGGCCTCGTCGGATACCTGGCCGACGCCGAGCTTCTCGAGGATCCTCTTCTCGATCTCGGCAGCGACGTCGGGGTTCTCCTTGAGGAACTTGCGGGCGTTCTCCTTGCCCTGCCCGAGCTGGTCGCCCTCATACGTGTACCAGGCACCCGACTTCCGGATGATCCCCTGCTCCACTCCGACGTCGATCAGCGAGCCCTCGCGCGAGATTCCCTGCCCATAGACGATGTCGAATTCTGCTTGCTTAAACGGCGCGGCGCAGTTGTGGACCACAGTGTCGTTGGCGACGAACGTGTGCAACTCATCGACCTCGATGTCAAATGTCCGCGTCCGGCGCCCCGGCAGGATCTCCCGCACCGTCGAGTAGCGCAGCTCATCGCCGAGCAGGTCGTGCAGGAACGGATCGTCCAGCGCTTCGGCCAGGGCCTGCACACGGTCGCGACGGAGCCGGGTCACACCGAGCACCTGCCTCATGCCGCCACGCGGGTCACCCGCGATTGCGCCGATGAGTTGAGCGGCGACGGTCGGCGTCACACGCCGGCCCTTCAAGTGCGCCAACACGCTCTCGTATACCTGGTCCGACAGGTACACGGCCTGGGACCCGTACCGGCGGCCGTCTGGCGCCGCCAGCCTCTGCGCGAGCGCCTGACTGCGAGGACCCCGGAGGGGAACCGCAGCCGCGAAGGCTGCGGCATTCTCGGCGCCGGTGATCCGGGTCTCGTAGCCGAGCCGGGTGGAGCGAATCTCGTGCCCATTGACGATGCTCGGTCGCTGGCTCGTCGGGTCGTACTGACGCACCGACGAAGTGATCCCGAACCGGAGCAGCAACCAGTGGATCTGGTGCGCCAACTGCTCCGACGTGGTCGTGAAGCCGATCCGGATGGCGCCGGTCTGCTCCGCGCTCACGTATCCATCGGTCTCGAGAAGCCCGAACAGGAGATTCCCCGCGACCTCGCTTGACAGCTCAGGTCCGAAGAATTCGACCGGAATGGTCTTCTCCCACGCCAACTTGCCGTGGATGCCGGCACGCCGGCACAGCGCCAGCAGCTCGTTCTTCTCCCCTTGCCGGTGCGAGAATGAGATCGCCAGCTTGTCCGTATGAGTATGTGTTTCGCAGCCATGCGCCGCCGCGATCGCCGAGGCGTCAGCCTTGAGCGACTCCTGGATGTTGATGAACTGGAGCGGCGTCTTACCGCCCACGTACCCGTCCCCAATCAGGTAGCCGAGCATCCGCGCCTGGTCCGGCGTGTAGGGCTCGGCGTGACCGAACCCGCCGAACCTGCGAGGCTGCGCCACCCGGTCGCCGATCGCCAACTGGCCGGCGAGTTTCCAGCCCTGGTCGGTCAGGACCTTGTGGTCCGGCGTGGCCCACAGGGTCGGGCCACCGCGCAGTCGCAGGCCGATGACCTCCTGCTCACCCTGGTCGAACCAGGCCACCACCGGCCGGACGTGCAGCGTGCCGTCCTTCTGCGCGGCGACAACCGAAACCGGCAGCCGGCCGTCGACGATGTCCTCGACGCGGTGGGTGATGCCGGTCGTGGGGTCGAACACGGTCGTGCCCTCGGCCAGGCACTTGTTCTTGACGACCTTCACCCGGGTACGGTTGCCGACGACATCGTTGCCGTCCTTCAAACTCTCAATTCGACGCACATCAAGTCGCACCGAGGAGTAGAACTTCAGTGCACGTCCACCTGTCGTTGTCTCAGGTGACCCGAACATTATTCCGATCTTTTCACGAAGTTGATTAATGAAGATCGCCGTTGTGTTGGAGTTGTTGAGGGCGCCGGTGATCTTGCGTAGGGCCTGGCTCATCAGGCGGGCCTGCAGGCCCACGTGGCTGTCGCCCATCTCGCCCTCGATCTCGGCGCGCGGCACGAGCGCGGCGACCGAGTCGATGACGATGATGTCGAGCGCGCCGGAGCGGATGAGCATGTCCGCGATCTCCAGCGCCTGCTCACCGGTGTCGGGCTGCGACACGAGCAGCGCGTCGGTGTCGACGCCGAGCGCCTGCGCGTAGTCGGGGTCGAGCGCGTGCTCCGCGTCGATGAAGGCGGCGATGCCGCCGAGCTGCTGCGCGTTGGCCACCGCGTGCAGGGCCACCGTCGTCTTGCCGGACGACTCCGGGCCGTAGATCTCGATGACCCGGCCCCGCGGCAGCCCGCCGATGCCCAGGGCTATGTCGAGGGCGATCGACCCCGTCGGGATCACCGCCATCGGCACGTCGGGCCGCTCGCCCAGGCGCATGACCGAGCCCTTGCCGAACTGCTTGTCGATCTGCGCGAGGGCGAGTCCGAGCGCCTTCTCCTTGTCGGGCGTCTGTGCCGCCATGTCTGCCACTCCTGGGTGTCGGTCCACCGAACGTTGCGGGCTCACGCTAGGCCGACGGGCCGACAGATTCGAGGACCCGCGCCGAATCTGTGGATAACCGGCCCGCCAAGCCTGTGGACAACCGCGTGGTTTCACCCTAGGCGTACAGCTGTTCGACCGCAACGACCGACACGCCCACCGCGTGTCACCTGCGCTAACGCAGCCGGGCCGGCACCCGGTCGGGGTAGGCGGCCACGACGGCACGCCAGATTTCGTGCACCTCGACGTGGTCAGCGAGCGCCTGCTCGATGGTGCGGCCGCCGAGCTGGGACAGCACCTGGTCGTGGGCGACGCTCGGGGCGTAGGCGGCCCCGAAGGTCTGCTCCAGCCGGGACCACAAGTCGGTCAATTTCACCCAGACATCTCCAAACGCACGGGACGTAGCACGGCCGCGAGCAGCGGGATGGTCGCCACGGCCGCGACCACGGTCAGGGTCGCGTAAGACGACCATGCCACGATCACCCCCGCCAGGGCACCGGCGGCGGCCCCGCCGAGACCCGTGACCAGGTCGGACAGCCCCTGCACCGAGGCCCGGTTGGCCAGCCCGACCGAGTCCGTCAGCAACGTGGAGCCCGACACCATCGTGGCCGACCAGCCCATGCCGAGCATGAAGAGGCCGACCGTAAGCCCGACCGTGTTGTGCCCGGACAGGCCGGCGATCGCGCACGCCGTGACCAGCAGTCCGACGCCGCCGAGGATCACCGGCCGGCGGCCGAGCCGGTCAGTGAGCCACCCGGTCACCGGCGACAGCGCGAACATGCCGGCGATGTGCACGCTGATCACCAACCCCACGACCCGCAACGTGTCGTGATGGCCGGCCTCGTCGATATGCACCGGGGTCATCACCATGACCGCGATCATCACCAGCTGTCCGACCGCCATGGCGGTCAGGCCGAGGCGGGCGCCGGGGGAGGCGGCGACCTCCCGCGCCGCCGCCCGCAGGCCCGAGGCGCCCGCAGCCGCGGCCCCGGACGGGCCCGGTATGCCGGACGGATCGCCCGTACCGGCGGGGCCCTCGGGCGCGGCGGCCAGCGCGCGGGCGGTGAGCAAGGGATCCGGGCGCAGCGCGACGAGCACGACCAGGGCGGCGAGGACGTACGCCAGCGTGCTGAACAGGAACGGTCCGGAGTACTCGGCCATACCGAGGCGGTGCAGCGCGTCGTTGGCGATCGGGGCGAGGTTGGGCCCGGCCACCGAGCCGACCGCCGTCGCCCAGACGACCAGGGACAGATGCCGCCCGCGCCGCCCGGGCAGAGCCAGGTCCACCGCGGCGTAGCGGGCCTGCAGGTTCGCCGTGCTGGCCGCGCCGAAGAGGAAGAGCCCGAGGAACAGCAGTGGCACGCTGCGCCACCCCGCCGCGACCAGCACGACGACCGCGCCGACCGCGCCGGCGAGGTAGCCCAGACCGAGTCCCGGCCGTCGCCCGCGACTGGTCATGAGCCGGGTGACCGGGACGGCGAACAGGGCTGTGCCGACCACCACGGCGGCCTGAGCCACGCCGGACAGCGCGGTGCCGGCCACCCTGGCCGCGAGCAACGCGCCTACGGCGACCCCGATCCCGATCCCGGTGCCACCGATGATCTGGCTGGCGGACAGGACGGCCAGCGTCCGGCGCTGCAACCGGCGTTGGTCAGCCACGAACCCCTCCTCGACGGTCGTGGCCATCCCGTAGGGCGAGGCCGGCGAGCACGCATCTCGCAATCATGCGCACCGCGCGCCGACCCGACCAGCCACCGACCCCGGGCGGCCGTCCGGAACGCCCGCCTTTGTTACACGGTGACCGATCCAGCCGCCACGGGCGTTCCCGCCGGCTCGCCCACCGCGCGCGCCACCGCGTCCGCGACCGTGTCCACATCGGACACGGTCAGGGCGCCGATGCTGAGCCGGAAGCCGGGCGGCGAGGCGAGGCGGTACAGCGAACCCGGGGCGACGGCATAGCCGAGGTCCCGTAGCGCGGCCACCACGCCAGATTCGTCCGATGTGGACACCCATACGTTGATGCCGGTCCGGCCCCGGGCCGGCAGGCCCCGCCGGACCAGCGCGTCCACCAGGGCGGTGCGCCGCCGGTCGTACTCTGCCCCCGCCCGCGCCACCGCGAGCGAGACCTTCTCGTCCCGCCAGAGCTCGACCACCAGTCGTTGCAGCACCGTGGAGACCCAGCCCGAGCCCAGCCGCATCCGGCCCTCCACCCGGGCGATGCTCGCCTGGTCGCCGGCGACCAGCGCCACGCGCAGGTCCGGACCGTACGGCTTGGACAGCGACCGGACGAGCGCCCACGGCCGGCCGGGACCGGCCAGTGTGGAGACCGGGTCCTCGGCGAGCTCGGCCGCGTGGTCGTCCTCGATCACCAGCACGTCGGGGGAACCGGCGAGCACGCGGCGCAGCCGAGCCGCGCGGTCCGGGGTGATCAGGGCGCCGGTGGGGTTCTGGGCGCGGCTGGTCACGACCAGTGCGGAGACGGCCGACCCCAGCGCCCGGCGCAGACCCTCGACGGTGGGCCCGTCGTCGTCGACCGGGATCGGCACCGGGTGCAGGCCGAGAGCCGCCACGAGGTCGATGAGGTTGGCCCACGCCGGGTCCTCGATGCCGACCCGGTCGCCCGGGCGCAGCCGGCTGCCGAGCAGTCGCTCGATCGCGTCCAGCGTGCCGGAGGTGACGGTCAGCGCGGCGCCCGGCACGCGGACACCGTCGGCGGCGAGCCGTTCGCGCGCCAGCTCGAGCAGTTCTGGCCACGGCCCCGCGTCGGCGTAGCCCGCCGGTCGCGCCGCGCTCACGGCCAGGCGTCGCAGGCCGGGAGCGAGGCCGGGCAGCAGCCGAGCGTCGGGTTCCCCAGTGGACAAGTCGAGAGTGCCCGGTGGCGCGGGCACCCGGCGGGCGACCCGGGACGCCACCGGCGGCCGGGACCGCACCCGGGTCCCGTTACGGCCGGCCGTCTCCACCACCCCGCGCTCCCGCAGCGCCTTGTAGGCGGCGGCCACGGTGGCGGTGGCGACACCGAGCTGTTGGGCCAGAGCCCGAACCGGCGGCAGCGCCGTCCCCGGCGCCAGCGCCCCCGACCGTATTCCCGACTCGACGCTGGCCCCTATCTCGGCGGCGCTCCGTCCGGTAACCTGATAACGTACTGCCACAATCTGAGGATTGTACTAGAACGAAATCACGAACGGAAGGTGGTGCGACATGACGACGTTCGCCCCCACCCCTCGCACCACCCCGCACCGCAAACGGGAGCGCGTCTCCTACGAACGGGCCACGGCCCACGCGATCCTTGACGAGGCGCTCTACTGCCACTTCGGCTTCGTCGCGGACGGCACGATGCTGGTGCTGCCCACGGTGCACGCCCGGGTCGGCGACACGCTGTATCTGCATGGCTCCACCGGGTCGGGCGTGATGCTCGCCGCCCGCGGCGAGGGCCTGTCCGTGTGCGTGACGGCGACCCACCTCGACGGCCTGGTGCTGGCCCGGTCGTGGACGCACCACAGCGTCAACTACCGCAGCGTCGTCGTGCATGGCCGGGCCCACGTCGTCACGAACGAGCAGGAGAAGTGGGACGCGCTCGCCGCGCTGGTAGACAGGGTGGGCGCCGGCCGCTCGACGGACTCCCGACCGCCGACGACGAAGGAGCTTGCCGAGACGGCGGTCCTTGCGATCACCCTGCGCGAGGCGTCGGTGAAGGCCCGCGTCGGCGGGGTCATGGACGACGCGGAGGACCTCGCCCGGCCGCACTGGGCCGGGGTGATCCCGTTGCGGTTGACGCCGGGGCTGCCCGAGCCCGACGCGGGTATGTCCGTCCCGCTGCCGGCGTACCTGCGCCCCGACCGCGGGCCGTGGCTCGACGCGCCGACGCTGGAGGGTGCTCACGTGGAGCTGTCGGCCCTAGATATGTCCCATGTGGACGGTCTGCTGACCGGGCTCGCCGACGCCGAGGTGTGGCGCTACCTGCTCCGGCCGATGCCCGCGAACCGCGACGAGATGGCCGGGTGGGTCGCCGAGGCGCTGCGCATGTGGCAGCGGGGCGAGCGGGTCCCGTTCGTCCTGCGGTGCGCGCGCTCCGGCCAGGTCACCGGCACCACCTCGTACCACGACCTCGACGAGGCGAACCGCAGCATCGCCATCGGCTACACGGCACTGGCCGCCGACCGGTGGCGCACCGGCGTCAACACCGAGGCCAAGCTCCTGCTGCTGCGCCGGGCCTTCGACGTCCTCGGCGCCACCCGGGTGGAGTGGCACACCGACATCCGCAACGAACGCTCCCAGCGGGCCATCGAGCGGCTCGGCGCCCGGCGCGAGGGCGTCATGCGACGGCACAAGCAGCGACCCGACGGCACCTGGCGCGACACGGTGCTCTACGCGATGACCGACGAGCAGTGGCCGACCGCACAGGCCCGGCTCGAGAACCGGCTTTCCCAACGAGCACCCGTCGCGTGAGGATGGGGGACGTGCTGGGCGTCACCGACCTGTGGACCTTCGTCCTCGGCACCGTCGCGATCATCCTGCTGCCCGGCCCGAACTCGCTGTTCGTGCTCTCCACGGCCGCACGGCACGGCGTACGGGCTGGCTACCGCGCCGCGGCCGGCGTGTTCCTCGGCGACGGCGTCCTCATGCTCGCCGCCGCGCTCGGCGCCGCTTCCCTGCTCAAGGCCTACCCGCCGCTGTTCTTCGTGGTGAAGTGGGCGGGCGCGGCGTACCTGACCTACGTCGGCGTCACCATGGCCGTCGGCGCCCTCCGGCGGGCGCGCCGCCGGGCGGCGCCAGGCCCGTCGCCTGAGGTGGCGGCCGTACGGTCGCCGGAGGCGCAGGTCGAGGCCGTACGGTCGGAGAACGCCGCGCCCGCGCCGCGACCGTTCCGCCGGGCGGTGGTGATCTCCCTACTCAACCCGAAGGCGATCCTGTTCTTCATCTCGTTCTTCGTGCAGTTCCTCGACCCCACCTACCCCTACCCGGTGCTGTCGTTCCTGCTGCTCTCCGGCATCGTGCAGCTGGCCAGCGCCCTCTACCTCAGCGTGCTGATCTTCGGCGGGACGTTCCTGGCCACCCAGTTCCGCCGCCGGCGCCGGCTCTCGGCGGGGCTCACCGCAGGCGTGGGCGCGATCTTCGTCGGGTTCGGGGTACGCCTGGCCACTGCCAGTCTCGGTTGACCCCGCGGTCGGCGAAGATGGTGGGCATGACCCAGCCGACAGCGAGTGAGCATCGCAGCCAGCTTGCGAGCGAGGAGCGGAGCGAGCCGGCATGACCGAGGTGAGGGCGAGCCGCAACGAGTCGGCCCGAAGGTACGAGGCGCACCTCGACGGGACGCTCGCCGGGTTCGTGGAGTACCGCGAGCGGGGCGACGAGATCACCTTGATCCACACGGAGACCCTCGCCGGGTTCGAGGGGCGTGGCGTTGGCACGGCCCTGGCCCGGCACGCGCTGGAGGACGTCCGTACCAGGCGGGCCAAGGCCGTGGTGACGTGCCCGTTCATCGGCGCCTATCTCGCCAAACACCCGGGCGAGCACGACGACGTCGTCGTGGACCGGGGCTGACCGGCCGGCCAGCACGTCTCGCGCGCTCCGCCGGGCAGACCGTACTGTCGGTGGCGTGACCCGGAGCTCGACCCACCGGCGGGCGCACCTGTTCCTGCCCGCCATCATCGTTGTGCTGGTGGTTTTGGCCGGGTCCTCGGTGGCGCTCCGGCTGACCAGCTCCCAGACCAATGATGGGTTCCAGGCCCGCCTCGCCGACCCCGCCGGTCATGTATTCCTTCTTTTACAGATGAACCTATGTAACAGCGGAATGGCCACGTCGTGCTACTCCTTCGGCAAGGCGATCGACGAGGCGGCCGCCACGATCCGCCGCTACGCACCGGACCTCGTCACCGCGCAGGAGATCTGTCGCGACGATGTGTACGCGGACGACGGGTGGGGCCCGCTGGCGCGAGCGATGGCCGACCTGCACGGCAGCGAACGGATATCGGCCTCCTTCGTTCCCGCCCGACATCCCGAGTCCGGCCGACCGATCCGCTGCCTCAACGGCGAGGAGTTCGGGTTGGCACTGATCCATCACGGCGACGGGCGCGAGGCACGGCATGGCTGGTACGACAGCCAGGATGTCGGCGACGAGCATCGGGCCTGGATCTGCGACACGATCATTGCTGGCCGGCTGACCGGCTGCACCACCCACCTCACCTCCACCAATCCGGACATTGCTCTTCATCAGTGCCGGGAGCTCATGGAGGTCCTGCGGTCGCCGTGGGTCATGCCCGAGGTCGTGGTCGCCGGCGACCTCAACCTGCGCATTCAGCCGGGCGACCCGTACGACCTGCAGCAGTGCGGGTCGACGAGCCAGGATCTGGCCAACTCCAACGACGGCGGGGTGCAACACGTCTACGCCACCCGGAGCATCAACTGGGCCGGCGGCGGGACCGAGGCGATGGCCTGGACCGATCACCCCCTGCTGTACCAGGGGTTCCGGTTCCCAGCCGCGGTGCCGGAGCCGGCGCAGTTGTAGCGTCGCGCACCTCTGGTCCCAGCCCGGTGCCTGCAGCAACCGGACCTTGTCGGAGGGCCGGGGCAGGATAGGGGGCATGGCAGCGGACGGCGAGGTGCTGGAGCGGTTCGGAGAGGCGACCCGGGCCTGGTTCACCTCCGCCTTTGTGGCGCCCACCGCCGCCCAGGCCGGCGCGTGGTCGGCCATCAGCGCCGGCCGGCACGCGCTGGTCGTGGCGCCGACCGGGTCGGGGAAGACGCTCGCCGCGTTCCTGTGGGCGCTGGACCGGCTGGCCCGCGAGCCGGCGCCACCCGTGGCGCAACGGTGCCGCGTCCTGTATGTGAGCCCGCTCAAGGCGCTGGCGGTCGACGTCGAGCGCAACCTGCGCGCTCCCCTCGCCGGCATGCGCCACGCGGCGACCCGGCTCGGCCTGCCTGTGCCGGAGATCACGGTCGGCATGCGCACCGGCGACACCCCCGCCGACGAGCGGCGGGCGTTCGCGAAGACCCCGTCCGACATCCTGATCACGACGCCCGAGTCGCTCTTCCTGCTCCTCACGTCCTCGACCCGGGAGGCACTGCGCTCCATCGGCACGGTCATCGTCGACGAGGTCCACGCGATGGCCTCAACGAAACGCGGGGCGCACCTGTCGCTCTCGCTGGAGCGGCTCGACGCCTTGCTTCCCTCCCCCGCGCAGCGGATCGGCCTTTCGGCGACGGTGCGGCCGCTGGAGGAGGTGGCGCGCTTCCTCGCCGGCGCCGCACCCGTCGAGGTCGTCAACCCGCCAGCCCACAAGACCATCGAGATCACGGTCGAGGTCCCCGTCGAGGACATGACGAGGCTCGACGAGGAGCCACCGCCGGCCGACGACGGGCTCATCGGCGACGCACGACTCGGTGGCGGCCGGCAGGCCTCCATCTGGCCAGCGGTGGAGGAGCGGGTCTATGACCTCATTACGTCCCACCGGTCCACGATTGTGTTCGCCAACTCCCGGCGCCTGGCGGAGCGGCTGTGTGCGCGGCTCAACGAGATCGCCTCGGCTCAGTGGGCTCCCGAGTCCGACGTCGATCCAGGGCTCAGGAACGTGGTTGGAGATCAAACCACGGTCGTACGCCCTATATCAACGGAGAGCGGCGCGCTGGCGCCGGCGGAGAAGATGGCGCAGTCCGGGATCGCCACCGGCGCCGCGCCGGTCGTGGCGCGGGCGCACCACGGCAGTGTCTCCAAAGAGGAGCGCCATCACATCGAGGAGGCGCTGAAGTCGGGGCGGCTGCCGGCGGTGGTGGCGACGAGCTCTCTGGAGCTCGGCATCGACATGGGTTCGGTGGACCTCGTGGTCCAGATCGAGGCACCGCCGTCAGTCGCCGCGGGGTTGCAGCGGGTGGGCCGGGCCGGGCACCAGGTCGGCGCTGTGTCGAAGGGCGTCGTCTTCCCCAAGCATCGGGGCGACCTGCTCTCGTGCGCGGTGGTGGCGGAGCGCATGCACGGCGGCCAGATCGAGCACATGCGGTACCCGCGAAACCCCATCGATGTCCTGGCCCAGCAGATCGTGGCCATGGCGGCGATGGACCCCTGGTCGGTGACCGACCTCGCCACCGTTGTCCGGAGATCGGCCCCGTTCGCCGACCTCCCCGCGAGCGCGTTGTCGGCCACCCTCGACATGCTCTCCGGCCGGTACCCGTCGACCGCCTTCGCCGAACTGCGCCCGCGCATCGACTGGGACCGCACGACCGACGTCGTCACCGGCCGGCGCGGGTCCCAGCACCTCGCCGTCACCAGCGGCGGCACCATCCCCGACCGTGGCCTCTTCGGGGTGTTCCTCTACGGCAGCGACCGGCCGGCGCGGGTCGGCGAGCTGGACGAGGAGATGGTCTACGAGTCCCGGGTCGGCGACGTCTTCATGCTCGGCTCCACCTCGTGGCGGATCGAGGAGATCACCCCCGACCGGGTGCTGGTCTCGCCGGCACCGGGCGCGCCGGCGCGCATGCCGTTCTGGAAGGGCGACCAGCCCGGCCGGCCGGTGGAGCTCGGCCGGGCGATCGGGGCGAAGCTGCGCGACATCGTCAAGCACGGCCGCGAGAAGGCCGCGGCCGACCTGGCCGGCACCGGGCTCGACGAGTGGGCCGTCGACAACCTTCTGTCCTATGTGGAGGAACAGCGCGAGGCTACGCGCCACCTGCCCGACGACCGGACGGTCCTGGTCGAGCGGTTCCGCGACGAGCTCGGCGACTGGCGGCTGGCAGTGCACAACCTGCTGGGGGCGAAGGTCAACGGCGCCTGGGCGCTGGCCGTCGGACGGCGCCTGTCGGAGCGATACGGCGTCGATGCCCAGGTGCTGCCCAGTGACGACGGCATCGTGGTGCGCCTGCCCGACGTGCTCGACGCGGACGGCCACGACGCCAAGCCGGGCGCGGAGCTGGTGGCCTTCGACCCCGACGAGATCGCGCAGATCGTCGAGGAGTCGGTCGGCACCTCGGCCATGTTCGCGGCCCGGTTCCGCGAGTGCGCGGCCCGCTCGCTGCTGCTCCCCCGCCGCGACCCGCGCCGGCGCCAGCCCTTGTGGCAGCAACGCCAGCGAGCGGCCCAACTGCTCGACGTGGCCCGCGATTTCCCCGAGTTCCCGGTCACGCTCGAGGCCGCCCGCGAGTGCCTGCAGGACGTGCTCGACGTTCCCGGCCTGGTGCAGCTGATGCGCGACCTGTCGTCCCGGCGGGCCCGGCTGGTGGAGGTCGAGACCCAGCGGCCGTCGCCGTTCGCCCGCTCGCTGCTGTTCGGTTACGTGGGCGCGTTCCTGTACGGCGGCGACGTCCCCCTGGCGGAACGGCGGGCGGCCGCGCTCGCCCTCGACGCCACCCTGCTCGGCGAGCTGCTGGGCCGGGTGGAGCTGCGGGACCTGCTCGACCCGACCGTCGTCATCGAGACCGAGCGTCGCCTGCAGTGGCTCGACGGGAGCCGCTCCCTGCGTGACGCGAGCGACGTCGCCGAGCTGCTGCGCGTCCTGGGCGATCTGTCCACTGTGGAGGCGGTCGCCCTCGGGGCTCGGGCGGAGTGGCTGGCCGAGCTCGTCTCGACGCGGCGCGTGTTGCCGGTCCGGATCGCCGGTGAGGAGCGCAACGTCCTCGTCGAGGATGCCGCCCGGCTCCGCGACGGCCTCGGCGTGGCGCTGCCGGTCGGCGTGGCCCACGCGTTCCTGGAGCCGGTCGACGACCCGATCGGCGACCTCGTCGCCCGCTACGCCCGCACCCACGGCCCGTTCACCGCGGCGGCCTGCGCGGGGCGGTTCGGCCTCGGGGTCTTCGTCGTCGAGCAGGCGCTCAAACGCCTGGCGACGACCGGCCGCGTCACGGCGGGCGAGTTCACCCCGCTGGCAGCGGGAGCCGTCGCAGGCACCGAGTGGTGTGACGCCGAGGTGCTCCGGCTGCTGCGCCGACGCTCGCTCGCCGCGCTGCGGAAGGAGATCGAGCCCGTACCGCCGGCGGTGCTGGCCGCGTTCCTACCCCGCTGGCACCAGATCGGAGGGCCCGGCTCGGCGGCGCGCGGACCAGAGGCGGTCGCCGCGGCGCTGGACCAGTTGCAGGGCGCGTTGATCCCGGCCTCAGCCTGGGAACGGCTCGTGCTCCCGGCCCGCGTCGCTGACTACACGCCCGCCTACCTCGATGAGCTGTGCGCCTCGGGTGAGCTGCAGTGGGCCGGGGCGGGCTCGATACCGGGCGGCGACGGCTGGATCGTGCTCGCCTGGGCGGACTCGGCACCGCTGGTGCTACCTCCGCCCGACGTCGAGTTCGCGGCTAGTGAGATCCACGATCGCCTGCTGGCCGCGCTCGCCGGGCCGCATGCGCTGTTCTTCCGCCAACTGGCCGAGCAGCTTGAGGACGTGAACGAGCCCGATCTCGTGTCCGCGTTGTGGGATCTGGTCTGGGCCGGCCTGGTCTCCAACGACACGCTGGCGCCGGTACGCGCACTCCTGTCGGGCGGCGGAGGGGCACACAAGCCGAGGGCATCGACCCCGCGCTCCCGCTACCGCAGCCCCGGCCGGTTGCCGTCGAGCCGGCTGTCGCGGGCGTCGCTGGCGACCATGCGTTCCGGGCCGCCGATCGTGGCGGGCCGCTGGTACCGGCTGCCCGACCGGGACACCAACCCGACCCGGCGCGCCACGGCCCTCGCCGAGGGGCTGCTGGAGCGGCACGGTGTGCTCACCCGCGGCGCCGTGCTCGCCGAGGACCCGCCCGGGGGATTTTCCGCCGTCTATCCAGTTCTGGCCGCGCTCGAGGAGCGAGGGTCGGCCCGTCGCGGCTACTTCGTCGAGGGGCTGGGGGCTGCGCAGTTCGCGGTCCCCGGGGCAGTGGACCGGCTGCGCGCCCTCGACGACGCGCGGGACCGCAGTGAGGGGGTACGGACGCAGCCCCCCCGGGCGCTGGTGCTCGCGGCGACCGACCCGGCGAACCCGTACGGCGCCGCCCTGCCGTGGCCGGAGCGAGTCGTCGAGGAGGGCGAGGCGGGTGCGAGCGCACCGGCTCATGGCCATCGCCCCGGCCGCAAGGCGGGTGCCCTGGTCGTGACCGTGGGTGGCGAACTCGTGCTCTACGTCGAGCGCGGCGGGCGCACACTTCTGTCCTTTCAGGACGGTCCGGTCCCGCCACCTGGGCCGGCTCCGCACGCGCTGCCGGACGTCCTGACGGCGGCCGCCTTCGCGCTGGCCGGCGCGGTCAAAGCCGGTGCGCTCGGTCCGCTGTCGGTCGAGCGGGCCGACGGCAGCGCCATCCACACCTCGCCGCTGCGCGACGCCCTCACCGCGGCCGGCTTCCGGGCCACCCCCCGCGGCCTGCGACTGCGCGCCTGACGCCGCCTTCGTGCGCTGCTCCCGCCACTTCATGCAGTCTGCGGGTCGCGATAGCGGCACCCGGACTGCACACTCAGGCGGCAAACATGATCAGAGTGGCGGCTTGCGTCGATGGGCCGGCTTCGGCAAGCTCTGGCCATGGAGCCCATCGCCCGGCTGACCGCGGTGGTCCTGGACTGCCCGGATCCGCACAAGCTGGCGGCGTTCTACGGCGAGTTGACCGGGTGGACGGTGGAGTACGACTCGGAGCCGGAATGGGTGACCCTGCGCTCGCCGACCGGTCTGCGGCTGTGCTTCCAGATGGCGCCCGACCACGTGCCGCCGGTGTGGCCCGATCCGACCGCGCCGCAGCAGGCCCACCTGGACTTCTCCGTGCCCGACCTGGACGAGGCGGAGGAGCGGGTGGTCGCGCTCGGCGCACTGAAGCCGAACCACCAGCCCGGCGAGACGTGGCGGGTGTTCGCCGACCCGGCCGGCCACCCCTTCTGCCTCTACGAAGAAGGCTGAACCGCTCGTACGGTCGCGGAGTCCGTCGATCTGACCGGTCTAGCCGCCTGAGGTCCCGAGCTCGCTCCATCGTGAGGGCGAAGTCGGCCTGGAAGAACTGCCGCCCTGAGGTCCCGAGCTCGCTCCATC
>JBQGBY010000018.1:0-60356 GCA_052038195.1 Micromonosporaceae bacterium | reverse complement strand
CGTCGGCCACGGTGCGGCCCATGAAGTGGGCCAGCCGCTCGACAGCGGCGGGGGACAGCCGTCCCTGCGCCTGACCCTGGTACAGCCGGGTGCGGAACGCGGCGAGGTGATCGCGCCAGTACGCCGGTAGGGCGAACCCGGCGGGCCCGGCGCGGCGGCTCGGGCCTGGGGGGGCCCAATTAGGGGGCCCAGCCGCTCGACTGCGGCTGGGGAAAGCCGTACATGCGCCTGACCCTGGTACAGCCGGGTGCGGAACTCGGCGATGTGATCGCGCCAGTACGCCGTTAGGTCGAACCCGTCGGGCCAGGTGAAGGTCTCGGGCAGCACGGTGAGTTGCTGGATCTGGTTGACGCGAAACGTCCGGAGGTCGTCGTCGACGCGGGCCACCACGTACCACCGGCCGGCCTTGAGCACCAGACCGTACGGCTCGAGCCGGCGGCTGACCTCCTGCCGCCAGCTCTCGTACCGCACGGCGATCGCGCGCTGCCGCCAGACCGCGTCGGCGACCGCCGCCAGATGCTCCGAGCCGTCGCCGTCGGCGTACCACCCTGGCGCGTCGAGCAGGAACCGTTGCCTCATCCGGGTGGCGTGCTCGCGCAGGCCGTCCGGCAGTGCCGCCGCGAGCTTGCGCCGCACGGCCGCCACAACCGGGGCGAGGCCGAGCTGCTCGGCCGCTCCGGGCAACTCGGCGAGGACCAGGCCCCGCGCCTCGTCGGCGGTCAGCCCGGTCAACTGAGTCCGGTACCCGTCCACCAACCGGTAGCCGTTCGCGTCGGCGGCGACGGGGATGCCGGCGGTGCCGAGCGCGACCACGTCCCGGTAGATCGTGCGGACCGACACCTCGAGCTCGGCCGCCAGTTCTCCGGCGGTCTGCCGCCCGCGGCTCTGCAGCAGCAGGACGATCGAGAGCAGGCGGTCGGCACGCACAGGCGGAGTCTGCCGGCTCCCACTGACAATCCGTGTCAGGGGTTGCGCCTCACCATCGCTTCATGAACAGCGATTTCGATTTCCTGGCTGGGCGCTGGACCAGCCGGCAGCGCCGTCTCGTGCAGGTCCTGGCCGGCCGCGACGAGTGGTACGAATTCGAGGCCACATTGGACTGTGATGTGTACCTCGACGGCAATGCCACCTTCGATGTCCTGCGTGCACCGGAACGCGACCTGGAGGGCATCACGGTGCGCCTGTTCAGCCCGAGCGAGCGGGTCTGGCGGATCTGGTGGGCATCCAGGGCGACGGGCGGTCACCTCGACGCGCCGGTCGTGGGCCGCTTCGACGGTACGGTCGGCACCTTCGAGTGTGACGACGTGTGGCAGGGCACACCGATCCGGGTCCGGTACGAGTGGTCGCACGTGGACACTGCTCACCCGCGGTGGGAGCAGGCGTTCTCCACCGACGGGGGCAGTACCTGGGAGGTCAACTGGACGGCGGTCTTCTCTCGCCGCGCCTAGCCACCGTCCGGGGCGCGCCACCACGGACGGACCGCGGATGATCTAGGGATTCGCATGGTGTGTTGATCTCCATCCACCATGCGAACCCCTAGATCAACGTGATCTTGAGGCGGTGAGCACGATCCCGTGGCTGGCCAGCAGGGCGTGCAGCGAGTCGTGGCCATCGTTGAAGTGCCAGTGCTCCGCAGCCAGCCCGGCCGCCCTGGCCCCTTCGACGTTGGGCGGGTTGTCATCGATGAAGAGGATTGTGGACGGGTCAGCGGCGATCCGGCGGGCCGCCTCGCGGAAGAAGCCGACGTCAGGCTTCGCGAAGCCGAGCTCGTACGAGTAGCAGCTCACATCGAACAGGGTGTCGTAGCCGAGCGTCAAGCGCATGTACGTGCCCCGATGCCTCTCCTGGTTGGTGCCGAGGTGGACGCCGTACCCGCTCCCGCGCAGCGCGTGGACCAGCGCGATGGAGGGCTCGATCAGCTCGATCCGGTGCCACACCGCGCGGAAGACCTCCTCGACCGGGATGGTTACCCCATACCTCGCCAGCGACGCCGCCAAATGGGGCAGGTAGTCGCCCCGGCCCGCCAGCATCGGCAGTTCCTCGCTCCACGTCTCGTGCAGGAAGTCGCGGGCCCGGTCGCCGAGGTAGGCCTCCATCGCCGCGTACCAACCACCCGGGATGTGCTGGAGGACGCCGTCGGCGTCGAACATGAGGTGCCTGATCGTCACCGTCCCAGGTTACGGCCGCCGGCACAGCCTGTCCCGGCCCTTTCTCTGTCTACTGTGGACTACTGTTCGGTTACTTATGTTCGAACAGAAATGCCAGAAGTGTCGGTGTGTCGGTCGAACAACTGTCGCACCCGGGTCGTAGAGTGTGGGCATGTCCGTGAGGAGCCGGTCCAAGCGCACCCCGCCGGTGGTGTGCGCCCCGGTGGCGGCCTTGGCGACCATCCCGGCCGGGCCGGTGTTGTCGGCGGCGTTGGCCCACCTGGCCGCCGACGCGCTGACCGGGCATGAACTGGTGCTGGTGCTGCAGGCCCGCTACCGGCAGGCCAACCACGAACAGGGCCTGGTCCTGGCCACCTGCGCGCAGGTGATGCGTCGCAGCGACCCGCACTTCGGCCTGGCCGACGAACCCGACTCGCTCAGCGGCGGCAACGGCCGGGTCCGCGACCCGGCCGGCGCGGCCGAGATCCGCGCCGCGCTACGGCTGAGCCGCACCGCCGCCAACGCACTGGCCGACTTCACCACCGACCTGGTGCTGCGCCTGCCCGGCGTGCTGCACGCGCTCATCGACGGGCACCTCGACCGGCCCCGGGCGCGCATCTTCAGCCTCTGGACCCAGGACCTATCCCCCGCGCACACCGCCGCCGTGGTGGCCGCGCTGCTAGACCGAGCACCGGAGTTGACCACCGCCGAACTCATCGACGCCATCCAGAAAGCCGCCATCGAACTGGACCCGCAGTGGGCCCGCCGCCGCTACGAACGCCGCCTGCACGACCGGCGCGTCGAGGGCATCGTGCGTCCCGACGGCACCGCCGACCTGACCGGCTACCACCTGCCCGCCGACCAGGTCGCTGCCGCCTGCGACCGGCTCGACGCCATCGCCTGGCAACTCAAACGACTCGGCCACCCCCACCCCATCGACCACATCCGCGCCGACATCTTCATCGGCCGCCAGGACGGCCGCTACAACGCCATGACCGACGACCAACTCCTGGCCCACCTCATCGCCCACATGCCCCCCACACCCGCTACCGGTGACTCCGACCAACCCGACGTCGACAAACCCACGCCCGCCGACGCCCGCAGCGAGCCCGACGTCGATGACACCGGCCAGGACGCTGCCGATAACGCCGGCCAGGACACTGCCGATGCCGCCGGTGAGGAGGGTGCCGCCGGCGCTGACGAGTCCACAGTCGACCCCACCACACCCACCGACGACGCCAGCGGCAACGGCGATGCCCACCCGGCCGATGCCCACACACGCGACCACGACGCACGCGGCACCGACAACGGCCATGGTGCCGGCGCTGGTGTGGGTTGGGTGCGGGGTAAGGGTCTGCGGTTGCTGACCGGGCTGGGTAGCATCGCCGGGCGGGACCGCCGTCCCGGTCACCTACTCGGCCACGGTCACCTACACGCCGAACTGGCCCGCCGCATCAGCGCCGCACCCCACGCCTGCTGGTGGTACGTGCTCATCGAACCCGACGGCACACCGCTTGATGTCGGGCCGATCCGCCGCCGCCCCACCAAACCGTGGTACGACGGTCCCACGCCCGGCTACCGGCACGTCCACGTGTGGCTGCAACTCACCCGGGCCGAACTGACCCAACTACTCGACGACCCGCCCCCTGGGTGGACGCCGTTACTGGCCGACATCGCCAACCGCATCGCCCACCGGCCACTGGGCCCGCCCAACGGCGACCCGGCCGACCGGTTCCCCACCGCCGCCCTACGCCGCTGGGTCCACATCCGCGACCAGCGATGTAGCTTCCCGGGCTGCCGCGTCGCCGCCCATCGCGGCGATATCGACCACACCCGCGATCACGCCACCGGAGGTCCCACCGTGGACACCAATCTCGGTCCGTGCTGCGGCCCCGACCACGACCTGAAAACGACCTACGGCTGGACCGCCCACCAAACCCGACCCGGGCACGTGACCTGGACCAGCCCGCTGGGCCACACCTACCAACGCACCCCACCACCGGGACCCGACCAGGCGCTAACCCCCATCCCCCACACCTACGCCCCCGACGACCCGCGGCTGCACCACCAGCGCTACGACAACCCCCACTGGCACACCGACACCTGCCTCTGGACCGCCCCACCACCACCGGCGCCAGTACCAGAACCCCAACCACCGCCACCCCCGCCACAGCCCGACAACGACGCCATCCCCTTCTGACCACGCCACCGGCAGTGATCAGCGGATTGACATGAGTAGCGCCAGTAGAAGTAGCGCGGCACCGAGCAGCACCGCTCCGATCGCCCACCACCAGAAGAAGCCGCTGTAGGCCGAGGCGACCACCAACCCGACGCCAAGGCCCGCGAACAGGCCGAGCCCGAAGGTGACCCTGGGCGTCAGCCCGAGGCGCGGCAGCCGTATCACGACGAGCACTTCCAGCCAGGTCACGCCGACGGCCAACGCTGCGGTGCCCATTGTGTCCAACGCCGACAGTCCGTGCCCCTCGCTCACCGGCACCAGCACCGGTCCTTCGATGTTGGACGGGAGAGCGAGGAGGGCGACACCGACCAGGGCGAGGGCGACGCAGGCCATCACCTGGGTTCGATAGGAGACGCGAAGGGGCATGCCGACCAGTGTCCAGGACCGTCGAGCGCGTCCTCCATCCGGGCAATCGGCTGGCGTGGCGAGGCGCCGACCGGGAAGGATGCGGCGGTGACCGCTGTTCCGCCGGCCGTACGGTCAAAGGCGCTCGTCCACGGTGCGCACCGTTGGCTGGAGGATCTTCCATCGCTCGTGGCCGGGTTCGAGCGCGACTGGTCGGTCACGGTCGGCCGGGTCTACCCGGACGCGAGCGAGGCGTTCGTCGCCGAGGCGGTCGGCGCGGACGGTGCGCCAGCGGTGCTGAAGCTGATGGTGCCACGCGACCACATGAACCACGCCCGGCACGAGATCACGGTCCTGCGCCTGGCCAACGGAGAGGGATGCGCGCGGTTGCTCCGCTCCGACGAAGAGCGCGGGGCGATGCTGCTGGAACGGCTGGGTCGGTCACTGTCCGACCTCGGCCTGCCGCTGCCGCACCAGCACGAGATCCTGTGCGCGGCCGCGGAGCGGCTGTGGCGACCGGCCCCGCACAGCGGGTTGCCCACCGGTGCCGAGAAGGGGCGCTGGCTGGCCGACTTCATCACCTCGACGTGGGTCGAGCTCGACCGCCCGTGTGCCGAGCGTACGGTGGCGCACGCTTTGTCCTGTCTCCAGCGGCGGATCGCGGCGCACGACGACGAGCGGGCCGTGCTCGTCCACGGTGATGTGCACCAGTGGAACGCGCTCGCGGCCGCCGACAGTGAGTTTAAGTTGGTCGATCCGGACGGTCTGCTGGCCGAGCCCGAGTACGACCTCGGCGTCATCATGCGGGAGGACCCCGTCGAACTCATGGCAGGCGACCCGTTCCGGCGGGCCACCTGGCTCGCGACCCGCACCGGGCTCGACCCGCAGGCCATCTGGGAGTGGGGGGTCGCCGAGCGCGTCAGCACCGGGCTACTGCTCACGCGCATCGACGTCCAGCCGATCGGCGCTGCGATGCTCGAGGCCGCCGACCGCATCGCCGCGACGGCGCCGCACTGACGCTCTGCCGTGCGCGACTCTGCCGTGCGCGACTCTGCCGTGGGCGGATCCGCCGTCGGCGGATCGCGTTGCCCCAGCGACGGGCCTGACCGCAGAGTGGGGCCCATGACAGACGAGTCGAAGGCGCCGCTCTTCAGCGAACGGGCGCGGCGTGAACTGTACGAGCAGCGGGTCCTGGTGCTGGACGGGTTCCTGGACGACGACAACGGCACCTTGCTGGCGACCCAACTGATGGCGCTGGCGACCGAGGACTCGTCGACGGATGTAGCGCTGTGGATCCATTCGCCAGGCGGCTCGGTGCCGTCGATGCTGGCGATCCGGGACATCATGCGGTTGATCCCCTGCGACGTGTCGACGCTGGCGCTGGGCATCGCCTACAGCGCGGGCCAGTTCCTGCTCTCGGCGGGTACCCCGGGCAAGCGCCGGGCGATGCCCCACGCCCGCATCCTCATGCACCAGGGCTCGGCCGGCATCGCGGGCACGGCTGTCGATATCGAGCTGCAGGCCAACGACCTTCGGCACACCCGGGACACGGTCCTGCGCCTCATCGCCGAGGACACCGGGCAACCGGTGGAGCGGGTCTTCGAGGACTCGTTGCACGACCGCTGGTTCACCGCCGCCGAGGCCCGCGACTATGGGTTCATCGACGGTATCGTCTCGTCGTTCGACGAGATCGCCCCGCGCAGCCAGCGGCCGTTCGGGCTCACGGCCGCATCCGTCGGAGTCAGCCGATGAGCACCTACACGATCCCGAGCGTCATCGCCCAGCACCCGCGCGGTGAGCGCATCATGGACGTCTACTCGCACCTGCTCACCGAACGCGTGGTCTACCTGGGCACGGCGATCGACGCGGGGGTGGCGAACGCGCTCGTGGCGCAGCTGCTGTTCCTGGAGGCGGACAACCCCGAGCGGGACATCAACCTCTACATCAACTGTGAGGGTGGCGACCCGAGCGCCATGCTCGGCGTCTACGACACCATGCGGTATATCCGGCCGCAGATCGCCACGACCTGCGTGGGTCAGGCGGTCTCCGTCGGCGCGGTCCTTCTCGCGGCCGGGGCGCCCGGCAAGCGGGCCGCGCTGCCGCATGCGCGCCTCGTGCTGCACCAGCCGGCCGCGCAAGGCCGTGGTGCGATCCCCGACCTCATCCTCCAGGCCGACGAGGTGGTACGCGTCCGCGCGGACATCGAGCGTATTCTGTCCCAGCACACCGGCCAGGAGGTGGCGACGCTGCGCGCCGACACCGACCATGACCGCGTCTTTACCGCGGAGGCCGCGAAGGAGTACGGCCTCGTCGACCAGGTGATCGAGACACGGCATCCGGTCGCTGGTTAGGTTTGCGGCTCGTCTAGGCAGCGAGGGCGTACGCGGCCCGGGCGACGGGGCCGTACACCGCGTCCGACCGGCTGCGGCGCAGCAGCTCGGAGACCCCCGTCGTCAGATCGACCAGCGTCGTATCCAGCGCGCCCGCGACGGCGGCGATCATCTCGCTCGAGGGCTCCTTGATCCCGCGCTCCATTTCGGAGAGGTACTGCGGCGACACGCCTGCCCGGGCCGCGGTCTCGATCAGCGTCTCCCCGCGCTCGTGACGCCGTCGCCGGAGGTAGTCGCCGAGTGCGTCGCGCCACAACGGCTCGCGGTCCCGGTCCTTGCGCCCGTTCGGCCACCCGCGCCGCCCGGCAACGTCGTCGGACGAGAGAGGGCGGGGAACGTCGTCAGACGAAAGACGGCGGGGAGAGTCGTCGGATGTGGGGCGGCGGGGAGAGGCGGACCCGGGCATGCCTCATCGTAAGGCGGAGCCGGCAGCGGTCCCGATCCGTTTCGCCCGCAGCGGAACTCGCCGGACTCCCACGGGCGCCTCAGCGGCGGAAGTACGCGCGGGCCGCGGGCGGCAGCAGCACCCCGGCGCCGGACATGTAGGCGGCGAGGACGAGGTACAGGTATCCGAAGAAGAGGTAGTCCAGTCCCCCGAACGACACGCCCTGCGGGTCAACCAGCAGGCGCAGTATGCCGACGCCCAGCAGCAGGAACAGGAGCACCGAGACGACGCCCAACGACCAGACCAGCGCTCGGGCCACCCGGCTGCCGCGGCCGACGAAGATGCCCAACAGCGCGGAGCCCAGCGCGATACCTCCGAGGCCGAGCACGTCGATGAATCCCTCGTTACCCAGCTCCTGACTCGCCGCCGCGGCATCCGACGCGAACTGGATCCCGTAGTAGATCGCAAAGACGACCGGTTGCGTGGTGGCGGCCACGTACAGCAGCAGGCTCGCCGCGCTCACCAGGGTCGGCCGCCGCGGCGCCGGAACCGGGTGCGTTGGCATCCAGGGGGGTGCCATGCCGCCCGGCGGGTACGGGACCGGGACGGACGGGGCCGGGACGGACGGGGCCGGCCGCAGCTGGCGCAGTCCGATGTAGACGGTGGCCAGGGTGCCGACGGCGGAGACCAGCAGGCTCAGCGCCTCGTACAGGGTCATGACCGCGCCGCCGTGCGGTCGGCGCCCCGGGCACACGCTCTCACCCGCTCGATCGTCGTGGTGGCGGCGGTGGCCGGCATCGGGCAGCCGACCTTATCTGCAGTGGCCAACCGCCTTATCCGCCAGCGGCCCAATCAGGCGGCTGGATCACCAGGTCCCCGTACGGCGGAGACGGGCGGGAGATAGGGCAGCTCCACCCGATGCCGACGCGCATCGGGCGGTCGACAATCGGCGCGATGGCGAACCGGCCGACGATGCGTCCCGAGGAGGTGCGGTCGTGCCCAGTGCGGACGTCAACGGTGTACGGCTGGAGTACGACATACGCGGCGACGGGCCGCCGGTCGTGTTCGTCCACGGCGGGCTGTTCGCGGACTGGTTCGGGCACCTGGTCACCGAGCCCCCGCTGGCGGACCGATTCCAGCTGGTGACCTACCACCGCATCGGGTACGCGGGCAGCGACCACGCCAACCGGCCGGTCGGCCTCGCCGAGCAGGGCGCCCACTGCCGATGCCTGATGGACCACCTCGGCATCGAGCGGGCGCACCTGGTCGGACACTCCTCGGGCGCGAACATCGCGATGCAGGTCACGCTGCGATGCCCGGACGCCGTCGGCAGCCTCGCCCTGCTCGAGCCGGCGTTCCCAGCGGTGCCGGGTCATCCGTCGGTGGGGAGCGCCGTGCAGCGGTACGCCGCCGGCGATGCCGTAGCCGCCGTGGACATCTGGATGGCCGGCCTGGCTGGACCGGGCTACGCCCAGACGCTGGAGCGGGCGCTGCCCGGGTCGACCAGTCAGGCGCTCGCCGATGCGTCGACGTTCTTCGAGCAGGAGCTCCCCGCGGTTGTCGCCTGGACCTTCGGACCGGACGAGGCGGGCCGGGTCCAGCAGCCCGTCCTGGCGATGCTGGGCGCCCGCACACACGAGGTCACGCCCATCTTCAGCCAACGCCACGAGCTGCTGCTGGACTGGCTGCCCAATGTGGAGCAGTACGTGCTGCCGGGCGCGACCCACCTGATGCACGTGCAGAACCCGGCCGACGCCGCCGAGCATCTGGCCGAGTTCTTCGAGCGCCACGGCCTGGGTCGCTAGGGGCCGCGGAGCGTTCCGGCCAGGCGCTGGCCAATGGCGGCGGCTTCGATGCGCCGGCTCACCCCGAGTTTGGCGAGGATGTGGGACACGTGGACGCTGGCCGTCTTGACACTGATGGTGAGCTCACCGGCGATGTCCCGGTTGGTGTAGCCGCGGGTGAGCAACCGCAGCACCTCGACCTCGCGGCTGGTCAGGCCGAGCGCACGCGCCGGGTCCGGCCCCTCGGTCGGGAGCGGTTCGTCGAGGTCGAGCCGGGCCCGCTGCGCGGCCAGTTCGAGCATGTGCCGCAACGGTGCTGCCCCGAGATCGGTGGCGGCGCGGTAGGCCGCGCGCAGGACCTGCCGCGACTCCACCCGGGACGCCGGCCCCTGGGTCAGCAGAGCCTCGGCCAACCGCCAACCGCAGTACGCCGTGTGGTACGGGCGTCCCAGCTTCTCCCACGCCACCACCGCCTCACGCCACGGCTCGGGGTCGGCCCGTCCCTCCAATCTGGAGTGTTCCGCCTCGGCCCGCGCCAGCCACGCGTTGGCATCCGGTGTGAGCGCGGCCGCTCGGGCAGCCACGCGCCGCGCGATGCGCAGGAACCGACCAGCGGCCGCCGAGGGGTCAGCCCGACCGTCGGTCTGTCCGATGTGGATCTGGTCCGCCTCGGCGCACAGTCCCAGGGTGGCCAAGACCAGGCTGGGCAGCGCCCCCCGGCCGCCCGCGGCCAGTGCCTCATCGACTGCCTTCGACCCCTCCGCCGGCCGCCCCTGCCAGATGGAGAGCTCGGCGACGACACGGGTGTGCCGCGCGGCTGAGGTCGGCTGCCGGGCCCCGAGGGCACCGGCGTCGAGGTGGTACCGGGCGGCCGCGAACCGTCCCCGCGCGGTCGCCAACTGAGCGTGGAGCAGATGCGGGTAGTGCGACCAGAACGCCGTATCCGTACGGTGGGCATCGGCCAGTAGCGCCTCAGCCCCGTCCCAGTCGCCGGTCTCGAGCCACGCTTCGGCGGCATAGGCGGACAGCAGGGCGCCGTAGCTGCGCCCGACCCCGAGCCGCTCGGCCTGTTCGCGGCCCTCGATCGCCACCCGTACGGCCTCGTCGACGCGGCCGCTCGCCAGGAGTACCTCGCACGCCATCGCGTGGCTGTGCGCGATGTCGCGGGCCGTGCCGTGGACCAGCGCGCGCTCCCGGGCCAGCCGGACCTGGCGAAGCGCCTCCTCGCGGCGACCGAGGTAGCAGGAGTCGATGCCAACGATCCCGTACGCGCGCAACGCCGGCCGCGGGTCGCCGAGCGCCTCGGCAGTGCGGATGGCCTCGCGGGCCACCTGCTCGGACTCGGCGTGCCGCCAGGCCAGCAGGAGGCCGTTCGCCAGAGCGGTCAATGCCCGGGCCCGTTCCTCGGTAGGTGGCTCGGCGGGTATCAGCGCCACCGCCCGGTGACAGGACTCGAGCCCCGCCGCATGGTCCGCCGTGGGCAGCAGGTAGCCACCCAGGCGCGAGTACAGCGCTCCGGAGCGCGGTGGCTCTGCCGCCTCGTCCACGTGCTCGATGGCCGCGCGCACCAGCTCGGCCGCGCGGGGCCCCCGCCCGGTGAGGTCGGCCAACTCGGCGGCCCGGGTCAACAGCGACACCAGGTCCGTGCCGGCGACCCGGCCGGCATCCGGGACCTCTGGCCACAGCCGCAAGGCTCGCTCCAGGTGCTCGAAGGCCTCGCCGAGCCCAAAGACGGCCTCCGCGTCGCGGGTCGCGACGATCGAGGCGGCGAAGGCCTCCGCCGGCCGACCGGCGGCGTCCCAGTGTCGCGCCAGCTCCCCGTGGCCGCCGGTGTCGCCGCCAGGATCCGGGTCGTCGCGCAGTGCCTGGGCCAGGCGGTCATGCAGCCGGCGCAGCTCACCGGGCAGCATCGCGTCGTACACGGCCTCGGCCAGCAGGGCATGCCGGAACCGGTACGCGGTCCGGGCCCGGTCAACGACGAGCACGCCTTCATCGACGGCATGACGCAGCGCCACATCGAGATCGGTTGGCGGGAGGTCGGTGACCGCGGCGAGCAAGCGGTGCGGCAGGTCGCGCCCGAGCACGGCCGCCACCTGCAACACCTGGTGCCCGTCGGGCGGCACGCGGTCGATGCGCTGGTGCAGCGCCACCCGCAGGACGGTCGGCGTCGACGCGTCGCCACGCAGGGCCGACGCGAGCAGCTCCTCGGCGAAGAACGGGTTGCCCCCACTGCGAGCGACGATGCTCTCGACCAGGTCACTGGGTAGCGGCCGGGCGGCCACCTGCTCCAGGAGCTCGGTCATCTCGCCGGTCGGCAGCGGCCCGAGGTCGAGTACCTCCGCGTCCCGGGAGCGGACCAGCTCAATGACCGCGCGGGCCAGGACGCCGCCGGGGCGCAGGTCCTCGCTGCGGTACGTCGCCACCAGTAGCACGGGTTGCTGCCGGACCACGCGACAGACGAACAGAATGAAGTCCAATGTGGACCCATCCGCCCAATGGAGGTCCTCCAGCACGAGCACAACCGGAGCGACCGACGCCATCTCGCCCAGCTGCTGCCACACGCGCTCGAACAGACGGAGCTGGCCCTCGGCGACCGTGGGCTCGTCCGGCTCGGCCAGCCGGATCACGTCGCGCGGCTCGACGGGCGACCCGTCGCGACGGGCTGATCGCAGCGCCTCGAGAAGCGCGTAGAACGGGACGGCCGCGCCGATCAGGTCGATACAGCGCCCGCTGAGCACCTGCGCGCCGGCGGCCTGGGAGGCCTGCGTGAGCTCGGCCACCAGCCGCGTCTTGCCGATGCCGGCCTCGCCCGCGACCAGCACGGCCTGGCCATGACCCGACACGGCCACATCCAGCGCGCCCCTCAGCCGCGCCACGTCATCGACCCGGCCGACCAGTGGCATCGACCGTGGTCGTGGCTCCCGCATCGACCCATCTTCGCGCCCCTGCTCGATGGCGCCAAGGGTGACGATCTGTCAATAGTCGGATCGCCAGGGGTCACCAAACGACGCGGAAAGCGTCAGGTGATGTTGGCGTATGCGTCGAGGTCGCGCCGTACACCACCCAGTCGCGAGGACCCGAACCCGCCAGCGTGGCCGACCAGGGCCGCCATCAACGTCCGGGGCATCCGCCGGCCGCGCCGTACGGGTGGGTGCATGGGGCTGCCCGCGCGCCGCACTGGTGGCGCGATGGCGCCGGTCAGCCAACGCAGATGCGGCGCGATGCGCGCCGACAGCCGGCTCAGCACCCGCCTGATCCGCTGCTCGACGCGCCGTACGTACGGGCGGACGGGTTCGAGAAGACGCCGCCCGCGTGGCCGGAGGCGTTGGACAAGATGCTGGACGGGGCCGGGTAGGAGGCGTGGCCGGGAGCGGTGCCGGCCGGACGGGCGCGGCCCGGGCGACCGCGGTCGCGGCGGTGGGCTCGGTCGGTGGCCGACCCGGCGACGCCGTGGGTGAGCGAGCAGCTGGAGGTACTCGTCTGTTGGGTACGACATGGGAAGGTCTCCTCGGGAGGGGCTTCTTCCCCGGCCAACGATGCGGACTCCAGTGAAGTTGTGGATGCGTTGTGTCCGAGCCCGGACCGTCCACCGCGCGGGGGACGGCCCGACCAGAGTTGCCTGCTGATTCCGCTCCGCAGGCGTCGCCGGAAAAGGCGGGGCCCAGACCGTCAACGGGTGACGCCCTGGGCCCCGGTCAGCTCAGATCAGAGCCCCTGGCACTGCCCAGTGGCGCTGCCGAAGATGACAGTGTTCGGCTCGCCGTTGTTGACCGGTGGCGGCTCGTTGCCAGAGCACGCCAACGATCCGACGATCGTGTTGTCCGACACCACGATCGGGCCGGGTGTCGTGTTGTTGGTGATCTTCGCTCCGCCGGCGATCACGGTGTCCACTACGGACAGATGCTGCGTCGTGCCCGACACGGTGAGCGGGCCGGACCCGCCGCCGCTCAGGTCGATCCACGTCGCACCGCTCGCGGAGACCGAGCCGATCACGACACCACCGTCGGAGATCAGGGCGGCGCCCGGCGCCACCGTGACCTTGCCGAGGATGATGGCGCCGCTGACCAGGCAGGTCACCCCGGACGTGACGTTGAGGTTGCCCAGGGTCAGCTTGTTCACGGTCGTGGTGCAGGCCGGAACCGGGGGCGGCGGAGCCGCCACCAGCTGGGCGACACCCCAGCGAGCCGTGGTCTGGAAGCCCGTGCCCGTGGGCTCGGCCCACGTGTGCACCGCGGTGCGAGCACCGGTCTCCAGGCCCGGACGCGGCGAGCCGTCGTTGACCTGGAAGTCCAGGCCCTGGAACGAACCCAGTCCGCCGAAGCCGATCAGATCGATCGACGCCTCGACGAGGTATCCGCCGTCGGTGAGCGCGGTGGCGCTCGTCAGGCGGGCCGCCTGCGCAGCCGCGTCGCCGGTACCGAACGACGTGGCGTTGTTGACGTTGATCCGCATCTGCGAGTCCTCAGGCCGGTACGAGCCGTTCTTGGCATTGCCCGCATCGATGAAGATCTCGACCGAGTCCTGCTCCCACGGGTTGCCCGAGGTGACGTCGATGACCGGGTCGGTCACCTCCATCAGGACGTACAGCGTGTTGCCCTGCCACAGCGTGCGCACGTCGGCCTGGGCGTTGGTCGAGCCCTCGACCCGCTTCTCGGTGCGCACGACGTTCGCGTTGGCCCACACGCCGTCCACGACGCCGTCGACCGCGGGCGCGGCGCCCGTGCCGATGACCTCGAGGTACGACAGATCCTCGATGAACGACAGCGTGCCGAGCGCGCCGGGAGAGTTCCAGGCGCCGACGACGTCGCTGCCCGTGAGCACGCGGATGTCGAAGGCACCCGTGTCACCCTGGGCGACGCCGGTGTGCGGCAGATGCACGACCGCACGCCAGCCGGGACCGTCGTCGTTGACAACGCCCGAGGCACCGCTGCCGTCCTTGCCGAACGTCACCACGGAGCCGTTGTACTCGAACTGCACGGCGTTGGCGGTGTCGCTCGCGACGGTCGCGAGCACCGTGAGGTGGTCGGCTGTCCAGCGCAGCCCGAACGTGCCGACCTCGTTCGACAGCGGCAGCCCCGGCAGTTGCTTCCACGCGACGTTGTCGAACGCACCCGCGTCCAGCGGCACGTCGCCGCCGAAGACGAACGCCGAGCGCTGCAGGTCGGGCAGGTTGTCGGGGTCGGCGATGCCGTAGTACGCCGGCTTGGCCTGCAGCCCGCCATCGAAGATGAGCGGCGCCTGGGCGGCCCGCCAGCTGCGGTTGTCGGACAGGCCCCAGACCGTCACCGAGAACAGCTCGTGGTTGCGGAACACCGCGAACGCGTCCCGGTAGAAGTGGCCCTGCTCGATCAGACGCGCGTCGGTCACCGGGGTGCCGACCGTGACGTCGAGCTCGGTCACTGCCTGCACCAGCGGCAGGTCTTCAAAGCGGCTGAGCGCCGTGTCGAGCGCGCTGATCGGCGAGGTCAGGCTGAGGTGGAACTGGTGCCCGATCCCGTCGACCGGAACGCCCCGAGCGAGCAGTCGGTCGATGAGCGCACGGTAGCGGTCCTGCTTGCCACCCTGCTCGGTGTTGTAGTCGTTGATGAACAGCTTGACCGGGTGGTTCTCGGTCGCGTTGTCGTTGAACGCCTCGTTGGCGTACTGGAACGCGAGGTCGATGAACTCCTCACCGAGGATCCGGTACCACTCGCTCTGGCGCAGACCACCGGGGTCGTTGGAGGCGTCGGAGACGACCTCGTTGACGACGTCGAACGCGACGATCGGGTTGTCGACGCCGAACGCCCCGTAGTTGGTCTCCAGCCATCCGGCCACGTTGGTGATGTGGCTGTGCAGACGGTCGCGCAGCACCTGCTGGTGTTCCGGCGAGTTCGTGAGCGGGTTGCCCGCGTCGTCCTGGAAGAACCAGTCCGGGACCTGGCTGTGCCACAGCAGCACGTGCCCGTAGACCCGCAGGTCGTTGTCCCGGGCGAAGTCCATGACCGCGATCGCGTCACCGTGCGGCCGGAAGTTCCGGTCGGCGTCGTACCACGCGTCCATCTTCATGTGGTTCTCGGCCGTGACCTGGTTGAAGTGCCGCAGCAGCAGCTCGCTGGGCGCCCCGGTCGTCTCCCGGATGTCAACCGCCGCGCCGAGCGGGAAGTCGACCGTGTCCGTGAGCGGTGTGAGCGGCTGGACCACCGGCGGCGGCGGGATCTCCAGCACGATGTCGTCGACGTAGAACGGGCTGATGTTGCCCGCCACGCCGTCGCCCTGCCACCGGGTCTCGAAGTACAGCACGCGGCTGTCGGCCGCGCCCGGGGTGAAGCTCGTCGTCACCTGGACCCAGTCGGTGTTGGTCACGGTGGCGAACTGGCCGAGCGTGGCAAACGACGTACTCGATCCCGTGGTCGACGCCATGGAGAGCCAGACCGCGTCCGTCTCGACGTCGGGCGCGAAGCGTACCCATGCGGTGAAGGTGTAGTTGACGCCGGCCTCGAGCATGCTCGTGTCAAGACCCATGCCGTCACCCTGGCTGTCGCGGCCAGAGATCAGCGCGGACTGGGTTCCGCCGTGCGCGAAGTCGGTCGACAGCGTCACGGTATGGCCGGGCTGGCCGGCCTCGCGGACTGCCCAACCGTTGAGACCACTCTCGAAGTCCGTGGTGTGGACGATGCCCGGCTCCGGCCCGGTCACGGGCGCGGTGATGAGGATGTCGTCGACCAGGAAGTCATCGATCGTGGATGCCTCGATGTAGAGGGTCGCCGTGGCCTGGCCCGGAGGCAGCGCGTAGGTGCCGCCGATCTGGACCCAGGCATCGGCGGTGGTGTTGATGCGGCCGCCGACCCAGGGGAACTCGTTGGTCGGGTCGCCGGGCTGGTTGACCGCGAAGTTGATGCCGACGGTCCCCGGGGTGCCGGCGGGCAGCTTCACCCAGGCGTTGATGGTGTAGGTGACGCCCTGCTCGAACAGAGCCATGGCGTCGGTCTGCACGCCGTTCCAGGTGTCCGTACGGCCGGTGACCGCGAGGCTCTTGGTGCTGTCGTGGCCCTCGGCGCTGGTCACCGCGATGGTCGCGGCGCCCCGGCCCTGCCACGGGTCGAATGTGTCGTCCTCGAAGTCATTGGAGAGAACGGTCTCGACGTCCGATACGGGTGGGGGGCCGGTGATGAGGACGTCGTCGACCAAGAAACTATCAGTCGTGGATGCCTCGATGTAGAGGGTCGCCGTGGCCTGACCGACCGGCAACGTGTAGGTGCCGCCGATCTGGACCCAGGCATCGGCGGTGGTGTCGATGCGGCCGCCGACCCAGGGGAACTCGTTGGTCGGATCCCCGGGCTGGTTGACCGCGAAGTTGATGCCGACCGTTCCCGGGGTGGCTGCCGGCAGCTTCACCCAGGCGTTGATGGTGTAGGTGACGCCTTCCTCGAATCCCAACGCGATCGCGTCCGTCTGGACGCCGTTCCAGGTGGCCGTACGGCCGGTGACCGCGAGGCTGCTGGTGCTGTCATGGCCCTCGGCCGTGGTGACCGCGATGGCCGCGGCGCCCCGGCCCTGCCACGGGGTGAACGTGCCGTCCTCGAAGTCGTTCTCGAGGATGACGACGGGGTCCTCCTGCGCGACGGCCACGGCGACGGCGGCGACCGACCCAACCAGGGCGGCCGCGGAGGCGATGACCACGGCGAGCGTCCGGCGCCGGGCTAGTGGAGAACGATTTACAGAACGTTTTACAAAACGATCTAAGAGGCGCATCGGGGGACTCCCTTACACGAACGGGATGTGGGACGTAGCTGTGTCTGCCTGGGTGCGCGCCAGCACGTCCAGACGGGGGGATGCTATCCAGATCCGCTTATCGCGTCGAGTCCACCGGGGGTCTGGTCGGCAAACGAACGGATACCTGCGGCGGAAATGTCCGATATTCCGGGGGGCCAGTTCAGCGCAAACTTTCCTGATACCGGGGTCGCACCCCACCGGAAAGGTGCTGGTACAAGGCTCGGCCAGCCCCGGCAGGGCGGCGGCGCCGAGGGCTGGCCGGGCCGGCGCGGTGAGGTGACCGCCTACCCGACATTCGGAGTCGTCAGTGACCCGGATGGTCCTGCCGGGATCCCGCCGGTCGGGACAGGGTCCCGCCGGTCAGGACAGGGTCGAGCCGGGCGTGGCCGGGGGTTGGGCGCCGAGGAAGAAGATGCCGGGGAATCCGCGCGTCTCGAATCCGTGGCTCGGGTTGTCCTGCAGGGTCGAGTTCTCGATGGTCATGGTGCCCGTACGGTCGTTGCTGACGAAGAACACGGCCCCGCCGCCCTCGACGGCGTCGTTGTGCTCGATGACGGTGCCGGCGATGTGGACGGTGAAGAGGTTGCCGTCGGTGTAGATGGCGCCGCCGCTGCCGCCGCCGGGCGTCCCGTCGCGGGCCGGGTTGGCGCCCCACCCGATCGCCTTGTTGTGGCTCAGCACGCTGTTGAGGATCACCCAGGACACGCCGATGCTGGACAGCGCGCCGCCGTTGGAGCACTCGCCGCCCTCACCCGGGGCACCGCCGAAGGTGCTGCTCACGACGTACACCGGCCGGTCCTCGGACTGGTCGAACACGCGGATGGCCGCGCCACCGACGTCGGGCCCGGTCGGGTCGCAGCGCCCGCGCAGGAACGTCGAATTGACCACCTTCAGGCGGCCGCCACGGACGAAGATGGCTCCGCCGCCGCCGGGCAGGCTGTTGCCCGCCGCGTCGGCCGCGATGTCGGCGTCGGTGGCGTTGCCGTCGACGAAGGTCAGGTTCTGCACCGTCAACTGTGGATGGTCCTGGTCCTGGCAGTGGGACGTGGTCCAGCCCTGGGCCCGGTCGCAGGTATTCATGTACAGGATGCGATGCGCGCCACCGCCACTGAGCGTGACCAGGCCACCGCCGTCGAGCACGATGCGCGGGCCGTTGGCGTTGACGACCTTCGCGGTCGCCGTCATCGGGATGGTCACCGGGGCCGGGCCGCAGGCGAACGTGATGATCCCTCCGGCGGCGACCGCGGCCACGACGGCGTCGGACGTGCAGCTGGCCGGCGTGCCGTCCCCGATGACCCGGGTCGGCGCCGACGTGTCCTCGGCCTGCGCCTCCGGTGGTACGGATGCGGTGCCGGCCGGGTTACCGGCCCGCATCGGGGGCGGCGCCGGGGCCGGCGGCGGGGTCTGGCTCACGGTCGTCGAGGAAACCGACGTGGACGAGGCGTCCTCCGCCGGCTCCTGCTCCTTGGCGCAGCTGGCGAGGGCGACCGAGGCGGCCAGCGCGAGCGCGGCGACCCGGAAAGGGACACGCATTCCGCCGATGCTAGCGGCCCTTCGACGCGAGCCGAGGAAGATCACGACTGGCCGGACGAACGTGCAGCTACGTCGACATCCGTACGGCTGGTCGCGATCACCACGCCGATCGGCGGCTAGCTCCGCCGCCGCACCAGCCAGACGATCACGCCAGCGAGCCCAGCGGCCACGAGCGAACCAACGATGGGGCCGGCCATGCTCGACTCCGCCGGCAGGCGGTCCAACAGCGCCATGCCAGCCGAGCCGAGCCCGACGCTGACCGCCACCACGAGCAGCGTGCGCACCGCCCACCGTCCCAAGGCTGACGGCGCAACCGCACAGTCGTGCGGTAGCACCGCGGCGAAGGCCGCCGCGGCGTGGGCGATGTACAACGCGGCCGCCATCCCCAGCACCCGCCACAGCGATGGTGCGCTGTCGTCGAAGGCCGTCGTCGCGACCAGCCACACCACCGCGATGGCGATCAGGGCGAAGCCGACCGCCCGGGTCCGCGGGAACACCGCAGCCGCCAGTGACACGAACACCGCGAGCAGAAACGGTCGGGTGACGACGAACTCGGGCGGAATCGCGAGGGCGCAGGCGCCGAGCAACGCGCCGAACACGGTCCCCCGCAGCAGCAGCACCGGCGCGGTGGTCCGCCGCGTCGCGGCGACGAAGGCCCGAGCCCGGCTGGCCAGCCCGCTTCCGACATCGCGCAACTCCATGGCCAGCGGGATCATGCCCGTCCTCGCTTCGCCGCGCTCGGCCATGACGGAGAGCGCTGTGCTTGGATTGCTCGCGAATGCGGGGCTCGCTGGCGCTCACTCCTCACGCTCGCGGCTGCCGGCTGGATCGCTGCCTGACGCTCGCTCATCGGGCCCCGAGCCTTGGTGCCGCGGCCATCCGTGACATGTCCTCCAGTACCTGGTCAAGCGAGCCGGTGCCGGCCCACTCCGTCACCGGTACGCCAGCCTCCCGCAACAGCCCGATGAGGTTCTCCCGTTCCAGCCGCCATAGCCGCTGGGCGATGTCGCCCGACCGGGACCCGATCACCAGGCGCCGGGCCAGCCCGCCGAGCGTGTCCACCGCGACCACGGAGCGCCCGGCCCGGGCCAGGGTGGCGATCATCTCGGCGCTCTGCGGTCCGAGCAGCGGCGTGAGCACCACCACGAGCGCCGCGTTGGGGATCAGGACGGGATCGATGCCAAACACCGGCGGGTCGCCGGCGCCCTCCCGGGCGCGGGTCTCCAGCAGCCAGTCCAGCGCCGCGCGTAGATGGCGGCGGCCCGTCGCGGCCCGCAGGTAGCGCGGCGTCCCGGAGTACTCGACCAGGCCGACGCGGTCGCCCTGACGCAGGTAGTGCTCGACGATCGCGGCCGCCGCCCGTACGGACGTGTCCACAACGGACGCCGCGCCGCGGATGCCCCCCGACGTTCCCGCCTCGTGCAGGACGTCCAGCAGCACGACGACCACGGCGTCGCGGTCCGAGAGAGTCTGTGTGACGTGCAGCTCGCCGGTGCGCAGCGTCACGCGCCAGTCGACCCGGCGCAGCCGGTCGCCCGGGCCGTAGCGGCGCACGCCAGCGAGCTCGCCGCCCTCCCCACGGCGGCGCGAGCGGTGCACACCGACCAGGGCCGACGGGCGCGGCATGGTTCCGTCCGCGCGGAACGGTGGCACCGCAGGGTGCACACGCAGCGTCAGCGCCGTCGTCGCGACGGCGCCGCTGA
Organism: Micromonosporaceae bacterium; assembly: GCA_052038195.1. GTDB lineage: Bacteria > Actinomycetota > Actinomycetes > Mycobacteriales > Micromonosporaceae > DATBGZ01. Next base: position 40,078 of record JBQGBY010000018.1, on the reverse strand, counting down.
CCAGCAGTCCGTCGCACGCGACGCCGTAGGCCACGGCCGGACCCACGTCGTGATGCCCCCAGTGCAGGGCGGTTGCGGACAGATCGATCCGGGTCACGAGCCCCGGTGCCACGTCGCCGGCGTAGGGTCGCTCGCCGCCCGGCCGATCGAGCCACGCCGAGGTGGTGAGCCGGCCGACGACCAGATCGAGTGGAAGAGCGTCCTGATTGGACAGTTCCAGGGCCATACCCACGCCGGCGCCCTCGACCACCTCGTCCTGGTTCACGGTGACGGTGACCGCGGGCGGCTGGCTGGGCCGCCGGCGCAGGCTCCAGGCCGCGCCGATGGCGAACGGGGCGGCGAGCACGATCAGGTCGGGCCGGCCGACGACCACCCCCAGCATGAGCACCACGCCGCAGAACAGCACGGCCCGCCCCAGTGCGCGGGTGGGGGACCACGAGGTGGCTGAAGCGGCCATCAGCTCGGCTTGCGCTGGTAGGCGCCGTGGGCGGGCAGCGCCGCGCTCGCTGGTGCCGGCACCGCACTGAGCACATTGGACACGATGTGCGTCGAGTCGACCCGTCGCAGCCACATCTCCGGCCGCAGCGTGATCCGGTGAGCCAGCGCGGCGACCGCCACGCGCTTGACGTCCTCGGGCACGACGAAGTCACGACCGCCCATGGCGGCGACCGCGCGCGCCATCAGCATCAGCGCGAGCGAGCCGCGCGGCGAGGCGCCGACGAGCACCGACGGGTGCTCCCGGGTCGCCGTGGTGAGCTCGACCATGTACCGGCCGACCGAGTCCTCGACCGTGACGTCCTCGATCGCCCGCTGCATGGTGAGCAGCGTCGGCGCGTCCACGACGGGATCGAGGTGTGTCTCCTCCTGCCGGCGGGCGATCCGCCGCTGGAGCACACCCCACTCCTCGTCGCGGCTGGGGTAGCCGAAGCTCACCCGGGCGAGGAAACGGTCCAACTGCGCTTCGGGCAGCGGGTAGGTGCCCTCGTGCTCGATCGGGTTGGCGGTGGCCAGGACGTGGAACGGGGCTTCGAGCCCGTACGTCGTTCCCTCGACCGTGACCTGCTTCTCCTGCATAGCCTCCAGCAGGGCGGCCTGGGTCTTGGGCGGGGTCCGGTTGATCTCGTCAGCGAGCAGGAAGTTCGTGAAGATCGGCCCGGCCCGGAAGGTGAAGTCGTGGCTGCGCTGGTCGTAGAGGAACGAACCGGTGACGTCGGCCGGCAGTAGGTCGGGGGTGAACTGCAGCCGACGGAAGCCGAGGCCCAGCGCCTGGGCGAGACTGCGGGCCGTCAGCGTCTTGCCGAGCCCGGGCAGGTCCTCCAGCAGCACGTGCCCGCCGGCCAGCACTCCCGCCAGCACCAGCTCGAGCGCGTCACGCTTGCCGACGATCACCGTGCCGACCGCGTCCAGCACGCTCGTCGCGAGCCGCCCGACCTCGACCGGTGCCAGCCTCAACTGTTCCGTCGTCACGACTTGTCTCCTGTCTCGCTACGGCCGGTCTCACCACCGCCAGTCTCGCTATGGCCGGTCTCTGGCTGCGGCCGGTCTCTGGCTGTCGCCGGCCTCGCTACAGCCGGTCGAGGTCGGCGAGCGCCGCCATGATCTGCCGGTGGGTCGGTGCCCGCTCCAGCGGCCCCAACAGGGCCCACACCTTCTCACCGACGAGCTCACGGGCCCGCGCCGGGTCGGCGGCCCGGGTGATGCCATGCCGCTGCCGGAGCCGCTCGTCGACGAGCTCGCCCAGCCGGGGTCCGGCGGTATTGGCGAACCGGGGCCCGCTGGCCAGCCCCCACGTGAACTGGCGGTCCCATCGGCGGATGGCCGACGCCATGCCGTCGCCGCCCTCGTACCAGGCGCCCGGCTCGCGCCGGCGCCGCACCTCGACCGGCCGGACCAGGTCGCCGGCGCGCGGCCAGAGCGGCTCCCGGGCCAGCCGGACGGCCCGCCGGATCAACACGGCGCCCAGGCACACCGCGAGGATCAGCGGGTAGGGCAGCCGGCGGTCGACGAGGTGCAGGAGGGTATAGACGACCGCCGACGCGAGAAACGTCTGCAGGCCCGCCCCGACCAGCCATTCCCGGTCCTGCCGGGCGGGCAGCGCGCGCGGTAGTGGCGAGTCGTCGGCCTTGAAGAGATCGTCCAGCCGCGTGATCTCCGCCTTCGAGCGCTGGTGGAGCGGGTGGGTCACGGCGCGCTCCCGGTCGGCGTTCCCCGGAGATGCTCGTCACGGGTGGTTGGGTGGGGGTGGAGGGCATGGAATTCGTCACGGGTGGTTGGGTGGGGGTGGAGGGCATGGAGTTCGTCACCGGCGGCTGCGTGGAGGTGGCGGCCGAGGAGTTCGGGTGGCTGGGCGGAGGTGGAGCGCCGGTACGGCAACTCGTCGCGTACCTGTCGTAGGGCGGCGCGGGCCTGTTCACGCATCGTCTCGTCGACAACGTGCGTGGCGAACCGGGCCTCCCGGTACACCGCGGCGAACCCGGCCAGCACCGACGCGGTGACCGCGTGTTCGGCCAGCAGTCGCTCGACGAGTTCGGTCGAGGTGTCGCCCGGCTCGCGCTCGGTGCCCGCTGCCGCGGCCGCCGCCTCGAGGCGAACCCAGCAAGCGATAACGGCCCGGCGTGGATCCCGATCGGCGACGTCGAGGTCGGCCAGACCCTCATCGACCGCCGCTCGCACTCGCTCCTGCAGGCGGCGATGCAGCTCCTCGGCGTCGGCCACCTTCGGCACAGCCTTGCGGACCATCAACCGGTCGCGCAGCATCAGCCACAGCAGGCCGAGGACCAGAGCGACACCGACCGCGGCGCAGAGGGCCGTGATGAGTGTGCCCACCCACGACGGGAACACGGTCCCGGGCTCCTCCGGCATGAGCGACGACCGGGCGTCGGCGGGCATGGACGGCATCAGCGGTGACGGGCTGGGGGCCTCGAAGGGTGCTGCCGGTCCCGAGCGGCTCTCGAACGTGGGGTTGGCGAAGACGGCGGCGAGCATGGCGGCACCCAGCAGGGCGACAACGGTCGCCACCGGAATCCAGCGGCCCAGCCGGGACACCCGTCACCCCCGTCCGTGCGCGAGATCTGCGCGCCGTCACACCGTAGACGCTGCACAGCGTCGGCGGAAACGCACCCCAGAAGCGCGCATGGGTGACAACGTACGGGTCTCGCCGCCGGACCGCGATGTCCAGCGGCAAGACCCGTACTCCCCGGAGACTTGCGTTATTGATTCCGCTTCGCAAGCGTCGCCGGAATCGTCAGCTGTAGGTCAGGCCGTGGCCGTACGGATAGAGCGGACCGGATCCATCGGCGCGCGGGATCGTGACCGGTAGCTTCCCGGCCGGATTCACCTCCCCGAACAGGACCTTGACCATCGACTCGATCGAATGCGGCGTGAAGCCGTACGTCGCCACGAAGGTCGGCACCGGCAGGCGGGAGATGTCGTACGGGTTGCGCATCCCCGAGACGATGACCGGCTTGCCGGTCGCGACCAGTGCTGCCACGAATGCCTGCTGGGCGGCGGCCGACGTCGTGGGCTGACCGGTGGCGGCGCTGATTCCGGCCGCGTTGTTCGTCGACACCACGACCAGGTCGAAGCCCGCGGCCGACGCGGCGACCTCGGCGACGCGGGCTGCGGTGGGCGTTAGTCCGGACTCCATCACCGTCACCGTCGGCCCGCGCCGGGTGATCGCCTCGCCGATCAGCCTCGTGGTCGTGACACCCCAGCCGGTCACGAGCACGGTGCGCGGCGCGCCGCTGCTCAGCGGGAGCAGGCCGGCGTCGTTGCGCACCAGCGTCGTGGTGTGCTCGGTGATGGCCTGCGCGGCCTGGATGTGGTCGGGTTGGCCGACGATCCGCTCCGCGGCGTCCACGTCGACGAAGGGGTTCCGGAACAGGCCACGCTCGTGCTTGAGCCGCAGGATCCGGTAGACCGAGGCGTCCAGTCGCTTCTTCGAGATCTCGCCGCTGCGGACCGCGTCGAGCACCGCGTTGAAGGCGACGTCCATCTGCGGGGCCAGCACGAGCATGTCCGCCCCTGCCTTGAACGCCTCGACCGGGGCGACGTCCGGTGGGAACGTCTCCGTGGCGCCGCCCATGTCGAGCGCATCGGTCACGATCAGCCCGTCGTAACCGAGCTCGTCGCGTAGCAGACCGGTGAGGATGGGCCGGGACATCGTGGCCGGCGCGCCACTGGCGTCGATCGACCGGAGCACCACGTGCGCGGTCATGATCGTGTCGACGCCGGCCTCGATCGCGGCGCGGAATGGTGGCAGGTCGATGGTCTCGAGCTGCTCGCGGGTGTGCGTCACCTCGGGCAGGCCGAAGTGGCTGTCCACTGCGGTGTCGCCGTGGCCGGGGAAGTGCTTGGCCACCGCGGCCACCCCTCCGGCGTGGTAGCCCGACACTTGGGCGGACACCAGCTCGGCCGCCAGCTCCGGGTTCTCACCGACGGACCGGATCCCGATCACCGGGTTGTTCGGGTTGACGTTGACGTCGGCGACCGGTGCGTAGTCCTGGTTGATGCCGACCGCCGCGAGCTCGGTGCCGATCACCTGGGCCGAACGGAACGCGTCCGTCGCCGAACGCCCGGCGCCCAGCGCCATGTTGCCCGGCATCTGGGTGGCCGGCGCGGCCAGACGGAAGACCAGCGACCCGCCCTCCTGGTCGGTGCTGATGAGCAGCGGGATGCGGTGGCGCTGCTGCTCGGCGGCGCGCTGCAGCCCGTTCGAGAGCGTCGCGATCTGGCGCGGGTTGCGGAGGTTGTCGGCCCCGCGTCCCGTGTCGAAGTAGATGACCCCACCGGGCTTGTACTTCGCGATGACCTCGGCCGGGGTATTCACGCCGTACAGCGCCTGGTTCTCGGCCGCGGACGCGGGCGACACCGTGTCGGCGTCCTGCCCGTAGACCTCGACGACGAACAGCTGCCCGACCTTCTCCTCGAGCGTCATGTGACGGATCATCGAAATGATCTTCCCTCGGATGCGGGCATCGTCCCCCCTCCCGCCGAACGAGTCGCCTGCGGCGACGGACGGCAACACCATGGCCGTGACCAGCACGACCGCCACCGCGACAAGCACGCGCACGTGGCGGCGTCCATGTTGACGCATCTCCCACTCTCCCCGGAAGCATGAACGGATCTCGTATACGCTCTACGTATACCCATCAGGAATACCCGAAGGGTATACCCGTACTGAATACCTCGCAAGCATCGATGTCGCGGTTCAGCACCCGATAGAGAGACGACGACGGACTGTGGTCAGGTTCTGTTCCGCGGCGGGCTGGTCTCCAGAAGCGACACGAAGCGGGCCGCGCCCCGCACCGGGTACGCCCAGCCATCCGAGCACTCGACGAGACGGACGTCGGGCCGTTCCAGCCAGGCGAGCACGCGCTCGGACTCCTCGGCGCTGGCGCACGGCGTGGGGCCCGGCCCAGGCTGCACGGTCTCCGCGGTCGCGAGCAACACCCCGAGCGTGGTGCGCGGGTGCACGTGCGGCTCGGAGACTCCAGCGGCCACGAGGCGGCCGTGGCGCACCACCGCCAGCTCCCAGCCGCCGCGTGGCTCGCGGCGGGCCGCGACGACCTCGGCCAGGCGGGTCAGGGCCGTCAGCCGCTGCACCCGTACGGCCGCGCGCAGCAGCGCCGCGAACCGCAACCGGACCCGGGCGGCATCCTCGTAGCGCTGCGCGCTCGCGAGGCGCTCCATGCGCGCCAGCAGCGCGGTCACGACGGGCTCCGGATCGGCGTCGACCAGTTGGCGGAACGGCTCGACGACCCGATGGCCGTACTCCGATGGGTCGATGCGTAGGTCGCAGGGGGCGGCGCAACGCCCGAGGTCGGCCAGAGCACAGGTGCTCGAGGGACGGCGGGTCGACAGGCGTGAACTGCACTGGCGCAGTGGCGTCGCGTCGTAGACGGCGGTCGCCGCGAGCTCGGCGGTGCGCTTGGAGGCGAAGGGCCCGAGGTAGGTCGCGCCGTCGTCGCGGACTCTGCCCACAATGGACAGTCGTGGATAGGCCTCGGTCGTCAGCTTGAGCCAGGCGGTGCGCTCGGGGTACTTCGAGCGCCGGTTGTACGGCGGCTTGTGCGCGGCGATGATCCGCAGCTCGCGTACCTCGGCCTCGAGCGAGTGGGCGCAGACCACCGCGTCGACCCGCTGGGCCACGTGCAGCATCTCGGAGATGCGCTTGCGGGTCTCGGATCTGGTGAAGTAGCTCCGCACCCGGGTGAGGATCGATCGGCTGGTGCCGACGTAGAGCGGGCGGTCCTTCGCGTCGCGGAAGATGTACACACCCGGCGCGTCGGGTAGCCCGTCGGCGAGGTGGCGTTTGCTCCGCTGCTGCGGCGAGATCGCGCGGGCGTACTCGATGGTGTCCTCGAGCGTGTGGACCTTGAAGCTGCCCAGGCGCGCGATCAACGCGTGGAGCACGTCGACGGTGGCGCGTGCATCGTCGAAGGCCCGGTGGGTCGGTGTCGTGCCCGCGTGGAAGTGCCGGGCGAGGGTGCCGAGCTGGTGGTTGGGCACCTCGTCGTCCAGAAGCACCCGCCGAGCCAGCGCGGCCGTGTCCACCACGGGCGGTGACGGCCAGCGGTAGCCATACCGCTGGCAGGCCGCCTTGAGGAACCCGGTGTCGTACGGGGCGTTGTGGGCCACCAGCACGGCGCCGGTGAGGAACTCCAGCAGCGCCGGCAGCACCTCCTCGATGGTCGGCGCTGGCGCCACCATCGACTGGGTGATGCCGGTCAGCACGGTGATCAACGGCGGGATCGGGTCGCCCGGGTTCACCAGGGTGGCGAACTGCCCGAGCTGCTCACCGCCCCGCACCTTCACCGCACCGATCTCGGTGATCCCCCCGCCGTCGGGGGCGCCGCCGGTGGTCTCCAGGTCGAGCACCACGAAGGTGACCTCACGCAGGGGCGTCCCCGCCTCCGCGAGCGTCGGCTGGGCGTACGGCGCATTGCCTGCTGATTCCGCTCCGCGGGCGTCGCCGGAATTCGTTGCCGGCGACTGCGGGACTCGCTCGCGCTCGCTCCCCGCGCTCGCGGCTGACGGCATCAGCCCGCCCACCGTCTCGCCCGCCAATGACATGCGCGCACGCTAACGATGCCGTACGACAGTACGGTGGTGGCCGGCGCGGGCCGACCTACTCGGCGGCCCAGGCGACGCCGTCGACGCGGGCGAAGTCGACGTCGAGCGCGCTCCAGCGAGGTGCCTGCGCGCCGAGTCGCTGCCGGAACGACGGCCAGTCGTGGGTGCGCAGCTGTGACCAGCCGATCTCCGCGATCGCGGCCAGCCGGGGGAACACCAGGTACTCGATGTCATCCACTGTGGTCACCGTCTCCGTCCACAGGGGAGCTTCGACTCCGAGGACCGCCGACTCCCCGACTCCGGGCAGGTAGCTCGTCGGATCCCAGTCGTACGCCTCCTCGACGCTGGTTGGTCCGGCCCAGGTCAGACCGATCGGGGTGGTCGCGTCGTACTTCTGGTCCAGGTACGCCCGGTTGGCCGGCGACATGATGACGCGGTTGCCCGCCTCGGCCGCCGCCACAACCTCCGGCGCATCCGGTGTGGTGCCCCAGAACTGCAGCACGGTCGAGGCCGGGAGCGCAGCCGAGGCCACGTCGTGCCAGCCGACGGCGGCCTTGCCGTACGCGCCGACGATCGCCTGGGCCCGAGTCACGATCGTGGCATAGTCGGCCTGGTCCAGGGTCTGCACCTCGTCGCCGCCGATGTGCAGGTACGGCCCGGGGGTGAGGGCCGCGAGCTCACCGAAGACGTCCTCGAGGAACCGGTACGTCACATTACGGTCCGGGCACAGCGCGCTGAACCCGACGGCGACGCCCGTGTAGCGCTCCGGCGCCACCCCGTTGCAGTTCAACTCGGCGTACGAGGCGAGCGCCGCGTTCGTGTGCCCCGGCAGGTCGACCTCGGGCACGACCGTCATGAAACGCGACTGCGCATAGGCGACGATCTGTCGGTAGTCGTCCTGCGTGTAGTAGCCGCCCGCACCACCGCCGACTGCCAGCTCGGCGCCGTAGGTGGTCAGCCGCGGCCAGCTCTCGACCGCGATGCGCCAGCCCTGGTCGTCGGTGAGGTGCAGGTGCAGATGGTTGACCTTGTACATCGCGGCGAGATCGATCAGCCGTTGCACGGCCGCCACGTCGAAGAAGTGCCGGGCGACGTCGAGCATCACGCCCCGGTAGGCGAAGCGCGGCTGGTCGGTGATCCGCCCGCCGGGCACCACCATCGGGCCGCTGGTCGGGATCAGCTGCCGCAGTGTCTGTACACCCCAGAACAGCCCGGCTGCGGTACCGGCCCGGATGGTCACCCCGTCCCCGTCGACCACCAACTCGTACGCCTCCGCCGCCGTGATCGCCGGATCGATCAGCAGCCCGATGCTGCCCGCCTCCCGGTCGCTGCCTACGCGCGGTTGCGTGCCGCCGACCAGTTCGGCCAGGTATGCGCCGACCGCGGCCGCTTCGGCGGAGTCCGGGGAGGTGATGATGGTCGCGCCAGCCGGGATCGTGAAGGCCACCCCCTCGGCCACGACGGCCTCCGCCGGCACCGGCACGATGTCCCCGAAGGCCAGGGCCGGCGCTACCGGCTCGTCATCCTTGTTCAGCACCCAGACCCCCAGTCCGGCCGCGGCGAGCGCGACTGCCACCACCACCACCAGCATCGATCGCTTACCCACGGCGCCCCCTGGAGCATGTCAAGATCACAGCGCGGAGACTATAGGCCACCGCGCCGTGGCCTTCAACCCCACGCCGGTCCTTCGGCGTTGGGCGCGGGACCTCCAGCCCTGAGCACCGGCGCCTGACACCCATAGCGTGTCAATGGGAAGGGAGGCCGACCATGACCCGTCCGCGCGACATCACCGATCTCTACTTCGCGCCGGTGGCCCTCGGGATCGACGCCGAGATCGCGACGCTGGACCACATGACGCCCGACGAGCTGCTCAGCTACACCGTCCTGGTGACCAACCGGGAGCCTCGTTCCATCAGTGAGCGACGCGAATACCTCCTTGAAGCGATCACGCGCCACCAGGAGATGCACGGCTGGCGCGCCGCCTGGGACGCGCGCGGCCTGCGACTCGCGCACGACGAGCACGCCGTCGTTCTCGGTGTCTCGCCCACCGTGCGGTCCTATCTGGAGCTGCCCGCTTGACCTCGGGCGCGCGAGCCCTCGGTCTCATGTGGACCTGGAGCCGGTGCGTGCGAGGAAGTCGCGGAGCAGGCTGAATGCGCGATCGGGTTGCTGACGGAAGACGCCATGGCCGACATCGGCAAGCGTCTCGATCTGTACCGGCGTGTTGACCAGCCACGTCGCGAGCTCGACCACGGCTGCTACCGGCGTCACCGGGTCGTCCACGCCGGCGAGGATCAACGTCGGGCAGGTGATCTCCGGCGCGTACGCGATGGCTGACTGCGGACCGCAACCACCGTGCCGGAAGTGCGTGACCACTTCGTCGTTGATCAGAACACGGCGGCGGCGGGTCGCCAGGCCGCCGTCGTTGGCCGAACCGTAGAGCGGAAGGCCGTACTGCTCCCACTCCGCGCCGGCCTCCTCCGACATGTCGCCGCCCAGGTAGCGACGGGCGGCCTCCCGGGCCCGCGGCCCACCCCGACGCTCGAACACGTCCAGCGACTGCTCCAGGGTCATGGGACCACCGAACGTACTGTCGAGTACGAGCCCGGCGACCAGCTGCGGGTGACGGGCCGCGCAGCCCATCGCGACCATTCCACCGCTGGAGACGCCGACCAGCACCGGATCCACGATGCCGAGCGCGTCGCACACTCCGGCCACGTCGTCAGCCCATCGGTCCCACGTCCAGTCGGCTGGTTGCCCACGGTCGGAACGGCCGGAGCCACGCTGATCCAGGTAGACCACCTGGGCCACGTCGCGCAGCGATGCGAAGTCGGGCTTGAACATGCTGTGGTCGGCGCCCGGCCCACCGTGCAGCAACACCACCGTCGGACGCGGCACCATGGCGTCACCGTCGGCCGCGAGGCCGCAGCCCTCCACATCGAAGTAGAGCTTCACGTCGTCGAGCGCGATGCGCATCGAACCATCATGCCGGGTCGAAGCCCTTGTCGTTGTTCCCAGCGGTGGACCAGGTGTGGCAGGGTCGTTGCCATGGAACCCGGTGACATGAGGGCCGGCGACGCGGACCGGGAACGGGTCGCCGAGCGGCTGCGGATCGCCCTCGACGAGGGGCGGCTGAACCTGTACGAGTACGACGAGCGGCTACGCGAGGCGTACGGGGCCCGGACGTACGCCGAACTGGACAAGCTCCTCGTCGACATCCCGGGCACCACCCCGGCCGCGCAGTCCGAGGTCGCTGTTCCCGATCACGCCACAGTAGACCGGCCGGGCCCGGACGGGCGCTACCCGAACGCCACCCGTCACTGGCTCACCGACATGTGGAACGAGTGGGTCAGCGCGGTGACGATCTGCATCGCGGTCTGGGGCGGCATCTCGTTGTTGACGGCTGACCTGATGTACTTCTGGCCGGGTTGGGTGGCCGGGCCGTGGGGCGCGGTGCTGCTGGTGCAGACCGTCAAGGGTCTGACCAGTGACGAGCCACAACGATGGGCCGCGAAGCGCGCCCGCAAGCAGGCCGAGCGCGAACTCCGCCGGCGCGCCAGGGGTCGCGACGATGGTGAGGACGAGCCCGCCTGAGGCCGCTCGCGGCAATCCTGGGTCAGGTCGGGGCGGGCGGCACCCGTACGGCCGGCTGATCATCGGCGTGCGCGATGTGGGTGAGCTGGCGCCACAACAGGACCACGAAGACGGCCGAGCCGGCGAAGGCGAACCAGAAGGGGGCCGTCACGCCGAAGCGGGTGGCCAGCACGCCACCGATGGCCGATCCGATAACCAGGCCGCCGAAGACCCCGATGGTGTTGAGGCTGGTGACCCTGCCCTGAAGCTCGGTCGGGACGGCCCGCTGCCGGATGGTCACGGAGGTGGTACCCCAGATGAACGCGTGGGCGCCGAAGATGAGGAAGATGACCGATGCCACCCAGGCCACCGTCGTCAGGGCCAGAGCGAGATGGGTGAGGGTCTCGATGACGAGCCCGATCCGCATCAGGTTGCCCAGGCTCACTCGGCGGGTGATCCAGCCGTAGGCGGCGGTGCCCAGCAGACCACCCACGGCACCGATCGTGGTGAGCAGACCGAACCCGATGGCGCCCAACCCGAGCCGCTGATCCGCGTACAGCACCAGGATCGACCAGGCCGCGCCGTACGTCACATTGAAGATCAGGATTGTCAGCACCAACGTCCGGACGGCTGCTTGGCGCACCGTCCACCGTAGACTCTCGGTGACTTCGTGGCGCAGGCTCCGTCGGGACTCCGCACGGTCGCGGCCATGCGCCGGCAGCTTGACCCGCCACACCATGATCAGGCTGGCCGCCACCAGCAGAGTCTTGGCCGCGATCGGCCACGCCGCGCCGAGGGCGAACAGCGCCGCCCCGACCGGCGGGCCGGCCAGCTGGTTGAACGTGATGAAACCGGTGAAGGTCCGCGAGTTGGCTACCGCGAGGTCGTCACGGTGCACCAGCATCGGGGTCAGCGTGCTCGTGGTGTTGTCAGCGAAGACCTCGGCGGAGGCGAGGAGCCCCAACGCCACCAGGGCGATGGTCGCGGTGATGCGGTCGGTCACCAGGAACGTCCCGAGCACGAGCAGCACCAGGACGCGAACGGTGTTGGCGACGAGCACGATCCGGCGCCGGTCCAGCCGATCGGACAGTACGCCCGCGTAGAGGCCGAACACCAGCGGTGGGGCCCATCGCAACAGGGCGGCCAGCGAGATCAGGAAGGGGTTGGCGGTCAGGGACGCGACCAGCAGGGGTCCGGCCGCGAGCAGGATCCCGTCGCCCATGTTGGTGGTCCACGACGACGCCAGCAGCCACCGGTAGCTGCGCCCCAGCCGGGCCGGCACGACGATGTCCAGGAGTGCCAGCCGACTCCGCTCCGCCGGCGTCGCCGGAGGTGCCAGCCGACTCCGCTGCGCAGGCGTCGCCGGAGCGGCCGTACCGGCCCGCCTATCCCGCCCGACCCGAATCCTGCGCACGAGACAAGGACGCTACGCCAAGCCGGACGGTCGGCCAACAAGATAAGACCCCGTTCGTGAGCCGCGAACGCTCGTCCTCAGCGGGGAAGGGGCGCGTGGAGGATCGCGCAGATCGTCCGCAGCAGCTCGAGCTCGGCGACCGTCGTCACGCCGTCCTCGGCGATCACGGTGACGAGCGCTGTCACGAGCCGCTGGACGTCGTCGGGGGAAAGCGCCGTCAGGACAGGCCACACCGGGTCGAGCGCGGTGATCGCCGCCGGCGGCGCGAAGTCGATCCGGGCGCCGGGTATCGCCTGCGCCATGCCGGCGGTGAAGGCGCGCTCGGCGCGGACCGGGTCGCCCTGGCCGGCGAACGCGACCACGGAGAGCAGGGTGGCGACCGCGTCGGGGCTGGCCTGGAGGCTGGCGCGATCCGTACGCCAGGCCGACGCCGGTTGCTGCGACTCGGTCAGGGCCGAGTAGACCAGGCGGGACAGGCAGTACTCGTGCACGGTGACCTCGCCATCCGCATTGACGAGCGTAAAAATCTGGCGCAGGATGTCGCCCGGGTTGGCACGCAGCGCGGGGATGGCGATCTCGACCAGGGGTAGGCGCAGCAGGGGCGGCAGCGTCGACAGCGCGTTTCCCGCGTTCCACGCGGCGTCGGCGAGCTCGTCGCCGGCGATCCGGGCCAGGGTCGTGTGCTGCTCCGTCCGCGTCGGCACATCGGCGGCCATCAGTAGCCCGAGCACCAATGGCGCGACAGTCCGCGGAGAGCGGGCCCGGTCCTGGAAGTCCTCCGGGATCTGGGCCAACAGCTCGGCGGCGCGCTCGAAGGCGGTCTCGCCGGGGGCGCCGATACCGGTGATGACCTGCTCGGGCTGCAGCCTCACGCTGGCCGTGGGCGGCGCCGGCGCGGCTGCGGGCACCGCTGGCGCTGGCGTGAGGCCGAGCGCGGAATCCTCCTCCAGGCCGGAGGGTGGCCGGGTGGCCCAGGACCGGGACAGCGCCGCCAGCTTCGCCTGGTCGAAGGTCGGGTCGAGGACCCTGATCCGGTCGGTCAGCGGCGGGTGCGTGGCGAAGAGGGAGGTGAACGAGCGGCCGGCGCCGAAGAGCATGTGCCCGACCTCCTCGCTGCGGGGGTTCCGCAGGTTCGAGCCGGCCTCCATCCCGGCGATCTTCGCGAGCGCTCCGACCAGGCCGCTGGTCTGGCGGGTGAACTGCACCGCCGAGGCGTCGGCCAGGTATTCGCGCTGCCGGGACACGGCGGCTTTGATGATCCGCCCGACGAAGACGCCGACGAACCCGGCCGCCAGCAGCGCAATGCCGATGATCGCGATCGGCGCGGCGTTGCCACCTCGGTCCTCCCGGCTGCGGCCACCGCCCGACAGGATGCCCGCCTGGGTGAGTATCCGGCCGATCACCGCGAGGAAGAGGATGCCGAAGAGCAGCCCCATGAGGCGAATGTTCAGTCGCATGTCCCCGTTGACCACGTGGCTGAACTCGTGCGCGATGACGCCCTGGAGCTCGGCTCGGTTGAGACGGTCCAGCGCCCCCTGGGTGACCGCGACCGCGGCGTCCGATGTGGACCAACCGGCGGCGAACGCGTTGATGCCCTGCTCGCGGGGCAGTACATAGACCTGCGGTACCGGCGTGCCGGAGGCGATGGCGATCTCCTCGACGACGTTGCGCAGGCGGCGCAGGTTCGGGTCCCGGGTGTCCGATGGGACGAGCACCCCGCCGACGCTCTGGGCGACCACGCCGCCGCCACCGCGCAGCGCGAGCGTACGGACGCCGGACGCGGAGACGATCGCGACGAGCACGATCAGCGATGAGACGGTGAGCAATCCGGCCGCGGCGCCGACCGAGTCGAGGTTCCGGCCGAAGACCAGCAGCACCGCCAGGTCGACCACCACGATGATCCCGACCACGGCCAGAGCGAAGAGGAACACCAGGCGGGCGGAGAGCTTGCGCACCTGGCGCTGGCGCTCGAAGAAGTTCATGGGTGAACCCATGGTGGGAGCGGCTGACGTCATGGGCGTTGCCTCCGTCAGAAGGAGACTTGCGGCGTACTGCGCTGTTGCGGGTCGTCGATCTCGAACAGGTCGGCCCGGCCAAACTTGAACGCGCCGGCGACGATCGACGTGGGGAAGACCTCCCGCTTGGTGTTGTAGACCATCACCGCGTCGTTGTACGCCTGGCGGGCGAACGCGATCCGATTCTCGGTGGTGGTCAGCTCCTCCTGCAGGGCGAGCATGTTCTGGTTCGCCTTCAGGTCCGGGTACGCCTCCGCGAGCGCGAAGAGCCCGCCCAATGCGGCGGTCAGCTGGTTCTCCGCACCCGCCAGCCCGGACAGTGACGCCAGGCCGGTGCCGGTCCCCGCTTGGGCGGCGACGGCTGTGTTGCGGGCGTTGATCACGGCCTCGAGCGTCTGTCGCTCGTGGGCCATATAGCCCTTCGCGGTCTCCACCAGATTGGGGATGAGGTCGTGCCGCCGGGTCAGTTGCACATCAATTTGGGAGAATGTCGCTTGAACGGCGACGCGAGCTCTGACCAGGCCGTTGTAGAGCACCACCGCCACCACGATGGCCACCACGACGAGCAGCCCCACACCGAGGCCGATCCACAGGCCCATGACGGCGATCATGGCACACCTTGTCAACGCGCGGTCCCGCAAGCGCGGCTCGTCGCCCTCAGTCACCGAGGGTCGGGCTCGACGATCCGCCGGCACGCGTCCCGGGTCGTGGTCAGCTGCGGCTCGTCAAGACCGTCGAAGAGCCGCCCGGCACCCGGGAGCGCGCTGACGACCATCGGACCCGCCTGGACGATCGTGGCACCGGTCTCGAAGGCGAGGAACAGGTCCGCGTCCACCACCGCCTGCGCCGCTGCCCGCAGGTCGGCCGCGTAGAGGTGACCATCCATGTCCGCCAGCACCGTGAGACCGTCGGGGCGGGGCCGTCGTCCGGATGCGATGAGGTTCGAGACCATGGTCAGGCACACGTGCCGGATGACGGTGAGCGTCCGCGGGTCGAGGCGCCCGAGCACCGCAGCGAACCGGTCGGCGATCGCGGCCGGCCTCGGGCGCTGGCCGGCGGCCTCCCTCATCAGCCGGTCGAGGAGCTGGGCTACGGCATTGAGGGCCGTCACCGCCTCGTGACCGGCAACCGGATACGCCGGCGCGGACGGTTCCGGACCGAGGTCGGACGGAACCGGGACCGGCGGTCGCTGCCACGGAACCAGCCGACCGTCGATGCCGGCCCGCGTAAGCTCGTCGAGGACGATCCGGACGACCAGCGCCGAGTATCTGATCTCGTCCTTCATGTCCAGGTGCAGAACCGGGACTCCGTCCTCATCGACCACATCGCACCAGTTGGGCAGCGGTTCGTCCGGCTCGTCCGGGTGGCGGATCTGGAGGATCTTCGCCGCCGCGGCGCGCAGCGCGGCACCGACTGCGGCCTGATCGGTGGCATCCTCGAGCGCCAGCGCGGTCTGGGACGAATGCTCGGCGACGTAGGCGATCAACATCGGTTCATCTGGATGCGGCACGCCCGGATACTGCCACGCCGACGAGCCGGACGCTACCGCCCGTGGGTGACCAAAGGTGTCAGCCGGGATCCGACTCGTGCCCGGCCGGCGAATGGCGCAGACCGTCGTACGCCTCCTCGGCGGTAATCTCGCCGGTCACCACCCCGTGGATGGTCCGGGCGATCGGCATGGGCAGGCCGTACTGGTCGGCCAGCGCGACGGCCGCATGGACAGTCTTGACTCCCTCCGCGACCTGCCCCATCTCCGCGAGAATGTCGTCCAGCCGCCGGCCGCGCCCGAGTTGCTCGCCGACGTGCCGGTTGCGGCTCTGCGGGCTGATGCAGGTCGCCACGAGATCGCCCATGCCGGCCAGGCCGGACATGGTCGCCGGCTCGGCGCCCATGGCGACAGCGAGCCTCGTCAACTCGGCCAGTCCACGGGAGATGACCGCCGCGCGGGTGTTGTCGCCGACCCCCAGTCCTTCGGCAATGCCGGTGGCGATGGCGACGACGTTCTTGAGCGCCCCGCCGATCTCGCACCCGATCACGTCGTGATTGGTGTACACACGTAACAGTCGGCGGCGGATGACTTCCTGCATGGCGGCCGCGACCGACAGGTCCTCGGTCGCGATCACGCTCGCCGCGGCCATGCCAGACATGATCTCCTTGGCCAGGTTAGGCCCGGTCAGCGCCGCCGCCGGATGGCCGGGCAGCACCTCCTTGATGACCTGCGTCATCCGCAGCAGGGAACCGGTCTCGAGGCCCTTGCTCAGACTGACCACGGGCACCCAGGGGTGCAGGTACGGCCGGACCTGCTCGATCGTGTCCCGGAACGAGGCGCAGGGAATCCCGACCACGAGCATCTGGGCGTGGCGGGCCGCCTCCTCGAGGTCGGACGTGCTGCGCAGCCGCACCGGGAGCTTGAAACCCGGCAGGTACCGCCCGTTCGTGTGCTGGTCGTTGATCTCGTCGGCGGCGGCAAGGCTGCGGGCCCAGATCAGCGAGTCGTGGTCTCGGCGGGTGAGCACGGACGCGACCGTCGTGCCCCACGAGCCGGCACCCAACACGGTGATTCGCATGACCTTCTCCTATCAGTCGCAGCCGCCACGGGGCGGAAGAACGGTGTGACCGGCGCTACGCCGATCTTCCACTCGGCAGCGGCATCTGTCATGCGACGGAAGGGGTACTCAACCGGGCCCGGCTCGCCGGATGTGCGTGGGCGGTTCCGGTGGCCGCGGTCGCGGCCGGCCGACGGCACGCTTGCTAGGGAGTGATGCTGGACGTTCTATCGATCGCAGGCGGGACGTGGTGACGGGGTTACCGCGGTGATCAACGGTGCAGGGCGGCGCCCTTCATGACCTTGTCGACCGCGTTGCGCGGACCATGCAGGGCCAGTCCGACGAGATCGAGCTTCTCGCGGGCGACGTCCCGCACCGCGGCCCGGTTGTCGAGGTCGTTGCCGGTCGCGAACAGCGCTTGGGTGAAGATCGCGATCCGCATCCCCCGACTGAGAGCGCGGGCGTGGGCCGCGGTCAGCAGCTGCGCGTCACCGGCGAAGACGAGCACCGGTTGACGGAACATCGGCAGGTAGTACGTGTCGTCCGCGTCCTGGTACGGCTCGCCCAGCAGCTCCGGTTGGGCGCCGGCGACGCCGCTGACGAGGAACGCCGTGACGTTGAGGCGCTGCCACGTCTCGAGATCATCGCGGAGCAGGACCGCGATCTTCGTGTCGAATCGCATGCCCGAGCGTCGCCGACCGTACCCGGCCGCGTCTTGTACGTTCTTTGCATGGGCGCGGGTGCGGCCGTGGAGAGGGTCCGGGCGTGGCGGCCGACAGTGCCCGGCATCGCCGAGGTGTTCCACGCCCGCTTCGTCGAGCACGCATACCCAATGCACGCCCACGACACCTGGACGTTGCTGATCGTCGATGATGGCGCCATCCGGTACGACCTGGAGCGCAGCGAGCACGCGACCCGTACCACGGACGTGACGCTGCTGCCGCCGCACGTGCCGCACGACGGTCGCGCGGCCACCGGCGACGGCTTCCGCAAGCGCGTCATCTATCTAGATTCGGAGATGCTGGACGAGACTGCGACGGGTGCCGCCGTCCGCTCACCCGGACTGCGCGATCCGGCGCTGCGCGACCGCATCGACTCTCTTCACCATGTACTCGCGGACCCGGGCGATGAGCTCGAGGCCGAGAGCCGGCTGGCCTTCATCCGCGAGCGGCTGCGCGGCCACTTGGCCACCCGCGGTGGGCGATCGCCGGCTCGGGCGGGCTCGCGGCGCCTCGCGGAGGAACTACGCACCCTGCTGGAGGCGCACGCCACCTCCGGGCTGACGCTGCGCGATGCGGCAGCCCGCCTGAGCGCGCACCCAGCCCACCTCGTCCGGTCCTTCACCGCCGCCTTCGGGATACCACCGCACGCGTACCTGACCGGGCGTCGCATCGACGTCGCCCGCCGGCTGTTGCTCGACGGTCAGCCGCCCGCGCACGCCGCCACGGCCGCTGGCTTCTTCGACCAGGCCCACCTGAGCCGGCACTTCCGTCGGTACCTGGGCGTGAGCCCCGCCCGCTTCGCGGCCGGACGGTGACGCCGGTCAGCTCGTCGCCACGCACCGAGATCAACGCACGGCCGTCAGACACGGATTGCGCCAGTGTTCCGCCCGACGGAAGGTCCGTATCGCGACCGTACGGCGCGACCCTAACTTGACGCCGATAGGCGGAACCCGCGCCACCGTCCGCGCCCCGGTCGAACCGCTCCCGGGACTGGGGCAGGCGTGGATCCATCAGCCGGCACTGCGGAGCACCCACCCACCGGCAGTGCCACGCGGTTCGGGCCGCGCGCCCCTCGGCCCGAACCGCGGCTGGACGCTCCGAGACCATGGACCCGCACATGAAGGACGGCCCGCGTCATCGCGGACCGTCCTGTGTTCACGATGTCCCGACGGATCGGGGTGGGCTGCCCGCGACCGTGGCCGCCCACCCCGTTCGTCGTCAGCCGACCGCGCAGCTCGCGGTTGGCGTCGTGTTGTTGCCGTTCTTGTAGACGGTTATGCCGAAGTTGTTGCCACTGCCGTTCGGTCTCGCCTGGAGAGTTCCGCTGCTGCCGGTGACCGTCGCGTTCCAACTGTTCTGAAGGGTCTGGCCACCTTGCAGGTTGATGCTGACAACCCAGGAGCTGGTGCCGCTGACCGCGAAGCTGACGTTGAAGCGGTCGGTCCACTCCTGGCCGCGGGTGACGCTGACGGTGCAGCTGCCACCACCACCACCGCCACCACCGCCACCGCCACCGGTGGTGGAGCAGCTCGCCGTGGGCGTGTTGTTATTGCCGTTCTTGTAGACGGTGATGCCGAAGCTGTTGCCACTCCCGTTCGGCGTGGCGGTGAGGAGAGAGCCGCTGCCCGTCACGTTGGCGTTCCAGCTGTTCTGCAGGGTCTGGCCGCCCTGGAGCTGGATGGCAACGCTCCAGCTGCTGGTGCCGCTGACCGAGAGGTTCACGTTGAACCGGTCGCTCCACTCCTGACCCCGGGTGACGCTCACCGTGCAGCCGCCGCCGGAGGGCGGAGGCGTGGTGGTGCTGCCGCCGCCACCGGAGCTTCCCACGGTGATGTTGGAGTTCCCGCTGCTCTGGAAGCCCTCGGTGGCCAGGATCTGGTAGTTGTGCGTGCCGAGGTTCATTCCCCGCGAGGCCCAGGCGTTGAAGTGGTTGCCTGCGGTGATGGTGCCACCGACCCGCTTGGACTGCCGGACGCTCCAGTACTGGTAGAACGTCGCCGTGCCCTGGATGGAGGGCTGGTTGACCCGCTGCGTGCGGTAGATGTCGTACGTGCCGCCGTCACTGGTAACCGTGCCCATGGCGCTGGTGTTTCCGGGCGGCCGGAACGTGCCCCAGCTGTCGACGACGTAGTACTCGATGAGCGGGTTGGTTGTCCAGCCATAGAGTGCCAGGTACGCGTTGCCGGACGGGTTGAAGGAGCCCGAGTAGGTCACGCTCCGGGCAGCGCCGGTGCTCCACCCCTTGCCAGCGACGAAGTTCCCCGTGTTGCTCCATGAGGTGGTGTAGTTGCCGCCGGCTCCGAGCTCCATCGAGACCGTTCCCTGGGCATCGGTCCAGAACGAGTAGAAGAAGCCGTTGTGGGTGCCGGTCTGGTTGGTCGTGATGGCGTTGGCGGGGGTGCCCACAGCCAGGATGACGGCGGTTACGGCGCCGATGACGCCGACACCCGCGAGGGCCCGGATCACTCGGCGCCGTTTGGGCGCGCTGGGACTAGGGACGGGACGATCAGACATGCTGCACTTCCTTGGGGGAGGGTCCCCGGTGACTCCCGGGGCGACCGCGTGGATAACGGAGATTGGACATAATCGGATATTTGCCTTTACCCGGGAGCGCCGGGTGCGGGCGATCCGACTTTCCGCCGACCTGCGTCACGCGGTGGTCATCGACGCAGCGCTGTGCATGGGACGAGTGTGTAACGTTATCTGAAACCCGTCAAGGGGGTGCTCGAAACCTTTCTGAAACGAGTTCGATCAGGGACCGGTGATCGACGCATCGACCCCGCCAGCGCACTTGCCCGCGCAAACTTCCATGCAATGGAACGTGGCGGTACCGTAATGTCGCATGGCAACCCGGCAGGCGGGCGAGACGCGCTCCAGCGCAGTTCGGGCGCTGGCTCTGCTCGGTGCGTTCGATGACCGTCATCGCGTGCTCACCCTGACGGCGCTCGCGCGCCGGGCCGGCCTGCCGCTGGCAACCGCGCACCGGCTACTCGCGGACCTCACCGAGCAGCGGCTCTTGGTCCGTCGACCCGACCAGGCCTACGAGATCGGCGCACGCATCTGGCATCTCGGGCTGTTGTCGCCGCAGACGGCTCTGCGCGACGCCGCCCTGCCGCACATGCACGACCTGGTCGCGACCACCGGGCACACCGCCCACCTGGCCGTGCTCGACGGCACGCGGGCCCTGGTGCTGGAACGCCTGCCGGGCACCCGGTCACTACCGACGCGGCACCCTCCGGGCCGTCACCTGCCGCTGCACTGTACGGCCATCGGCAAGGCGCTGCTCGCCCACGCTCCGGCCGACACCCGTACGCAGGTGCTCGCCGAGTTGATCCCGAACACGCCGCACACGATCACCGAGCCACGGGTGCTGCAACGCCAA
This sequence comes from Micromonosporaceae bacterium, assembly GCA_052038195.1. GTDB lineage: Bacteria > Actinomycetota > Actinomycetes > Mycobacteriales > Micromonosporaceae > DATBGZ01. The sequence continues at coordinate 19,352 of JBQGBY010000018.1, read as the reverse complement.
CTCGACCAGGTGCTGCGCACCGGTCTCGCGCGCGGCGCGCAAGAACACCGGCTCGGGGTCTCGTCCGTCGCGGTCCCCGTCACCGACCACAGTGGACTCGTCGCGGCGCTCGGCCTCGTCGCGCCGCTCAGCATCCCGTTCGTCAGCACGACCGTACGGCCGCTGCGGGACGCCGCGGCCGCGGTGGGGCAGAGTGTCCGCGACGGGGCGGAGTCCTGAGGCCCGAGCCGGAGGACCAGCTCAGGACGGAGGAGTCCGCCCGGCAGACCAGCTCAGTACGAGGTGTTCGCGGGGAATCCGACGGGCGCCTCCCAGGCGGCCTGCTCGGTGGCCTCCTGCGTGGGCTGCCGCTTGCCCCGCAGCTCCCGGTCATGACGGTGGTCGCGCACCTTGTGCGCCTGGTCTGACACCAGGTGCTTGCCACCCTCGTAGAGGCGTCCAGCCTGTTCCTGGACCACGCCGGCGGCGTCCTGGACGGTCTTGCTTTCCCAGAGCTGCTTGGCCTTCTCGGAGATCTGGTCGAACCGCTCGCGCCCAGCGCGTGTTCCGAGCAGGTACCCGAGCCCGACGCCGGCACTGAACGTCAGCTTGCCGCGCATGCTGGTCTCCTTCCCTCGCCGTACGCCCAATCCTCCCGCGCCTGGCCGCCTGCTCGTGGGCGTTCCAGAGATCGCGGGTGGAACCGGGTGTCCGGACCGTACGGTTGTGCACTCGTACGGGCTATACCCGATGTGCCGGTGAGGCAATCCTGACCAGTGCTGCTCAGAACTGCCCATCCGCAACCGCGAACACCGTCAGGCCCATCGAGCGCCACATGGCGACGACGGATGCGCGGTCGTCGAGCACGGCCAGCACGGTGTACCGGTCGCGGATCTCGCGATCGAAGATCTCCAGCTTCACGACCGAGTCCTTCCGCGTGTCGCCGACCCTGCGCATGTGCAGGGCCTCGTAGGGCACGCCGACATGCTCGGCCAACCAGACCTGGGTCGCGGCCCGGCAGCCCTCGGTGCGGCCGGAGCAGAAGACGACCGCGTGCCCGGCCGCGTGCAGGGCCCGCACGGCGGCGATGACCGGTGCGTTGGGCTGGTCCTCGTGCACGCGGGTCTCGTCGTACGGGCTGCGGTTGCCCATGAGCGCGACCGTGCCGTCGAGGTCGACGAGGATGATGGGCGGCGTGCCCGGGACCGGCCGGTACCCCTTACCCACAGCGGTCTCCGGCTCGTCGGCGAGCGGCAGCGGGTACGGCCGGCCGACCACGAAGCGGGCATGCATGTCCCTGATTCGATCCCCCGGCACCCGCTCCCGACCGTCGCGGACCGCGTTCCGACGCAGGCACTCGTCGAGCGGCACGTCCGACATGTCGATGACCTCGAACTCGGCGCCGGCCGCGGTGGCGAGCCGCCGCAGGTCCCGGGCGATGCGCGACGGGAGGTTCGTGTCGTCGATGATGACGTCCACCCCCCGCTTGAGCAGCGCCGTTACCAGGGCGTCCCGGGCCGCGATGGCCACCCGCTCGGTGCCCGGGTCGGTGGCGGTCTGCTGCACGAACACCGAGTCGGTCAGCATGGCCCGGATGTCGTCGCGGTTGACGCGGGCCCGGCGCTGCGGGTCCTGCGCCACCCACGCCCGGGCGTACGTCGTCTTCCCACAGCCCGGCAGGCCACGGGTGATGAGGAGCTTCACGCCGCGATCGCCAGCTCCACCGCGTCCGGCCCGCAACCGGACGAGGGCATGCCGAACAGATCAGCAAGCGTCGGTGCGAGGATCGTCGCCACGGTCGGTCCCTTTCGGCACAGGTTGGGCTTGAGGGTGGCCCAACCGCCGCGGGGACGGCAAGCGACTATCGGCCGCAACAGATCACCGGCAATCGATTGACTCGGGTGTTGGCTCGCGCGGGCTGGGGTGCTGCGTCGCGGGGCTGGGTTACTGGCTCGCGGGGGGAGACTCGAACTCCCAACCAACCGGTTAACAGCCGGTTGCTCTGCCGGTTGAGCTACCCGCGATCGAACGGCTTTGCCAGCGTACCGGACGACCATGGTGCGCCCGCCACTGGGTTTCGCCTCACTCCACCCGTGAGGATCGCGGTCCGGCCAGCTCCCTTCTGGGTTGTTTGTACGGAGCCGCGAAGTTCTCTCAAGATCACTTGCAGAGGAGACGTTCCATCCTCCGTGAGGCGACCATGAGCCCCGCCGTGGCCAGCACCGCCAGATACGCAGCGTGCCCGAGCATCGCCAGGCCCACGGCGCCGGTCGTGAAGCCACGCAGGAGCTCCACGCCGTGGTAGAGCGGCGTGATGCCGACGACGACCTGCAGCGGCGCCGGGTAGGTGTCGGCCGGGACGAACGTGCCCGAGAACAGGAACATCGCGAAGATCAGGACACTCATGTAATCGAAGTCCTGCCACGTCCGTATGAACGTCGACACCGCCATCCCGAGGGCACCGAAGGCGAACCCGACCAGTACTGCCGCGACCAGGGCCGGCAACGCCCGCAGCGCCGAGGTGAGGTCCATGGCGACCATGAGCCCCAGGAACGCCACCGAGTAGAGCGTGCCCCGCAACAGTGCCCAGGCAAGGACACCGAGGGCGATCTCGAACGGGCGCAGCGGCGTCGCCACCATCGCGTCGTAGAGCTTCTGCCACTTCAGCCGGCCGAAGAAGTTGAACGTCGACTCCGCGAGCGCCCCGTTCATGGCCGACGCCGCCAGCATCGCCGGCGCCACGAAGCTGGCGTAGCCGACGACCCGGCCGTCGGCGAGATGGAAGTCGCCGACGAGCGCACCCACGCCGATGCCGATCGAGAACAGGTACAGCGCGGGCTCGAAGAAGCCGGAGACCACGACGAGCCAGTAGCCGGAGTGGCGCGTGGCCATCAGGTCGCGCGTCGTCACGGAGCCCGCGCGGGACAGGACGCCCGTGGTCCGGCGCGCCAGCAGTCGAGGCGCCAGGTAGGTGGTCACCATCAGTCCGTCAGCCTCCGGGAGAAGCGGTGGCAGGCGAGCAGGTAGCCGCCGACCGCCCATGCGGCGAGGTACACCGCATGCCAGAGCCATCCGATGGCGGTCGGGGCGCCGAGGGTCGCCGCGCGGGTCAGCTCGACGCCGTGCCACAACGGCGTGACATACGCGACCCAGCGGGCGAGCGTGGGCATCTGATCGACGGGGAAGAATACCCCGGCGAACAGGGTCATCGGGATCACCGCGAACCGGAACAGGATCGCGAACATGTTGTCCGTGGTGATCGACGCCGAGTAGGCGAGCACCGGCGAGCAGGCGGCCACCGCGAGCAGCATCGCCACCGGCAGCGCGGCCAGTCCCCGGGGCGAGCCCACCATGCCGAACAGCGCCATCACCACCAGGAACCCGGCCGCGGACGTCAGGGCGCGGAGCCAGATGAAGAGGATCTCGCCGCCGACGATGTCGCGCGGACGCAGCGGCGAGGCGCGCATGGCGTGGTAGGTGCGTACCCACATGAAGCCGCCCAGCACCGGCCACGTGGCCTCGCCGATGGCGAGCTGGAACACGGTTGAGGCGAGCAGGCCAGGCGCGATGTAGTCCATATAGGACACGTCCAGCCCGCCGCCTCTGTCCACATAGGACCCGACCGAGAGCCCCATTCCCAGCAGGAACATCACGGGCAGCACGAAGGAGCTGAAGATCGAACCCCGCCAGATCCGCAGGTAGAGCGCGAACCGGTGGGCGAAGACCGGCAGCGGTGAGGGGCGTACCGGCGCGAGGGTTGTTGTCGCCGTCGTCATCGTCAGTCCTCGACCAGGGTGCGGCCGGTCAGCTTGAGGAAGACATCCTCGAGCGAGCTGCGCCGCACCAGCACGCTGCTGGGCTTGAGGTCACGGTCATGCACGGCCGCCGCGGCGGCGTCGCCGTCGGCGGCATAGACGAGGACGCGGTCGGGCAGCACCTCGACCCGCTCCCCGATGCCGGCGAGCCTGCCGGCCAACGGCTCGAGGGTCTCGGTGTTGAAGCGCAGCTCCAGCACCTCACGGGTGGAGTGCGCCTCGATGAGGGCCCGCGGCGAGCCCTCGGCCACGATGCGTCCCTTGTCCATGACGACGAGCCGGTCGCAGAGCTGCTCGGCCTCGTCCATGTAGTGGGTCGTGAGCACCAGGGTCACGCCGCGCTGCTTGAGCCGGAACAGCCGCTCCCACACCAGGTGCCGCGCCTGCGGGTCCAGACCCGTGGTCGGCTCGTCGAGCAGCACCAGCTCCGGTTCGTTCACCAGCGCCCGGGCGATCGTCAGCCGTCGCTTCATGCCACCCGAGAGCGGCTCCACCTTGTCCCCGGCCCGCTCAGCCAGCTGGACGAACTCGAGCAACTCCGCCGCCCGCCCCCGCGACACCGCCCGCGGGATGCCGAAGTAGCCGGCGTAGACCGTCAGGTTCTCGGCGACGGTGAGCTCCGGGTCGAGCGAGTCCTCCTGCGGACACACGCCCAGACGGGCCCGGATGTGCGGACCGTCGTGCACCGGGTGGAGCCCGAGGATGCGCAGCGTGCCCCCAGTGGGCGGCGACACGCAGCCGATCATCCGCATCGTCGAGGACTTGCCGGCGCCGTTGGGTCCGAGGAACCCGAAGGACTCGCCGGGATACACGTCGACGTCGATGCCGTCGACGGCGGTGAATTTCCCAAAGCGCTTGACCAGCCCCCGGGCATGGATCAGCGGTTCTTCTTCCACGGGTAGCGACCCTAGCCCCACCCCCCGACAAACCCGGATCGAGTTTTTCGGGTGGCTGGGTGGGGGAGGAGGGCCGGTACGGCAGTTCGGGTGGCTGGGTGGGGGAGGAGGGCCGGTACGGCAAATCGGCGCCGGGCGCCGGCCGAACTCAGTCCGTACGCGTCGGGGCGGCCGCCTCGGCGACGAACTCCGCCGTCGCGGCCAGCACGGACGGGTCACCAGTGTCCGTTCCGTCGTCGTAGCGCACATGCCACGCCAGGCCGTCGGCGCCGGCCACGCGCCGCGCGACGACGCGCACTCCGCCGGCCGCGAAGGGATGGTGGGCGGTGTAGGCCACGGACCGGGTCACCCGCTGCCGCACACTGTGGGGCACGTCACCCGGGTCGGCGAGCTGCACGATGATCGGTACGTCATCGGCCATCACTGTGTACGGGCCGAACCCGTTCTGTGGCACCGGCTCGCCGACCGGCACCGAGGGCACCACGGTCAGGCGCGTGCCGGACCAGGTCGCCTTGTGGATCTGGTGCCAGCCCAGCCGTGGTCGACCCGGCAGCCACAGCCCGAGCGTGGTCACGACGACAACGCCGGACCCACGCCCACTCGGCCCGCCCGGCACCTGCGCGGGGTCGTCGGCGGTACGGGCCCAGGCGAGAACCCGTTCGGAGCGCTCCAACTTCGGCCGGAGCTTCGCTGGCGGATTGCGACGACGGAACACGAGCCCACCGTACGTCGGCGCCCGCTGACGGCCACGCAGCGGGGCCGATGTCAGCAAGTGCCCCCTTGCTGTACACCAGATGTCAGCACGGTGGCCTTCCTTACATCGCGCCGGTGACCTGTTCGCGCAGGGCACGCGCGTGGCCCTCGTGCGAGAGCAGCTCCCCGAAGAGGCGGTGGTACTCGTCGGCCTGCTCAACCGGGTTCATCCGCTGCAGCTTCGACTTGATGTCGGCGATGGTCCGGCCGAGGGCGAACAGCTGCAGGTGGCACACCTGCACGTGGACGTAGTGGGGATCCGGTGCCTCGGCGACGCGCAGTGGCTCGACGGCGAGCTCGGTGATCAGCGCCTTCGCGACCAGGTCGTCGCACGCGTCGCGCACCGCCTCGATCCACACCACTCCCCCGGTAGCGGCCGCGGCGCCACCGACGGCCGTGACCGCGCGCCGGATCTCCACGTGGGGCGGATGTTGGTACACGGTCTCGTCCACGGCGTCGAACTCGGGCCCGGCCAGCGCCGGCTCCTGCAGGGCGAGCTTGAGCGCCTCCCGCTCGACGAGCATGCGCGGGTCGAACGCGGATGGCGCCGGGCGCTGAGGTGGGACGCCCGCCGGGGCGCCGTCGCCGGCCGGGTCCGGGCGGTCGCTGGCCGAGCCCGTACGGCCGTTGGGTCCCGGACGCCCGGGACCGGCGGGCCCGCGGCCGATGGCCCCGGTTACGGCGCGCGTCACGACGTCCATGTCCATGCCCAGCATGCCGGCCAGCCGTCGGGTGTACTCGGGGCGCAGGGCGCGGTCCTTGATCCGGGCAACGAGCGGGGCGGCCACCTTGAGTGCGGCCACCCGGCCCTCGGGTTCGTCGAGGTTGTACCGCTCGACGTGCGAGCGCAACGCGAACTCGAGCATCGGCGTCCGCCGGGCGACGAGATCGCGGACGGCCACGTCGCCCTTGGCCAGCCGTAGCTCGCACGGGTCCATGCTGTCGGGGCTGACCGCGATGTAGGTCTGGGCGACGAACTTCTGGTCGTCTTCGAACGCGCGCAGCGCCGCCTTCTGCCCCGCCGCGTCGCCGTCGAAGGTGAAGATGATCTCCCCGCGGTACGCGTCGGTGTCCATGAGCAGCCGGCGCAGCACCGTGATGTGGTCGGTGCCGAAGGCGGTGCCACAGGTGGCGACGGCGATCGGCACTCCGGCGAGGTGGCAGGCCATCACGTCCGTGTAGCCCTCGACGATGACCGCGCGCCCCTGCTTGGCGATGTCCCGCTTGGCCCGCTCGACGCCGTAGAGCACGTGGGACTTCTTGTAGAGCGGCGTCTCCGGAGTATTCAGATATTTGGGGCCGTCGTCGTCACTGAAGAGCCTGCGCGCGCCGAAGCCGATGACGTCGCCAGTGAGGTCGCGGATCGGCCATACCAGCCGCCGCCGGAACCGGTCGATGAGGCTGCCCGACCGGGCCGGCTTGGCGAGGCCGGCGGTGACCAGCTCGTCATTGCGGAAGCCCTGGTGCTGCAGGTGACGGGTGAGGGCATCCCAGCCCTCGGGCGCGAAGCCACAGCCGAAGTCCTGCGCCGCCTGCCGGTCGAAGCCACGCTCGGCCAGGAACTGGCGGGCCGCCTGCGCACCGGCCGAGCCGAGCTGCTGCACGTAGAACTCGGCCGCCGCCGCGTTCGCCGCCACGAGCCGCTGCCGCTGGCCCTGCGGCCGGGCCGGGGCCGGCCCCGACTCGACGTAGTTCAGCTGCACCCCGGCCTTGACCGCGAGCCGTTCGACCGACTCGGTGAAGCTCAGGTGCTCCAGGTTCATCAGGAAGCTGATCGTGTCGCCGCCCGCCCCGCAGCCGTAGCAGAAATAGAGCCCCTTCGTGGTCGAGACGTTGAACGACGGGGTCTTCTCGTCGTGGAACGGGCACAGGCCCTTGACGTTGCCGCCGCCGGCCGGCTTGAGCGTCACGTACTCCGAGACGACGTCGGCGATGTTGGTGCGCTCGCGCACCAGGGCCACATCCTCGTCCCGGATCCGCCCCGCCACGTCTCACCTGCCTCGTCCGCCGCCGCACCCCAGGCCCCGCACGGATAGCCTGCTGATTCCGCTCCGCCGGCGTCGCCGGAGTTACCTGCCGATTCCGCTCCGCCGGCGTCGCCGGAGTTACCTGCCGATTCCGCTCCGCCGGCGTCGCCGGAATGCGCGCAGCTGGCGGAGCGAAGTCCCAGGCAACATCCTGCCCGACCGCCGGCGCCACGCCGGGTAACGTCGCCTGGTCGTGTCGGATGCTCGACCGATATCGCTCGGCTGCCTGTACATATCGGCTGACGAGTGGTTGGGTGGCTGCATGGAGATAGCGGTCGGCAAGTCAGCGCGCGACGCCCGTGGGCTGCGCCGGGTACGGTCGGCGGTCCCGAGGGCGTGGCGGCGCCTGCCCCGCCCCGCCCGTCTGGCCGTACGGCTGGGCCTGGCCGTGGCACTGGCCGGCACCGTGGTCGCGGCGGGGCCGTTCGCCTGGGCCCGCGTCCAGGCGCGCGGTCATCTCTACGAGGAGTCCGACCTGGTCGGCGGCGCCGGCCCGCGGGCCGAGGTGGTCATCGTGCTCGGCGCCCAGGTCGCCCCCGGTGGAGCGCAGCCGATGCCGTACCTGCGTGGTCGGTTGGACACGGGCGCCGCCCTGCTCGCCTCGGGCCACGGCAAGGTCATCCTGGTCACGGGCGATGCCCACGGCGCGTCCGGCGACGAGACGTCGGTGATGACCGACTACCTGGCGTCGGTGGGCGTCGACCGGGCGCGGGTGGTGGCCGACCCGTACGGCCTGGACACCTACGAGAGCTGCGTGCGCGCCCGCCAGGTGTACGGCATCGAACGGGCCATCGTCGTCACGCAGGGCTACCACCTGGCTCGCGCGGTGGCCCTGTGCCGGCAGGCCGGCATCGACACCGACGGCGTGGTGGCGCGCTGCGAGGGCTGCCGGCTGCACACGCAGGCAGTCAACTCAGTGCGCGAGTACTTCGCCTGCATCAAGGCGGCCTGGGAGGCGTGGCGCGACCGGCCACCCGCGGTCAGCTCGCCGCCGAGCTCGGCGATCGCCGACTCGCTCGCACTTCTGTGACCCGCGGCCGCAAACCGCCGCCAACTGCCCACAAAGTCAGAGCACTTTGTAGGTATTTGCCGGAAAGGATCCGGGCGGCCAGGAGAAACGAGCACAAGTTCTCGTTGACCACGCCCGGGTTGCCTGACACCCTCACGATGACCAAAGTCGCCGGCGCCAGGAGCACCGCAGCCAAGCGTGCGGAGTGACGAGCGGATCGCTCGGTGCCGGAAGAACTGAATATGTGAGCACTCACCTGCGGCCACCCGCAGTTCCCTCTGGAGGATCCCATGGCCCAGCCCGGTTCGAAGTCGCGCAGCCTGCTGGCGCCGCTCATCGGCGGCGTGGTGCTGATCGTCCTTCTCGTCGGCGTCATCGCGTTCCGCAACCAGCTCGGTGACCTGATCACCGACACCAGCCGGGAGGGCGGCGGCACGGTGCTGAAGTGGGTCCCCGACCACCTCGGCGCCACGCTGGCGATCGTCGTGGCCTTCCTGGCGGCTCTCGGCTTCAACTGGATCGCCCACGTCTCCGGCCGGCTTCGCGCCTGGATCTTCGTCCTCGTGATTGAGATCGGTCTGTGGTTCCTGTTCTGGAACAGCGTCGGCATCCCGTCCCTCAAGGACCTGTTCGGCCTGGACACCCTCGAGCGGATCACGCCCACCGAGCAGGTCGTGAGCCTGCTGATCATCCTGTTCCTGTCCGGGATCGTCTTCTGGTTCCTGGAGGCCAAGGAGTCCTGGGGCGCGCGCCGGCACCGCACCGGTGGCGGGAGCGACTGACCCAAGCCCCGCCCTGGTGACGGTCGTCGAGATCTACACCGACGGGGCTTGCAGCGGCAACCCCGGCCCGGGCGGCTGGGGTGCGCTGTTGCGCTACGGCACGGTGGAGAAAGAGCTCTTCGGCGGCGAGCCGGAGCCGACCACGAACAACCGCATGGAGCTCATGGCGGCCATCCGGGCTCTGGAGAGTCTCAAGCGCCCGGTGGCCGTCCGGCTGCATACCGACAGCATCTACCTGCGCAGCGGCGTCACGAGCTGGCTGCACAACTGGAAGCGCAACGGCTGGCTCACCGCTGACCGCAAGCCGGTCAAGAACGCCGACCTGTGGCAGCGCCTGGACGCGGCCATCCGCGATCACCAGATCGAGTGGCTGTGGGTGAAGGGTCACAACGGCGATCCCGGCAACGAGCGGGCCGACGGCCTGGCCAACCGAGGCCTTGAGCAGGCTCGCTCCGCCGGCGCGTAACCGCCTGCTGATTGTAGGAAAGGGCACCTCCCTGACGCCTGAGGTACCGGAAGGTGCCCTTCCTGACAACCGGCGCCGGTTACCGTGCTGGCGTGGGGGAGAGCGGGTCGGCGGGTGTCTGGCGGACCGGCCTCGACCGCCTCGCGACGCTGCGCCGGGCGCCGTGGCTGCGCGACGCCCTGGCCATGGTGCTCTTCGTCGCCCTCGCCTTCCTGGTCACGGCCCGGCTCTGGCTCTCCGGCGGCTCGGCGGCGACGGCCGACAACACCCGTGACCACGCTCAGTTCCTGTTCTTCTTCGAGCACGCCGCGTACGCGGTGATACATCTACAGAATCCGTTTTTCACGCCCCTGATGGGCGCGCCCTACGGTGCCAACCTCATGGCGAACACCGCCTTTCTGGGCATGGCGGTGCCCCTGATCCCCGTCACGCTCGCCTTCGGCCCCGGGGTGTCGTACACGCTCTCGCTGACGATCGGGCTCGCCGGTACGGCGGCCGCCTGGTACGTCGTGCTGCGCCGGCACGTGACCGCCAACCGGGGTGTCGCCTTCGCGGCGGCGGCCTTCTCCGGCTTCGCCCCCGGCATGGTCGGGCACGGCAACGGACACCCCAACCTGGCCGCCCAGTTCATGCTGCCGCTCATCGTCTCGGCCGTGGTCCGGATGCGTACGGCCGCGAGGCCGGTACGGTCGGGACTCCTGCTCGGGTTGATGATCACCTATCAGGTCTTCCTCAACGAGGAGCTGCTGCTCTTCACCGCGGTGGCGTGCGCGGTGATGGGGGTGGTGTACGTCGCCTCCCGCCCGCGCCAGGCCTGGGCCGAAGCCCGGCCGTTCTTCACCGGTCTCGCCGTGGCGGTGGGCGTCGCCGGGGTGCTGACGGCGTACCCGCTGTGGTTCCAGTTCACGGGCCCGCAGCGCTACCACGGGCCGTTCACCTGGGCGCCGTTCTACTCGACCGACCTGGCCGCCTACACCTCGTACGGCAGCAACGCGCTCGCCGGGCAGCTCGGCTCGGCGAGCGGACTCAACGACGATCTCGGCGAGACGAACGCCTTCATCGGCCTGCCGGCCTGCATCCTGGCCCTGGTCACGGCCGTGGCGCTGTGGCGCGTGCTCGCGGTCCGGGTCGCGGCGGCCGTGGCGGCGGTCTTCATGGTGCTGTCGTTCGGCGACACGATCGTCGTCAACGGCCTGGACACCGCCGTCCCGGGACCGTGGCGGCTGGTCGGGAAGCTGCCGCTCTTCGACGCCGTCATCACCCCGCGCCTCGCTCTCGTCGTCGTCCTCGCCGTCGGCGTCCTGCTGGCCGCCGGCCTCGACCGCCTCGTCCAGGGCACGCAGGGGCTGCAACGGGCGCTCTCCTGGGGCCTGGCCGCCGCGGTACTCCTGCCGCTGGTGCCGACCCCCCTGCGGGTGACCGAGCCGAACGCACCGCCGGTTTTCATCACATCGGGCAGCTGGCGCGAGTACGTCGATACGGGCACCATCGTGCCGATACCGCCCGACCCGTACAGTGAGCCGACGCTGCGCTGGCTGGTGGCGACCGATCTCCGGGCGCGCTTCGTCGACGGGTACTTCATCGGTCCCACGACCCCGGAGAACCCGATCGCCCGCTACGGCCCACCAGACCGCTCCACCGGGCTGCTGCTGACCGAGGTCGGGACATCCGGGCTCGTGCCCGACGTCACGCAGGCGATGCGGGCCATGGCCCGCGACGACCTGCGGCACTGGAACGCCGACGCGCTGGTGCTCGCCCCCCACGACCACGCCGACGCCCTGCGGAGCACCGTGGACGCGCTGCTGAACCGCGAGGCGGAGGAGCGCGACGGCGTCTGGGTGTGGGACGTGCGCGACCTCGTGCGGTGAGCGACGGGCCGCGAGATGGGGGTTGCCGACCGTACGGTCGGATCTCGATCAGCGCATGTCAGACGTGCCGGATACAGTGCCACCCGTGGACGTGACGCCCGATCATGCCGCCTCCGCGGAGGGGAGTGCGTCGTCGGTCATGAAGCTGACCGACGACGAGCACGCCTGGGTCCAGGCGCAGCTAGCGCTCGTCGACCGCTTCGTGGGCGACTACGGGGGCGGCCAGGTTGACGGACTCAAGGGGGTCGACCACGCCTGGTCGACGTGGCTGTCACGCAGCGAGGGCGGCGACGATCCCGACACGATCATCAACGCAGTGGCGGTGGCGCTCGGGCAGGCCGTGGTCGACGCGCTGGACGGCTTCATGTGGGTCACCGTGTTCCAGGACGGCGAGACCGACCTCGGCGTCACCGGCCTGCCCGCCGTCGACGCGATCTTCTTCCCGGCCGAGGTGGTGGCGCTGGAGTACCAGGCGCGCAACCCGTCGTTCCTCGTCGACACGCTCGACCACTACGTGTCGTCGATCAACAACCTGCGCACCTGATCGCGGCCCGGGTTCGACATCCCGACACAGCGATAATCCGGCAAACAGACGATGAGCCACCGTGCCGCTCCTATGGTGGAGCGTGTCGGACGAGCCTCGGTCAAGACTGTGGATCGCGCGGATCATCCTTTGGACCGTGGGCACGATGGCGGCCGGGGTCCTGGCCTGGGCGTTGCCCGGGGCGGCCCGGTTTGTCGTCGACGCGCCGTCCGCGTTCTGGGCGATGACGCTGGCCGCGCTGCTGGCGGACGTGCCGCTGTTCGGCGTTTTCCGGCGTACAGACCTGCGGGCGCGGTCGACGCTGTCCGTCTGCTTCACCTTCGCGATCTTCGTGCTGTGGGGTGCCGCCCCGGCGATCGTGGTGCAGGCCGTGGCCGGGGCCGTGACGGCCGTGGGGCAGCGCTCCGACACCCGCGCCGGCCTGTACCTGGTCTCCCGTCTCATCCTGGCCGCGGCCGTGGCCGAGCTGGTCGTCAACCTCATCGAAAGGGGCCCCGTCATCACCAGCGCCGGGCTCAACGGCGGGGACCTGATCATGTTCGTGCTGCTTGCCACGGTGTGGCTCGCGGTCAATTACGGTCTGCTGGCGGTCGCCCGGACGACGGTCGGCGGGGGCGGCTTGCGGCAGCCGACTCCCGAGTTGCGCGACGACCTGTACATCGCCAGCACGTCGGTGGTTTTCGTGTCGCCGCTGCTCACCACCGTTCCGGGCTGGTGGAGCCTGCTCGTCGCCGCGCCGTTGGCCGTGTGGAACCGGCTCTGGCGGGAACGGCTGCGCCGCGAGGAGCAGCGGAGCCGGGAGCCGGTCACCGGCCTGCTCGACCAGCAGGGAATCGCGGCCGGCATGAGGACCCTGACGGCGTACGACCTGATCGCCCCGAAGGGTCCACGACCGTTCGGGATCATCCTGATCAGCGTCGAGTCGGTACTGACGATCAACCGGACCCTCGGCCGCGACCTGTACGAGAAGGTCGTCACGCTCGCCGCCCGCCGACTCGTCGACCGCTACAGCGAGGAGCACGTCGGGCGGCTGTCCGGTGAGGGCATCGTCATTCTGATGCCTGACCTGACCGAGACCGACGCGGTCGCGCAGGCGGACGCCGCGGCCCGGGTGCTCTCCGACCCGATCGACGTCGATGACATTCCGTTCAGCCTCGACCCGGTCGCGGGGGCGGCGCTGTCGCCCCGGCACGGCCGCGAGCTGGGCACCCTGCTGGCCAAGGCGGAACTCGCGGTGAGCGAGGCGCGACGTCGGGGCCAGCGCGCCGTCCTGTATGTCCGGCAGGCGGAGGACGTGGCCAGGCGCCGGATCACCTTGATACGCGAGCTGCGCGCGACGCTGCTCGACCCGGCCCGGCGCGGCGCGGTCACCGTGCTCTACCAGCCGAAGGTCGACCTCGCCACGAGTGGACTGTCCGGTGTGGAGGCTCTGGTGCGGTGGAACCATCCGGAATGGGGCCAGATCCCGACGGACGAGCTGATCGAGGCCATCGAGCCGAGTAACGTCATGCACCTGCTGACCTGGCACGTGCTGAAGACCGTGGTGGGCGACCTGCGGCGCTGGAACGAGCAGGGTCGGGCCGTACGGGCGGCGGTGAACGTCAGCGTGCAGGACCTGCACGACCCGGAGTTCGCGGACGAGCTCGGCCAGCTGATCCGCAGCCAGGGCATTTCCCCGACGCAGCTAACTATCGAGATAACGGAAGGTATGCTCATGGCGGACACGCCGCGGGTCGCCGCGGCTGCGGCCATGCTGGTCACCCTCGGAGTCGGGCTGGCCCTCGACGACTTCGGCACCGGATTCGCCTCGCTGCAGCAGTTGCGCCAGCTCCCGCTGACCGAGGTGAAGATCGACCGGTCGTACGTGAGCGGCATGGTCGACACCCCCGCCGACCGGGCGATCGTGCGGAGCGTGCATCAACTCGCCCAGGCGCTCGACGTGGTGGTGGTGGCCGAGGGGGTCGAGGACCAACGCACCGCCGATGCCCTGACGGCGCTGCCCGGCACCCACGGGCAGGGTTACCACTTCGGCCGACCCATGACCGCCGAGGCACTCGACGATTGGCACACCGCGCGCACCTCCGGCGCCGGTTGAGCCTCAGCCGTTGCCAGACCGCCAGCTGTGGCGGGGTTCGTAGCCGAGCAGGTCGCGGGCCTTGGCGACCGAGAGCAGCGTCTCATGTGGACCGAGCTGCTTCGTCACCGGCACGTCCGGGAACACCTCCGCGGCCAGCTCCGCGCTGTGGCGGCTCATCACCGTGTCGGCGTTGGCGATGATGAAGATCTCCAGGCCAGGGTGCGGATAGGACAGCGCCAGCCGTACGGCCTGCGCGCCATCGCGCGCGTCTATATAGCCCCAGAGGTTCCAGCAGCGCAGCGTTGGGTCAGCGTCGAAGCCGGTGAACCGTTCATAGTCCGGCGGCTCCATCACGTTGGAGAAGCGCAGCCCGACCACGGTCAGCTCCGGGTCCCACCGGCAGAACTGGGCCGCCATCGTCTCCTCGAGATGCTTGGCCAGGGCGTAGGCGCTGTTCGGACGGGCCGGGTACTTCTCGTCGACCGGCACGTACGGCGGCTGGCCGTCCGGGCCGAACGGCAGCCCGAGCAGGGTCTCGCTGGAGGCCCACACGACCCGGCGGATCCTCGCGACCCGGGCGGCCTGGAAGACGTGGTAGGTCGCAGTCAGGTTGTGGGTGAACGTAGTCGCGTTGCCGGTCAGGCCCGGCGCGGGAATCGCGGCCAGGTGCACCACCGCGTCGACGTGGTCGTACCGACCGTCGATCCCCGTCAGTGCCTCGACGACGCTCCCGAAGTCCGTGAGGTCGAGCCGGACGAACGCGCCCCGGGTCTCGCGCGGCGGGACCAGGTCGAGGTTCACCACGTCGTATCCGTGGGCCAGCAACTCGTCGACCACCGCGCGGCCCAGCTTCCCGCTGCCACCGGTCACGGCCACAGTGGTCCCGGCCCCGGTCACGCGCCGGCCTCGTCGGTGGTGGCGGTGGCGCCGGTCGGCTCGGCGGCCCGCAGGTTCCGTTCGGTCATGCGATCACGCTAACGTTCTCCCCATCGGAAGCGCCGGCGTGGTTCGTTGGCATGCTGCGCGAGTCGCGCGAGATCGGCAGGGGGAACAGATGACGACAAAGGCCGACTTCACGGCCGAGGAGTGGGATCTCGTCGTGCAGACACCGCGGTGGGTGGTCGCCGCGGCGAGTGCCGCCCAGAAGGACCTCGCCTACCGGACCAACCACGAGGTCGAGCAGGGCTTCGTCGCCACCGCAAACGGCCGGCACTCCGGCAACCCGTTCGTCACCGAGGTCGCGACCGAGACGATGAAGGTCTTCGACAGCCGTACGGTCGTGGGCGCCACCGACTTCCACGACCGGGCGGCCGGGATCGCCAGCGTGCTGGAGCGGGTTGCGACGGTCCGGGCGCTGCTGGCGGAGAAGGCCACCCCCGAGGACGCGAAGGCGTACCGCCGCTGGCTGGTCGGCATCACCGACGTGGTGATCGCGGCGGCGAGGAGCCACGATTTCATGGGCCTCGGCGGTGAGCTCATCACCAGGCTGGAGCAGAGCTTCCGGGACCGGCTCGTGCTCACCCTGCAACGCTGATCGACGGCGGCTTGACTGGGGAGTTGCCTGCTGATTCCGCTCCGCAGGCGTCGCTGGAAATGCCTGCTGATTCCGCTCCGCAGGCGTCGCCGGAACTGCCTGCTGATTCCGCTCCGCAGGCGTCGCCGGAACTGCCTGCTGATTCCGCTCCGCAGGCGTCGCTGGAGTTGCCAGCTGATTCCGCTCCGCAGGCGTCGCTGGAATTCGAGCGGCACCGGGGCCACCTGCTGCGGGTGGCCTACCGGCTGCTGGGCAGTCACGCCGATGCCGAGGACGCGGTGCAGGAGGCGTGGCTGCGGTGGGATGCCACTGACCGCGCCCAGATCGTCGATGCCCGGGCCTGGCTGGTCACGGTCACCAGCCGGATCTGCCTGAACCAGTTGCGTTCGGCTCGGAGCCGTCGCGAGTCCTATGTGGGGCCGTGGCTGCCGGAACCGGTCGTGCGACGGCTGCCGGGCGGCGAGGACCCGGCCGATGAGGTGGTGCGCGGCGACGAGGTGAGCTACGCCCTGCTGGTGGTCATGGAGCGGCTCACGCCCGACCAGCGGGTGGCCTTCGTGCTGCACGACGCGTTCGGCGTGCCGTTCGACGAGATCGCTACGACCCTGCACACCACGCCGGAGGCCGCGCGCCAGCACGCCTCTCGGGCCCGCCGCGCGGTTACCACGGACGGCGCCGCCCGGCAGACGGCCGACAAGGCCGAGCAGCAGCGGGTGCTCACCGCGTTCGCGGCGGCTACCCGCTCCGGTGACCTGGCCGCGCTGGTGGCAGTGCTCGCCCCCGACGTCGTGGCCATGGGCGACGGCGGCGGAGTCGTCCCGGCCGGACGGCGGGCCGTCCGTGGCGCCGACCGGGTCGCGCGGCTGCTGCTCGGGCTCTCGGGAAGGTTCGGCACGTGGGCCACCAGCCTGGAGATCGAGTTGGTGCTGGTCAACGACGACCTCGGGTTACTGGTCGGGTTCGACCTGCCCGACGGCTCCCGGGTCCGTGCCGCCATGGCGTTCGCGATCGCCGATGGCCGCATCACAGCCGTGTTCAACCAACTGAACCCAGCCAAGCTGTCCCGGCTGCCGAGCCCGTAGCCGCGCCCGTAGCCGCCCCGGCTGCCGGGCCCGTAGCTGCCCGGCCGTCGCGGCGGCGACCCGGCAGCGGTGCCCGCACCACTCGACGATCACTGCGCGCCGGGCGAGCTCCGACGGCTGCGCTGGACCAGCAGGATCACGAGGACCACTGCCGAGGCGAGGAACAGGCACGCGAGCCCACTGCAGGCCAGCGCCCACAGGTGCCAGGGCGGGCCGGCCGACACCGGAGTGGAGTCGATCTTCATGCGCGCACTTCCTCGGATCGGTACGACAGCACTCGGCGTAGTCAACCACGACGGATCAGCGCCCAGCGGACGCAGGTGCCGCTGTCCTCTGTGGACTCACTCACGAGCACACTGGTGCAGGGTGGCGAGGACGCGCTGGGCGGCGGGTGTATCCTCGACCGACGTCTGCACGACGGCGTAGATGCTCCGCTGGGGCGTCGGGCTCGTCACCGGCACGCTCACGATGCCGGCGGGTAGGTTGCGGGCGGCGAGCCCGGGCATGACGGTCACGCCGATCCCCGCGTCCACGAAAGCGATCGCGGTCGGGTAGTCGTGCGCCATCACCCGGAACGGCGGCGCGAACCCGGCCGCGTGACAGGCCTCGACGAGGTTGCGCCGGCACCAGCCGTTGGCGGAGTCGCTATCCACCCACGCCTCGCCGGCGAGCTTCGCGAGTTCGATCGCCGGGTCCTCGGCCAGCGGGTGCTGCCGCGGCAGCACCGCGAGGTACGGGTCGACGAGCAGGCGGTGGGCCCGCGCCGCCGATCCCGGGTCGAGGCCGTCCTGCTCCACGACGACCTGGATGTCGGCCCGCTCCGACGGGTCGGTCGGGACGTCGTCGCGCATGGTGAGGTTCAGCCTGATCTGCGGGAAGTCCCGCAACAGATCCCGAACGACGCTCGGCACCCACGCCGAGCCCACCGATGCGAAGTAGGCCAGCGACAGGGCACCGTGGCGGCCGGCCCGCAGGTCGGCGACCAGCGTCTCGACCTCGCCGAGCCGGTGCAGCAGTTCGTCCACCTCGCCGGCCAGGGCCAGCCCGGCGGCGGTCGGCTGGATGCCGCGCCCGACCCGGGCCACCAGCGCGAGACCGGTCTCCCGCTGCAGCGCGGCGAGGTGCTGGCTCACTGCGGAGGGGGTGAATCCGAGGTTGGCGGCGGCGGCGTTGATCGAACCGGTCGCCACGACGGACCGGAAGATGCGGAGCCGGTGAACGTCGAGCATGACCGAACCATACAGTGGCGCTTATCGGACGTGCAGTTCTAGTCGCTTGTGCTTACGTATCCGTGCCGCCAAGACTTGGGCACATGAGTGCTCCCGCCCTGGTTCCAGCCCGCACGACGTCCACGGCCCTGCCGCTGCTCGCGGCCGGCGTCACCATGCTGCTGTGGGCCTCGGCCTTCATCGCGATCCGCGCGGTGGGCGCGCACTACAGCCCGGGCCCGATGGCCTTGGGACGGCTGGCCGTGGGCGCCGTCGCGCTGAGCCTGGTGGTGTGGGTACGGCGGGCGCTCCGGCACGGGCGGCCAGGTGGGGGAAGCGCTAAGCAGAGTGGCGGTCTGCGGGCCGAACCGGCACTGCCCCGCGGCCGTGCGCTCTGGCTGATCGTCGGATACGGCGTGCTCTGGTTCGCGCTGTACACGGTCCTGCTCAACGCCGCCGAGCGCCACATCGATGCCGGCACGGCCGCGCTGCTGATCGGCGTCGGGCCGATCCTCATCGCGGTGCTGGCCGGGATCTACCTGCGCGAAGGCTTTCCGCGCGGGCTCGTCGCCGGCACCGTCGTCGCCTTCGCGGGCGTGGCGACCATCGGTCTGGCCACGTCGACCGGGCAGCACGACCCGACGGGCGTGCTGCTCGCGCTCTGCTCGGCCGCGCTCTACGCGGTCAGCGTGCTGCTGCAGAAGCAGGCGCTCGCCACCACCCAGCCGCTGCCGGCCACCTGGATCGGTTGCCTCGCCGGGGCCGTGGTGTGCCTGCCGTTCATGCCGGCGCTCGTCCGCGAGGTGGGCACCGCCCCGGCCGCCGCCACCCTCGGCATTGTCTACATGGGACTGTTCCCGACCGCGCTCGCGTTCCTCACCTGGACGTACGCGCTCACCCACACCAGCGCCGGCAAGTTGGCCACATCGTCCTATGTGGTGCCCGCGATCGCGGTGCTGCTCTCCTGGCTGCTGCTCGGCGAGGTGCCCGCCCCGCTCGCCTTCGTCGGCGGCGCGCTCTGCCTCATCGGCGTCGCCATCACCCGACTGCCGAGCCGCCCGCGGGTGCCGGCGACGCAGGCGGCATCCTGAGCGCGGCCCGCGCGTGCGTAGAGTGACGGCATGCCGGTCGCTCTCGTCACTGGAGCCACTCGAGGTCTCGGCCGGGGCATCGCGATCAGCCTGGGCGCGGCCGGGTGGACGGTGTGGGTCACGGGCCGATCCAGCCGCCTCGGTGGCTCGACCTCGCCCCAGCCCGGCTCGGTCGCGGAGACGGCCGAGGCCGTGACGGCGGCCGGCGGGACGGGCGTCGC
>JBQGBY010000017.1:0-1572 GCA_052038195.1 Micromonosporaceae bacterium | reverse complement strand
GGCCGCTGACGAAGTCGTACATGACGACGCCAAGCAGAATGGTCCCGCCGACGATCAGCGCCAATGCGACCACGGTGTCGATGAGGAACTCGCCGTAGCCGAGCAGCACCGCGATCCCGGACCGATCGCGGCGCTCCCGGTCAGCGCCTCGAGGCCTCACGGAGGCGATCGTTCACGAACGAGATCCGCTTGTCCACCTGGTGCAGGGCATGGCTCCGACAGCCAGCCTCTGGCATCACAAGGGTCGGCCTCGCGGGGCCAGAGTGGTGCCTGCCTGCTCGTGTGTCGTCCCTCGATCATGGCCTGCCGCCATAGTTGGCGCGTGGTCGAGGACCGCTGCCAGCGAGGAGAAGGAGGATGGATTGCGGTTTGGGGGCCAGCAGCAGCGGGTAGGTACGTTGCTTCTGTTCGCTCAGAAGGCAGCTGTTGTAGATCCGGGCTGTAGCAGGACGAGGTCTGCCCCCGGGTGCGATGCCCCAGACGCCAACCTAACTCGGACGAGATCTTCCCTCCCCGTGCATCCGCGACGACTGCAGCCTTGCCTTGCTGCCGTGCCTCACGATCGTGACCCGCAGCCTCACGTAGGCACAAGTCCCCCGGAGCGCTCGACTCTGCCCGATCCCAATGGAGATGGGGGACGCATATGGCCAAGGCCGTGGGTATCGACCTGGGGACGACCAACTCGGTGATCGCGGTCCTGGAGGGTGGCGACCCGACAGTGATCGCCAACGCGGAAGGATCCCGCACCACCCCCTCGGTGGTGGCCTTCACCGACCAGGGCGAGCGGCTGGTCGGGCAGCTGGCCCGGCGGCAGGCCATCCTCAACCCGAAAGGGACGATCACCTCGGCCAAGCGGTTCATCGGCCGCCGCTACGACGAGGTGGAGAGCGAGGCCAAGGCGGTCTCCTTCGACGTCGTGGCCGGCCCGGACGGCATGGCCCGCTTCGACGTGCGCGGCAAGCTGTACGCGCCGGAGGAGATCAGCGCCCAGGTGCTGCGCAAGCTGGCCGAGGACGCCGGCAAGTTCCTGGGCGAGCGGGTCACCAAGGCGGTGATCACCGTCCCGGCCTACTTCAACGACGCCCAGCGCCAGGCGACCAAGGACGCCGGGCAGATCGCCGGGCTGGAGGTCCTGCGCATCATCAACGAGCCGACGGCAGCCGCGCTGGCCTACGGGCTCGACAAGCGCGAGCACGAGACCGTGCTGGTGTTCGACCTCGGCGGCGGCACCTTCGACGTCAGCCTGCTTGACGTCGGCGATGGGGTGGTCGAGGTCCGGGCCACCTCGGGCGACACCCACCTGGGCGGCGACGACTTCGACCGCCGGCTGGTCGACTACCTGGCCGACCAGTTCAAGGGCGAGCAGGGCATCGACCTGCGCAACGACCCCCAGGCCCTGCAGCGGCTGTTCGAGGCGGCCGAGAAGGCCAAGGTCGAGCTGTCCTCGGTCACCCAGACCCAGGTCAACCTGCCGTTCGTCACCGCCGACGCCTCCGGGCCCAAACACCTGACCGCCACCATCAACCGGGCCAGGTTCGAGCAGCTCACCGCCGACCTGGTCGGACGCTGCCT
>JBQGBY010000016.1:0-3717 GCA_052038195.1 Micromonosporaceae bacterium | reverse complement strand
CAAGCACGAGGCCCAGGCCGGCGACATCATCGCCGCCGTGCACGGCACCGGCCCGTTCGCCGACATCGCCTCCTGACCCAACCGCCACCAAGCGCGCGTCCCACCACCCGGGGCGCGCGCTTTGGCGTACCCACACCAAAGTCACCCACACCAAGGCCGAGTACCACCAAGGTCATCCGACAAGACCCGCAGTCACACTGCAGATCCGGTCGGATGACCTTGAACGAAACACCGCTGACCCGACCCTTGATCGCGAATGCTCACACGCGGGAGAGGGCGAACCGCGGCGGCGCCGGTAACTGCACCTCGATCGCGTCGCCGGGCGTCACCGCGCCGCCTCGGGCAACAGTGCCCATGATGCCGGCGAGCCGGTCCACGCGGCCTTGGTCGTCGGTGCGGACGACCTGCTTGAGCAGCCCCGGCTGGAAGTCGTTGATCTGCTGGCACGGGTTGCGTAGACCGGTGATCGCGATGACGGCCGAACCGACGACGAGCCGGGCACCCACCGGCAGCGCGAGCAGGTCGATGCCGCGGGTCGTGATGTTCTCGCCCAGATCGCCCGGGCGTACGTGAAACCCGGCCGTGCGCAGATCGTCGAACAACTCGGCGTGGATCAGGTGCACCTGGCGCAGGTTCGGCTGCGACGGGTCGGCCGCCACCCGGCTGCGATGCTTGACCGTCACGCCACAGTGGGCATCGCCCTCGACCCCAAGCCCTTCGAGCAGCGTGATCGTGTCGACGTCCCGCTTGGTGAAGGTATGGGTGGGGCTCACGTGCACCGCGACGACCTCCCCGCTCATGACGCCAGCCTCTCACAGCGATGCATCGCGATAGCCCACGCGGATCAGCCCCGGACGGATTCAGGCGACCCTGTGGAGCGGGTTCAGCCAGCGGTTCACATCCGGTCGGACTGGGCGTACGCGGGATAGGGTTGCCCGGTGCCAGCAGCCGCCAGGAGTGCCGTCCGCGGCCGCGACCAGACGGACCATAGGGCAGGCGCCGCGGCCGCGATCCTGGCCCGGCTCTGGGGGACGCTCGCCCGCGAGCCCATCCCCGGCCTGGTCGCGCGCCAGGTCGAGGGCGGCCGGCTCAGTGTCGGGTTCGTCGGCGGAACCGTGCTGACGGGTGACGCGCCGGCGGCCCGGCCCTTCGCCCAGGCGCATGACGGGTTCGCAATCGCCGTGACCGCCGAGGGCAACACCCTTCAGGTGCGCGAACCCGGCGAGCTGGTCCGGGCCATCGCCGGTCCCCTGGGCCGGCACGCGCAAGGGCTCGCCGAGGAGCTGGACAACAGCGTGCGCAACCTCGCGCTCGCCCGCGCGGCCCAGCCAGAACCCGACGACAGAATGCCGATGCTGGCCCGGGCGGCCGTCCAGCCCGATCCCCTGGTCTTCCTGGAACAGTCCGTTGTGGATGGTCATCCGCTACATCCCTGCGCGCGCACCCGCCTCGGACTGAGTCCGGACGAGGTGAGGGCGTATGCACCGGAGCACCGTCCCATCGTCATGCTCCGCCGCGTCCCGGTGCCGCAGGACCACTGGCACGGAGTGAACTGCGCTCCGGTGCTGCTGATGCATCCGTACCAGCACGACCGGCTTCGCGACGAGCACCCGTGGCTGTCCCGTGTGGAGGGTGAGATCCCCGCCCGCCCACTGATGTCGTTGCGGACCCTCGCCACCGTCGACCAGCCCAACCACCACGTGAAGACGGCCGTGGACGTCCAGATGACGAGCGCGGTCCGCACCGTCTCGCCGGCATCGATCCACAACGGGTTTCTCCTGAGCCATCTGATGATCGACCTGAGCCGGTCGGTACCCGGGATCTCCTTCGATCGGGAGATCGGCGGTGGCGCGGTCGTCGTGGACGGTACGCCGGACCGGCGGCTGGCGATGGTGCACCGACTGACCCGCAGCCTGCCGCCGGGCGAGATCGACGCTCCGCTCGCGGCATTGGCCGCACCGTCGCTGGCGACCGGGGCCCGGCTCGTCACCGAACTGGTCGGCCGCGGGTACGGCGGCGATGGGCTGGCGTTCGTCGAGGCACTCGCGACGATGCTGCTGCGAGCGGTCTTCGGCTGCCTCGCACGCGGTGTCGCGCTGGAGGCACACGGGCAGAACCTGACCGGCACGTTCCGGGGCGGGCGGCTCATCCGGCTGAACTATCGGGATTTCGGTGGCGTCCGGGTCAGTGCCCGTCGGCTGGGCCAGCACGGCATCGAGCCGCCCGAGCTGCGCGGGGACATCTCCACCGACGATCCGGAGGTGTTGCGCACCAAGGTGTTCGCGAGCGCCGTGTCCACTGTGCTCGGTGAGGTCATCGCGGTCCTCGGCCGCGAGGCGGGCCTCGACGAGCGGCTGGCCTGGCACCGGGTGGCGGCCGTCGCGCGCACGATCGACGGCGCCGACGCGCCGTACCTGTTCGACGACACCCTGCCGCTGAAGGCGATGACGGCCATGCGCCTCGCCGACAACCCCACCGACGACATCTGGTGCTCGGTTCCGAACCCGATGGCGGGCCTGCGGTGAGCGACGACGCACTCCTTCCCGCGGAGGAGCCAGTATGAGCGCCGCTCTGACCACGGGACCCACGGCCGTACGGGCGGCGCAGGTCGAGGAGGAGCTCGCCGCGCACGAGCCGTACCTGGTTGCGTTGCTGCGCCGGGAGCTTCCCCGTGCCCGGGACATCGTGGCTCGTCGGCTCGTCGGTGCCGCCCTGCGGGAGGGGCTGGTGGCGGCCGAGGAGCAGACCGTACGGCTGCCCGGCGCCCGGGTGGCCGTACGGCGGTACGGGTTCGACCGGCAGGAGCCCGCCGAGCCGGTGCCCGGCGACCCCGCGCGACTGCTGGACCTCCCCGGTGGCGAGACCGCACCGGCCGTACAGGCGGAGCTGGCGGACGCGTGCGTGAACCTGGCCCTGGCACTGGCCCGACGGTCCCTTGTGGAGCGTGACCTGCTCGCGCGGGCCCGGGCCGACGGCGCCGCCGACATCGTGGAGCTGACCGCCGGAATGGACGCCGACGAGCGGACGGTGGCGTTCGAGCGGCTCGCGACCGAGGGGCACAACCTGCATCCGTGCGGCCGGACCCGGCTCGGCTGGCGGGTCGACGACCTGCTCGCCCACGACCTGGAGTCGCCCGTCACGAGCGTGGGATTCCTGGCCGTACGGCGGGACCTGCACGTCGGCGATGAGGTCGCCGCGGACCTGCTGGGGCAGTCGATCGACGGCGGGCTGAACCCGGCCGCGTACGTGGTCACGCCCGTGCACCCGTGGCAACGGCGGCACCTGATGCGCGGGCGCTACGCGGATCTGGTCGCCGAGAAGGCGTTGGTGCCACTGGACGTGGAGCTGCCCGCGCTGGTGACGACCGCGCTGCGCACGCTGCTCGTACCGGGGCTGGGACGCTTCGTGAAGCTGTCGCTGGACATCCAGGTCACCTCGGCGCGGCGCACCATCTCGGTGGCCAGCACCCGTAACGGTCCCGAGCTGTCCCGCCGGCTCCCCGATCTCATCGAGGACGACCGCGTGCTGCTCATGGCCGAGACCTCCGGGTCAGCGGTCGTGGCCCCCGGAACCCCGGCGCGCGACCGTGACCTCGCCGCGATCGTCCGCAGTGGACTATCCGGGCGGCTCCGCCCGGGTGAGGTCGCGATCCCTGGCGTGGCGCTACCGGTGCGCGACCCGGTGACCGGCGCCTCGGTGGTCGCTGGCCTCGTGGAC
>JBQGBY010000015.1:0-2058 GCA_052038195.1 Micromonosporaceae bacterium | reverse complement strand
TGCAGCACCCGCCCAACCTGCTCGTCGGAGTCCGTCGCGCCGACCGTCACATCTACCACGAAGATCACCAGGTCGGCCGCCGCCGCGGCGATCTCGGCCTGCGCCGTGATCTGCGCCGCCATCCCTTCGGCGCCGGGATCCCAACCGCCGGTGTCGACGAGCGTGAAGCGACGCCCCGCCCACGCAGCGTCGTAGGCGACCCGATCCCGGGTCACGCCGGGAACGTCTTCAACGACGGCTTCCCTGCGGCCCAGGATCCGGTTGACGAGAGTCGACTTGCCCACGTTTGGGCGGCCCACTACGGCCACTACTGGCAACGGCCCGCCGTCGGAGTGATCGACGAATGCGGCGCCGTCCGCGAGCAGTTCGGCGTGCTGCTCCGTCGCGGAAGTTTCCTCCGTCACGTGATCTGGCTCCCGAACTGTCGATGAGTCTGCGCGTGATGCGCCACCAGCGCTTCCCGCAGCTGGTCGCTTACGGCGTCCAACACCGCACGGGAGCGCCGCTCGCCCGCCTCGACGCGGACCGGTGCACCGAATACGACGTCCAGCCGAGCCCGTAGCCGCGGCATTGATCCAAGGGTACGTCCCCGAGCCCCTGACCCGAGGAAGACCACCGGCACGACCGGCGCTCCGGATCGCAGCGCAAACCAGGCCAGGCCCGGGCGCAACTCAGAGAAGTCGCCCGCGCCGCGGGTCCCCTCCGGGTAAACGGCCACGACGCGTCCAGCGGCCAGCACGCCGAGGACGGCCTGCAGGACGGTACGGTCGGGGTGCTCACGATCGACGGGAATCTGCCCGGCGGCGCGCAACACCCACCCGACCGGTCCACGGAACATCTCATGCTTTGCCAGCGTGTGCACCGGCCGCGGAGCCACGCCGAACAGCAACGGGCCGTCGATGAAGCCCAGGTGGTTCGGCGCAAGAATCACCGGCCCCCCGGCAGGGACGTGCTCCGCCCCATGGACGTGGATCGACCAAGCGGCCCGGACCAGCACCCGGGACAGCCGGGCGCCGGCCGCCGCTCCACGCGCGGTCGGCAACGCGTCGCTCACGTGGCCGTCACACCCGTTTTCGCCTCGACCAGGTCGAGCACGGCGGCCACCGTCTCGTCCAGTGTCAGGTGTGAGGAATCGACCACGACCACGCCCTCGGACGCCTCGAGGAACTGGGAGACCGTCGAATCGTCGGCATCGCGCCGCAGCACCTGGTCGCGGGTTCGGGCCAATGCTCCCTCGTCGTCGACTCCGTGCAACTCAAGCGCGCGCCGGGACAGCCGGGCATCCGGACTGGCGATCAGCAGCACGCGCACCGGCGCATCGGGTGCGATAACTGTCGTGATGTCGCGGCCCTCGACCACCACGCCCCCGGCATCGACGACGGCCCGCTGGCGCTGCCGCATGTCGGCCCGCACTGCCAGATTGGTCGCCACCAGGCTGACCGACTCTGAGATGCGTGTCTCGCGGATCGCCGCACTGACGTCGGTCTCCCCGACGTGGACGGTGGGCGCCGCGGGATCGGTGCCCATCGTCAGCGGCAATTCCGGTGCCAACTGGGCCACCTTCTCGGTATCGGAGAGCTCGACTCCGTTGTCCAGCACCCACCAGGTCAGGGCACGGTACATGGCGCCGGTATCGAGGTACTGCAGGCTCAGCGCCGACGCCACGCGCCGGGCAACGGTCGACTTTCCAGAGCCGGACGGCCCGTCGATGGCGATCACCAGGCTCGACCTGTTCACGCCCGCCACCTGGCCGGAATCCGGCTCTCCGCCAGCGCTCCGATCGGCCACCGTTCAGCCTCCTAGCCCGGGATGGGGTGCCGGTCGGCACGAGCGTAGTTCGTCGGACGGTCAAATGCCTCCTCAGCCCCGTCTCGGCCCCCGCCACATGCGGAGCGTCGCCTCATCGGAGCAGCGTGCTCGGTGGTAAGTTCGCTCTCGGATCAGGCTGGCGAAGCGGAAGCGGCGGGGAGGAATGGCCACAGGCGCTCGGGTCGAGGCGCCCCGGGCGCCGGAGCACGGTGGAGTAACCGCGCGCGATCAGCGCAGGCGGTGGATGAT
>JBQGBY010000014.1:0-1721 GCA_052038195.1 Micromonosporaceae bacterium | reverse complement strand
GAAAGCGAGTTGCAGGCCTGGGTACGCCTCGACGCGGACTCCACACTGGACCAGGCCAGGAGGCTGGACGCGGTGCCCGCCGGCGAACGGGGGCCGCTGCACGGCATACCGGTCGGCGTGAAGGACATCATCGACACCGCCGACCTGCCTACCGAGTACGGCTCGCCGATCTACGCGGGCCACCGACCGGCGAACGATGCGGAGGTCGTATCAAGGTTGCGGGCCGCCGGCGCCGTGATCGTCGGCAAGACCGTCACGACCGAGTTCGCGCTGTTCAGGGCGGGCCCGACCACCAACCCGCACGACTCGAGCCGCACGCCGGGCGGCTCGTCGAGCGGATCGGCCGCCGCCGTCGGCGCGCGCACGATTCCGCTCGCACTGGGCACCCAGACGGCGGGCTCGATCGTCCGGCCGGGATCATTCTGTGGGGTGGTCGGAGTCAAGCCCACTTTCGGCGCTATCCCTACCGGCGGGGTGAAGCCGTGCAGCCAATCGCTCGACACCGTCGGGATCTTCACCGGGGATGTCGCCGGCGCGGCCCGTGTGCTGCCGATACTGACCGGTATGCCACCTGTCGGAGTCTCGGAGCACGACCCCGTGCGCGTCGGATTCGCCCGCACGCCGGAGTGGGATCGCATCCCGGGCCCGACTCGGGCGATCCTCGAGCAGGGTGCGGCGCTGGTAGCCGACGAACTCGACGTTGTGGAGGTCAACCTGCCGTTCGCGGGCCTGGCCGAAGCGCAGACGGTGGTGATGCAGGTCGAGGCGACGAGGGCGTTGGCCGTCGAGCGGCAGCGACACGCCGAGCAGCTCAGCGAGATCCTGCGGGATGTGCTCCGGACCGGTGATCGCCTGGCGTGGGCCTACCAGGCTGCACGGGATTTCGTAGACCAATGTCGGGCCCGCCTGCCGGAGATCTTCGGCGGCGTAGACGTCCTGCTGGCCCCCAGTGTCCTGGGCGAGGCGCCGCTACTCGCACAAGGCACGGGTGACCCGCTGCTCTGCCGGGCCTGGACCGCACTGGGCACGCCGGCGGTATCGGTACCCGGGCTCACCGGGCCGTCCGGATTGCCACTGGGCATGCAAGTGATCGGCGCTCCGGGTCGGGACGGCACCGCGCTCGCGGCGGCGCATCGGATAAGCCGGCTGCTCGAAGCGAACCGAGCCGCTTGATCACCCGTCGAGTCGAGAGCTGGGACCCGCTGCCGGCACGCGCAGGCGGTCTGGGCGCCGGCGGACTTCGGCCTTCGGCCGCGTGCCTCGTCGCGAGAAATAGTCATCGATTACTCATGACCTGCGGCGACCGGTGGGTAAAACTCGGTTGGCCAACTAAAACCTGGTCGCGCTCCTGCGCTGGGGACGGGGGGCTTATGGGCTCGAGTGCCGGCAGCTCCCGGGGGGCGCTGTCAGCACTCGAGCCCGTGGGCTGGTTGCCAGGTAAATTCGACCACTGTGGTGTGATTTTTCCGAATCGCCGAACCACCTAGCCGAGCGGTGTTGCAGATTCTGGGAAGCTCATGTACTGGTCACCGGGCCGGTCGGCTGCCTAGCATCCAGCCATGGCGGTGACTTGGCCCCTCGTGGGCCGGCGGGCGGAGCTTGAGTTCATCGAGAAGCGTCTGGCCGGAGATTACGGTGGGGTAGCGTTGGCGGGCCCTCCGGGTGTGGGCAAGTCGCGGTTGGCGGCGGAGAGCTTGGCGCTGGCGAAGTCACGGGGAATG
>JBQGBY010000013.1:0-27630 GCA_052038195.1 Micromonosporaceae bacterium | reverse complement strand
CACAGATCCTCGACGTAGTCGATGCCGGCGTCGGTGGCGATCTGCCGCGCCACGGCCGAGACGATGCCCTGCTGCAGCCAGACCGCCTTCGCCCCGATGGCCACGGCGTCGCGGACGACGGCGGCCGCCTGGGCCGAGGGCCGGAACACATTCACCAGGTCCACCGGCTCCGGGACGTCGGCGAGCCTGGGAAATGCTTGCTCCTCCCAGATCCGCTCCGCGTAAGGGTTCACCGGGATGACCCGCCACCCGTGCAGCTTCATCTGCAGCGGCACCGCGTACGCCGCCTTGTCCTCGTGGCGGGAAGCCCCGACGACAGCGATGGTGGTGGACTCTTCGAGGATCTGGCGGGGGGTGCGCACGCAGCGACAGTACCGCCAATGATCACAGGAGAGTCGGTTGCTCGGCGGTGGCGGACCGGGCGCCCGCCGGCTCCGGTGGCTCCGCGGGGTCGGTGATGCTTCGGTGCGCGGACATCTGCGCGCGGCCGATGCCGTGACGGCGGGCGGCCGTCGCCACCCGGGCACTGATCTCGCGCTGGTAGGCCTTCGGCGCGTACGACCCTCGGCCGTACAGCGAGCGGTAACGGTCCACGAGCTCGGGATGCACCCGACGGAGCCAGGCGGCGTACCACTCGCGGGCGCCGGGACGCAGGTGCAGCGTCAGCGGGGACACCCCGGCGGCGCCCGACGCGGCGATCGCGGCGACCGTGGCGTCGATGGACTCATCGGTGTCGGTGATCCCCGGGAGGATCGGCGCCATCAGAATGTGCACATCGAACCCGGCGTCGGTAAAGCGGCGCACGGCGTCGAGCCGCCGTCGCGGGCTCGGCGTGCCGGGCTCCACACTGCGCCAGACCGACTCGTCGACGAACCCGACGGAGAAGCTCACTCCGACGGTGGTGACCCGGGCCGCCTGGCGCAGCAGGTCAAGGTCGCGGGTGATGAGCGTGCCCTTGGTGAGGATGGAGAACGGGTTGGCGGTGTCGCGCAGCGCCTCGATGATGCCGCGCATGAGGCCGTACCGGCCCTCAGCCCGCTGGTAACAGTCCACATTGGTCCCCATGGCGATGTGCGCCCCGGTCCACTGTGGAGCGGACAACTCCTTGCGCAGCAACTGCGGCGCATTGACCTTCACCACGACCTTCGTGTCGAAGTCCCGCCCCGCGTCCAGATCGAGATACGTGTGGGTGTTGCGGGCAAAGCAGTACCGACATGCGTGCGTGCAGCCGCGGTAGGGGTTGATCGTGTACTCGAAGGGCATGCGGGAGGCGGCTGGGACCTTGCTGATGATCGACCGGGCCTGGATCTCGTAGAACGTCATGCCCGCGAAGCCGGGCGCGTCGAACGTCCGCTCCACCGCACCGGGGATCGCCAAGGGGAGGGCGCCGGCCGGAGTCGGGATGTCGAGTCGCAGGTTGTTCCAACGCATGTTCTACATACGAACACACGTACGCGCGCGTGTCCAGCCGTACGTACGAATGTCAGGAGGGGCCCCTCGCTGTACGCAGAGCGTCAGCAAGGGCCCCTCCTGACAAAGAAGATCATGCGGCGGCGGCGCGGACCTCGTCCATGTCCAGCTCGCGCACCTTCGTGATCACATTCTCGAGCATTTGCTCGGGCAGGGCGCCGGACTGCTGGTAGACGACCACACCGTCGCGGATGGCCATGATCGTGGGGATCGAGAAGATGTTGAACTCGGCCGCAAGCGCCTGCTCGGCGTCGGTGTCGACCTTGGCGAAGGTGATGTCGGGATGCTTCTCCGAGACCTTCTGGTACACGGGCGCGAAGCGGTGGCACGGCCCACACCACTCGGCCCAGAAGTCGATCAGCGTGATGCCGGGCGCCCCGGCGAGCTGCTCGAACTCGGCCTGGGTCAGGTTCTTCGTGGCCATTTGCACTCCGATCTTGACGGGTCTATGGCGCGTCGCCTGATCCGGCGTCCCGCCGACCGTTGTCAACGCGCGGGCCCCGGCGGCAATTCCGGCGATGCCTGCGGAGCGGAACCAGCAGGCAATTCCGGCGATGCCTGCGGAGCGGAACCAGCAGGCAATTCCGGCGATGCCTGCGGAGCGGAACCAGCAGGCAACTCCAGCGACGCCTGCGGAGCGGAACCAGCGCACGCAGTCCAGCGACGCCTGCGGAGCGGAACCAGCACCCATTCCAGCGACGCGCGTGTTTGATCGTCTGGGCGGCTGGGTAAATGGTCGACGGAACCGGTGTGACTGGTGTGACCCACGTCTCCTTTTTCGGTCTTACCTGCACGTGCATCCGGGCGGCACAATGAACGACACGAAGCGTGGGCGGCGGGCGCCGGGGAGGGCCCCGCCGCTCATTGCTGTGGTGGCTCCGCGTGCTGACGGATCCAGGTATGCATGGCGATCCCGCTCGCGACCCCGGCGTTGATCGACCGGGTCGAGCCGTACTGAGCGATCGAGCAGATGAGCGAGGCCGCCCTCCGCGCCGGCTCCGACAGCCCCGGCCCCTCCTGGCCGAAGAGCAGCACGCAGCGCCGCGGCAGGCGTACGGTCTCGATCGGCACGGCGCCGGGAAGGTTGTCCACGCCGACCACCGCGAGATCCTCAGCCCGCGCCCACGCCGCGAGCGCCGCCGCG
Source organism: Micromonosporaceae bacterium (assembly GCA_052038195.1). Classification (GTDB taxonomy): domain Bacteria; phylum Actinomycetota; class Actinomycetes; order Mycobacteriales; family Micromonosporaceae; genus DATBGZ01. Next base: position 25,016 of record JBQGBY010000013.1, on the reverse strand, counting down.
TCCGGGTGGTGGTGGAGATGCTGATAGCGGTCGGTGACCATCGCACCGCGCCGATTCCAGCGTCTCCGCCCGACGATGTGCACGGCCGCGGCGAGAAAGGCGTTGGCCGTACGGACGACCGTGCCGATATTGAGGTCGTGCCGCCAATTCTCGATCGCGACATGAAAGTCGTGCCGGCGGGTGTCGAGCTCGGCGACGATCGCCTCTAGCCGCCAGTACCGGAATTGGTCGGCGACGTTGCGCCGATCCCCCTGCGCCAACAGGACGGGGTCGTACCGGGGGTCGTCCGGCCAGAGCCCGGGCCACGGTCCTACCCCGACGGCCAGCTCGCCGCCGTCGTCGGGCGGGTACCCCGGGTCCACCTCGGCAGTCTGCACCGGCCGGTGATCCCACCGGAAGCGCATAGCGGCGCGGATCAGGTCTGGTCCGTGCGGAGCACGCCGTCGAGCGCGTACATGAACGGACCCTTGATCGGCTCGGGGCCAGTGGCGGGGGCGGCCACGCCCTGCGCCACGCCGGTGACCACAGCCGCGATGTGCAGCAGCCACTGGCGGTAGGCGGCCGCGTCCCGCGCGCCGCAGCGCTGCGTCACCACCTGCGCCGCGTACCGGCAGCCGGCGAGAGTCCGCACGGTGATCACATCCGCGGTCTCGGCCGGCCCATCCGGGTCCTGATAGGACTCCGCGTAGATCGCGCTCACGACCTCCCGGACCAGCGCGCTGTCGGAGGCGAGCCCCGAGGCAATGGCTTCGATGCCAGCGATGCCTTCGGCGGCCCTGCGACCCCCGGCCGGGGCGGCGGCGACGGCCGCCAGCAGCACCCGCCGGGGCAGGGTGACCACCAGCTCCCACTCGTGGCGGTCGAAGGCAAGGGCGAGCGACGGGTGAGTGACAGCGCCTGATGTCCGGCTAGCAAGCTGAGCCGGAGGGGACTGCTCAGACTGACGTGTCTGGTTCGACATGTTGACGACCTCTCCCCGGCCTCGCGGCCGGAGCGTCGAGGCTCGGCTCCCAACGGTCAGCATAGGCATCCGACCCGGTCCGCGGGAGGCCGGCAGGCCAGGTCCAAAGACCTCACCTGGGCATTGGACCCGGCGCAAAATGGATCAGTGAGCAAGTCGGTGTGCTGTCCGCGCTGTGGGAGCGCGGTGCGGCCGCCGGATCTCATGAACGCGCAGTGGCGCTGCTCGACGTGTGGGCCGGTGGCACCGCTATCGGTAGCGCCCCGTGTGAACGGGGAGGTGCTGGCGACGCTGTGCGGCCGGATCCGCCGCCACGACGGAGCGGGTCTGAAGGACGCCGTCGAGCGTCCGGTACCGCTGTGGTGCCCGTGGCCGCTGCCCACCGGATGGACGGTCACGGGCGTGGGGTGGACCGGCGACGACCGGGCCGCCCCCCGCGCCACCGCCCTGACCGTGTCCGGGCCGGTCCCCTTCTCGGCCGGCCCCGCGGACGTCGTCTTCGTCGCCGAGGAGCTCGGGGTGGGCCTCGGCGCGGGGCTGGCGGGGCTCGGCCATGTCGATGCCGGGCCGGCCCTGCCGGACGCCGTGGCGAAGACCCCGCCGGAGGCCAAGGTCCGGGCTGACGGCCATCCGACTCCACTGTGGGCGGTGGCGGGCGGTCCAGATCGGAGTGTCCACGTGGGAGAGGCGAGAACAATGTGGATCTATGCCATCGCCTGGCCGCCGGCCGCCGCCTATCTGCTGGCCGACGACATCCGGCTACACGACCTGGCCGAGTCTCTGCCCGGCGAACTCGTGTACGGGGCCGACTCTGGGCGGCTTCGACCCGTGCCGGCCGGTCCGCTCGCCCAGCCCGCCGCGCGGCCCCCTCGCCGGCACGCGTGACGGCGGGAGGGGCGACGGCTGGCAGATTCGCACAACGAGCACGAAAGGGCGATCGGACTGGAGCAGTTCCGCCGAACGGATTAACCGGACCGGATGGAACTGATACCGTAGGTTGACTCTGCCCACCGAGGTTCGCGGTACGGAACGACCGGACGCCTGACCGATGGAGGCAAGCGACCAAGGAGGAAACTCGAGATGGTCAAGAAAGTCTTCACCTGGGGCGGGGTGGCGTTCCTGATCTTCTTCATCGCCTTCCGCCCGGCATCGGCTGCTGAGGTCTTCAAGTCGATCGGAGCCGGCATCATGGATATCGCCACGGGTTTTGGCGACTTCTTCACCAACCTCGTCGCCTAATATCCATCCATGTCCTCCGAGCCCCGGAACGGAGCGGACGACGAACGGCGGCGGTCGTCGTCGGAACCCAGGACGGAACCGATTCCAACGGTCTCCGGCACCATCGTCGAGTTCGACGAGGATGAGTACGGTGCGATCCTTGAGCCGGGCCAGGCTCCCCAGCGGGTCGACCTCATCGCCACCCGCGAACCGAGCGACCTGGTCCGGCGTTATCTGTTCCCGACCGAGAAGTTCCGCGGCGAGTGGCGCCGCCACTGGATCCACCTTGTCAAGCGGTTGAGCATCGGGGTTCTCGTCACATTTATTCTTGGCTATGCTGCTGGCTATCTCGCGAAGGAAGGGCTGCAGGACGGGCTGATGGTGCTGGTGATCCTCTGGCTGGCCGTCATCGGCTGGGTGCTGTGGGACGTGGCCGAGTGGTACTACGACCGGTTCATCCTCACCAACAAGCGGGTCATGCTGGTCGAGGGGATCATCGCGCGCAAGGTCGCGATGATGCCCCTGAGCCGGGTCACGGACATGAAGTACACCCAGTCGCCCCTGGGCCGCATCCTTGGCTACGGCTCATTCGAGATCGAGTCGGCCGGCCAGGACCAGGCCCTGCGCAACGTGCCGAACCTGCCCAACCCGACCGACCTCTATCTGCAGGTCGTCGAGGAGATGTACGAGCCCGAGGCCTCTGAGGCCCGTCGCCGTCCGGCCAAGGTGGACGACGGCCTGTAGCCCCTCGTCAATGCAGTCCGTCACCCCATACGCATCGAGGTTCCCGGCGCAGTCGTTCCGGTGCTTCTCCCGTCCGGGTTGAGTTGGAGACTGAAACCGTCACCGCGCGGGAGTTGATCCGCCGCGCCGTGCTGGAGCAGATCATGGCCACCAGGGTGAGCGCCCGCAGGCGCGGGCCGTGCTGGACCGCCAGTACCTGCTGCCCTGCGGGCCCGCGGTCTGGGACCGGGCGCAGGTGTTGGCGCTCGTCGATGAGATCGGGATCGATGTACGCGCCGCTCGCGGGGATGAAAAGATCATCGAACCATCCATTCCCGCCCAGATCCGACCCCCGGCTGAGTGCGCCAGCCGGCCGTCTGACAACCTTTCCGGGCCGCCAGAGCGTTGGGTACGCGTGGCGGGTCCGGAGGGGAGACGGAGCGTGGCGGGTGAGGTGGATCTGCCAGCGCCGGGAGCATCGCAGCCGAGGCCGTGGACCGAGGACCGCATGCTCGGCGCCGCCGAGTTCCGCGAGTTCGTGGCGCTGCGGTCGGCGGGGTTGTTGCGGACGGCGTATCTCCTGGTCGGGGACTGGGGGCATGCCGAGGACGTGCTGCAGACCGCGTTGACGAAGACCTATCTGGCCTGGCGTCGGCTGGGGCGGATCGAGTCCGTCGATGCCTACGCCCGACGGGTGGTGGTCACCACCGCGACGAGCTGGTGGCGTCGGCGCTGGCACGGTGAGCGCCCCACCCGGGTGCTGCCCGAACAGGCTCGTGTCGCGGACCCGTCGGCGGAGCTGGTGGAGCGCGACGTGATGTGGCGGCAGGTCGGGGCGTTGCCGGCCCGTCAGCGGGCCGTGCTGGTGCTCCGCTACTACGAGGACCTCACCGAGTCGGAGACCGCCCGGGTGTTGGGCGTGTCCGTGGGAACCGTGAAGAGCCAGCACTCCCGGGCCTTGGCGACGCTGCGGGCCCGGCTGGCGGAGGCCGGTGTCGAGCCGGCCCACCCGGGCCAGCGCCCGTCGTGGCCGGGTAGCGCGTTGCCGGAGGGAAGGAGCGACGCCTGATGGGCCGGTTGGAGGAGACTCTGCGCGAAACGTTCCACCGCCGGGCGGCGGTGGCCCCCCCGCTCGAGAACCTGGCCGACCGGGCGATCAGGGCCGGTCGGCGCATCCGGCGCCGGCACACGGTGCTGGCCTCCACCGCCGCCGCGGTCTGCGTCGGCCTCGTCGGCTTCGGCGCCGCCGCCGTCACGAACCGGAACAACATCATCGACCCGGCGGCGTCGACGAGCCCCACCGGCACCTTCAGCACCGCCGGGCCCACGACCTCACCCCAGCCAGGCCCCCGGCCCGTCGACGTGATCATCGACTCGACCCTGTATCGCGCCGACGGCGGTCAGGTGTCGCTGGGCAGCATCGCCTCCTGCGAGGGCTGCCGGGTCGAGGGCGCATGGCGGGTTGACGGTGGGTGGCTGGTCGAGGTGCACCAGAGCAACGAAGCGCCGGCGGCGGACCAGTCCACGCTCTATCGGGTGTCGGGATCCCCCACGGTGGTCGTGGTCGGCACGAGCATCGTGGTGAGCCCGGGGACGCGGAGCCGACCGGGCATCCAGGTCGCCTGGGCGGCGCCGGCCGAAGGACTGCTCTCCGTCGGTACCTACTCCGACGGCCTGTTGTCCGGGGTTGCCGATACGCCCATGCCCTACGCCGAAGCGCCGCCGGGGGTCGGTGGCGACCCGTGGCCGCTGTACCCGGTGGCCGTGGCCGGCGACGCGGTGGTGCTCGCCGGCACGCGGGCCGGTGATGGGCTGGACGCATCGGATGCCTGGTTCCCCGCCCTCGGAGCCTTCGTGGCGGAGGGATACCCGTTGATCAGGCTCCACTCCACCACAGTGGACGGTGAGCGGATCATCGCCTGGCACTACCGGTTCCCCGACTCGGGATCGACGGAGGCCTGCCTGGGCGAGCTCAGCCCCGAGGGGTTCGCCGTCGTCCGGTCGCGCTGCCCGACGCCGTTTCAGGACCACGACCGGATCTACCCGTCGCCGGATGGTCGCTGGTGGATGGTGGGCACCGAGCAGGGTATGACGCTCTACGACGCCGACGAGGTCTGGGACGAGGCCGGTCCGGTCCGGACGTGGCCGGGAACCGTCGGCGGTGGTGTCTGGCTCGACGAGGGCGCCGCGTTCGTGACGGTGCTAGGCGACGGCACGGTTCTCACGATCCATCTCGACGGAGAGCCCGACGAGACCACGGCCCCGCCGGGGAGCGCGGCGGGGTCGCCGATCCTCATCACCGACCTGCGCTGACGTCCACAGAGGATCATCCTGGTCGCCAGGCCGTACGGATCAGGCCGGCGGCTCCAGCCGTACGGTCTGCTCCGCCCGCGCCGCCGCAGCTTGCCGCGCGGCGGCCCGCGAGCGGTCCACCACCCGGAACGCCGGCGCCAGGGCGGCGCTGCACAGCACCAGCCCGGCCGGCACGGCGAAGGCGAACCGCAGGTTCGCGTAGTCCTCGCCGGCCAGGATGCCGATGACGGCCGATCCGACGATGACGCCCGCATAGTTGAAGAGGTTCACCTTCGCGATCACGGTCCCGGAGCCGGCGGGGTCGAGGCCGTCCGCCGCCGAGAACGTCAGTGGCACCATCACCGACAGCCCCAGACCCACCAGACCGAACCCGGCGACCGCCACGCTCCACTGTGGAGCGACAGCGACAGACACGAAGCCGACGAAGGCGACCACCGCACCCAGCGCGAGGGTCCGGGTGGCGCCGATGCCGCCGATGACCCGGTCGGCCACGACCCGACCGAGCAACTGGAGCACGAGGTAGGCGAACAGTCCGGCCTGGATCCGGCCACCGGTGGAGTCCAGCGCCTCCTTCATGAACACCGTGCCGTAGCTCGTGGCGGCGGCGTCGCCGACGAACATGACCATCAGCGCGACCCCGATCGCGCTCACCACGAGACCGCGGTGCCGCGCCTGGTGAGCGGTCGCGACGCCGACCGCCGCCTCGGCCGCCGGCTCCTCCGCCTCCTCGACCTTCGACAGCAGGCCGCGTCCGGCCGCCAGCGCGACCACCGCGCCCGCGGCGCCGGCGACTCCGAGGTACCGGGTCAGCGTGACGCCGTGGTCGCCAGCCCAGATCGCGCTCGCCGCCGCGACGATGGCGGCCACACTCCACCAGGCGTGGCACGAGGCGAGGATGCTGCGCCCGTAGCGGCGCTGGACCGCGGTGCCCTGCATGTTCATCGACGCATCGACGGCGCCCACCATGAGGCCGAACAGGCCGACCGCCAGGTAGAAGGCCACCACGTGGTCGACCACGCCCAGGGCGGCGGCCGCGAGCGCCTCGCTGACCGTGGCGACCCGCAGCACCCAGCCACTGCCCACCCTCGGCGCGAGGATGCCCGCGAGCACGCTGCCCACCCCCGCGATGATCGGCAGTGCTGCGAGGGTGACGGTCAACTGCGTCTCGTCCATGGCGAACCGGTCCTGGAACGTGGTCACCTGGGCGATCACCGCGGCGAAGCTCAGCCCTTGGACCGCGAACCCGGCCGAGGCGCTGACCCTGGCCCGCCGGTCACGGCTAGACATCGTCGACTTAGTCACAACGGCCCTCCGGGGTGAGCCAAGCTCATGTTTCGCGGGATCCTCCCCCGCGACCTTCCGGAATGCAACGGTCAATCGGCGACAGTCGGCTCCAACCCGCGGTCGAGCCCGGCCCACGAGTCGTGCCCCGGCCGAGCCGCCCCGACCGGGCAGGAACGGCGGAAGTCACACCAGCCACAGATCGCGCCAGGAGTTGTCGGGAACGCCTCGTCAGGCTCGACCCCGGCCTTCACCGCCCGCTCCGCGGCGACCGCGTCGGCGGCAGTCTGCTCGGCGCGGCGCACGTGCCGCGCGATCGACTCGTCGGTGTGCTCGTGTGCGGCGACCGTTCCGGTCGGGAGGTGGTGCAGCTCGACGCGGCGGCACACCCGCCGGAACAGCCGCGCCGCGGCGAAGGCGTAGAGCGCCAGCGCTCGGGAGGAGCGGGCGTCGTCCGCGTCCAGCCCCGTACGGCCGGTCTTGTAGTCGACGATGACCAGCTCAGCGCCGACGTCGTCGATGCGGTCCACCCGCCCGGACAGCGCCAGCGTCTCGGTCTTCGCCGCCACGGTGCGCTCGACCGCCAGCGGTTCGTGGGCGGGATCGAGACCGTCCAGATAGGACAGCACCCACTGCCGGGCGCGCCGGTACGCCTGGCGTTCCTGCCCTTCTTCGCGGTAGCCCTCGCGCACCCAGGTCGCCCGCAGCAGGGCGTCCACCGCGGCCGGCCCGCGCTTTGCCGGCGGGAGGTCGAACCACGCGCGCAGCGCCGTGTGCACGCTGGCGCCGAGCGAGTTGTGTGCCCAGGGCGGGCCTTTCGGCGGTGGCGGCCGATCGAGATAGGTGAACCGGTAGCGACGGGGGCACTCCTCGTAGGAGGCGAGCTTGCTCGGCGTGCACGTGAACAGCCGCGGCGGCTCGGGGAACAGCCCCGGCTGCCGGCCGGGCTCGGAGTTGCCTGCTGACTCCGCTCCGCGGGCGTCGCCGGAAATGCCCACCTCGACCACGCCCCCGATCCTGCCACCGGACTGTGACATCACCCACCAGCCACGCCCGCAGTGGCTTCGGCGTGGCCGGGTGCCGACACGCCGTCGATGGCGGCATCTCCGCCACACGGTGATCTTTGCCCGAGATCACTGTGAAGCGCCGATGGCTCGTCGGCGCACCGATGACACCCAGTGCATCAGCGATCGACGGCGGCGGCACGGAGGGCCTCGAACACCGCGGGTGCGGTGAGGTTGGCCCCGATCGGGGTGAGCTTGTTCGTCCCGTGGAAGTCGCTCGATCCGGTCGCGAGCAGGCCCAGCTCACCGGCGAGCACCCGTACGGCCTCGCGCTGGTCGGGGGAGTGGTCTTCGTGATCGACCTCGATGCCACGCAGGCCGCGCGACGCCATCTCGACGATCGCCGGATCGGGCACCACGCGGCCGCGGTTGGTCGCTCTCGGATGGGCGAAGACGGAGACGCCACCGGCGTCCCGGACAAGGTCGAGGGCCACGAAGACGTCGGTGTCCGGCTTGCGTACCCGCCACCGCTGGCCCAGCATCTCCGGTGCGAACGCCTCGTGGACGCTGCTCGCCAGTCCGCGCCGGATCAGTGCCTGAGCGAGGTGCGGCCGACCGACCGTGCCACCCGCCGCGTACCCCTGCACCTCCGGCCAGGTCACGTCGACGCCGTCGGCCCGCATCAGCTGCACCATCTTCTGGGCCCGGTACTCGCGGCCCTCCCGCACCCGGGTCAGCTCCGCCCGCAGTGCTTCGTGGTCGGGATCGACGTAGTACCCCAGCAGGTGCAGCGAGATCGGTGGCTCGGCGCCGTGCCACCGGCAGGACATCTCCACACCGGGCACGAACTCGATGCCGTACGACCGCGCCGCCGCGGCCGCCTCGGGCCAGCCGGCGAGGTTGTCGTGATCGGTCAGCGCGACGACGTCGAGCCGCGCCGCTGCGGCCGCCTCGATCACGCCGGCGGGCGGCAGGGTGCCATCCGACACGGTTGAGTGGGTGTGCAGGTCGATGCGCATCCTCGCCGAGGCTACCGGCCGAGCCAGTGCTACCGGAGGTCCACCACGATGCGCGCTGGTCGGGATGCCGCCGCCGGGAGCGCCACCGTCTCCACCGGCCGGCCGTCGGTGCGCAGGAGCAGGAACTCCTCGGTCAGCAGGACGACGGTCTCGTCGTCGACCCACGTGCCCTCGGTCGCGTAGTCTCCGCCGAGCGACCACGTGTGCACCGGCTCGGCGCCGTCCCAGACCCGTTGGGCGTCGTAGAGCCTGGCCCCGAGCGGGTCGGTGACCAGCCACCACCGCCCATCCGGCGACGGGAAGACACCGGCCGGGGTGAACGGGAACGGCGCCGGGCAGAGCGAACGGACGGGCGTGAACCCGTCGAGGTCCAGTGCGCCCAGGCAACCGATCTTGGAGGCGGGGTCGGGGTAGTACCAGGCGATGATGCGCTCCCCGTCGGTGGTGGTGCCAAGGAACTCGATCTGGGGCTGGTCGGCCGGTACGAAGTCACCCCGGTCCGGGAACCAGACGTCCCAGAAGCCCAGACCGGCGCCGGTATGGGTGCCCGCGAGCAGGACGGCACCGCCGACTACCGCCTGCGGATAGAGCCGGCGGGTATCGCCGAGGTCGCCAACCGCGGGCACCTCGACCTCGGGGGCGGGCGTGCTGACTACGTCGGTCACGGCTTGGCCCGAGTACGTGCCGAGGTAGAGCCGCTCGGAGTCCGTCCAGGCAACATTGATGCGGGGCCGGCTCCCGGTCTCTCGGCTCACGTGCATCGATGTGCCGGTGACCAGCGGCGGCGTAGACGAGCCTAACTCGGGCACGAACCAGAGCGTGGACTGCGGCGGCGCAGGCGGCTCGTTGACGCGGTAGCTCTCGACCAGCCAGCCGTCCGGCACCCGCCACGCGTCCGCGACCCGGCAGAGCTCGCACGGGGCCAGGCCGCCCAGCAGGACCCGGCCGCCGCCAGCGCGGTACAGGGTCGCGTCGATCACCACGTCGACCGGAACGGCCGCCGGAGCGACAGGTTCGGTAGGCGAGCGCGCGGCGCTGGCGATGCCGAACGGGCTCGCGTCAACCACACCGCCGCGACCGCCCACGAACGAGGCGCTCAACCCGACGAGCGCCACGCAGAGCGCCGCGACGGCGCAGGCCGTGGCCGTACGCCGGCGGCGCACCCGAGCAGCGCCGATGATCGCCCGGTCGGTCAGTGCTGGAACCGCGGGGGCGACGGCGACCCGGTCCCGGAAGGCGTCCCGCAGGGTGTCCTCGAGCCGGGCCATCAGGCGTCCCTCGCTCCGGGCGCCGGCAGATCCGCCCCACCCCGCGCGACCGGTGCCACCACGCGCATTCCGACGCGGTGGCGGCCGTGAAAGGTTGTCAGGTCTGCGCGGCCGCACCCGTACGCGCTGGTCCTCCGGCTACTGCGCCGCAGCCGCCGCGCGGGCCATCGCCGCCCGGTACAGCGGACCCTGCAGGCTGCGCCGCGGCACGGTCGCCCGGATCACCGACCGGATCGTGCGGCTGCTCACGGTCGCGGCGACGTCGGTGGTCGGTAGGCCCGGTAGGCCGTAGAGGCGGCGCGCCCACGGGGGCAACAGGCCGAACGCGAACGCCGACACGCCGATCCACAGTGGACGCACCGGGGTCCACCACTCGATGCCCCAGGGGAACGTCGGCCGGGCGAGGTACCGGGCGGTCGACCGCGCGTCCGCGCCGGCCCGCAGCTGCGGCTGCATCGACCGGTAGTACTCCTCGACGCCAGCGGCGTCCGCCGGTACGTCGTCGGGAGCAAGGCCGACGAGCGCCGCCACCGCGCGCTGCTCGTCGTAGTACTGATCCACCCCCGCCGGGCTCAGCCCGAGCCCCGCCCGCTGGGCGGTGGAGCAGAACGACTCGGTGGCGGTTACGTACACCCAGCGCAGCAGATCAGCCTCGTCGATCCGGAACGGTTCGCCGGTATCGGGATCGACGCCGCCCAGCCGGGCGTGCAGGGTGCGCACCCGACGGCCAGCCTTCTCGGCGGTCGGTGTATCACCGAAGACGACCTCGCCATAGAACTGGGCCGTGCGGATCAGCCGGCCCCAGGGGTCCTCGCGGAACCTGGAGTTCTGCAGCACCCCGGCCAGCGCCCGCGGGTGCAGGCTCTGCAGCAGCAGTGCCCGGTAGCCCGCGAACCAGAGGATGGGCTCGGCGTGCAGCCGCCACGTCACGCTGCCCGGCCCGAACAGGCCGAGATCGGGTTCATCCACCTTGCCAGGGTGCCATGCCCGTCACCGCCCAGGTCTTGTGTGTGCAGGGGGCGGCTGGTGTACGGGAGGGTGCGTTCCCAGGCAATCGGGCGAATCGGGTGAACCAGGCGAACCGAGGAAACGTCAGATTTCGGGTTCGGGATTGGTCTGGCAGGTGGCGCACAGACCCCAGAAGGTGACCTCGGCCTCGTCGATCACGAAGCCGCCGAAGGCCGACGGCTCCAGGCAGGGCGCCTCGCCGACCACGCAGTCTACGTCGCCGACCGCGCCGCACCCTCGACACACGACGTGATGGTGGTTGTCGCCCGTGCGGGCCTCGTAGAGCGCCGGGCTGCCGGCCGGCTCGATCCGGCGGGCCAGCCCCACCCGGGCCAGCGCGCCGAGCACGTCGTAAACGGCCTGGGTGGAGACCGAGTCCAGGCGGTCCCGTACCCGGTTGGCTATCTGGTCGACCTCGAAGTGGCCACCCTCGGCCAGCACGTCCAGCACCGCCAGCCGGGGCCGGGTGACCCGCAGGCCGCGAGCACGAAGCATCTCCGCGGGCGTGAGCTCGCGGTCGGGCGGCCGATGCGTGGGCGCCTCAGGCAATCTCTGGGACACCTGTGGAATCGGAACGGCGGTCATCGCCCACCAATCACATCACGGCAATCGGATTTGCTCAAGATTGCGGTTTTGTCCGACTCGGTGGTGGTGGGCGGGATCACCTGGACTATTGATCCCGGCGGTTCAGTTGGTGAACCAGACAGGCAGCGGGACCCGTGTGGGTGTATACCTCGGGTACCCGCGGGCCCGCCAGCGTGCCCGTAGCCCCGCAAGCGAAGGAGACGTCGGTGTTTCGCGAGCTGTTCGGCCTGCCCGCACACGCGTTGATCGTCCACGCGGCCGTGGTGTTCATCCCGCTGGCCGCGGTGGGTGCCATCCTCTACGTTCTCTGGCCGGCCCTGCGCCGGCCCACCTGGTGGGCGGTGCTCGCGCTCGGTGTGGCCGCGCCGCTGACGGCCTGGGCGGCGCGACTGTCCGGCCAGGAGTACCGGACGTACTGGGTGAACCACGGTGCCGGGGGCGACTTCCTCGCCCAGATCGATCGACACCAGTCGCTTGGGAACCTCCTGTCCTGGTGGGCGATCGGGTTCGGCGTGGCGGTCGTCATCACGGTGCTCTATGCGATCCCGGCGCGAGTCGGCCAGTTGGGCGCCGGGTCCGCGCCGACGAGGGTGGTCCAGCTGGTCGCCGCCGTCGTCACCCTGGCCCTGGCCGGCGTCACCCTCTACTACGTCATCCGTACGGGCGACGCGGGCGCGCACCTGTCCCACGTCGAGGACATCTAGCGCCCCCGGGTCTGTCCGAGATGGCCGGTTGGGACGGTGCCTCGTGAGCACCGCCGCGCAACTGTGGCGCGAGAACGCGGATCTCGCCGAGGCGGCCCGGCGGCACCCGTTCGTTCGCGGCATCGCCGACGGATCGCTCGAAGCGGGCCGGTACGCCGCGTACATCGCGCAGGACGCGGTGTTCCTCGAGGCGTTCGCCCGCGCGTACGCCCTTGCCCTGGCGGCCAGCCCGGACCGCGCCGGGGTGGAGGCGTTCGCCGACCTCATCGGCGGTGTCCGCGCGGAGTTGCGCCTGCACGACGGCGTGGCCGCACGGTGGGGCATCGATATGTCCACAGTGGAGCCAGCTCCGGCCACCCTCGCCTACACCGAGTTCCTGCTCGACACGGCCCGTACCGGTGACACCGGTGCCACCTGCGCCGCGATGACGCCGTGCATGCGCCTCTACGCGCATCTGGGCCAGTCGTTGGTCGGCGCCGGTGGGCCGTACCAGGAGTGGGTCGACACGTACGCCTCGCCCGAGTTCGAGGACCTGGCGGCGACACTCGAGGGACTGCTGGACCGGTACGTGCGCGACCGGGCCAGTGCCGGCCGCGCCTACCGCCGGGCCATGCAGCTCGAAGTCGCCTTCTTCGACGCCGCCGCGGCCGACAGCGCTACCACGGGATCAACTGTCCACAGAGGGCAATGAACATGGCACCGAGGACGAGCGCGGCCACGGCGCCGGCGGTCACGGTGAACCGGCGCGCGGTCCGCTCAGCGGCGTCGATGGCGGCGTGGTCCTGCTCCGGCAGTTCGCGCGGCGACGCCGAGGGCACGACGTGTTCGGGGCGCCACCCGGTGGGTGGTGCCACGGTTGGTGGCGGTGGGCTGTACCAGGGCTGCGGCTCGCTGTCCACCGTTGCTACTCCTCCCCGGCACCTCCGGCGGCGCCGTTGCCGGGGGTGGCATGGCCAGGGGCTCGGCCGGCGGACCCGCGCCGGCGGCGCCGGCGTGAGGCGCGAGCCGTCGCCGCGGGTGCCGGCTCCGCGCCGGCGGTGTCACTGAAGTCCACTGTGGACTGCACGGCCGGACCCTGGGCGTCCTCGGCGACGACCCGGCGCGTGCGGCGGCGCTGGCGGGTCGAGGCGGTGGCTTCCTCGCCTTCACTGGGCGCCGACGCCCGACCGCCGGAGCCTCGGCGGCCAGCGTCGCGGCCGCCCCGTCCCGTGTCCTGACCGCCGCGACCACCCGCGCCGCGCCGCTGCCGGCCGCCGCCAAGGTCCTATTCGACCGCGGCGCCGAGGCCGGCCCGGGTCCGATCCGTGCGGGGCAGGGTGCCGGTCACGGACGGGTCGATCTCGAGATCGGTGTAGAGATGGGCTGAGGTGTGGTAGGTCTCCGGCGGCTCGGGCATCTCCAGACCCAGGGTCTTGTCGATGATCCGCCAGCGCGGCATGTCCTCCCAGTCCACGAACGTGACCGCCACCCCGGTGGCGCCGGCCCGACCCGTACGGCCGATGCGATGGGTGTAGGTGTCCGGATCCTCGGGGCAGTCGTAGTTGATCACGTGGGTGACACCGGTGACGTCCAGGCCCCGGGCGGCCACGTCGGTGGCGACGAGTACGTCGACCTTGCCGTTGCGGAACGCGCGCAGGGCCCGCTCGCGGGCACTCTGGCCGAGGTCCCCGTGCACCGCCGCGACCGCGAAGCCCCGGAAGTCCAGGTCCTCGGCGGCCCGGTCGGCGGCGCGCTTGGTCCGACAGAAGATCATCGTGAGACCGCGTCCGCGCGACTGCAGGATCCGGGCCACAACCTCGACCTTGTTCAGTGGGTGGGTGCGGTAGACGACCTGCTTGGTCAGCGGCTGCGCGGTCAGCTCGTGGCGTGCGTGGACCGTCACGGGGGTGCGCAGGAAGCGCCGGGCGAGGGTCACGATCGGGTCCGGCATGGTGGCCGAGAAGAGCATCGTCTGCCGGTCGTCGGGCAGCATCTTGAGGATCTTTTCGACGTCGTCGAGGAAGCCGAGGTCGAGCATGCGGTCGGCCTCGTCGAGCACCAGCGCCCGCACCCGGTCCAGGCGCAGCGGCGGCTGGTGACGGCCCTTCGCCGGCTTGGCCAGGTCCAGCAGCCGGCCCGGCGTACCGACGATGATCTCGACGCCACGCTTGAGCGCCTCGATCTGGGGCTCGTAGGCAACGCCGCCGTAGACGGGCATCACCCGTACGCCGCGGGTCGAGCCGGCGGTGGCGATGTCACGGGCGACCTGCAGGCCCAGCTCGCGGGTGGGGACCACGACCAGGGCCTGTGGCGATCCGTCCGCGCCCTCGGCGGGGGCGACCACCCGCTGGAGCAGCGGGACGCCGAAGCCCAGCGTCTTGCCCGTGCCCGTGGGCGCCTGCCCGATCAGGTCGGTCCCCCGCAGCGCGATCGGCAGCGCGTACTCCTGGATCGCGAAGGCCTGCGTGATGCCGACCGCCTCGAGCGCGGCCACGGTCTCGGGCCGGGCGCCGAGCTGGGCAAAGGTTGGCGAGTCGGCTCGTACCGGCTTGCGGAGTACGGCCGCCTCTTCGCCCGCGACCTGCGGTTCCGCGGTGGTGACCTCGATGGCGTCCGTGATGGTCTGGATGTTGTCGGGGGTCACGGTCTCGGTCGCGACTGGGTTCTTGCTGGCCGTACGGCCGCGAGAGGTTCTCTTCGTGACAGTCGTTTTCGTGGTGGTCTGTGGGGTATCTGGCATCGGGTTGTTCGACGTCTTGCTGTTCGGCAACGGGTGTCCCTCAATCGGGAGCGCCCCGCACGGTGTCGCCGGGCGCTCGGCTTTCGCGCCGCCTGCGCGAGAGTTCCCGCAGGCGACTTGTCTCGCGGGCCGCTCACGACGCGAACTGAGGACCGTCCTGGTCCCTGCAGTTGGATGGATCATGTGCGTCGCGGGCCACACGCTTTCCGGGGCGCAGTTGATGGGCTGCCCCGGGCTCGCGGTCCATGCTACGGCGATTCGGGCGCGACCGCGAAGAAGGGGTGACAGCCGCCTTGGCCTCGTCGGCGAGCCACCCAGCCGCCCGGGCACTAGTTTGCGGTGAAGCCAACCCGCCGCTGCGTGGCCTCGTCGATCTCGACGTACGCGATCTTCGCCACCGGCACGATGACCTGGCGGCCCTTTTCGTCCACGAGCGTGAGCACTCCGTCCGGCTCGGCGAGCGCCTTGGTCACGGCGTCGGCGACCTCGGCCGGCGTCTGTGCGCTCTCCAGCGACAGCTCCCGATGGGCGTGCTGGACGCCGATCTTTACCTCCACGAACAATCCTCCTCCGGGTTTTCGCGCAGCTTGCGAGGCGAATCACGCACGCAATTCGCGTCGCTTGCGGAGCGAACAGGTGGGCAATTCTGACATAAGGCACGGGTGGGCGGGCGCGGGCACGCAGCGGGCACGCCTACTCGAAAGGCTAGCCGATCGCGAGGTCGGGCCGCGTCAACGCCGGCTATGCCGGGTTCGGCGGCGGCGCCTCCTGCAGCGGGAAGCTCGCGATCCCCCGCCAGGAGAGCGCGCTGAGCAGGGCCTCCGCCTCCTGCTTCGGCACCCGCCGCCCAGCGGCGAGCCAGAAGCGGGCGGCGATCTCCGCGGCGCCACACAGACCGGCGGCCAGCAGTTGCGCCCGTTCCCACTCGATGCCGGTATCCGCCATGATCGTCTCGGTGATCGCCTCGACACAGCCCCGCTCGACCCGCTCGAACCGCTCCCGCACAGCCGGCTCGTTGCGCAGGTCCGACTCGTAGACCAGGCGGAACGCCTCGCTCTCGTGGTCGATGAAGTCGAAGTAGGCGCTGGTCGCCGCGGCGACCCGCACCTTGTTGTCGGTGCTGGACGACATCGCGGCGCGCATGCGCTCGAGGATCGCGTCGCAGTGGGTGTCCAGCAGCGCCAGGTAGAGCTCCAGCTGGCCGGTGATGTGCGGGTAGAGCACGGGCTTGGAGACCCCCGCCCGCTCGGCGAGGTCGTCCATCGCCGCGGCGTGGTATCCCTGGGCGACGAAGACCTCCTGCGCCGCTTCGAGCAGCTGCTTGCGCCGGGCCGAACGGGGCAGGCGGGTCGGTCGCACCGCTTCCCGGGTTCCCGCGCCGAGGGGGCGCTCGTCGGTCGGCAAGGTCACCGGCGGAGCCCCCGGCGCCGGCAGGTGCGTGTCGCTCGCCGATGGCATGACCTCACCCCCACTTCGCCCCCTGTGAAGCCAACAGGCAGGCACTTAGCCGTGGCTCGGAACCCGTTGACGATACTCCGCGGTTGCGCAGTTCCGGTGACGCCCGCGGGCGGAGTCAGCAGGTATTTTGCCCGACCGCGCCCCGCCGATAACGGCGCGCACACGGTAACCTCACGTCAGGCTACCGAGGAGCGCGCGGTATGGGTGAACGCAGGAGCCCCGAGCCCGGGGAGACGACCCTGGCGGCGGCGACCGCCGCCATCATCACCGCTCGTTGGCAGCAGTCCGCCGGTGCGAACGGCCATGCGGCGGGCCCCTACGCCAACGGTCACGCTTCCTCGAACGGGCATCCGTCCGGCGTCGCGCGCGTCGATCCGCCGCGGCACGCCGCCACCGGCAACGGCCAGCCCTCGAACGGGCAGCCGGCGGGTGGCTTCTCCGACTGGGCCCCACCTCCGGCCGCCCCGACGAGCGGCGAGGGGTTCGGTGGCGGCGGGGGGCCCGACCCGACCCCGGCCCCGATCTCGCCCGCACCGACGGCACCATTCGCGCCGCCCCCGCCAGTCCCGCCGCCAGTCGTGCACGGGCAGGGGCCTGGCATAGCCGCGGCGGCGGCGGCATTCATGGCTCCCGAGCCCGGGGCCTCCGGGTTCACCCCTGCCGAGCCGGCGGGCTCTGGCTTCGTACCCCGGGAGCCGGCGGGCTCGGCGTTCTCGCCTCCGGAGCCGGTAGGTACTGGATTCGTGCCTCCTGAGCCGGCGGGCTCTGGGTTCGTGCCTGCTGAGCCGGCGGGCTCGGGCTTCGCGCCCCGGGAGCCGGCGGGCCCTGGATTCGTGCCTGCTGAGCCGGCGGGCTCTGCTTTCTTCAGCGCAGCGAACGCCGAACCCGTACCGGAGGTCTTCGGAGCGCACACCCACGCCGGCGACGCCGGCGGGGGTTGGGACCGCCGGGAGGCCGGGGGGCCGCACGAGGAGGTCCGCACGCAGGTGCCGCCGGGGTTCGAGCGGCGAAACTTCGGGCCGTTCCCGGAGGAGCCGGCACCGCCCGGCGGCGGCTGGGGCGCGACGCACGCCCGCGGCGACGCCCGTACGGAGGCCCCTGGTCTCCACGAGGCGGTGCCGTCCGCGCTCCTGGGTGTGCTGCCGCCACCGCCCGTGGCGCCGCCGAGCCTCGCTCCGTCGACCCTGGCGCCGCCGGAGCCCGCGCCGTGGGTGGACACGGGTTGGGTCGACTTCGCGCGCGACCTGGAGCCGGGCGCCGCGCTCGTGGGTGCCGGTGCCGGGGTCGCCACGGCGGCCGGTGTGCGCGTGCCGCTGCCGCGACGCGTGCCGCGAGTCCCCGACATGGACTTCCCGCTCTTCGACAGCGACCCGACGGAGCCGCCGCCCGATCCGGTCGCCGAACGCCAGGAGCTCAATCGGATCGCCGACTTCCTGCGCGACGATGACGAGGCGCGCAGCCCCGAACACCGGCCCGACGGGGTCGACCTCGAGGCGGTGCTCGGCGCGGTCCGCCAGGTACCCGAGGTCCGCGACGCACAGTTGCGGTGGAACGCCCAGGCTGGACACACGCTGCGCATCGAGTTCGCCGACGGCGTGGACGAGGGCGAGGTGACCCGGTCCGTGGTGCGGTTGCTGCGCAGTCAGCTCGGCCTTGGCTCGAGGGGCAGCGCCGGAGAGCCCACAGTGGACAGTCCTCACCGGGGTCGGGTATCGGCGGCGACCGCGCGCGTCCCGGCCCGCTCCACCACACCGCTCACCGGTGGCCGCCCGCTGCCGCGACCGTCCGGTGTGGACGCTCCGCGTCTGGTGGTGGACAACGTGACCGTGACGCGGCTCGGCACCGAGGCGACCGTCGAGGTGCGGCTGCGCACGCCGGGCGGAAGGACCGCGGTCGGCGAGGGGCGCGGCCCCGGCGTGGACGCCTACCTGTCGCGCCTGGCCGCGACCGCGGCGGCCCACGCGGTCGACCAGGCGCTGGCGACGAACGGCCCCGCGCGCGGAAAGGTCTTCGTGGAGCACGTCTCGGTGGTGCCGTTCGGTGTCCAGGAGGTCGCCGTGGTGGTGCTGCTGCTGTCGTCCGACGGCGTCGCCGAGCAGGTGTCCGGCTCCGCCATCGTGCGCGACGACCCGCACCAGGCCGTGGTCCGAGCCACGCTGGCCGCCCTCAACCGGCGCCTGGAGTCCCTACTCGGGTAGAGCAATCACTCGTTTCGAGCGGGTTGATCCGGGTTCGAGAACTGCGCTTCGCATGCAGCGCGGGTGCAGAATGGCGGAGTGAGACGCGCTCGCCTTGTTCCCGTGAGCGACCTGCCCGAGTTGGTGGGAGTGATCCCCCCGTGGCCGGGCGAGGCCGTGTCCGTCGATGGCTCCGAGACCTTCGTCCGGCGCACACCCTCGGCCCATCCCGATGCCGAGCCGGCGCTGTACGTGCACGGCCTCGGCGGGACGTCGATGAACTGGACCGATCTGGCGTTTCTGCTCGCCGGACGGCTCGACGGCGAGGCGATCGATCTCCCCGGCTTCGGGCGCAGCGACCCCGGCCGTACGTACACGGTGCAGGCCCTCGCCGACCGGGTGGTGCGCTGGATCGAGCACTCCGGCCGCGGCCCGGTGCACCTGTTCGGCAACTCGCTCGGTGGCGCGGTGACCGTCCGGGTCGCCGGCACCCGACCCGACCTGGTGCGCACATTGACCCTTGTCTCGCCCGCCATGCCGTTCACGGACCCGCGGCGGTCGCTGCAGTCCAGGCTGCTGCCGTTGCTCCTGATCCCCCGCGTCGAGCGCCTGGCGGCCAAGCGGCTCACCGCCATCCCGGCGGAGGAGTTGGCCACGCAGGTGATCGACGCCTGCTTCGCTGACCCGTCGCGGCTGCCGCCGGAGCGCCTGGCCGAGGCCGTGGAGGAGATCCGGCGACGGTACGAGGCACCGTGGTTCCTCGATGCCTACATCCGTACGCTGCGCGGTCTGGTCGGTAGCTTCGTGCGCTCCTACCTGCCCGGGCCGGACTCGATGTGGCGGATCGCGGAGCGGATCACCGCACCGACGTTGGTCATTACCGGCCGGCAGGACAAGCTCGTCGATGTGCGGGTCGCGCCCGCCGTGGGAAAGCTGATCCCCGACAGCCGCCTGCTCGTGCTCGACCAGGTCGGCCACGTGGCTCAGATGGAGCGACCCGACCTGGTCGCCCGGAGCGTGCTGGCGATGCTCGATGAAGTCGCCGCGATCGAGGAGCGAGCCCCGGTGAGCCCGGCCGTCGCGGGTGTCCGGACCGAGTCCACGACCGCCCGTACGGAGACTCCGCCCCTGGCGGCGGCGAGCTCCATGCCCTCCTTCCCCACCCAGCCACCCGTGCCGAACTGACGAGCGACGTGTCGGACGCCACTGCTCAGGCATTTCGTGCGATTCTGGGTGGCGTGCCGCGTTCGTCCGTCTTGCCGCGGTCCCGGGCGGGGCTGGTCCGTCAGGCCGACCGGCGGACGAGCCGTGTTCTGCGCCGGCCGCAGGCGTGGGCGGGACCGGCGGTCGACCCGCCCACCCGTGCCGCGCCGCGCCGGAACCGGCGCCGCCGCCGCGGTCGGGGCCTCCTGCTGTTCGCGCTGTTGGTCGCACTGGCGCTGACGACGTTCGACCTGAACCGGCGGGGCCTCGACGACGCTCCGCTGCCCTTTGACGGACGGCCACCCGACGAGACGGCACCGGCCGACCCCGAGGCGGTGCTGACCGGCACGGGAAACATCCTCTTCGCCCCCGTCGACCGGCCGGTGGCCGGTGCCGGAGGACCGGTGCTGCGCTACCGGGTCGGGGTCGAAGAAGGCCTCGGCGTGCCGCCGGAGCAGTTCGCCGAGGCGGTGGAGTCGATCCTCTCCGATGGCCGCAGCTGGACAGCCGGCGGCACGGTGCGGTTCCAACGGGTCTCCGGTGCTGCTGGCCAGGACTTCACGGTCTATCTCGCCTCGCCGGTGCTCTCCGAGGCGATGTGCGCGGAGGACGGCCTGGAGACGCACCAGTACACCAGCTGCCGGTTGGCCGACGGCCGGGTGGTCATCAACTCGGCGCGCTGGCTGACCGGTGTGCCTGAGTACGACGCCCCGCTGGCGGAGTACCGGGCTTACGTGGTGAACCACGAGGTCGGGCACCAGCTCGGGTACGGGCACGAGCTGTGCCCGGCGCCGGGCCAACCGGCGCCGGTGATGCAGCAGCAGACGCTCGGTCTGGCCGGCTGCCTGCCGTATGGCTGGCCCTACCGTGACGGCGCCCACTACGCCGGCCCACCGGCCGCCTCCGACGCTGACCGGTGAGATTTCCGAGAAAACTCGGAATCCTCACCGCAGAGTTGGATCTTGCGTCCGGAATATGGACGGGGTGTCGCCACGTTGGCGCTGAAAGTGGCCATCGGTCGACAATGGTGGCCCGTTCGTCGTCTTTGTCGTCGCAGGGAGATACCGCCGTGTCGTTGCCACCGCTCGTCGAGCCCGCCGACAGCCTCACGATCGACGAGGTTCGCCGGTACTCGCGCCACCTGATCATCCCGGACGTCGCGATGACCGGGCAGAAGCGGCTCAAGAACGCCAAGGTGCTGGTGGTCGGCGCCGGCGGTCTCGGCTCGCCGGCCCTGATGTACCTGGCCGCGGCCGGGGTGGGGACGCTCGGCATCGCCGAGTTCGACACCGTCGATGAGTCGAACCTGCAGCGCCAGATCATCCATGGACAGAAAGACATCGGGCGATCCAAGGCGGAGTCGGCCGCCGAGTCCGTACGGGAGATCAATCCGTACGTGGCGGTGGTCATCCACAACACCGCACTGACGAACGACAACGTATTCGAGATCTTCTCCCAGTACGACCTGATCGTCGACGGGACCGACAACTTCGCCACCCGGTACATGGTCAACGACGCGGCGGTCCTGCTGGACAAGCCGTACGTATGGGGGTCGATCTATCGCTTCGACGGACAGGCATCGGTGTTCTGGTCGAAGTACGGCCCGTGCTACCGCTGCCTCTATCCGGAGCCTCCGCCGCCGGGCATGGTGCCCTCCTGCGCCGAAGGCGGTGTGCTCGGGGTGCTGTGCGCGTCGATCGGATCGATCCAGGTGACCGAGGCGCTCAAGGTGCTGACCGGTGTCGGTGAGCCGCTGGTGGGCTCGCTCATGGTGTACGACGCCCTGGAGATGTCGTACCGCAAGATCAAGGTACGCAAGGATCCGAATTGCGCGATCTGTGGGGAGAACCCGACGATCACGAGCCTCATCGACTACGAGGAGTTCTGCGGCGCGATGTCGCCGGAGGCCCAGTCCGCCGCCGCCGGGTCGACCATCACCGTCACCGAGCTGCGCGAGTGGATCGAGTCGGACAAGCCGATCCAACTCGTCGATGTGCGCGAGCCGGCCGAGTGGGAGATCGTCCGGATTCCCGGTGCGGTTCTGATCCCGAAGGGCGACATCATCTCCGGTCAGTCGCTGTCGGAGCTGCCGCAGGACAAGCAGGTCGTGCTCTACTGCAAGTCCGGAGTACGCAGCGCCGACGCGCTGGCCGCGGTCAAGGCGGCGGGATTCAAGGACGCGGTGCACGTCTACGGCGGCGTGACCGCCTGGGTCCGCCAGATAGACCCGTCCCTCCCGTCGTACTGACGGGTCGCCGGTGTAGCGGTCTGGTCGCTCTGCGAACGCGCGCAGCGGCGTCGAGCTGGCGCGAAGGAGACGACGGCCACCCAGCGACCACGGCCGGACGACCGGTGTGCGGCGGCCGGTAGCCTGATCGGCATGGTCGACATCGACGCCGCGATCGGCTTTGTCGTGGCCCGGGGGGATGCCGTGGACCGGGCGCGCCTGTCCTACCTGCGGACGGGCGCCACACCCAGCGACGACGTGTTCGACCGCCTGGAGCGCGGGCAGACACGGGGCGGGGGCTGGCCGGCGAAACCGGGTGAACCGGTCGCGTCGATCGATGCCACGTGCTTCCGCCTCGCCGTGCTCGACGACCTGGCCGGGCTCGGCCGACCCGCCGCCGTACGGGCGTTGCGGTGGCTCGTCGCCCGGCAGCGGCCCGACGGGTGCTGGGAGGAGGACCCGTCGCTGGCCGGGACCGTCCCGCCGTGGGCCACCCCCGGCGACCCCGAGGCCCGGTTCTACCTCACGGCGTGCACCTCGTTCTGGCTGACCGTCGTCGGTGGGGACGCCCAGGAGGCCGACTTCGATACGCCGCCGCCGTACGGAGACGCCGTGGAGCGTGCGGCGGCCGCGATCCGGGACCAGCTCGACGAGAACGGGGCGTGGCCGGGGTTCCTCGTCTCGGGCTGGCTCGCGGGCGCGGTACTGCACCGGGCCGGCTGGTTCTACGAGGCGGCCCGGATCTTCGTCACGCTCGGCCAGCGCGTACCGACGATGTCGGCGACCGACGCAGCGTCGCTGGTCGCCGCCCTGCGCCGGACGGGGGTGAGCGCGGAGGACACGCTGCTCGCGACCGCCCGGGACCGGTTGACCCAGACCCAGCGCACCGACGGCGCCTGGCCCAGCGACGACGATCCGTCCTTCGACGTGCAGACCACCCTGACCGCCCTGCGCGCCCTGCGCTGACGCTCGGAGCCCGCACAGAAGCTGGTGTGGGCCGCAGTGAACCCCGCCTGAGATCAGTGACCGGTCAACGGTGGCACCGTCCGTCCCTCCACAGTGAACGGTGGCGGGAAATGCGCAGACCCCTTGAAGTCCACAGTGGAGCCCGGGGCGAGCGCAATGGAAGTTGAATGGCTCCAAATGACTGAAGGATAGCGATACATACTTGTGTCGATCAAAGGCGCATCGTATTCTGACTATGCCTCGACACCTGCGTGACGACATGTACCTGGGCAAGTCACATGCGAGCGCACCGCTTCCACACCGACGTGGCCATGACCCCGTCGAGGCAATCTCCCCTGATGCGAGCCAGCCTTCCGTCCTGCGAGCGAGGCGCTCGCAGGACGGAGTGCGCCCCATGACAACCCGCCTGGCCCTGGCGCGACAGCACCTTCATGAGCTGTTACGCCGATTCAGCTTGCCCATGCTGCGGGCTTCGCTCGGCCTCGTCTTCATCTGGTTCGGCGTCCTGAAGGTCGTCGGGGCAACGCCCGTGAAGGAGTTGGTGGCCGGGACGCTTCCGTGGCTCGATGCCGACCTGTTGGTTCCTGCGCTCGGTTGGTTTGAGATCGTCGTCGGTGTCGCGCTGATGAGCGGCTACCTGCTCGGCTGGGTCTGCGCCGCGATGGTCGTCCACCTGTGCGGGACCTTCCTCACGGCCGTCACGCAGCCCGATGTCATGTTCCAGCACGGGAACCCGCTCGCACTTACCATGGCGGGCGAGTTCGTCGCGAAGAACATGGTGCTCATCACGGCGGTGTTGGTGGTCGCGGCTTGGGCTCGTCGGCAACCGGCCGGCAACCCTCCCCAGACAACTCCGCGGCCGCGACGCCCGCTGACCGCGCGCAGTGAGTCGGGCGGCTACAGGAGGACCAGGTCGTCGCGGTGGACGACCTCCTTGCTGTAGTCGGGACCAAGCTCCACAGTGGAGCGACCCAGTAGTCCGGGTAGCTCGGTGGCGTCGTAGTTGACCAGACCCCGCGCCACCCGCCGACCGGTCGGGTCGATGAGATCGACGGGGTCGCCGGCGGCGAACTGGCCGTCGACGCCGGTGATGCCGGCCGCCAGAAGTGAGGCCCGCCGGCCGACGACGGCCCGCACCGCGCCCTCGTCCAGATGCAGCTGACCCCGACCGGACGTCGCGTGGGCGAGCCAGAACAACCGCGCGGGCGGGCGGGCCCGGACCCGGTGGAACAGCGTGCCGACCTCCTCGCCGGCCAGGGCGGCTGCGGCCAGCCCGGCCGCGGTCAGTAGCACCGGCATGCCGGCGCCGGTCGCGATCCGGGCCGCCTCGATCTTCGTGACCATACCGCCGGTACCGACACCCGCCTTGCCGGCGCGGCCGACGACGATCCCCTCGAGGTCGGCCTCTCCGCGTACCTCGGCCACCCGGACCGACCCGGGTCGCGACGGGTTGCCGGTATAGAGAGCGTCCACATCGGACAGTAGCACCAGCAGGTCTGCGTGCAGCAGCGCGGCCACCAGCGCGGCGAGGCGGTCGTTGTCGCCGAACCGGATCTCCACGGTCGCGACCGTGTCGTTCTCGTTGACGATCGGGATGGTGCCGAGGGTGAGCAGTCGGTGTAGCGTGCGGTGCGCGTTGCGGTAGTGCGTACGCCGGATCACATCGTCGACGGTGAGCAGGATCTGCCCGACCGTACGGCCGTGCCGGGCGAAGGACTCCATGTACGCCCGCATCAGCAGCCCCTGGCCGACGCTGGCCGCGGCCTGCTGCGTGGCCAGGTCCTGGGGCCGCGCCTTGAGCCCGAGCGGGGCGAGCCCGGCCGCGATCGCGCCGGACGAGACGAGCACCACCTCGCGGTTGCTGGCATGGTGGGCCAGCGCATCCACGAGCGCGTCCACCCGCACCGCGTCCAGGCCGCCAGCCGCCGTAGTCAGCGACGAGGAACCGACCTTGACCACGACCCGTCGGGCGGCGGCGACGGTCTGCGCTCGGGTTTGCCTCTGCACGCCGCCCATTCTCGCGGAAGGCGCCAGCGGATACTTCACGGCGGTTGGGCGGGGGAGGCGGGCATGGAGTTCGTTACGGGCGGTTGGGCGGGGGAGGCGGTCATGGAATACGTTACGGGCGGTTGGGCGGGGGAGGCGGGCATGGAATTCGTTACGGGCGGCTCAGCGAGCGTGG
>JBQGBY010000012.1:0-65081 GCA_052038195.1 Micromonosporaceae bacterium | reverse complement strand
GCTGGTCGATCTCCTGGGCAAGCCGATCGCCGACTCGAGCGCCAGCACGCCCCCGCGGACCTGTCACCTGGACCGGTGCCCCACGTGCACTCGGTACGGGGTCGTGGGCATCGTTGATTTCTCGATCTGCCCACACCTGGCTCAGGAGGGCATGCCGGGCAACTCCATGGCCGAGGCGGAGCAATGGGCGGCCGGCATCTTGGGTCCGGCGTACGCGATCGACGACGAGACGGCCATCAAGGTGGTCGACGGCACCGTCGAGGTCGTGTCAGAAGGGCACTGGAGGCACTTCCCTCCTAGTGCCGACGCCGCCCGCGAGTGAGCCAGGCGCCGGCCCATGCCGCTGATCGCGTCACACTTGCGAATCCGTTCGCGTTGGCTGACCGTCGAACTACGCTGGCGGGCCGAGCTGGTCCCGGCCGATCGAACCGGCCGAACGGCGAGGCCAACCGTGCGTCGGTCGGTACCTGCCACCGCGGGCGCCAGCTCCGGCCGAAGGTGCTGATCATCGTCTCCGGCCGGTGAACGCCCACGCGGCCGCGACGCTGACCAGAGCCACAGCGCCCCATCGACCGGCGCCGGTCGCGGTCTGGAATGCCGCGGCGCGCATCGGATGCACGTCGCTGGCGAGACCCGAGGCGAGGCCGCGGACGCCGCCAACGGCCACGGCGGCCAGGACGACAACGATGGCCGCGCCGCGGGCCACCGGGCTCATGGCACGCGCTCCGCGGAGTGGCAGCCGCGGTTCGGATTCGTACTCATCAGTGGCGACGTGAGGATTCCGCCACCACCGCGCGATCCAGGCGGCGACGATCAGGCCGCCCACGATGCCGCTGATGTACTGCGCCCACCGGTAGAGCGGCAGTGGGCCGAGGTCGGCGCGCAGAAACGGGACCCGCTTGGTGGCCCAGCCGTCCACGTGGGTGAAGGCGTCCCAGCCGACGTGGGTGAGGCTGCCGAGGAGCAGCGCCGCCACGACGGCCACGAACTGACTAGGGCGACGCACGGTCGCGCGGAGGTCGGCCACAGCACCGAACGACCAGGCGATGGTTAGTCGCCGGCCGACGACGGGCGCTACGAGCACCACGACGGCTGGGCCGACGAGCGCCTGCCAGCACACGAAGACGACGAGGCCGAGCAGCAGGTCCGCTCCTATCACGCCGAGCAGCGTGTGGGTCTGGTCGCCGTGAACGGCTACCGGGAGGTAGTACGGCGCGTCCGGCACCATGCTGCCGATCACCAGTGCCGACGCGGGCAGTCTCAACCGCAGGAAGGGCAGGACCGCCGCGACATGGCTGCCCGTGAATGGCACCTCGCCTCCTCAGACTCGGCTCCCTCCAACAGACGTCCAAGCATATGCATCGCAAGCGGCGGACGGAGTACGTACCGGTTCGGCCGCATGTCGAGAAACCCGCCGCCGGGCGCGTACAGATCAGCAACAACCGCAGTCGGGTCAACGGGTGGACGACGCACGCACGAGTGTTCGGGACTTGCACTGCCGTCGACGGGGTCGCCCGGCCACGGCTCGACGGGAAGCTGCTGGCGGCAATCTCGCCGGACGCTGCCACCGGTAACCGACCCCAAGGGCGTATGGATCGGACGCCATTCCAGTGCGCTGCCAGACGAGCCGGCCAACGTGAGCCTGAAGACACACGGTCAGAAGGCGGCGGCGACCGCGGCCGCGATGAAGATGAGCTGTTGCGTCGTGCGGATCGGCAGGGGGATTGCGACGCTGCGGCTGACCGGGGCACCCGCCTGCGCCGCGTAGATGTTGGCCGGGAACAGGGCGAGTAGCAGCACGGCGAGGCAGATCGCGGCGGCGCGCGCGGTGCGGTCCCACAGGAGGCCGAGGGCTCCGAGTGCCTCGAGCACGCCGGCCAAGTCGACCAGCAGTGCCGGCCGGGGCAGACCGGGCGGCACCATCGAGATCAGTGCAGGCCGCAGGGGGCTGAAGCGGGCGGATGCGGCGACCAGGAACATGACGGCCAGGGCCCACCGCAACGGGCGCGGCCACTCTGACCACGGCCCGACACCGGCGAGGCCCAGCGCGCCGAAGGCGACGAATGACCCGAGCAGGACGATGACCACCGGGTTGAACCACAGCTTGAGCATCGAGCATTCCCTCCTCGCCGATCGAGACTGCGGTGAGGCACGAGTACAGAGAGGGTAAGCGTAGGAGGGCGAGCGACAGCCCCGCCTCGGCCGACGGCGTGCCCTCCTCCGCGACCAGAACGAACACGAGGTATGGCTCACCCGCAGCCCACTCAGCAGCTCTCGCTGCCGGCCGGCGGCAAGCGCGTCAAGCTCGACCCCGTCAGTGGTCGGCGGCGTACACGAGGCCGGCCGGGCCGCGGACGCGGTCAGCTGCGCGCGAAAACCCGGTGACGTCGGTGGTCATCCTCGCGATGATGGCCGACGTGGACGAGGTCGAGGTCGTCGTCGCCCATAACGAGCGCGCGACGCTGCGCGTCGGCGACGTGTTCCTGAAGATCGACGCTGATCAGACGCGCACCGACGTCGAGGTTGAGGCCATGGCTCTGGCGCCGATCCCGACTCCGGAGGTCCTGTGGCGGAAGCCGCCCGTGCTCGCGCTCGCCGCCCTCCCAGGGACGGCACTCGGCCGCCTCGGCGAACCGTCGCCCGCGTCGTCGGCGGCGTGGACCGCGGCGGGCGCGGTCGCACGGATGCTGCACGACGCGCCGCTGCCGCCATGGCCCGGTCGGCGCCTCGACGAGATCGCATCGCGCCTCGACGGCGAATGCGAGTGGCTCGTCACAAACGGTGTCCTGCCCACCGACGTGGTCACCCGCAACCGCCAGGTTGCTGAGGCTGCGCTCCGGCCATGGACAAAGGTGTTCATGCATGGCGACCTGCAGATCACCCACGTGTTCGTCGACGGTGACAAGATCACCGGCGTGGTCGACTGGTCCGAGGCGGCCCAGGGCGATGCCCTGTACGACCTCGCCGTCTTGACGCTCGGACACGAGGAGCACCTTGACGACGTGGTTGCCGGCTACGGCACCGACGTCGACCTCGACGTGATCCGCGCGTGGTGGTCGTGGCGAAGCCTGGTAGCGGTCCGCTGGCTGGTCGAGCACGGCTTCGACCCGTCCTTGCCAGGCTGCGAGTTCGACGTACTGAGATCCCGGATGTGAAGGTGCACGAGCCCGACGGCCACGAGTGCCGTTCTGTCGCCGGTCCCGACGACGAGATGACATCAATCGACAAAGCTGCGCCGGTGAGTCAAGGCATGACTTCGACGAGCTTGTCGCGTCACTTCGTCAGATCGACGGCCAGCGCGACCAGGGAAGCAACCAGCGATCTTCCACATCAGGTCGAAGCCGTTCCTGCACATTCGAGTTAGGCGATCCTTCGAATGCGCCGGACAGCGATGTAGAGCAGGAGCACGGCCAGGCCAACGTAGATACCCGTTTCGATGCGCTGGAACAGCCAGAACCGTTCGGCCGGGTGGTAGAGCTCCCGTATGTAGATGTCCGGTCCGAAGGCCTGGTTGCCCTGGGCGTCGGGAGGGACCGGATTGCCGTCGAGGTCGACGAACTCGCGGGCCAGTTGCCAGTCACCCTTGTATACGGGCCGGACCGCTTGCCAGTCACCCGTGTTTGGGTCGACGGCGATGAATGGGTCGGGGACAGTTCGGGTGAGTGGCGGCAGGTAGTGGGGTCTGGCCAGGGCGATCAGGGCGATGCGCAGGCCCACGAAACCGGCGAGGGTGACGGCCATAGCGGGCAGCAGTCTCGGCCATACGGCGCCAGCGAAGATGCCCAGCGCGACCGCGAAGAGGGTGTAGCCGATCGGGACCAGGCCCTGCATGTCGAAGAAGAGTGCGCTGAGCCGGCTCTGGACCGCGCTCATCGGGGCCGACCACCAGGACATGCCCATCCCGTAGACGGCCGCTACGACCACGGCGACCGCGCCGACGAAGCCGAACTTGACCAGCGCCCAGCGTCGTCGGCTCACACCCTGAGTCCAGACCAGCCGATGGGTGCCGTGCTCAACCTCCCGGGCGACCACAGGGGCTCCCCAGAACAGGCCGACCAGCAGCGGCGCGATCAGAAACAGCACGCCGACCAGGAAGAGTGCGCCGTACTGGTTGACGAACTGGTCGAGCGCCCCGCTGCAAGCCTCGGTTGGTGCGGCATCAGCGCGGACACAGGCTGGCAGGCCCAGGTCAGCGAATGTGTTGCGCATCGCCAGACCGGTCGGGACCACTCAGCGCGGCGAGCACCGCGAGTGCGATCAGCGTGACCAGGGCCGGCTTGCGGTGCTGCTGCCAGGTGAGCCAGATCATGCCGTCACCTCCCAGGCGGTGTGGTTGGCGGCCACGTCCCCGTCGGCCAGGTAGGCCAGGATGACGTCTTCCAAGGTGGCGTCGTGCACCGTCCACATGGGATCGATGAGGTCGCCGTCGGTGCGGACCAGCAGCGTCGACTGGCGGTCGGTGTGGCTGGCCCGCACGATCTCCGCGACCCCCCGGATCGGGCCGCGGTCGTGGCGGGGGCCGACCAGTTGCCGGTGCCCCGCAGCCAGCTCGTCCACGGCGCCGACCAGGCGTACCTGCGCCGAGTGGAGCACGATCAGGTAGTCGCAGACCCGTTCGAGGTCGGCCAGGATGTGCGACGAGAGCAGCACGGTGGTGCCGGACTCGGCCACGCTGCCCATGAGCGACTGCAGGAACTCCCGCCGGGCCAGCGGATCCAGGCTCGCGACGGGCTCGTCGAGGAGCAGCACCTCCGGCCGTTTCGCCAGTGCCAGCGCCAGCGCGACCTGGGCACGTTGCCCACCGGAGAGCTTGCCGACCGGCTTGTCGGGCGGGATGCCGAGCCGGGCCAGCCGGGTGCGGGCCAGACCCGCGTCCCAGCGGCGGTTCAGCTTGCCGCCCATGGTGACCAGGTTGGCCGCGGTGAAGTCCCGGTACAGCGGCGTGTCCTGGGCGACGAACCCGATCTCCGAGAGGATCCTCGTGTTCCCGTACGGCGGCTGCCCCAGGACCCTGACCTCGCCGACGTCGGGCTCGAGCAGCCCGACCGCCATGTGCAGGAGTGTGGTCTTGCCCGCGCCGTTGGGCCCGACGAGAGCGGCGACCCGCCCGGTCGGCAAGCGCAGCGAGCACTCCCGCAGCGCCCACGTGCGCCCGTACCGCTTGCCCAGGCCCTCGGTCTGCAGCGCAATGTCCATTCGGTGTCCTCGCAATCTGGTTAGGCGGGTTCTCGCTGCGGAGGGGCGACCCCGAGCGTCATGCGGATGGTCGTCTCGACCAGGGCGGTCACGTCTTCCGGTGTGAGCCCGGCGGTCTGCGCCCGGTGCAGCCAGGCGACCAGCTCCTCCCGCAGCTCGGCCTGGTCGGCCAGCGGCGCCGCGCCCAGGGTGCGCGTGACGAACGTGCCCACCCCGGGCCGGCCCGTCACCAGGCCCTCGATCTCCAGCTCGCGGTACGCCTTGAGCACCGTGTTCGGGTTGATCGCCAGCGACTGCGCCACGTCACGAACCTTCGGCAGCTGGTCCCCCGGAGCCAGCAGGCCCACCCGCAGCGCCTGCTTGACCTGCTGCACCAGCTGCACGTAGGTGTTCACCTTCGACCGACCATCCAGCACGAACTCGATCACCCGAGCCAGTCCCTCTCCGTTGTTCTACGACGATAGGACTATGCGACAAGTTGCCATCAGTACGTGCTGCTGTCAAGAGCGCACAGGCCGTCGGCGTGCCAAGGCTCGCCGCGGCAATGCGCCAGCGCGATGTCGCTGACGGGGCGTTCGGCTCGCCCAGCCGCTACCGTCGTGCCATGGCCCGCGTGCTCGTGACAGGAATGGCGGGGGTCGGGAAGAGCACCATCCTCGATGAGCTTCATCGGCGCGGCTACCTTACGGTCGACACCGACTACGACGGATGGCAGCTTCCTGATGGGACGTGGGACGAGCCTCGCATGCATCGGCTGCTGGTCCAGCACCCCGACGTGATCGTGTCCGGCACCGTGGAGAACCAAGGGCGCTTCTACGTCCGGTTCGACCATGTCGTCCTCGTGAGCGCTCCGCTGGACATCCTCCTTACGCGCGTGAGCACCCGAACGAACAACCCCTACGGCAAGACCGCCGAGGACCGTGCAAAGATCGCCGGCTACGTCGAGACCGTCGAACCGCTTCTCCGGCGCCGGGCGACCCTCGAGTTGGATGGAACGCAGCCCTTGTCCGAACTCGCCGACACCATCGAGACGCTGGTGACAGGAACGTCGTGACGAGCGGCCGAGCGCATCCCCCGGCCTCCGGCAAAGCGCACGGCATGCGCGCTCATAGTGAGCCGTCGATCAAACACACCAATTGCCGTACCGGCCCTCCTCCCCCACCCAGCCACCCGAAGTCGCCGCGATGATCGCGACCGGCCGTACGGACGTGAACCGACACTGCGCGCTCGTACGGCTGGTCGCGTTCTTGGCGGGAACCGAGCTTCAGTGTGGCGGGGTGTCGAGGCTGGCCTGTTCGAGGTCGAGACGGCGTTGCAGCTGCCGGAACGTGGTTGGGCCGATGGTGCCGTCCTGGTAGAGCCGGCTCAGTTCCTCGGCCTCCACGGCGATGAGGTCCGGGCGTAGCTGGCGCAGCACGACGTCGGCCGGGCTGTCGTCACCGTTCTCGTCGTCGCCGAGTCGGGCCTGTGGTAGGTGGCGGGCCTGGTGGATGGCGGTCGGTGGGGCCGCTTCGAGGGCATCGAGCTCGTCGAGGCGGGCCAGCGCGGCGCGGGCCATGGCGGCCGTCGCGACGGCGTGTTCGGCGGCGGCATGATCGGCGGGCAGGGCGATGCCGACTCGGCTGACCAGCGGACCGGGGGTGAAGCCCTGCACGAGGAGGGTGGTGGCGATGACGGTACTGGTCAGCAGCAGCACGTGGTCGCGCCCCGGCGGCGGGGCACCGGCGGTCGTGGTCAACGGGATCGACAGTGCAGCGGCCAGTGGTAGCACCCCATGGGCGCCGGGGCCCCTTCTTCCGGTGGCCTTGGGTTGGAAGACATAGAAAAATTGGCTTCGATCACTCCGGGTTCGTCGGTCGGGTCAAGCTGTGTCCGGCGCGGGATTGCTTGTATGGCCGCTCCCGCTGGGCCGGCACCGTATGGTGGCGGTTGGGACTAGCTACGTGCGGCCTCGGGGTCGTAGTGTGCAGCGGCTCTGACAGATGTGTGCCGTTGCGATCAGAAGCGGGCGTTGGCGTTGTTGTGCCGATGAGGCGGAAGTGCCTCGCCTGCCTCAAATCAACCTAGGCGTGAGGGGGACCGTCATGTCTGTGAGGACCGGAGCGTCGGCGTCTACCGCGTTGATCGAGCCGTTCAGGCTCGATACCCCAGAAGCGGATCTCGAGGACCTGTACGCACGCATCGATGCGACGCGCTGGCCGCATCGGGAGCTCGTCGACGATCGGTCGCAGGGTGTCCAGTTGGCGACCACTCAGGAGCTTGCCCGGTACTGGGCGGCGGACTACGACTGGCGGGCCTGCGAGGCGGAACTGAATACGTTGCCGCAGTTCATCACCGAGATTGATGGTGTGGACATCCACTTCATCCACGTGCGCTGGCCCCACGCGGACGCGTTGCCGCTGATCATGACGCACGGTTGGCCTGGCTCGGTGATCGAGCTTCTTGACGTCATCGAACCGCTGACGGACCCGACCGCGTACGGCGGACGGGCAGCCGACGCGTTCGACCTTGTGCTGCCGTCCCTACCGGGCTACGGATTCTCCGGCGAGCCCGTCGAACTGGGCTGGGACCCGGGCCGGGTCGCCCATGCGTGGGCGGAGCTGATGCGCCGGCTCGGCTACACCCGCTACGTCGCCCAGGGCGGCGATGTCGGTGCCGCCGTCACCGACATGATGGCCCGTCAGGCACCCGACGGGCTGGTCGGCATCCACACCAACCTGCTCGCCACGGCTCTGGCGAACGCAGAGGCCCTCTCAACCGGACCCACCGGGGAGGAACGCGCGGCGCTCGATGCCCTCGCGGCTTTCAAGATGAGCGGCTTCGGTTACTTCCTGGAGCAGGCCACGCGACCGCAGACAATCGGCTACGCCCTGCTGGACTCGCCAGTCGCCCTGGCGGCGTGGATGCTCGACCACGACACCGACAGCTACCAGAAGATCTCCCGCGCCTTTGTCGAAGGCCAGCCGACGGGCAATCTCACCCGGGACCGCATCGTCGACAACATCACGCTGTACTGGCTGTCGGGCACCGGCGCCTCGGCTGCCCGGTCGTACTGGGAGAGCGCGCAGGCTGAAGCCCGCGCGGGTGGCCAGACTCCTCCAGAGGTGGCTATGCCGGTCGGGTTCACCACTTTCCCGGGCGAGATCTTCCAGGCCCCGCGCACGTGGGTCGAGAACTCCTACCCCAACCTCATCTACTTCAACGAGGTCGACAAAGGCGGCCACTTCGCCGCCTGGGAGGAGCCGGCACTGTTCGCGAGCGAACTGTGGGCCGCGTTCCGGCCGCTCCGGTAGGCCGCCAGCCCCGCCCCGCCGGGCGTCCCTGACCGGCAACCCGCGTCGTTTGGCCGAGAGTGGCTGACTTCTGAGCGCTCAGCGCATCAGTCCAGCGATGAGGTTGATTGCGCCGGCAATGATCACCACGCCGAAGACATAGGCGAGCATCGCGTGCGAGAGCACCGTGCGGCGAGTCCGCAGACCCCGCAGCGTCGTGTCGGAGACTTGGTAGGTCATGCCGATGGTGAAGGCGACATAGGCGAAGTCCCGGTAACAGGGCGGCGTCGAGGCGTTTCCGTTGTCGAAGGTGATCCTGCCAGCCGCCGGTCCGTAGTAGAGGTGGGCGTACCGCAGGGTGTAGATCGTATTGAGCATCGTCCACGAGAGGGCGACGGTGACGGCGGCGACCGCGACGAGCGCTGCCCGCACGTGACCGGAGCTGCGACCAGCGAGGTCCACGGCGAACCCGACACCGAGAAGGCTCGCCACACAGACAGAGATGAGTAGGACGGTGCCGGCGGCACGCGTCTCGTCCTCCTTGGTGGCCAACCGAGCCGTGTCGGCAGGGTCCGTGCGCGCGATCAGGTGCCATGTGCTGGCGAGAAAGGTCGCGGCTGCGGCATCCCAGCCCACGATCACCGCGAGGCTTGATGGTGCGTGCGGGAGCAGAGCCCCGGTGACGACACTGCCCACCGCGAGCACCACTATGGCCCGGCGCAGCGTCGGCGCCTGCCGTCCCATCACCCGGTGATAGGCCCGTCGCCACCGATCGGAGGCCACCATCCGATCCTGTCTCCACCCGTAGGAAACGCGACCACCACCGAGACCGGGACAGTCGCCACCATAACGGACATACACTACGGGATCTCCGAAGGCTGAGCCCGCTCACCCGCCCAGTCGGCGCACGCGGCTGAGGGTGACTCCGGTACGAGCGACGCTGGCGGCGATCGCGATCGCCATCGGCCACACCCACGCCGCTGTGGTGAGCAGGACCATTGCCACCATGCCGATGTCCAGCGTGATGAGCCCAGCGGCGCCGACGTTACCGAGACGAGTGCGGCGGTAGTCGTGCCGGGCCGTCGCCGCGGTGAGCAGGAACGCGACGACGGTCAGGAGGGTGATGGCCCCGGCGACGGCTACCCAGGGATGCACCGGCCAGGTCCAGGCCCGGGCAGTGATGAGGCTGATGCCCCAGGTCGCACCGACGACCGGGCCGGTAGCCAGTAACACGCGAGCGTTGGCTCGCCCGCTGGAGTGGGCGACGAAGGCATCGGTGATCTCCGCCGGGCTGCCGAACTCGGCAATCGCGGCGTGGGCAGCCCGGGTCGGGGTCATCCCCCGCCCGACGTGGTGGTGCCACGTTTCGTGAAGGCCGTCCGCAAGCTCCTCCACCACCTGCGCGGGCAGGCGGCTCGCCAGCGCGGCCAGGTGGGCGTCGATCAGGTGGTGGCTGTCCATGGCCTGCGTTCCACGATGGCGGTGATGGCGGCGGCGAATTCACGCCAGGCGTCCCGGTCGGACTGCAGGCGCCGCCGCCCGGCGGGAGTGAGCCGGTAGGTGCGACGACGTCGTCCATCCACTGTGGACCATGAGCCGGCGATGAGTCCGGCGGTCTCCAGGCGGTGAAGTGCCGGGTAGACCGTGCCCGTGGGCAGGTCGAACCGACCGCCGCTGCCGTTTCGCAGCGCCTCCTTCACCGCGTACCCGTGGCGCGGTCCGTCTTCGAGCGCGGCGAGCAGCAGCACGTCGAGGTGACCCTTGATCGCCTGGCCGTCCTGCTTCACATGGGGCAGCCTATCGTCTGATACGTAGCTATGCTACTGTCGGTCGAGATGCATACGTAGCAAACCTAGTCATCGGGCGGTGATGTCGGCGATGCAAGCTCTGGCGCCTGCGGTCGGGCCGGCATCGGCTTGGATCGGCGGGCTGATCGCCGTCGCCGTGCCCGCCGCGGTCCTGCGCTACCGACGGACTACCGCGTCATGAAACGACCTCGACCCGGCCGCTGCGCCCGTACGGTCAGACTATGAGCGCCCACGAGGAGGTGCTGGTGGTCGGTGCCGGGCCGACCGGCCTCGCCCTGGCGGCGCAGCTGATCGCGCACGGAGTGCGCCCGCGGCTCATCGACCGCAACATCGACCGGGCGCACGAGTCCAGAGCGCTGGCGATCCAGCCCCGCACCCTGGAGGTGCTGGCGGGCTTGGGTGTCAGCGACGAGTTGGTGCGCCTGGGTAACCCGAACGTACGGCTGAGGCTGCACGTGCGGGGCCGGGAGCTGTCGGTGCCGCTGTTCGACCGCGGCCTGACCGACACGGCCTACCCGTATCTGCTGTTCCTGTCCCAGGCCGAGACCGAACGTGTCCTCGTCGACCACCTGACCACCCGCGGCGTGGGAGTGGAGCGCGGTGTGCAGCTCGTCGGGATGGTCTCGCACGACGATCGCCTCGTCTGCCGGCTGAGTCATCGGGACGGCGGTGAGGAGACGCTCGAGGCCAGCTACGTGGTCGGCTGCGACGGCGCCCATAGCACCGTCCGAGAGCTTGCCCGCATTCCGTTCGCGGGTGGCTCGTATCCGCAGACATTCGTGCTCGCTGACCTCGAGGCCGACGGCCTGCCGCACGGCATGGCGCACGTGTTCCTGTCTGCCCAGGGCATGCTGTTCTTCTTCCCTCTCGGCCAGCCGGCCAGCTGGCGGCTACTGGTCATGCGGTCTCGTCGAGACACCACCGCGGCCGGCGCCGAGGTGGCACTGACGGAGGTGCAGGCTCTGGCCGACTCGTACACGGCGGGCTCGGTACGGCTACGCGATCCGGTGTGGATGACGAACTTCCGGCTACACCACCGCGCCGCCACCCGATACCGCGCCGGTCGAGTGTTCCTGGCCGGCGACGCCGCGCACATCCACTCGCCGGCGGGAGCCCAGGGGATGAATACCGGCATCCAGGACGCGGTCAATCTCGGCTGGAAGCTTGCCCAGATGCGGCACGGTGCCGATGCGCGCCTGCTGGACACGTACGAGACCGAGCGGGCGCCGATCGGGCGAGCGGTGCTTCGCCTGTCCGACCGGGCGTTCAGCATCGCCACGGCCACCAACCCCGTCGCGGCGTTCGCGCGGACCCGCCTCGCGCCTGCCCTGCTCCCGTTGGTGCTCAAGGCATCCGCCGGCCGAGGCTATGTGTTCCGGAATCTTGCCGAGCTTGCCATCCGGTACCGGCAGAGCCCGTTGTCCGACGACGGTCGAGGTGCGCCGCGTCGCGGGCCTCGGGCGGGTGACCGGCTTCCCGACGCACCTGTGGTCCACAATGGAGCTCCGACGACGCTGCACACGGTGCTGGCCAGACCCGGCTGGCACCTGCTGCTGTGCGCGCCACCCGGCCGCTGCCCGCCGGAAGTGGAACGTGTCGCCGACGAATGGCAGACCGTGCTGACCGTTCACCAGCTCTCAGACCGCGAGCACGCCGGGGTTCTGCACGACACCGACGGGGTCGCCCGGCGCCGGTTGGGCGGTCACGCCGACAAGCTCCTGCTCCTGGTGGTACGGCCGGATGGCCACATCGGCTACCGCGCCGGCACGCCCAATGCCGAGAGCCTCAATCAGTACCTACGTCGCTGGTTGCCGCGACCGGACAGCACCGCCTGACGGCCACGCGGTCCGGCGCTAGCACTCCACTGTGGACGGCGAGCCGAGCCACGAACTCCTGTGACGCACCTCACCAAAACCTGTTTCGACTGAGATCGAAACGAGGGCTAGCATCTCCTTGGTTCAATAATCATCGAAACAGGGGGCGAGATGCTGCAAGCTGCGTTGGACGTGCTGATCCGGGTGATCGCCGATGTTTCGGGCGCCTTCCTGCATAACTGGCCATACCTATTGGCAAGCATCGTGATCGCCGCAGGGCTGTCCGTGTACGTCGGCACCGATCGGCTCGCGACCTGGGTGCGCCGCAAGCGCTGGACCGCGATCACGGGCGCGGTCCTGCTGGCCACGCTGACACCGTTCTGTTCCTGCGGCACCACGGCGGTTCTGCTCGGAATGCTCGCGGCCAGCACGCCCTGGGCACCGATCGTCGCGTTCATGGTGGCATCACCGCTGACCAGCCCGAGCGAGCTCATGCTCTCCGGCGGTCTGTTCGGCTGGCCGTTCGCCTTGCTCTACTTCGGCGGCGCGACCGCCCTCGGGTTCGCCGGTGGCGGTTTCGCCGGATGGCTGGAGGACCGCGGGCTCCTGCGCGGCCAGGCCCGCATGCAAACGACGACTGGCGGGTGCGGCGCCTCGTCATCCGCGAATCCCGAACCAGGCTCGGCATCGGCGGATCCCGGACCTGGCACCTGCTCGGGCCAGCCCGCCGCCCCCCCGTACCCCGCCGGCAGCGGCATCGCGACACTCACCAAGCTCACGACACCGGCGCGTCCCGTCCTCGTACGGATCGCCGAGCGCTTCCGGGTGCGGGCGCTGGCCGTCGAGTCCTGGCGGATGGGTCGTCGCATCCTGCTGTACTTCCTGGCGTACAGCTCGATCGCCTTCCTGGTGCTCGAACTGGTGCCGGCCAACACGCTCGTCAACCTGCTCGGTGGCGACGCGATCTGGAGTGTCCCCGTGGCGGCCCTGCTCGGCATTCCCGTCTACATCACGTCCGAAGGGTCGCTGCCGATGATCGCAGCGCTGATGGGCGGCGGGCTGAGCGCCGCCGCCGCCATGGCGTTCCTGATCACCGGAGCCGGTACCAGCATCCCCGCGATCTCCGGGGCCCTCGTCATCGCCCGCCGCCGCATCGTCGGCCTGGTCGTCACGGTGCTCTTCGTCGGCGCGGTGGCGCTGGGCTGGCTTACCGCTCTTGTCCTGGACTGACCTGTTCGAACCCCCCGGCCACCTGGCCGGGGGGTTCGAATGCTGCGCCGTGGCGGCGTCAGGCAGCCGGTTTACGTGCCTTGATGATGGCCGAGAACATGCCGGCGGCCGTCTCGTGGGTCGGCGTGATCTCAATGTCCACGAACCCGGTGTCGGTGAGGCCCTGCTCGTACTCGGCGAACGACAACGCACCAGCGATGCAGCCGGCCCAATCGCCCCGCTCGGCCCGCTGCTCGGCGGTCAGCGCGTTGTCGGCGACGACGTCGGAGATGCCGATCCGACCGCCCGGCTTGAGCACCCGGAAGGTCGAAGCGAACACAGCCGGCTTGTCGGTGGACAGGTTGACGACGCAGTTGGAGATCACAACGTCGACGCTTCCGGTCGGCAGCGGGATGTCCTCGATGTGCCCGCGCAGGAACTCGACATTCGTCGCACCCGCCTGCGCGGCGTTGCGCCGGGCCAGCTCCAACATCTCGTCGGTCATGTCCAGCCCGTACGCCTTGCCGGTCGGCCCGACGCGCCGAGCAGACAACAGAACGTCGATCCCTCCGCCGGAGCCGAGATCGAGCACCGTCTCCCCCAGATGGAGATCGGCGACCATCACCGGGTTGCCACAGCCCAGGCTCGCCAGCACCGCCGCGTCGGGCAGTTCCTCCCGCTCCAAGGCCGAGTACAACCCCGATCCGAACACCGCTTCGGCCCCGACCGCCGAGCTGCCGGAACAATCCCCGCCCCCGCAGCAGCTTCCCGTTGCGTCCTGTTCCAGGACCTTCAACGCCGCCGCCGCATAGCGTCCTCGCACCTGCTCGCGCGTCACCGGCGCCTCGCCAGTCGTGGACATCGCCGCTCCATTCCCGGTTCACCAGCCCGCCCCTGCTGGCGGGTCGTTGGTTAGGCATTAATCTAAGCAGACATTGCCGCCTGATTTGGCTTCTGTCAAGATAGGCGTCATGGTGAAGTTCCCGGTTGCGCTCGAAACCCCACCCGAGGAGTGCTGCGACCCGATCGCGGAGACGTCGCTCGACAGCCGGCAGGCGGCCGACCTGGCGCGCATTTTCAAGGCGCTCGGCGACCCGGTGCGGCTGCGCGTTCTCTCGCGGATCACGTCGGCCCCGAAGGGCGAGATCTGCGTCTGCGACATCACCGGTGACGACTTCGAAGTCTCCGGCCCAACCATCTCCCATCACCTGCGCGTGCTGCGCGAAGCGGGCCTGGTCGAGGGCGAGCGGCGCGGCACCTGGGTCTACTACCGGCCCGTCCCCGACACCATCAAGCAACTCGCTGCCCTGCTGCAGACCTGACACAGCCCGAGCGCAGGCGAGCAGCCGCATCAATGCCCGACGGGAACCTTCAGGTCGGCGAGCAGGTCACGGACCCGGCGCTCGATCTCATCGCGGATCGGGCGCACATCCTCGACGCTCTTGCCGGCGGGATCGTCAAGCTGCCAGTCCAGGTAGCGCTTGCCCGCGAAGATCGGGCAGGCATCCCCGCATCCCATGGTCACCACCACGTCGGCGGCCCGGACCACCTCGTCGGTCCAGGGCTTCGGGTACTCCTCACTAATGTCGATACCTCGCTCCGCCATGGCCTCGACCGCGGCTGGGTTGATCTCGACTGCAGGATCCTGACCGCCGGACCAGCCGATGACAGCATTACCGGCGAGGGAGGTCAGCAGGCCCAGGGCCATCTGGCTGCGCCCCGCATTGTGCACACAAAGAAAGACCACGATCGGCCGTTTGTCGTCGCCCAAGCCCTCGATGCGGGCCTGCGCGGTCAAGCGCTGTTTGGCGAAGCGCTCCGCCAGCAGCGGCAGATAGTGCGGGACGCGGCTGCGGGCGGCGAACTGGTCGTAGCTCGAGTACAGGAATCTCTCGATGGTCTCCACGCCATAGATGCCATCGAACTGCTCGGCGAGCCGACTCGCTGCGGTCTGCAGCGCGAGCTGCTGGTCGATGGAGAGGTCGCCAGGTCGGGGGGTCGGAAGGTTCACAGCGGCTCCCTACTTGCCGATTAACTCACCGTACGTCGAGTCAATAATCACTGAGCTGTTACGGCGCGTCAAGGCGATGGCCGCACCTTGACCGTACGTGTTCGGCTCAGCCAAGATTGACGCAATGGAGCCTGACCTGTCCCCACTGCACGTGCGGGCGTTGATCCACGCGGCACTCGGCGAACCGTCCCGGTTAGCCATCGTCGACGCGCTGCTGCTCGGTGATGCGTCGCCCGGGGAGATCGCCGACGACTTGGGCCTGCCCACCAACCTTGTTGCCCACCACGTGCGCGTCCTCGAAGGCGCCGGCTTGGTGAGCCGTACGCGGTCCGAGGGCGACCGCCGCCGTACCTACCTGAGCCTGCGGCCCCAGGCTCTGGATCTGCTGCGACCACCCACGCTGGCCTTGTCCCGCCGCGTGGTGTTCGTCTGCACACACAACTCGGCCCGCTCACAACTCGCCGCGGCGCTGTGGGCCAGGCGCGCCCCGATCCCATCCGCGTCGGGCGGCACAGAGCCGGCCGCCCGGGTGCACCCGCGTGCTGTGAGCGTCGCCCGCCGGCACGGGCTGCGACTGGACTCGGGATCCACCGCCCACGTTGACGATGTCGTGGCAGAGGGGGATCTCGTCGTGGCCGTTTGCGACCGGGCGTACGAACAGCTACCCGCCGGCCGGGCGCGCCTGCATTGGTCGGTGCCCGACCCGGCGGCGGCCGATACGGACGACGCGTTCGAGGCCGCGTTCGCCGACATCGCGGCACGCATCGACCGACTCGTGCCGATGGTCGACGGGCCCACTCCGGCCGAGCGCCGCGAGCGGGTGCGGTCCACGTCGGCGCGGGCGCGTCGATGACCGTAGCGGGGCTGGCCCGGCGCCTGCTCGCCGAGTTCGTCGGCACCGTGCTGCTGGTCACGGCGGTGGTCGGTTCGGGCATCATGGCCGCGTCGCTTTCCCCCACCGATATGGGCTGCAACTGCTGGAGAACTCAGTCGCGACCGCCTTCGCGCAGGGCGGCTCATCTTGATCGTCGGTCCGGTCTCCGGAGCCCACCTCAACCCCGCCGTATCCCTCGCCGACTGGCTGCTGGGCCGCCGCCACCGGACCGGGCTGACCCTGATCCAGCTCGTGGGCTACGTGGCGGCCCAGGGCACCGGCGCCATCGCGGGAGCGGTGCTAGCGAACGTGATGTTCGACCTCCCCGCGGTCCAACGGTCCACACAGGACCGTGCCTTCGTCGGCGCGCAGCTCGTCGGCGCGCTCGCTGGCGCAGCGATCTTTCTGGCGCTGTACCCAGGAGTCGGTCGCGCCGCCGATCGGGTCGTCGTGACCCGCTGACCTCGCACACATCGGTGTCGTGCCGGGCCCGGGAGGCGTCGGCGATGAGGTGCGCAGAGGGGCCGGCTGGTCGATCAGTGACTTCTGCTGTTTCGACGCAAGTCTAGCTTGACAGATGTCGAATAAGGATGCATGCTTACCCTGGTTCGACAGCCATCTAGATAGGGGGGAGCCCATGTTTCCGAAGTTGCGTCAGCGGCGCGGTCCCGCGCGTGGGGCGGAGCTCTGCGAGTCGTGTGGTCAGGTCTGCACGCCCGAGTGCCGGGCCGAGGCCCGTGCTGAGCGGACACGGGTCGAGGCGCTCTACCGGGCTGGGCCGATGCGCTGACCGGGACACGGAACCGACCGAGCGACAACGAGAGCGAAGGGAGCAAGAAGAAATGAGCACGCATGCCATTCGCGCTGGCGGATT
The DNA here is from genome assembly GCA_052038195.1 of Micromonosporaceae bacterium. Lineage (GTDB taxonomy): Bacteria > Actinomycetota > Actinomycetes > Mycobacteriales > Micromonosporaceae > DATBGZ01. The sequence continues at coordinate 48,023 of JBQGBY010000012.1, read as the reverse complement.
CTCGGGGGATCCGGTCGAGGCCCTGAACCCGCCCGCGTTGGCGAGCGGCTGCTGCGGCCCCGCCATGCCGGCGGCGACAGCGGCCGAGGCGGAGAGCGCGCAGGTCAGCACGTGCTGCGGCACCGTCGCCGGGGCGCAGGCCGAGGGCAGCTGCTGCGGCGCGGTGGCGAAGTAGGAGGCGATCGGGGCCGATGCGGGGTGCTGCGGGTGACCGCGGCGGTCGTCGGGCCGGCGCCACCCGGCGTCGGCCCTGCCGGCGGCGTCCAGCAGTCGCAATGACACGCTCGGGTCGCTCTGGAACCAGCTGACGTCCTCGATGCCCTTGCTCTCGTACGTTCCGGCCCAGTGATGGGCTTGCCCGGCAGCGTGATCACTCACCCCCGCAGCATCCCATCGTCGAACCCGAGCGGACCGACCCCCTCCTGCCCTGCGCTTCGGCGGCTGCGCCGGCTCAGGCCCAGGCCGCCCGCGCCGCTCGCTGCCGCCAGCGGCTCGACTGCCCCGAGGCCGGCGGACCAGATGCGCGACAGCTCCGCGGTTTGCATGGCGGAAAACGTAGGACCGTCCCCTCGGCGCCCGCCCGTGCTGAGGGCTTGCACCGGTACCCAGGTACGGGTCGACCAGGTGCGAACGGCGACTCAGACCGCCACGTGGATGGGTGCCTCGACCGTGATGCGCTCGGCGACCATGGCCTGGAAGTGTGGGCAGCTGGTGAAGTCCTCGTGATCGCAGGTCAGTGCGCAGTCAATCAGGTCCAGCGACGCCTGCACCTGCGCGATCCGACGAGCCAGCGTGGCCCGATGCCGGCGCAGGATCTCCGTCCTTTGAGCCGGACTGCGAGCGGCAATCATCTCGCGAATGTCGTTCAGGCCGAACCCAGCCTCTTTGGCCCGCAGGATCACCGCGACCCGGTACAGGTGATCCGGGTCGTAGCGACGTCGGCCGGCCACCGCGCGGGCTGGGGCCAGCAGGCCCACGGACTCCCAGTGCCGCAGCACGTGCGTGGCCAGACCGAAGACCTCGGCGACCTCGCCGATGGTCATCGACGCCCGCTCACCCCTTGACTTCATGTTGACATTAAGTCGCAGGCTGGGGGGCATGTCAATGGATAGCACGAGCGCCCGCTCCGACATCGAGTCGCTGATCCAGCTACTGGACGTTGTCGACGCTCTGCCGGGCGCCGCTGCCCTGCGCGAACGCAGCTACGACCTGCTCGCCGTTCCATCCGGGGCAGGCGTCGTGGACGTCGGGTGCGGCACCGGCCGCGCGGTCGCCGAACTCGCCGAGCGCGGCCTGCGGCCGATCGGCGTTGATCTCAGCGAGCAGATGGTCGAGCAAGCCAGACGGCGCTGGCCCGGCATTGACGCGCGTGTCGGAGACGCCTACCGGCTGCCGATCCCGGATGCGACGCTGGCCGGGTACCGCGCGGACAAGGTGTTCCACGAGCTTGCGGACGCCGACCGCGCGCTTGCCGAAGCCCGTCGCGTGCTGACCGCCGGTGGACGGATCGTCCTGATCGGACAAGACTGGGACACGTTCGTCATCGACGCCGACGATCGTGACCTGACCCGCAGGATTGTGCACGCCCGCGCTGACGCGGTCCCCAGCCCGTGGGCAGCGCGCCGTTACCGCAATCTGCTCCAAGCCGCCGGGTTCGTAGACCCTGCTGTGGAGGTCCACACTGCTGTGTTCACCGACGCCGCTATGCTGCCCATCCTGCTCGGCCTCGCCAGCGGCGCGCAGGCGGCCGGTGCAATCACGGGCGAGCAGGCCGAGACATGGACCACTGAGCAGACCCAACGCACGCATACTGGACGACTGTTCCTGGCGATCCCGCTGTTCGTCGTCTCCGCCCGCGTGGCGGGTGCCTAGAACTCCGGTGTGACCCAGGGCGCGTGAATCTCTAGCCACTCCTGCAACTGGGTGACGTTGTTCGTCGTCGTGTCCGGCCAGGTGGAGTTGCCCGTGACGGCGAGCGCGCCAACGGCGAGCGCCGCCAAGCCGAGCAACACGGCCAGGACAGCGTTCCCAGTGCCGGCGACGTGACGCTGCCGGGCGGCCGAAATGCCTCCGAGGCCAAAAAGCGCGGCGAGCAGGCCGAGGGCCGCGCCGGGCGCAGCCAGCACGCCGGTCGCCACGGTCAGCACGGCGGCGACGGCGATCGCCAGCGCGATCGTGGCTGCACGGCTGGCGCGGGCCCGCAACTGCCTGGACTCAGAGCGGGGAGCCGGTGTCGGGGCCGGTGTCGTGGTGGATTTCTCGTTCTTTTCCTTTGTGGACGCTGGGCTCATCACGGACATCGCAATCCTCCCGCCGACGGTGACGTCGTCCGTCTTATCTGGAGCGTTACCCGGACGAGGCTGTCTCGAAACCCGGCGATCTACATCGAGTCGCAAGTCGGAATCATTCGGACTTGGGGTGAGTCCACTGTGGCATGGTTCTCTGCCTCCGCTGACTGGCGGAGCGGTTGAACGAGGGGGCAACGGGTAACAGATGTTCCGAACGTTGTTCGAAGGAGACGCCATCATGCCCAGATCTCATCAGGCATCGTCGGTCTCGTTCACGGTCCCGGGTCTGGACCTCACTGATGCCGGCACCGTCGCCGACATGTTGCAGGACCGGCTCAACGCGCTGACGGACCTGTCCCTCACCCTCAAGCACATCCACTGGAACGTCGTCGGGCCGCACTTCATCGCGGTGCACACGATGCTCGATCCCCAGGTAGACGCGGTTCGGGCGATGGCCGACGTCGCTGCGGAGCGGATCGCGACCCTCGGCCGTTCGCCGGTCGGGACGCCGGGGGCGCTGGTCAAGTCTCGTACCTGGGATGACTACTCGCTTGGTCGGGCCAACGCGATCCGCCACCTTGGTGCCCTTGACCTGGTGTATGCCAAGGTGATCGCCGATCACCGGCAGGCCATCGAGAAGCTCGACAATCTCGACCTCGTGACCCGGGACCTCATCATCGAGCAGAGCGAGCAGCTCGAGCAATTCCAAGGGTTCGTGCGAGCCCACCTGGAGAGCTCCAATGGCGCGCTCGGGACCGACGGCGCTCGGACCGAGCGGTGGGCCGCTGGCCCGGGCGGAGCAGGGTCATGACTAACTCCACCAGGACGGAGTTGCCGGCGCAGATTCGCACGACCGCGCTCGAGGGCTTCGAGGCGGCCAGAGAGGCCGCCGCCGCGGCCGCGAAACTGGCCGCGGCCGTCGCCGGAGCGGCGGCCGGCTCGGTGCGGGCCGACGCGGAATTGTTACGCACCTATATCGACCATCCAGATACGCCGGCTGCCGTCCGCGGGCAAGCCCAGCTCGGCGCGATCTTCGTCGGGTCGGCCGCAGTCGGTGTCATCATCATCTATCTGGTCTTCCGCAAGCCGAACGCCGGGCGGGGAGCACACCGCCGCTGATAGAGTCCACAATGGATCAATGCGAGGTTCCAAGTGCCACAACGGTCGTGGAGCGCCAAGCGTGAGCGCCAGTACGAGCACGTCAAGAACAGCGCCCCGCGCGCGGCGAGTCCGAGGATCGGGCGGAGGAGATTGCCGCCCGCACCGTGAACAAGGAAAGAGCTCAGGCCGGTGAGGCAAGGACCTCGTCGCGCCTGTCGCGAACCGACATCCCGGCACCGCGGCGGGCGGGCGGCGCTCGCACTCCGGCGCAAAGGGCCGCACCCGCGACCAACTGTACGAGGAGGCGAGAAGGCGCAACATCAAGGGCCGCTCCAGCATGACCAAGGCCGAGCTAGAGCGGGCGCTCGGCTGAGGTCCCCTTCTGTCCGCCCGCGTTCGTCATTTCGTCCAAGGAGATCAGTATGACTGCGACCGGCATTTTCACCGCCATCATCATCGGCATCGTCATCGGAGCGCTCGGTCGGCTTGTCGTTCCGGGTCGCCAGAGCATGCCGATCTGGCTCACCATCCTCGTCGGCATCGTCGCCGCACTCATCGGTAGCGCTATCGCCGGCGCGATGGGCGTGCGCGACACCGACGGCTTCGACTGGGCGGAGTTCCTCATCCAGATCCTGCTCGCCGCGGTCGGCGTTCTCCTGTTGGCCGGCACGTATGGCCGCCGTCGCATCACCTGACCATCCAGCATCATCAACTGAACATCAACGCATCAGAGCCGGGCAGTGGTCACTGCCCGGCTCCGCGTCTGCCGGTCACGGGGAACGGACGTTGCTGTCGACGACGAGTCCGACGGCGAACGGGCGGTGCTATCGACGACGCGTCTGGTAGGAACGGTCAGCCAGTCCGGACGGGCCGCTCGAGGAGAGTCCACGCTCGTCGCGCAGCCGCATGTACGGCTCGGCGTCGCGCGGTAGGCCAGCCGCGATCGCCCGCTGCCGTTCGAGTTCCGCGTCGATCTCGAGTCCTAGCAGCAGGGCCAGATTGGTGATCCACAGCCAGGTAAGGAAGACCACCACGCCGGCCAGCGTGCCGTAGGTCCGGCCGTAGGAGGCGAAGTTGGCCGCGTACAGCCCGAAACCGGCCGAGGCGGCCATCCACAGCACGACCGCGACCGTGCATCCGGGGCTCACCCAACGGAATCCGCCCTGCCGCGCGTTGGGCGACGCCCAATACAGAACGGCAAACATCAGGGCGACGAGCACCACGAGCAGCGGCCACTTGCCGATATTCCACGCAGTAAGGGCCGACGACTCGAGGCCGAGCACGCGGCCGAGGGCGGCGGCGAGATTGCCGCTGACGACGACGATGGTGGCGCTCGCGACCAGCAGGACGCCGGTCAGGACGGTGACGCCGATCCGGATCGACAGCGTCTTCCAGATTGGCCGCCCTTCGGGGACGTCATAGGCGGCATTGGCGGCCCGGATGAAGGCAGCCGCGTAGCCGGAGGCCGACCACAGCGCGAGCAGCAGGCCGATGACCGCGAAGACGCCTGCTTGCCGGGGTGATTCCTGTAGTCCACGGACTGCCTCGTCGATGATTATCCGCACCGGGCCTGGAGCGACGTCATTGAGACTGCCGATGTGCGCTTCGCCGGCCGCCGGCCGGGCGAGCCCGACGGCGGAGACGACAACGAGCAGGCCTGGGAAGATGGACAGCACGGCGTAGTACGTCAGGGCTGCCGCCCAGTCCCACGCGTTGTCATTGTCGAACTCGATGACGCTTCGCCGCATCGCAGTCCACAACGAGCGACGGGAGAGATGGAGAGGGGAGGCGGGCCCTTCCCGAGGGCCGGGCACCTGCGGGCGCCGAACCCGCCGCCGCTTCATCATGCTCGTTGATTACCCCGGATCGGGGGTGGTCATTCGATGGTGCGTCGGGTGCGGAGAGACGCCGCGGCGGGCGCCGCCCAGGTCGGACGGGCCCGCCGCGGCGCGATCCGCGATTACAGCGCGAGCACTCGGTCGAGGAAGAGGCGGTAGCGCCGCACCGCCACTCGAAGTCCCTCAGTGTCACCGTCGTTCTTGGTGCGCCAGTCAGACAGCTCGGCTCGGGCCGCCTGGAGCGAATTACTCAAGACCCTGATCGTCTCGCCGAGCACCGCGTCGGCATCAGCCGCCGCCGCCTGCGGGTCGTCGACGAAGCGCATCTGCAGCTCGCGCCAGCGCTCGCGTAACCCGTCCGCGGCCGGCCCGGGCCACAGGTCTACCGTCGGCTCCGACTGCAGCTGACCCGGTGCGTGCTCCACCGACTGGTCCGGCTTGGGATCGGACCCAGCCTCGACCGAACGCCTCGGCCGATCCGGCTCTCGCGGCTTCATGCCTTCACGGTCCCCGGTTTCCCGTGGCTTCATCGGTTCGCGGTCCCCGGTCTCCCGCGGGTGCTCGGACGTCGGCCGTCCCGCGGTTGTCCGCGGATCCTCAGCGGCGCGTCGGTCCTCACTCTTCAGTTCCTCGTGGGATCTCGTGGCGTCCATTGGCTTTCACCTCCGCGGCCGTACGTTGTCCATGTTGCCGGCGGGCCTCGTCTCGGACCCGGCGGCCGGTCGACTAGTCGGCTCGGACCCAGTGGCGGGTCGGTGGCCCGTCTCGGGCCCAGTTGCCGGACGGTGACCCGTCTCGGTCCCAGCGGCCGGTCGACTAGTCGTCTCGGACCTAGCGGTTGGCCGGTCACCAGCCGCTTCGCGCGACTCGGTGTCGTTGGTCTCGATCGGCACGCCGAGGATGTCGGCGAACAGGTCACGGTAGTGGACCAGTGCCTGCCGCAGATCCTCGGTGGTCGCCTCGCCCCGCCTGGCCTTCAGGAAGATCTCGTGTGCATCTCGATAGCTGCTCAGCGTCCGGGCATGCTCGACCGACAGCAGCGAGAGCTCCTCGTCGTAGTCGCGGGTCGGGTACCCGCGTTCCCGCACGAGCTCGGTGACGAGTTGGTCACCGGCCCCCAGTGCCCCGGCTGGATCATCGATGAACTGCGTCTGCACGGCCCGCCACCGCTGGATGAAGCGGTCCCGCGCAGCGGGGTCGATCGTCCGCAAGCGGAGCTCGTGATGGCGCCGTCTCCGGCCAGCCAACTCGCGGTCCGCAGCGATGCGACTCTCGCGCTCCTCGACGACCCGGTCGTACTCGGGCCCGAAGCGCCTGCGCAGTGCCGCCCTGCGGACGCCGAACCCTACTGCGAGGGCGATGGCAACGACGGCAAGCGCCAGAAAGGCAAGCACAATGGTCTGTGTTGATGTCATGACCTCCACCTCCTTCCTACTCCTAGTTCCCACGAACCGGGTCAGCTAACCGCGCTGATCCCACCGAGGCTGAACAGGCGGGCTTGGGTCCTTTGTAGACGGTGCATCGGCCGCGTAACGGTGTGGACCGGCGGGCACCGGAGCGAAACAACAAATGGGCATACGGCGTTACGTGGGTCTACTCCGAGTGGTCGTGGCCGCACGCAGCCTGGCAAGACTTCTCGGCGCGCCTGCACCCGCGTCCCGATACGAGGCGTAGGAACCGTCGATGCGGGATTGCCGGCCGTGATCAGGCGGGCGGGCAGGCCTCAGACTGACCTGCCCGCCGGCCGCTGGGGCCGGCGGGCAAGCCCGCGTCGGGTCGTCGTCACGTGCGGCCATCGGCGGACGCCCCTTCTGCCGATGGCCACCTGTCCGGGACCGACGCGACGACGACCCCCCGATCCAGATCTCCGATCGGATTGCGGACCGGGCGTCCACGTGACCGGAGATGTCCTACGAGCAGGCTCTCGCACGACGATGTCGGCTGGTAGCGCGCCGAACGAACGGTCGGCCGGACGCCTGTGTCGGAAACGAAGTCATTGTCACCGGCGAAAGGGCAGGTATCACCATTTTTCGGGCGACCGCTGCGCGCGTTCCGCTGGCGCGGCCGGGCCAGGTAGGCCATGGTGGTTGGTGGGTCCGGGCTGAGTATGAGACCGGTCGCACCACAACGGGGGCCGCGCCGCCAGTGGGAGCCGCCATGCCGGACCAGGATGCCGAGTCAAGCCGCCGAGACAGCGACGCCACAGCGGCCAGCCTGCAGGCGTTTGGCCAGCAACCCACGCGGACCCTGCGCTCATGACCGCCCACCCGAAGGAGGTGGGCGTCGTGCCCGCCACGAGACCGACCACCCATCTTCCGGATGACCGCGGGGTCGTCTTCGAAAGCACCGATCCCGCGCGCACCGAGGCGTTTCTCGCGGCTGCCTTCGGTACCACAACGAAGATCAGCGGCGACCACCACAACTTCTGGTACCAACTCTCCCGGCTCGGTTCGGGGCCGTTGCAGCTCAACGCCGTCGACCATGTGGCCACGACCGAGTTTCGCGCCGATCCCTTACCAGACGCCCTTGCCGTCGTGCGGATGCGCCGCGGGGCGCGCACCAACCTCTACCTCGACGACCATCTCGTCCCCGGCGACCTCTCCCTTCACGCCCAACCCGGCCAGCCCTGCCATACGCGACTGACATCCTCCCGCTACAGCGCAGTCGTCCTGCCGATACACGCCGCGGCCGAGGCCGCTCGCAACCGTCCGGAAGACGAGCAGCGCCACCAGCTGCGCTTCCACTCGCTGCGTCCCGCCAACCCAGCCGCAGCTCGCCGCTGGCTCCACGCCGTCGACTACGTCACCACGAACCTCCGGGCTTTCCCGGAGGCCATGAGCGGTTCGCTGCTGTCCGGTGCCGCCACGAGACTGCTCGCCGCGACCCTGCTGACCAGCTTCCCCAACACCTGGATCACCGAGCAACACCACCAGGACCGCACCGACGCCACCCCCACAACTCTGGCCCGGGCGATCGCCTTCATCGACACTAATGCCGACCTCGATATCACCGTCGTCGACATTGCCCGCGTCGCCCACGTCAGCGTCCGAGCCGTCCAACTCGCCTTCCGCCGAAACCTGAACAGCACCCCGATGGCGTACCTGCGCCGCGTCCGACTGGAGCGCGCCCACCAAGAGCTACGCGCCGCCAAATCCCACGACGACACCAACATCGCCCGGGTCGCCGCCCAATGGGGGTTCGCCGACCCCAGCCGCTTCACCGCCCTGTACCGCCGCACGTACGGTCAACTACCGAGCCACACTCTGCGGAACTAAGACGCCATACCGGACCAGGGTGCTCAACCCGGTACAACTATCACGAGCGCCGGGTACCTCACCAGCCCGAGGGCGGACAGGGATAGCCGAACCGCGACGGGTCGGCACCGATCAGAGGAAGATTGGACGGTACGGGAACGGAAGGAGAACGACATGCACGGCACGCTGATGTTCGGTGCCGGCGTCGGGCTCGGGTACGTGCTCGGGACCCGTGCTGGACGCGAGCGCTTCGACGAGATCAGAGGGAAGGCCAAGCACGCCTGGGAGAGCAAGCCCGTCCAGGATGCCGCCGGCGCGGTCCAGGAGCGGGCCGGACGGATGTACGAGGGTGGCAAGCAGATGATGTCCGAGCGGACTCACAAGGTGTCCGAGCAGACTCAGGCACAAAACGTACAACCACCGTCGGATGCGTCGGTGCGGACATAGGTCAGGGCAGCGGGCGGGAACACCTATCCGGCGCTGGCGCCCAACTCCTCAGATTCCGGACGGTCATGGGCCGACCGAAATGACGCCCGCGAGATGCGCATTTAGACATCTATTAGCGAGGTGCTCTGAGTGCGGCCTGAGGCGAGGCTGGCCTGCCCGCCGGTCCCTACACCGGCGGGCAGACCCGCGTGCGGCCATCGTCGCGCGTCGTCACCAGCGGATCCCCCCCGCCGGTGACCCACCGCGTCGGCCGACACGGTCTGGGGCCCCGATCCCTGGCGGGATTGCGGATCCAGCGTCCGTATCAGCAAGGACGCCTGGCGAGCGTTTCGCACGCGACCCCTGTCGGGTAGCGCAGCAAGCAAACACCCACTGGCGCCGCCTGTGCCGAGAACGAAGCCTTCTGCCGGCGGCCGTTCGGATACACAGCGTCTTTGTCAGGTCAGCACGCTCGATACCGATGGGCACGGGGAATCTCCATCCCTCGAAAAGAGCCATCGGTGATTCAGGGACGTTTGGCGGTTGCTGCACGGATCGCGGACGGGGCCCCATCACGCGAGCCCGGCATCGACCGTTGCTGCGGTGGAAGCTCGCGTCGTCGTCTGAAAGGCAAGATCCGACCGCCGCCCGCGTACGTCCGTGAGCGTATGCCCATACGATCCGCGACGGATGGGGGTCGCCCGCGAGGGTGGTTACCATCGGCGGCATGACCCGCTCGCTGGATCGCTTGCTGGCACGATGGCGACCGTCCCTGGCGGTCCAGGACGCGATTCTGGCAATCTTCGTCGGTCTGATGCAGGTGCAGGGGACGTTGCGGATCGCCGAGGACCGGGGCGACGTTCTGAGCACCGCCGACCACAGCCTGATGGGCCCGCTGCTGTTCGGCAGCGGCCTCATCCTCGCCGTGCGGCGCCGCTTCCCGGTCACGGTGTTCTGCGTCACGAGTGTGGTGAGCCTCGTCTACTACGGCGCTGATCTCCCCGACGGCCCGGGGTGGCTGGCGCTGTTCGTCGCCGTCTACACCCTCACGGCCCAAGGTGACGGGACGCGCTCGCTGCGCATCGCCGTGCTCGGCCTGGGCGTGCTCACCGTCGCCTGGCTGTTCACCGCCGACCTTGCCGAGCCGGCCAACTTGGGCTGGCTCTTCTTCCGGATCGGCACGGCCGTCATGGCGACGACGCTGGGCGAGTCGGTGCGGATGCGGCGAGTTCTCGCGGCACAAGCACATGAGCGCGCAGAACGGGCGGAGCGCACGCGCGAGCAGGAGGCCCAGCGGCGGGTCGACGCCGAGCGGCTGCGCATCGCCCGAGAGGTGCACGACACCGTTGCCCACGCCATCGCCGTCATCAACGTCCAGGCCGGCGCGACCGCCCACGTGCTCGACAAGCGCCCGGAACAGGCGCGCGCCACGCTCCGCACCATCGAGCAGACGAGCGCGCGGGCACTGCGCGAGCTGCGCACCACCCTCGATATGCTCACCGATTCGCACGACGGCGACGGCCGAACCCCCGCCCCCGGACTGCACCAGCTCGACGATCTCGCGGCGGAGGCGCGCCGGGCCGGGCTGGAGGTGACCGTCGAGACCACGGGCATGACCCGCGAGCTACCGTCCGCATTGGACATCGCCACCTACCGCATCCTGCAGGAGTCGATCACGAACGTGATCCGGCACGCCGGCCCGAGCCACCTGCGCATCGGCGTGCACTACGGCGAGAGCGAGCTGCTCGTCAGCGTGGCCGACGACGGGCGCGGTACGACATCGGCGGAGATGAACTCCATACCCTCCACCCCCGCCCAGCCACCCGGGAACGGCAGCGGGCGTGGTATCGCGGGCATGCGCGAGCGGTGCGAGCTGTTGGGCGGCAGCCTGATCGCCGGGCCCCGGCCCGGAGGCGGGTTCAAAGTGCTGGCGGCGCTTCCGTTGCGGCCGGAGCTGGTGCCCGCCACATGATCAAGGTCCTGCTCGCCGACGATCAGGTGTTGGTGCGCGCCGGCTTCCGGATGCTGCTCGACGTCGAGGCGGACATCGAGGTCGTCGGTGAGGCCGCCGACGGTGACGAGGCCGTGGCCGTGGCGCGCAGCCACCGTCCGGACGTTGTGCTCATGGACATCCGCATGCCGATCCTCGACGGCATCGAAGCCACCCGACGCATCGCGGCCACCCCCGGCCTGGACCGCGTCAAGGTCCTCATCCTCACCACGTACGACACTGACGCCAACGTGTTCGACGCGCTTGAGGCCGGCGCAAGTGGCTTCCTTCTCAAGGAGAGCGGCCCGGCCGAGTTGCTGCACGGGATCAGGGTCGTCGCCGCCGGTGACGCCTTGTTGGCGCCCAGGATCACCCGTCGCCTCATCCGCCAGGTGACCGCCAGCCGCAGCGCGCAGCGCACCGGAGAGGAGCGCCTGGCCGTGCTGACCGCAAGGGAGCGGGAGATCCTGGCGCTCGTTGGTCGCGGACTGTCCAATGAGGAGATCGCGGCGGAGCTGGTGCTCAGCCCGGCGACCGCGCGCACCCACGTCAGCCGAGCGATGACGAAACTGGGCGCCCGCGACCGCGCCCAGCTCGTCGTCATCGCCTACCAGACCGGGCTGGCCAACTGAAGCAAGCGGTTGACGGCCATCAATGACCAGGGCGAGCGGACGCCGCTCGGTAGGATGGCCGAGGAGTCGGAGCGTCGCGTACCGGCATCACATCTCCGACCCGACACGGCCATCGTAAAGGACTTCCATGCCTGCCTTCCTCGCCGCGCTGGGCGCACAGCCCGGTGGCGTTCGGGCCGAGCGGCTGCGGCAGTCGCCGCACTACCGCGACGGCGCGTTCCACAACACGACGCCCACCCGCATGCTTCGACCCGGCGAGGCCGCTCGCGCCATGCGCGCTGTGATCACGGGCCGCCGCACGGCGCGCCCCACTGGCCCCATCCCCATCGTCCGGGCGGCGCCGGCCGGGGCGCCCACCCACGGCGTGGACCTGACCTGGTACGGCCACGCGACCGTGCTGGTCGAGATCGAGGGCCGCCGCGTGCTGCTCGATCCGGTCTGGAGCGAGCGATGCTCGCCCGTGCCCAGCGTCGGCCCGAAGCGGCTGCACCCGATGCCGGTGGCGCTCGCGGACCTGCCCCCGCTCGACGCGATCGTGGTCTCACACGACCATTACGACCACCTCGACCTGCCCACCGTCCGCGCGCTCGCCCGACTGCAGCAGGCCCCGTTCCTGGTCCCGCTCGGCGTCGGCGCGCACCTTGAGCTCTGGGGCGTGCCGGCCAACCGTATCGTCGAGCTCGACTGGGACGAGGATGTCGACGTCGCCGGCCTCGCCCTGACCGCGACCGAAGCCCGCCACTTCTCCGGCCGTGGCCTGCGTCGCGACAGCACCCTGTGGAGCTCGTGGGTGATCAAGGGCGAGCACCATCGGATCTTCTACACCGGCGACTCCGGGTACTTCGACGGCTATGCGGCCATCGGCGAGCGGCACGGTCCCTTCGATGCCAGCCTTATACAGGTAGGTGCATACAACAAGGCATGGCCCGATATCCACATGACGCCCGAGGAGGCGGTGCGGGCCCATCGCGACGTCCGCGGCGACCTGCTCATCCCGGTGCACTGGGGCACGTTCACGCTGGCGCCGCACGCCTGGGCCGAACCGGTCGACCGCCTGTGGGCGGAGGCGAGGGCCCGCGACGTACGGCTCGCCGTGCCCAGACCCGGCCAGCGGGTCGACGTGCTCACCCCGCAGCGGGTCGACCCCTGGTGGCAGATCCTGTCGTGATCATCACGCTGCGACCCGCCGCGGTCCGCGGCATCTCACCACGGGTGGCTGGGCGGGGGTGGAGGGCATGGAATTCACCGGTGATGGTGCACCCCGACGTGCGCGACTCCGGCGCGACGGGCGGGCGCCACGGCGCCGATGCCGAACGGGCGCCCGAGTAGCAGGGCGAGGGCTGCGCCAGCCGTGACCCCGTAGGCGAGGTGGCCGACCAGGCTCTTGAGCGCGTCGGCGTTGAAGACGAAGAGCCCCGCCCCCAGCCGCAGTGGCATGAGCGTGAGGCCGCCGAGCACCCACCAGAGCCACCCGTAGGCGACGCCGAGCACGACAGTCAGGGCCGGGGCCCGGGCGGCTGCGCCGAACAGCAGCCCGAAGGTGATGCCGACGAACGAGGCGATCGCCATGTGAACCGCCCAGCCCACGAACAGGGAGTTGCCATCCACGAGTCTGGCGACGTCGATCAAGGCACCGGTCGCGTGCATCAGCGCACCGAAGATCACCCCGCCGGCCAGGCCGGCCAGGACACCCGCGCCAGTGCGCACCACCAGCGCCTCCCGCAGCCGGCCGGTGCCGGCACTGTGCCCAGCCATCTCATCCCATCCCATCGAGCGTCGCCTGTCTCCGCCGACGTACGCATCGCCGGCCGGCGATAGTGTAAGCCAGCTCACAGGGGCGCACCGGACATCCGGTCCTGCCGACGCCAGACCGTCCCGCCGTGCCGGGTGTGGACGGGGTCAGCTACTGCGAGCGGACAGCGGCCCTCCCGCCGCGCCGACCGGCACGACGGGAGGGCCATTCGTTTGACGCGACTGTCCTCTGCGGACGGCCGATCAGGCGGCGAGCGCCAGTTCGCCAGCGACGGGCTCCTCAGCCCGGGCCGATGCGGGGACCGCCTCCGGCGCGTGCGCCCGGGCCATGCGTGGCAGCAGGAACCCGAGCCCGAACGCCAATGCCGTCAGGGCGAGCGCCAGCAAGGTCACGAGCCCGGCGGCGTCCACCGCGGACGCGGGATTGAGCAGCGCCGGACCGGCGGCCGAGCCGGCGACCCCGAAGAAGACGGTGCCCAGTACCGCGACGCCCAGCGACGCACCCAGCTGCTGGATCGACTCCAGCAGACCGGAAGCGGAACCGACCTCGCGATCCTCGACGTCGCCCATGATGATGTCGAAGAGCGGCACGAAGATCATGCCCATGCCCGCGCCGAAGGCCACCAACGGCACGACCATATGCCCCGGCCCGACCGCGGTTCCGGCGTGCGTGATGACGGCGTACAGCGCGGCCATGCCGACGCCCATGATGGACAGACCAATGTGGAGGATGCGACGACCGAGCTTTGCCATCATGCCCGCGCTGAAGCCCGAGCCCAGAAAGGCGCCCACCGCCCACGCGCCCATCGTCAAGCTCGCGCGTGTCGGGCTGAAGCCCAGGCCGAGCTGCAGGAACAGGCCGACGGCGAGCGAGAACCCGACCACTGCCCCGAAGAAGACGACGACGAAGGCGACTCCCGAGGCGTACGAGCGCTTGGCGAAGACACTGAGCTCCACCAGCGGGGTGTCGCCCCGCCGGGCGCGGTACAGCTGGTACCGCGCGAACCCGCCGAGTACCGGGATGGAGCCCACGAGCATCGCGAGGGACCATACCGGCCAGTCCAGCTCGAGGCCCTGGACGAGCGGGAAGACCAGCAGGAACATGCCGACGCCGGCCAGTACGACGCCTCGCAGGTCCAGTCGCGTCGGTCGGGCGCCGACGCTGGTCGACGCACCGGGCAACGCAACCCGGCCAGCCACGATGGCGAAGAGGCCGAGCGGCACGTTGATCGCGAAGATCGTGCGCCACCCGAGCCCGAACAGGTCGGCGTCGACCAGCAGGCCGGCGACGATCGGGCCCACGATCGTGGACAGGCCGATGACCGGGCCGAGTGCGGCGAAGGCCTTGCCGATCTCGCGCGGCGGGAACAGGTCGCGGATCAGCCCGAACCCCTGCGGGATCATGACCGCGCCGAACAGTCCCTGCAGCACGCGGGCGACGATCAACAACTCGATCGACGGGGCGGCCGCGCAGGCGACGGACGCCGCGACGAAGCCGACCACACCGATCAGCAGCATCCGCCGCCGTCCGTACATGTCGCCCAGCCGGCCGCCGGTCAGCAGGCCAACCGCCAGCGCGAGGGTGTAGCCAGCAGCGGTCCACTGCAGGCCGCTGTAGGAGCCGCCCAGTTCGGCGCGGATCGAGGGAGCGGCGACGTTGACGATCGTGGAGTCCAGCAGGTTCAGGAGGATCGCCGCCAGGATGGCGAAGAGTCCGAGCCAGGGGCGGTTCTTCGTGGTCATGAGCCTCTCCTCAAACGGAACGGATTGTTCTGCTCCGCAGACTAGCAGAACGGAATGATCTGTTCCAGTAGTTTGGCAGAACAGAATGTTACGTTCCGGTGTAGGCTGTGGATCG
This sequence comes from Micromonosporaceae bacterium, assembly GCA_052038195.1. Taxonomy (GTDB): domain Bacteria; phylum Actinomycetota; class Actinomycetes; order Mycobacteriales; family Micromonosporaceae; genus DATBGZ01. The sequence goes on along the minus strand of JBQGBY010000012.1, from coordinate 32,884 downwards.
TGACGACGACCGCGAGCTCGGTGCCCCCGCCGTTGAGCGGGCGGCGAGCGCAGGCAGCACGCAACGACGAGGCGATCTTGGCGGCCGCCCGGGCCGTCTACCTCGACGATCCCGACGCGCCGATCTCGGCCGTCGCGGACCGGGCCGGTGTCGGGATCAGCGCCCTGTACCGTCGCTTCCCCAGCAAGGAGGAGCTGCTGCGCAAGCTCTGCGCCGATGGGCTTGGTGCCTACATCGACGCCGTGCGGGAAGCGGTCGACGCGCTCGCCCAGGGTGCCGATGCGTGGGAGGCGTTCGCGACGTTCCTGCGCCGCGTCGTCGACGCGGGGTCCACGTCGCTGACCAGCCGCCTAGCCGGGACGTTCACCCCGAGCGACGAGCTCTACCGCGATGCCACCCTGGCCGACGAGCTCAACCGCCAGCTCGTCGAGCGTCTCCGGGCCGCGGGTGTGGTCAGACCGGACATCGAGGTAGCCGACCTCGGCCTGATCCTCGAGCAGATCGCTGCGGTCCGTATCGGCGACGAGCGGCGCACGTACGAGCTCCGACACCGCTACCTGACCCTGATGCTCGACGCGCTGCGCCATCCGGGCACCACCGAGCTGCCCGGTCCGCCCCCCACCGCTGGCGAGCTCGCCGCGCGTTGGTCGCCCTGAGAAGCGGCGCCACCGGGTAAGGAGCGACCCCCGCTGCCGCGACCATCGGCCCGCACTCAGTCGTGAACTCGACAGGGCCTACCCCGCGGCCGCACCGCGCCGCGATGACCAGGCACACTACCGCCGTGTCCCCCTCCGCATCGCGGCTCCGGCCGCTCGTCCTCGTCCTTGTCCTCGTCGCCGTGGTGGCTGCCGGCTGCGCCACGGAGAGCGCGACGTGGCACGAGCCCCGCCCGTCCGACTCCGCTTCGCCACCCGCGACGCCACCCTTCCTAGGTTGGTCTGATCCGGCGGGGGTGGGCGAGCCGTACGGGACCAAGTCCAAGGGACTGCTCACCTTCCGTGGCAACCCGACGCGGACGTTCTACGGCACTGGACCGGCGGTGCGGTCCAACCCGACCGTGCTGTGGGCGTTTCCGAAGGACACGAACATGTGCGGAACCACGAGCGTCGTGCGGGACGAGGTACAGACGTGGTGCGGCAACGGCTGGACCGGACAGCCGGCCGTCATCGAGCGCCACGGGCGCACCTGGATCATCACCGGCGGGTACGACCACCACATCCACTTCGTGGACGCGGCGACCGGCGAGCGGATCATCCCGGACTTCGTGACCGGCGACCTCGTCAAGGGGTCGCTCGCCCTCGACCCGGACGGCTACCCGCTGGTCTACAGCGGCTCGCGCGACGGCTATTTCCGGATCATCTCCTTCGACGGTGACGCGCCGCAGGAGCTGTGGCGGCTCGACGGCAACTCGGTTCGGCCGAAGTACGGCGACGACGACTGGGACAGCTCCGGCCTGATCATTGATGACTACCTGTTCCAGAACAGCGAGAACGGTAACTTCCACATCATCAAGCTGAACCGGGCTTACGACCAGAGCGGCAAGGTGACTGTGGCGCCCGAGCTGCTCTACCACATCCCCAGCTGGGACGCGGAGCTGCAGCGGGTCGACTGGGACTACTCCGTCGAGAACTCGGTCGCGATCTACAAGAACGTCGCCTACTTCGCCAACTCCTCCGGCCTGGTGCAGGGCTGGGATCTCAGCAGCCTCAAGGCGGGCGTGGCCCCCACGCAGGTGTTCCGCTTCTGGACCGGCGACGACGTCGACGCCACGATCACGATCGACGAGCAGGGCATGCTCTACGTCGGTGTCCATTGGGAGCAGCACAACGCCCGGTCCCGGGAGGTCGGGCAGATGCTCAAACTCGATCCCTCCAGGCCCGACGACCCGATCGTGTGGCGCGCCTTCGACCAGGTGGCCGACGAGGCCGGAATCCTCGGTACGCCGGCGCTCTACAAGGACATCGTCATCTTTCCCACCGACTCCGGCGACGTGATCGGCTTCGACCGGGCGACCGGCGAGGAGCGCTGGCGGTTCCACGTGGCGCGCGCCTGGAGCTCGCCGGTTGTCGTGGACGACGTGCTCTTCATCGGCGACTGTACGGGGAACTTCTATGCCTACGATGTCGCCGACACCCGGGCCGCGCCGACGCAGCTGTGGGGCCTGAAGGTCGGCGGCTGCGTCGAGTCGACACCGGCGATGTGGGAGGGCGTGCTGTACTTCGCCGATCGGTGGGGCAAGCTCTACGCCATCGGCACCGCGTCACCCTAGGTCGGCGCGGAGATCGCGAACAGCCGACCAAACACGCCGGGGGAGCTCGCCGCGCGTCGGCGGGTCTGACGTCGGTTCGTCGTCGCTGGCCGAGTTGACCAGCCGAGGCTGGCGTACCGGCATCGGGACGAAATACGGTGATATTGGTGCCGGCTGGGTGTACCAGGCATCAGCATGTGGGTGACGGCGGACCTTTCGCATGGGCGGCGACCACGTGACTACTCGACGCACACTCGGGTGCGACATCGTGATCTCACGGCTCGTGAGCGTCCTTCAGCAGTGCTGACTGGTCGCGCGCTGCGCCTGTACCTAGTCGGATCCGCTGCTCTGCTGGCTGCGTATCCGCTTGTTCCGGCCGCCACGCGGGCCGTGCTGTTCCTCGTCGCTGCGCTGGGGGCGGTCCCGGCCGTGGCGTACGGTCTGGTCGCTGTCCAGCCCGGTCGGCGGTTGCCGTGGTGGCTGCTGTTGACCGCGCTGGTCGTGCTCAACATCGCGTTGCTCGTGCGCATCGTCGATCCCGACGGGGAATGGCTGACCGAGGTGCTCAACGCGGGCGGCAATCTCCTCATCCTGGCCGCCGCCATGTCGCTGATCTTCCGGTGCGCACGCACGGACGTCGGCGGCGTCATCGACGCGTCCATCCTCGGACTCGCAGTGGGTGGGGTCTTCGCGCTGACCGTCTTCGGCCATACGGAGGCCGTCGCCGGTGTCGAACGGGCGAATCTGTTCGTGGTCTTGTTCGCGCTCAGCGGGGTGCTCGGCGCGCTTGTTCGCCTCGCGACGACCTTGGTCCGGCCGGTTGCCGCGTTGCGGTGGCTCATGCTCGGACTGGCCCTCGCCCTGATCGCCAGCGCCGTCCGGGCGGCCGCCCCCGGCCCTCCCGCCGAGGAAGTGGCGAGCGTGATGTTCATGGCCGCCTACACGTCGGTTGGCGCGTTCGGGCTGAGTCCCACCGCGCCCAGGCTTGTCCGGCCCGGCTTTGTGAACCGCCACGATCGGCTGACCGTTCAGCGGCTGAGCCTTCTCGGCCTGGCCGTCGCGACGCTGCCCATCGCGGTCGGCGTACTCATCGTCCTTGAGGGCACCACGGTCCGCGATGGCGTGGTCCTTCTCGTCGCCGGCACCGTGATCTCCGGATTGGTCATGGTGCGTATCGGCCGAGTGGCCGCGGAACGGTCTCACGTCGAACGGGCGCTGCGTACGGAAGCAGCCGCGGATCCGCTGACGGGTCTGGCCAACCGGCGGACCTTCCTGGACCGGCTGACGATCGCCCTGAGCCAGCGGCGCCTCTGTATCGTGTTCTTCTGCGACATTGACAAATTCAAGTCTGTCAACGACGTTCGGGGCCACCCAGCCGGCGACGAGCTGCTCTCCGTGGTCGGATCACGGCTCCAGTCGTGCGTCCGGGACGGCGACACCGTGAGTAGGTTCGGCGGCGATGAGTTCCTCATCCTCCTGGTTGGGCCGACCCCGAACGAAGTGGACACGATCGTGTCATGCATCCGGGCTGCCTTCGCCGAACCATTGCCGCTGGCGAGCGGGGAACTGAGGATGGGACTTAGCGTCGGCATGGGAGCAGGCAATACAGGAAGGGCCGACGCCGTCATCCGTTCCGCTGATGCCAACATGTACCGCGCAAAGCGCGCTCAGGACCGGACGCCCGAGGTCCGCGTGGCCCGCTGACCACACGTCGACAGCGGGAACCCACGGGCTCAATCGCGTGCATGGCGTAACCAAACCAGGAGACGATGGGGCCATGGTGACTCGACGTGGCCTGCTGGCTGCCGCGGGCGGGGCGGCTGCGGGGGGTGTCGTCGCCGGTGGGGTCGTGGCAAGCCTGCTGGCGGAGCCGGAGATCGTCCCGGCCACGTCCGGCTCCGCCCCCGAGTTGGACCCTGACGACTGGGCCAGCGTCCGCGCCCAGTTCGCCCTCCCGGATGGGGTGGCCAACCTCGCCACGTTCTACTTCGCCAGCCATCCCGCGGGCGTGCGGGGTGCGATCGAGACGCACCGTTCGCGACTGGATGCCGACCCGCTGGGCTACCTGGTGGCGAACCAGTCCACTCTGGACGATCGCGTCGCCAAGGCGGCGGCCGACTATCTGGACACCGACGAGTCGCAGATCGCGTTCACCGACTCCACCACCATGGGCCTGGGGCTGCTGTACTCCGGTCTGCGCCTGGCGTCAGGCAATGAGGTGCTCACCACCGAGCACGACTTCTACGCCACTCACGAGTCGTTGCGGCTGCGCGAGATGCGCGATGGCGTCAAGGTGCGCCGGGCGCGGCTGTACGACGAGTCGGAGCGGGCCAACCCGGAGGAGATGGTGACCCGGCTGGTTGGGGCGCTGAGCCCGGCGACGCGCCTGGTGGCGATCACCTGGGTCCACTCCAGCACGGGGGTACGGCTGCCGGTCCGGCAGATCACGGACGCCATCGCGGCGGCGAACGAGGACCGTCCCGAGCCGGAGCGGATGCTGGTGTGCGTGGACGGGGTGCACGGGTTCGCTGCGCAGGACGCGACGCCCGGCGCGCTGGGAGTCGACTTCCTGGTGACCGGAACGCATAAGTGGCTCTTCGGCCCGCGTGGCACCGGCCTGATCTGGGGCCGTCCGGAGGCCTGGTCGCGGTACACCCCGATCGTGCCCAGCTTCATCGACACGACCGGGACCGACCCGGGGCCCTGGTCCACTCCGGGTGGCTACCACAGCTTCGAGCACCGCTGGGCCCTGGCCGAAGCGCTGAAGTTCCATTCCGCGATCGGCGCCGACCGGGTGGCCGAACGTACCGGGGCCCTGGCGGCGGCGCTCAAGGACGGCCTCGCCGGCATCCCCTCGGTCCATCTCCGAACCCCGCGCGCGCCGGAGGCGTCGGCCGGACTGGTGTGCTGCGAGGTCGACGGGTACGGCCCGGACGAGGCGGTCGCCCGGCTCCGGGAGGCGAACGTCATCAGCAGTTCCACCCCGTACGAGCCCTCATATCTGCGCTTCGGGCCGACCATCATCAACTCTGAGTCCGATGTGGACGCGACCCTCGCCGCCGTACGCGCGCTCTAGCCAGATCGGCCAGCGCATCAAGCGCCGCCTCGGCCCGTCGCCCTCGGCGTCAAGCTCACCTCTGTGCACACCGCAGGTCGAGCCGATGATCACGACGCGGGTCGGCATCGCTTCTTCCTACGGTTCGATAGTTACCTTGATGGCTTCGCCGCGGGCCACGACGTCGAACGCCTCGAGGGTTCGACCGAGCGGCAGCCGATGGGTGACCAGATCGGCCACCGGCACAACCCCGGCGGCGATGAGGCGCAGCGCCTCCGCGTTGTGCGCAGGGCTGGAGCCGTTGGCGCCCACGAGGGTGAGCTCCCGGTAGTGGACCAGGTTGGCATCGACGGAGACGACGGGGTTGGCCTTGGGCAGCCCACCAAAGAGGCTGATCCGACCCTGCCGCGCCGCCATCGGCAGCGCCTGCTCCTGCGCGGCCCCCGACGCCGCGGCCGTCACGACGACGTCGGCGCCGCGGCCGTCGGTCAACTTGAGCACCGAGTCCACAACGTCGCCGTCGGCACTGACGACGGTCGCGTCGGGCGTCACGAGGTCGGCGGCGCGGCGGAGCCGGTCGGCGTTGAGGTCGACGAGGAAGACCCGGGCCGCGCCCCGGGCCCGCGCCAGCCGTACGTGCAGACAGCCGATCGGACCGGCGCCGATGACGACCACGTCGTCACCCTCGCCGACTCGCGCGAGCTGCTGCCCGTTGAGTACGCAGGCCAGCGGCTCGGCCACCGACGCCTCGGCGTAGGACAGCCCGTCGGGGATTCGGTTGAGCCCGTCGACGGCGAGCACCTTGGCCGGCACCACGAGGTACTCGGCGAAGCCGCCCTCGTAGTGGTAGCCGATCGACTCCTGATCGGGACAGACGGTCGGCCGGCCGCGGCGGCACTCCCCGCACTGTCCACAGGGGATCGCCGCGATCACCTGCACCCGGTCGCCGACGGTCCACCCGTCGACGTTCGACTCGACCACCTCGCCGGCGACCTCATGTCCCATCACCCGGGGCGGCACGATGTGGTGGTGGCCGAACCGCCAGATCTTGACGTCCGTACCACACGTGGAGCAGTTGCGCACTCGCAGCTTGACCTCGCCCGGCCCGGGCACCGGCTCGGGCGCATCCTCGATGCGGACATCACCCGGGGCGTGGAACCGTACGACTCTCATGCAGACCTCTCTCCTAGGCCCGGCCGGCCGCCGGTGTAGCCGATCAGGATGGGCCGGAGGAGTGTGATCATCGGACCGACCAGGCCGGCGAACGTCTCGTTCGGCAGCCAACCGGTCGGGATGAACATCGCGGTGATGAGCCCCAGGCGATGAAGGCGGCGATGTTGGGCATGACCATGCCGGCGAGATATCCGCCGAACGATTGTATCGACGCCTTTACGCCCGTACCGGTGACCTTGGGCGTATACGGCATGCTACTCATGATTGATCCTCCGGGAGTGGGGCTGGACATTGACTATGGGAGATGTATGCCCCGGGTTCGCGTCGGTGACGCGATCGGCGATGCCGGGTGAGTTCTGGTGAGCCGCGCTAGGCGAGACCGCGCAGCTGCTCCGGCGGATACAGACGAACCAGGTGACGCTGGAGGTCGGCCGGACCGGGCATCAGACTGCCCGGCAGGCTCACCGCCGCCCCGCCCCACGCGAGCGCCTCGGCCAGGGCGAGGTCGCCCTTGGCTCCGGCCGCGAGGACCCCGGCCAGAAGCGCGTCCCCGGCGCCGACCGCACTGCGCGGCCGGGCCACTGGTGCACTCCCGATGCTGACGCCGTCGCCGTCAACCAGCAGGGCGCCCTCGGCACCGAGGCTGACCAGCACGGCGCCGGCCCCCCATGACTTGAGCTCGCGCGCGGCGGCGAGGACGTCGTCGAGCGCGGGCAGCGGCCGGCCGACCACCTCGGCCAACTCCTCGCGGTTGGGCTTGAGTAGCCCGGCGCCGGCGACGGCAGCGGCTCGCAGCGCGGGCCCGCTCGTGTCGATGGCCAGCCGTACGCCGACGCCGACGATGCGCCGGCACAGCGTGGTGAACGTGCCGGTGCTGAGGCCCGGGGGCATGCTCCCGCACATCACCACCCAGGCTGCTGGCCGGGCCACCTCCGCCAGCAGCGCTGCCTCGACGCGCGCGACGTCGTCGGCTGTGAGCTGGGGCCCCGGTTCATTGATCTTGGTCACCGTACCGTCCGGCTCGGCGAGGGTCAGGTTGGACCGGGTATGCGCATCGATCCAGACACAGACGGGCTCGACGCCCTCGCCGTGGAGCAGACGCACCAGGTGCTGGCCCTCCTCGCCGCCGCAGGTCAGCACCGGCCGCGAGGGCACGCCGTTGGCGAGCAGTGCCCGAGTGACGTTGACTCCTTTCCCCCCGGGCTCGACCCGTGACGACACGCCCCGGATGACCGCGCCGCGCTCCAGCCGCTCCACCTCCACCGTCCGGTCGAGGCTGGGGTTGAGGGTCAGTGTGATGATCATGCTCGGACCACCCGTACGCCCTCGGCCTCCACATCGGACACGAGCTCGTCGTTGAGGCCTGTGTCGGTGATCAGCAGGTCGACCTCCGACAGCGAGCCGAACCGGGACAGGTAGTCGTGTCCGATCTTCGTGTGGTCGGCCAGCACGACCGTCCGGCGGCTGGCCGCGATCATCGCCCGTTTGACCGCGGCCTCGGCGGGATCGGGGGTGGTGAGGCCGCGCTCCGTGGAGAGCCCGTTCGTACCGAGGAACGCGATGTCCACGTACAGGTCGGCGAGTGGCCGCAGCGCCCAGTCGTCCACTGTGGCCAGTGTCTTGCCGCGCACCCGACCGCCGATGAGCAACAGGTTGATGTTGACCCGCGGGCCCAGGATCACGGCGATCGCCGGCGAGTTGACCACCACCGTCAGCTCCCGGTCGCCCGGCAACGCCTGGGCCAGGCGCGCGGTGGTGGTGCCCGCATCGAGGATGATCGCCCCCTCCTCGGGCACCTCGGCCAGCGCGACCTTGGCGATGCGCTCCTTCTCATCGGTGAGCACGGCGTCCCGGGCGGCGAGCGCCGGCTCGAAACCGATCCGCTCGACCGGGATCGCGCCCCCGTGCACCCGGCGCAGGACTCCTGCGCGCTCGAGTGTGGTCAGGTCCCGGCGGATCGTCTCGGCGGTGACCGCGAACTCCTCGGCGAGCCCCGTCACGTCGACGCGGCCCTCAATCCTCGCCCGCCGCAGGATCTCCTGCTGCCGCTCCTCGGCATACATGTGGGTTCACCCCCGTTTCTGCTTTGCTTCAGACGTCTCTACTTCCGTTTGTGTCCGAAGTCAAGAGGTCAGGCGGTGCGAAGCGCCTCGGTCGGGGGCAGCCGGGCGGCGCGCGCCGCGGGATAGAGGCCGGCGAGCGTGCCGATGACGATGGCGGTGACGATGGCGGTGCCGACCGCTGGTGGCGGGATGAGCGGCTGCCAACCGCGCTGATACGCGACGACGTAGGTGGTGAGCACGCCGAGGATCACCCCGGCAACTCCGCCGGCCGCACCGAGCAGCAGGGACTCGACCACGAACTGCGCGACGATGTGGCGGCGGGCGGCGCCCAGGGCCCGCCTCAGCCCGATCTCCATGCGCCGTTCCAGCACCGAGATGACCATGACGTTGGCGATGCCGATCCCGCCGATCAGCAGCGCCACGGCGCCGAGCCCGAGGAAGAGCGCGGTCGTGGTGCCGGCGACCACGAGCCGGGCCGAGAGGGCGTCCGACGGGCGGCTCACCGTTACCTGGCCGGGCTCCACGGGGTCGGCCGCGCGGGAGAGCATGGCGGCGACCTCGGCGGTGCGTTCGGTCTCGGCGCGTACGTAGATCCGGCTGGGGTGGCCGTCGAAGCCCAGTTCGGCCGCGGCCACGGGAAAGCCGACCAGTGCGGAGACGTCGATCTCGGGGGCCAGCTCGACCGGGGCCAGGATGCCGACGACGGCGTACCACGCATCACCAAGCCAGACCCGCTCGTCGCCGGTCACGCCGGCGATGCCGAGCAGACGCGCCGCTTCGTGGCCGAGCACGACGGCGGGGTAGCGCGCGGTCGCTTGGTTCAGGAAAGTCCCCTCCGTGACCCTCGCGTCCAGAGTGGACAGTAGCTGTTCGTCGCAGGCACGGACGCCGATGCCGCCCGTACTGAAGGTCGGTACCAGATCGCTGCGGTAGACCGCGACTCCGCCGAGTTCGGCTGTCGCCGCGGTGGCCAGGACACCCTCGGTGCGGGCGATAGAGGCCGGTGCGCCGGTCGGTAGCTGTGCCTCCGCTCCGCCGAAGGCGCGCCCGTTGACCACGGTGAGCAGGTTGGTCCCGAGTCGGTCGATGCGGTCAAGCACGTCGGCCTGGCTCGAGCGGGTGATGCCGAGCACCGCCACGACCGCGGCGATGCCGATCGCGACGCCGAGCACGGAGAGCGCTGCTCGCGCCGGCCGGGTACGAAGGCCGATGGTGGCCACGGGAAGGAGGTCGACCGCCCGCAGCCGCGGCAGCGGCGTGTTCACGAAGCTGTCCCGAGCGGCGCGCTGTCGCTCACGACTCGACCGTCGAAGAGCTCTACCCGGCGGTGCGTCGCCGCCGCGACATCGGTGTCGTGGGTAATGACGATCAGCGTCGTGCCGCCGGCGTTCAACTGGCGGAGCAGCGCGATCACCTGCCCACCGCTGGCGGAGTCGAGATTGCCGGTTGGCTCGTCGGCCAGGACGACGGCCGGCCGTCCGACGACCGCCCGCGCGATCGCCACCCGCTGTCGCTCGCCGCCGGAGAGTGTGCCCGCCCGGTGGTCGGCTCGATGCGACAGCCCGACCAGGGCGAGCGTCTCGTCGGCGGCGCGCCGCCGCTCCCGCGCCGGTACGCCGCGGTAGAGGAGCCCGGCCGCCACGTTCTCGCGGGCGCTCGCCTGGTCGAGGAGGACGAACTGCTGGAACACCACGCCGAGCTGGTAGGCCCGCAACCCGGACAGGCGGCGGTCGGGCAGCCCTTCGATCCGCGCTCCGGCGACGCGCACCGAACCCGAGGTCGGCTGGTCGAGCCCGGCGGCGAGGTTGAGCAGCGTCGTCTTGCCGGACCCGGAGGGGCCGACCACGGCGACGAGCTCTCCACTGTGGACGGACAGCGTGACTCCGCGCAGGGAGTCGACCGGAGGCGTGCCGGGATAGCGCTTGTGGACGTTCTCGAGCGCCAGTACGGGGGTCACGACGCTGGCACCTCCACCAGGTCGCCCTCGCGCAGGTCGCCGGTCACCTCGATCCGGCCGGTGGCCTCGTCGAAGAGTCCGGGATCGACATCCACATAGGAGCCTGAGGCCAGCCGCACCCGGTAACCGCCACCGGGCCGGGCGAGCAGCGCGGCGACGGGCACCTGCAGCACCTCCTCGCGGACCGCGACCGCGATGGACACCACCACCGTGGCCTGGTCCAGTTCGGCCAGGCCGGGGGGTGGGGTCAGCCCGATCACGACGGTGATCGTCGCCGCACCCACGCCCACGGGCTCGCCGTCTTCCCCCTGCTGGATGGACGCGACCCGGCTGGCGCGGATCACTGCGCCGGTGATGGGTGGGCCGCCCGGGATGGAGACGGACACCTCGTCTCCCACCTCTACCGAGGCCTGACGGTCGGCCGAAACCTCCGCGGTGACGACCCGGTCGGTCGAGCTGGCGGTGAGCACTGCGGTGTTGGTGTCGATCGCCATGCCGGGGACCACCGGGGCCTCCCGGACGCGCAGCGGGATCGGCAGGAACACGACGTCGCCCAGCGGGAGCTCGCCGGTGAGGCGGCTCGCCGGAACGCCCCAGGACGCCTGAGCGCGGCGGATGGCGGAGTCGGTCGCGAAGGTGAATCGCTCGTCGACCGTGATCAATCCAACCGGGTCCATCCCGAGCGCCACGAGGTTCTCCTCGAGCTGGCGTACGTCGGCCCCGTCGCCCATGCCGGCGCGAAAGTCCCGATACGCCGGAGTGGCGCCCAGCAGCAGCCGTACCGGCCGGTCATTGACGGAGAACATCGTCCCGCCCCGCTCGACCACCGTACCCGGAACGGCCAGCGCCGTGAGGATGCCCGGCCCTCCCTGGTACACCACCGTGTACGCCCCGTCAAAGCCGTAGGTGCCGGGTACCAGGATCCGTTGGCTGACGCTGCCCCGGACCACCGGCACGAACGTGGTGGGCACCGCGTCGGTGTCACCCGGCGCCGGTGGTCTGGTCGCGACGGTGTACCAGACCGCGAGCACGCTGACCGTCAGCGCGGCGACTGACAGCACCGCGACCCGACCAGGCCGGCCCAACTGTCCCAGCGTCATGACACCGAGATGGAGTTGGGCCAGTACTCCCGGCACGCGTCGAACCCCGCCGTGATGCGCGGTGACTTCCCTTCGGTCGCGAGTGGGCCGGTCCCCGGCCACGACCCGTCCGCCTGCGGGTCGGGCCAGTCCGGCACGCCGTTCTCGCGCATGCACTCGGCGAAGCGACGCCTCGCTTCGATCTCCTCCGGACCGAGCGGGTTCGCGTCCTCGGTGTTGGGCTCGCCACCCACGGCGGGCTGAGGCAGACGGTCGATGATGTGCTGGCACGCCTGCTGCGCCGCGTCCAGCACCTGCTGGGGGTACTGCGCCTCGATCTGCGCCTCCACGCCGTCGGGGAAGGTGAGGCGGCCGCCCTCGAGGATCGGGTCGGGGATGGTGGGCACACCGTTGTCGCGGAAGCACTCGACCGCCTCGCGGCCGATCGCGAGGATGTCGGAGTCGGACATGGCGGTCGGGGAAGGGGTGGCCGAGCCCCCGCCCAGCGGATCGCAGGCCGACAAGGCGGCCGTAGCTGTGAGGGCAACCAGCGCTATGCGGGCCACGGCGGTACGGCGACGCCCGCGGTGGCGCCGGAGCTGCGCGCGCGGCGCAGCGATCTTCCTAGCGCCGGTAGGAGACGTTCTCATGGTGCGACGATGACCGGCGGTGGCAGCCCGTGTCGTCTGAGCGTGGTTCACTGTCTCCGCGTCGTTGTACGCCCACGGTCCACCGTCGGTGTACGACCATGGTCAGACGTCGAGTCGCTCCAGCCGCCCTACCATGGGCGCCGTGGCCCGCATCGCGAGTGCGCGCCGGTGGCTCGCTCAGCAGAGATGGATGATCTTCGACGTTGCGCTGGCCCTCGCGCTCCTGCTCATCACGGTCGACCAGGGTGATGATGACTCGCTCGCCTGGTGGATCTTCGCGGCGCCGATTGTGGTCGCGATCGTCATCCGCCGGCGCACCCCCGTGCTGGCCGTCGTGCTGGCCACTGTCGGCACGGTCCAGCACCACGTGTGGCATGCGGGGGACTTCGAGGTGCTGGCCCTCGCGGTCCCGCTCACGCTCTACACGCTCGCCAGCAGCGACCGAGCACGGCGTGTCTCGATCGCTACGCTGCTCGCGACCCTCGCGTCGGCAGTCATCATCAGCGCGATCGATCTGGCGCGTTGGACGGCGAGGCCGGCGACTGCGCTCGGGGTCCCGGACCCGACGTCCCCGCCGGCGGCGAAGCTCGCCGAGATGCGCCGCCTCCTGGACGGACTCGGCATCGTCAAGCCCAGCGCCATCGACAGCGCCACGGCGCCAGCGGACGACGCGCCGGCGACCTTCGGTGACCTGCTCGCGTCGGCCGCCTGGCAGGCTGTCGGGCTCATGCTCGTGCTGGGATTCGCCTTCGCCGTGGGCGACGGAGTGCGCAGCCGCCAGGCGCACCTGCGAACCCTCGAGATCCGCGCGGCTGACCTGGCCCGGGAGCAGAACCAGCGCATCGCGCTCGCCACCGCGGCCGAGCGTTCCCGGATCACCCGGGAGCTGCACGACGTCATCGCGCATGGATTGTCCGTCATCGTGGTCCAGGCGCAGGGCGCCGCCGCCGCGCTCAACCGCCATCCCGACCGGACCGCGGCGGCCCTGCAGAGCGTCATCACGACCGGTCGCGCCTCGCTCGCTGAGATGCGCCGCCTGCTCGATGTCGTCCGCCAGGATCCGTCCGGCGAAGCCCGGCTGGACCCCCAGCCCGGCATCGGCGCCCTGCCGGAACTCGTCGACCGCCTGCGTGCTGCGGGCACTCCCGTCACGTTCACCATCGACGGTGAGCCCGTGCCGCTGCCGGCCAGCGTGGACCTGTCCGCGTACCGGATCGCTCAAGAAGCACTCACGAATACCCTCAAGCACGCCGGCGCCGGCGCCCGAGCCACGGTGGAGCTCCGCTTCCGGTCCGACGCCGTCGAGCTCGAGGTCGCCGACGACGGCGTCGGCGGACCCGAACCGCCCGTGGAGGGCAGTGGTCTGCGCGGCATCGCCGAACGCGTCGCCGCCCTCGGCGGCGAACTGACGGTCGGACCCGGCGCATCCGGCGGCTTTCGGGTGCTGGCCGCGCTTCCGCTGCGCGCGGCGGGGACCGACGGGTGAGCATCCGCGTCGTGCTGGTCGACGATCAGGCTTTGGTGCGGACCGGCTTCCGGATGATCCTGGACGAGACCGGCGACATCGAGGTGGTCGCCGAGGCGTCGGACGGCGCCGCCGCGGTGGACGTGACCGTACGGACGAAGCCTGATCTCGTCCTCATGGATATTCGGATGCCTTTGGTTGACGGCATCGAGGCGACCCGCCGGCTCCGAGCCCTGGCGTCGCCACCGAAGGTACTGATCCTGACCACATTCGATCTGGACGAGTACGTGCTCTCCGGACTGCGAGCCGGGGCGAGTGGATTCCTGCTCAAAGACACCCTGGCCACCGACCTGGTGAACGCGATCCGGGTCGTCGTGTCGGGCGACGCCGTGACGGCCCCGAGCGTGACTCGCCGGCTCATCGCTCACTTCCTGACGTCGTCGCCGGCACGGCCGCCGCAGGCGGACCGGCTCAACGTGCTGACCCCCCGGGAGCGGGAGGTGCTCGCCCTGGTCACCCTCGGACGGTCCAACGCGGAGATCGCGTCGGACCTGCACCTGTCCGAGGGCACGGTCAAGACCCACATCGGGCGGATCCTGGCCAAGCTCGACCTGCGCGACCGGGTCCAGGCCGTGATTCTCGGATATGAATGCGGCCTCGCCCCGGCCGAGGAGCGGTGACCCTACGGCCGGGGCGCCGCCGCTGGCCGTGAGTTGCCATGGATATGGTTTCCATGTACGGTATTTGAGCGTGGGCATGGGCGAGCGGGCGACGACGGGGTTTCTGCTCTGGCGGGTCGCCCTCAGGTTCCGCGCGGGCGTCGATCGGGTGCTGGTCGGGTTGGGCCTGACCCACGCGCAGTACTCGCTGCTCGCTTCGCTCTACGGGATGTCCCGCTCGGGGGCGGCGCCGAGCCAGCGTGAGCTGGCCGACCACACCGGCCTGGATCCGATCTTCGTGTCGAAGCTGGCGCGGGCGCTGGAACAGGCCGGGTTCTTGACCCGGGGCACGCATCGACGCGACCCCCGCGCGGTCGAGCTCACGCTCACCGATCGGGGCGTGACGACCGTCCGCGCGGCGATCGAGCTCGTGCAAGGACTGCATCGGGAGCTGCTGGCCCCGATCGGCGGCCCGGACAGCCCACGCAACCGCCAGCTTGCCGAGACGCTGCGGGCGCTCCTGTCAGACGAAGCGCCGACCGACGAGCCGCCACCAGGCCAACCGCCGGCAACACCAGCGCAGACACCGAAACCGACCGGGAAGCCGACCACGAGGTCGGCTCCGAAACCGACACCGAGGGGGAGAAGATGACCGCACCTGTACTGACCGGCCAGGACATCGCCGAGGTCGAGGGCGCCGTGCACGGACTGCTCGAGTCCGTCCTCGCCGGCGCCGAAGTCACCGCGGACGAGTACGTCGTGCTGCGCGTGCTCACGCTGCGCCCACCGATGACGCCAGCCGAGACATATGACTTCTTCGACTCTCAGCGCCAACTGCGCCGCACCCGGGAGGAGCACGTCGCCCGGCTGCGAGCGCTCGCGCGCCGGGGCCTCATCGAAGGCCTCGACGGCGATGGACCGGTGCGGCCGACTGAACGGGGGGCGGCGCTGTACGCCGCGCTCTTCGAGGAGGTCCAGGACCTGGCGCGGCGCCTCTTCGCCGACATCGACCCCGCCGAGCTGGGCCAGGCCAAGGCGACGCTGGCCCGGGTGGTCGAACGGGCCCAGGCCCTGCGCCACGAGCTGTCTGCGTGATTCACCATTCCGCGAGCGCGATCTGGGTGCCTATCGACCTCTGATAGGCGCTCAGATCGGAGGCGGTAGGTCGGATCCGGTCATGCCGTCAGCACCAGCCGCACCAGCCGCGGGAACGGCAGCCACCCCAGGCGAAAGTAGGTCCGTTGCGGCGCCCGACCGGTGAACAGTGACCGGTCGCGGGCAGTGGAGATCAGCGTGTCGAATGGTGCCGATCGGATGTCGTAGATGAAGGCGCGGCCCCCGGGGCGGAGCACGCGCGCCAACTCGCCCGACGCGGCGGCCGGATCTTCCCAGTGGTGCGCGCTCAGCGACGACACGACCAGATCGACCGACCCGTCCCCGAGCGAGAGGTTGGCCACGTCACCGACCTGGACGCTCGCCCGAGGCGCGTGCGGCGCCAGGTTCCGAGCCGCCGCGGCGACCATGTCCGGTGATAGATCGATGCCGATGAGCTTGAGATCGGGGCGCAGCCGGGCGAGCTCCGCGAGGAGCACCGCCGGTCCGGTGCCCACGTCGAGCACGGTGGCGCCACGCGGCGCCGCGGCCGCGACATCCCGGGCCAGGCTCCGGTAGATCCAGCGCAGCGGGCCGGTGGCCCAGGCGCTGTAGTGCCGGCTGGCCCGTCCCTCGAAGGTGTGCTGGTGGCCGCCGTGCCTAGGTATCAGCCGCATGACCGCTCTCCTCTCATAGTTGCTCCGTACAACTATGAGCGACGGTACCCTGCAGAGTTGTTGCCTGCAACTCTGACTCCGAGGTGCCCATGGACACGGCTGAGCGGATCCATGACCTGTTCATGGACCTGAGCCGCGCGCTTGGATCGCTCCAGCAGGCGGTCGCGGGCGAGCTGGTCACGCTGTCCCAGGTCTTCGCCCTGCACGAGCTGGACACCGACACCCCGTTATCCCAGCGCGAGCTGGCCGAGCGGCTGCACCTGGAGAAGAGCTCGGTCAGCCGCCTGGCCGCCGACATGGAACGCAAGGGGCTGCTCGTCCGGGAGCGGGATCCGGCGAACCGACGTTTCTACCGCCTCCGGCTCACCGACCGCGGGCGCGCCCACCACGCGAGGATGGGCGTCGCGTTCCATCAGCGGTTCCACCGGGTGGTCGAGAACCTGACGCCGGCCGAGCGGGCCGCGCTGCTGACCGGCCTGACCGCGTTCGTCCGGGTGATGCGCGGCGAGGGCGGGCTAGCTGACGAACTCCGTGCCGTCCGCCCCCACCCAGCCACCCGTGACGAAGTCGAACCGCGGCGCCACGCGGGTCAGCGTCGCGGTCGCGGTGACGGGTGACCACGCTCGGGCCAGCTCGTCGACCAGGGCCGCAGTCAGGGCCGGTACGTCGGCGGGCGCCGTCGCATGCATGGCCTCCGCGATGATCAGCACCGTCGTCGTCGTATCGCGTACGGCGGAGAAACCGCTCTGCCGGTTCGTCCATCGCCGGGCGTGGGCCCGGCCGCTTGCGTCGACGAAGGTCACCTCGCCCGGGTCCGGATGCTCGATCTCGCCGCCGAACGTCAGGTAGTCCTCGTCGCCGGTGGCCGGCCGGATCTCCAACCACTCGGAGATTCGCGAGACGTCCAGCGCCGCCACCGGGATCGCAAAGGCTACCGACATAGCATTACACAGGTCGATAAGTGGATGGAGGCGGGGCAGGGAGCCCTCCTTGCGGTAGCGGCGTAGCAGTGACTCGGCGGCGCACCGGTACTGGGTGGGCCGCAGGCCCATGCGGGCAAATGTCCGGCGCCAGGCCTGGATCTCGGGGAACTCGCTCTCGGGACCGGCTTCGAGGCGGTCCTCCGCGATGCCGGTGTAGCGCTCGACGGCGGCGACCGTGCCGCCGTCTGTCGGGACGGGGGTGATCCCCGTCGCGTACACCACCCCCGCGACGAGATCCGGGTACTGGCTCCAGATCGCGGGGGAGTGCTGGATGTGCATCGACTCACCGCTACCCACAGGTGTCAGTCTGTCGGCACAATGGTCCGATGAGTAGGGCCAATGGAGACCACGACGACAGGTCCATACCGTCCGGGTCGGACTTCCTGCAACTCGACATCGGTCAGGCGCCGACCGGCGGTCGGGCCCGGTGGCTCGCCGAGCGGCTGCAGACCGCGATCGCTGACGGGCTAGTTCCGCTGGGCTACCGGCTGCCCGCGAGCCGGGTGCTGGCCACCGAGTTGGGCGTCTCCCGCGGCGTGGTCACCGAGGCGTACCTGCGACTGAGCGAGGCGGGATACATCGCCGGGCGGGGGCGCGGGGGGACCGTCGTCGTCGCCGCTCCCGTGCGGTCGCCCTCAGCGCAGCGATCCACAGTGGACGCAAAGTCGGCGCCGTTCGCCGTACCGCCAGATGTCAACGTCTACGAGTCGTTGCGGGCGGCGCCGGCACGGATCGACCTGTCGCCCGGCGTCCCCGACCTCGCCGCCTTCCCCCGTACGGCCTGGCTGCGCGCGGAGCGTACGGTCCTCGGCGACCTGCCCCCGGCCCAGTTCGGCTACGGCGACACCCGGGGCATGCGCGCGCTGCGCACCGCCGTCGCCACCTGGCTGGCGCGCAACCGCGGGATCGCGGCGGACCCGGACGAGGTTGTCATCGTGGCCGGCGTGGCTCAGGGGGTCGGACTACTCGCCCAGCTGCTGGGCGACGCCGGGATCTCCCGGGTCGCCGTAGAGGACCCGGGCTCGCTCGGCGTGCGCCATCAGCTGCGGGCGTGGCGGCTGGACACGCCACCGGTGCCGGTCGACGGACACGGAGTCCGGGTCGACGACCTGCGGGCCAGCGGCGTGGCCGCGGTCCTGCTCACCCCGGCTCACCAGTTCCCGACTGGCGTGGTGCTGCACCCGGATCGGCGCCGGCAGCTCACCCGCTGGGCCGGCACGGGCGGTCTCATCATCGAGGACGACTACGACGCCGAGCACCGCTATGACCGGCCGCCCGTGCCGGCCCTGCGCGCCTCGCTCCCTGACCAGGTCTGCTACTTCGGCAGCGTGTCGAAGCTGCTGGCCCCCGCGCTGCGCCTGGGCTGGGCGCTGGTTCCGGCGCGGTACCGCGATGACTTCGTCGCCGCCAAGCGCAACGCCGACCTCGGCAGCTCGGCCCTTCCGCAGCTCGTGCTGGCGCAGCTCATGGAGTCGGGCGGCCTGGAACACCAGTTGCGCCTGCTCCGCCGCCGGCACGTCCGACGGCGCAACGCCATGATTGAGTCGATCCGCCGCCACCTGCCCGCCGGGACCGCGACGCACGGTGCGGCGGCGGGCCTGCACCTCATGGTCACCTTCGACTCCGATGTGGACGATTTGGCCCTGGCCACCGCCGCGCTCGCCGACGGTGTCAAGGTGCAGCCGCTGTCCTGGCACCGCCAGCGACCGGGCCGGCCCGGGCTCGTGCTCGGCTATGCCGCGGCGAGCGTGAGCGACATCGATGACGGCATCGCCGTTCTCGGTGCCGCCCTCCAACGCATCGGCTCGTGAGCGTGGCTGGTCAACCCGCGTCCGGGGCCGGGCCGGCAAGGGTCGGCGTCGGGTGGGTCCACGCGGAGCACGCCAACCGCGGCGCGAGACCTACCATGGGCGCGTGAAGGCGGTCGTGTACTCAGAGCAGGGCGGGGCCGAGGTCCTGCGAGTGGTGGAGCGGGCCGTGCCCGAGCCCGGGCCGGGCGAGGTCCGCGTCGCGATCCGGGTCGCGGGCGTCAACCCGACCGACTGGAAGAACCGTCGCGGCGGCCGCGGACCCATGCCCTTCCCCGAGATCGTGCCCAACCAGGACGGAGCCGGCGTCGTCGACGCGGCGGGCCCGGGCGTCGACCCCTCACGGGTCGGTGAGCGGGTATGGCTGTGGGAGGCGCAGTGGCAGCGGCCGGGCGGCACTGCCCAGGAGTACACGGCGCTGCCCGCGACCAACGCGGTGGCCCTGCCCCACGCGGCCTCGTTCGACCTCGGTGCGAGTCTCGGGATCCCGGCGCTGACCGCCCACCGCTGTCTGTCCACCTTCGAGGGATCGACCGGTCGCCTCGGCCCTGGCACGTTGGCGGGCCGCACGGTGCTCGTGGCCGGCGGCGCGGGGGCGGTCGGGAACGCGGCCATCCAGCTTGCTCGATGGGCCGGCGCGACCGTGCTGGCGACCGTCTCCGGCCCCGAGAAGGGTGCCCTGGCCTTGGCGGCTGGCGCCCACACCGCCGTCAACTACCGGGAGGGGGACCCGGCGGCGGCCATCCGCGCCGCCGCCCCGGACGGCGTCGACATCATCGTCGAGGTGGCGCCGGTCGCGAATGCGGCGCTCGACCTGGCCGTCCTGCGCGTCGGTGGCACTATCGCGGCCTACGCAACCGAGTCGCTGGGTGATCTGACCGTGCCCGTCTTCCCGGCCATGTTCGCCAACATCCGCTACCAGTTCATGCTGGTCTATACGGTTCCAGCCCCGGTGAAGGCCGGCGCTGTGGCCGACGTGAGCGCTGCCGTCGCCGCGGGGGCCGTCCGGGTCGGGGCCGAGGCCGGGCTGCCGCTGCACCGCTTTCCACTGGTCGAGACGGCCGCCGCCCACCAGGCGGTCGAGTCGGGGGCCGTGGGCAAGGTTCTCATCGACGTATCTGAATGAAGCTTGCGTCACGCGTTCAGGATGATGCTTGCCGCGTGCTCGCCGATCATCAGCGCCGGCGCGTGGGTATTGCCGCCGGTGATTGAGGGCATGATGGACGCGTCCGCCACGCGCAGGCCCGCAACGCCGTTGACCCGAAGGTCGGGGCCAACGACTGCGCGTTCGTCGACGCCCATCCGGCAGGTGCCGACGGGGTGGTAGACGGTGGTCGCGCGGTTCGGGACCTCGGCCGCGAGCGCCTGCCGGTCCGGATAGTCGGGGCCGGGCGAGGTCTCACCGGCGACCTCGGAGGAGATCGTCCGGCTTCCCATCGCCTCGCGGACAATCTCCATCGCGTCGAGCAGCAGGCGCGAGTCGTCCGGGTGGGACAGGTAGGCGGGGTCGATGAGCGGGGCGGCGGCAGGGTCGGTCGAGGCGAGGCGGACCGTCCCTCGGCTCTTGGGGTAGATCAGCGTGGCCAGCAGGGTCAGGCTTGGGCGGGGGTCCACCTTGTGGCGGACCGGGGCGTCCTGGTTGGGACCGGGGTAGCCCCACGGCAGGGCGTGCAGCTGGATGTCCGGTATCGCGCCGGCCTGCGAGCTGCGCAGGAAGGCGACCGCCTCGAAGACGCTGCGGCTCACCCAGGTCGTGCCCCGGCGCATCATCTCCCTCGTCAGCCCGGTGGCGAAGTACGGGGCGCTGCCGTGATGCCGCGCCGCCGGCATGAGGTACGTCATGGGGACGAACAGGTGGTCCTGCAGGTTCTCCCCGACGGGGAGGTCGGCGGCGACCCTGATGCCGAGCCGCCGCAGCAGCCGGGCCGGGCCGATGCCGGACAGCATGAGCAGCTGCGGCGACCCGAATACGCCGGCGGAGAGGATCACTTCCCGCGACGCCCGGATCGTGCGCGTGCCGCCCCGCCCGGTCACGGTGATGCCCGCGGCCCGGCCGTGCTTCATGACGAGACCGGTCACCAGGCTGGCGAGTACGACGCTCAGGTTGGACAACGGGTCGCGCAGGTAGCCGACCGCGGCGCTGTACCGCAGGCCGTCGGCGGCGTTCTGTTGCAGGATCGAGACGCCTTCCTGGGACTCGGCGTTATAGTCCTCGATGTGCCTGACCCCGGCGGTCGCGGTGAGGCCGGCCATGAACGCCCAGGTCGCCCCGGTGACGTCCCGGGCCCGGGTCACCCTGATCGGGCCCTCGGAGCCACGGAACTTCGTTGCGCCGTCCTCCCAGCGCTCGAACTTCTTGAAGCTCGGCAGGACGTCGTCGTAGCCCCACCCGGTGCACCCGTCGGCGGCCCAGTCGTCGTAGTTCTTGCGGTTGCCACGCACGAAGACCATGCCGTTGATCGAGCTGGATCCACCGAGTACGCGGCCGCGGACCTGCGGGATCGTGCGCTCGAGGGCGGCGGCCTGCGGGCTGCTGTAGTAGCCCCAGTCGAAGACCCGCTTCAGCGCCGGCACGCTGTGCATCACCGCGATCAGACCGGGCCGGCGGACCCACATAGAGCGGTCGCCCTTACCCGCCTCGACCAGGATGACGCTCGCCCCGGACTCGGCCAGCCGCCGGGCCACCACGCATCCCGAGGTCCCGGCGCCGACGACCACGTAGTCAGCAGACAGCTCCATGGCGGCCCTCACGATCGATTGAGAACGCGTTTCACAAGTAGACGCGGATAGCAAGCGTCCGGTCAAGTCTGAGGCCGGCGCACATCTAGAACGCGTTCTAGGTCTAGGCTGGCCGTCATGCGGTTTACCTACGCCGAGGCGATGACGCGGAGCGCCTACTACGCTCCGCTGGCCCGGGCCGCCGAGGCGGCCGGTTACACGAGCATGACGGTCCCGGATAGCCTCATCTACCCCCAGGAATCCGACACGACCTACCCCTACACGGACACGGGAGACCGGGAGTTCCTGCTGGGCAAGGAGTTCGTCGAGACCTTCATCCTCTGTGCCCATCTCTTCGCCGCCACCACGACGCTGCGGCTGACCCCGTTCGTGCTCAAGCTCCCGGTACGGCCGCCGGTGCTGGTGGCCAAGCAGGCCTCGTCACTGGCGTACCTGTCCGGCAACCGGCTGACGCTGGGCGTCGGCCTGTCCCCATGGCCCGAGGACTACTCCGCGCTCGGTGTGCCGTGGGAGAAGCGCGGGCGGCGCATGGATGAATGTATGGACATCCTGCGCGGCCTCACGAGCGGCGAGTTCTTCGGCTACAGCGGTGAGTTCTACTCGTTCGAACCGCTGCAGCAGTGCCCGGCGCCGACCAAGAAGATCCCGCTGCTGGTGGGCGGCCACTCCGACGCGGCGCTGCGCCGGGCTGTGGTCAAGGGCGACGGCTGGATGCACGCCGGCACTGACGGCGAGGAACTGGACCGGCTCCTGACCCGGCTCGCCCAGATCCGTGCGGCGGAGGGCGACACCCGCGACGACTTCGAGGTGCACGTCATCTCCTTCGACGCCTACACCCCCGAGGGTGTCAAGAGCCTGGAGGAGAAGGGGGTCACCGACGTCATCGTCGGGTTCCGGATCCCGTACATCACCGGGGAGGACACCGAGCCACTGGAGCAGAAGATCGAGAATCTCCAATGGTACGCCGAGAACGTCATCGCGAAGGTGACTTAGCTTAGTGACCGTCAGCAGGAGGGTGTGTCCTCGCAGAGGCGGTCGACGACCGCCTCGCTGACGTCGCCGACGTCGAGGCCGGCGCGAACGATGGATATCAGCTCACCCTGGCGGACCACGACATTCCAGTACCCCCGGCCGTCACTGACCGAGCTCCAGAATCCCCACGAGTCGCCGCCGGCGGCGAGCGGGAACTGGTGGTCACCGAAGTAGAACGGGTCGACCGTGCACGCCTCCACCACCGTCCGTGCCTCCTGAAAGACCTCGCTCGCCGTGGCGGCGTCGGGATAGCGCTCGACGACCTGTGTGACCGCGGCGCCGCCAGGTCCTACGTAGGTGTTCGCGCGGATGGCCTGGCGCGAGTAGAAGCCGTCCACGCCCAGACCCGCGTACGCGTCGCAGTACGGCAGGTGGAATATCCACTGCGCGTCGCCGCGCCACCCCTCCGGGTTGCCGTCCGGCCCGCTCGGACCACCCGTCACCGTGCTCTCGAAGGCAAACCCGTCGCCGAGATCGTCGGGGGCGAGCATCGCGGCCTTGCTGACGGCGGGCCGGTCCGGCTGACCCAGGGTCGGGTCGACTGACGGCTCGGCCGGCACCGAAGGGCTCGCCGTGGGCTCGGTCGAGGTCGACGCGGTCGAACTCGGATCGGTCGTGTCACGTGCCGGGCCGCAGGCCGCCAGCGCGACGGACGCCAGGCCCAGGATCGCCAGACTCAGCCACCGGTGTCTCATCAGAGCGCCTCCCCTGTCTGATCGCGCGGCCCGCCCAGGGCCTCGCGGATGAAGAACAGACGGATGAACCCGGCCACCGGGTTTGCTGGCCCGAGCTGTCGCGTATCGGCACGGCTGTTTGCTCTCCGCTAAGATCCTCGACGGCAGTTTGTGCTGTTGGCGTGCCGGCCCGGTCGATAACATCTCGGGCGGCCATCGCGACCGGAGGCGAATCGTGTTCGGACTGCCGTACAAGACGTTCCCCTACATCGATATCGGCCCGATCCACCTTCAGGTCTTCGGACTCTGCGTGGCCGCTGGAGTCATCGTCGGCGCCCTGGTGGCCGGCTGGTACGGCAAGCCGCGCGGCCTGTCCCAGGACGAGGTACTCCGCATCGCACTTTGGCTGGTGCTCGCCGGCATCGTCGGTGCACGGCTGACCTACGTGATCACGAACTTCGACGAGCTCGACTCCTTCTGGGACGCGTTCGCCATCTGGAAGGGTGGCCTGCAGTTCACCGGCGGCGCCATCCTCGCGTCGTTCGTCGCTTTGCCGCTGCTGCGCCGCCTGGAGCCGATCCAGCGGTGGCACTTCGCCGATGCGGCGGGCCTCGGCCTGATCATCGGGCAGGCGATCGGGCGGATCGGCTGTTACGCCGTGGGTGAGCACTTCGGGGGACCGACCTCACTGCCGTTCGGGGTGACCTGGCAGGGCGGCAGCACCCGGGAGCCGGCACCGGTGATCGGCACTGTGTTCCACCAGACCGCCGCGTACGAGGCGTTGCACCTGCTCATGCTCTTCGTCGCGCTGGTGCTGCTGCTCCGGCGTGGGAGCCTGCCGCCGGGCGTGCTCATCGGTGTCTTCTGCCTGTGGCTCGGCGGCCTGCGGTTCCTGACCGACTTCCTGCGGGTCAACGATCGGGAGCTGTGGGGTCTCACCGGCGCCCAGTACGGCTGCCTCGCGCTGGTCGCCATCGGCGCCTGGGTCCTCGCCACCACCCGCAGCCGGCTCGAGCGGCTCGGTTACGCCGGCCCCGCCCCGGCCGCCGGCCCCGCCCCGGCCGCCGGCCGCAGCCCCGCGCCGGCGGAGTAGGTAGACGACCGACGCGACCAGCCCGAGCGCGAGACATCCGCCGAGCACGACATACGGCAGCCAGCCGCCCCGCGTGGCGGCGTCGCCGAGCACGACGAAGAAGAGCGAGGCCGGCACCCCGCCGATCACGGAGACCGCGAGGTAGTGGCGGAACGGCAGGCTCGAGAGTCCGGCGGCGTAGCTGACGAGGTCGTAGAACGGTGCGAGGAAAATGCGGGCGGCCAGCAGCGCCCGCCAGCCGCCCACCCGCAGGGTCGCGTTGTCGATGCGGCTCAGCGTTCCCGGCCCGGCCAGCCGGCGCACCGCCGCCCGGCCGAGCAGGCGGGCGATCCAGAAGTTGATGCTGCCGCCGAGCACGTTGCCGGCCAGCGTGTACCAGAACCCCTCCCACACGCCGAAGAGCGCGCCCCCGGCCAGCTTCAGGGAGGTGCCGCTCAGCGGCGCGGCGACGAACGTGGCCGCCTTGAGCAGGATGTAGACCAGCGGCGCCCACGGGCCGGCCTGCTCGACGGTGTCGCGCCAGCGCTCAGTGCCGCCGAACGCCGCCACCACGACCATCGTCACGACGGTGGTGGCCGCGACGACGCCTGCGGCGGCCAGCACGGCCCGGACCGACCATGCGCCACGGTCGGGCGCGCTGTCACGCTCCATCGCCGCGGAGGTTACACGGCCTGACCGGGCCCCGTTCTCCGCGTCGGCGCCAGGTGTGCAGAGAATGCGTGCGTGACCGCAGTCCATATCGTCTACGCACACCCGAGCGGGCGGAGCTTTACGCGCGAGGTTCTGGACGCGTTCCTGGGCGGGCTCGACGCCGCGGGCCACGTGCGTACGGTCTCGGATCTCTACGCGATGGAGTTCCGATCCGAGCTCACCATCGACGAGTACGAACGGGAGGCCGCCCATCGAGCTGACGCGCCCGTTCCTGACGACGTCGCCGCCGAGCACGCCAGGCTCAATGCTGCCGACGTATGGGCATTCGTTTATCCAGTCTGGTGGGCCGACTGCCCGGCCCGGCTCAAGGGGTGGTTCGACCGTGTGTGGACAGTGGGCTTCGCCTACCGGCCCGCGGGCCTGCGCGTGGCCGCGAAGGCGCTCGTGCTCTGCACGACCGGCTACGCGGTCGCCGATCTCGAGGCATCGGGTGTCTACCAGGCCATGCGGACCGTGATGCTCGGTGACCGTATCGGCGCGCGGGCGCGCGCGAGCGAGTTCGTCGTCTTCGGCGGCGCTGTGCTGCGCGACGATGACGTGCCCGGCGACGCCCACCGCTGGCCGGCCGTCAAGGCCGCGCATCTGGCCCGGGCGGCGGACCTGGCCCGGTCGATCTGAGGGGCTTCACGCCTGGCCGGACGTAGGCCACGTGCGACCGATCCGACGCTCAGGCCATCCCGATCTCCGGGCTCGCGCGAGTTCAGGGATTCGATTCTCCCAGCCGTCGGTCAGCCGCTCCGGCAAGATCACCAGCGGCCATACCCGGACGAGCAGCCGTGGGTCGACCCACGCGCGTACGTCCTGAAGCGAAGCCGCGCGGACGAGCACCATCTCGTACATCCCGGCGACCTCCCTCGCGTAGGCGAGGTCGTAGTCCGCGTCACCCGGTGCGGCGAGGTGTGGTGGCAGCGTCACCGTGCCCTCGGCCGGCCCGTGGAGTTCATCGAGAGACTTGACAATGTAATACGGCTGGCGGCGCCGAGCGGTGGCCTCCCGCCGCCCCGCGTTGATGGCCTGCCGGGCCTCGGGGTTCAGCGCCTGGCGGACGGTCTCCCGGCTGTATCCCGTGACGCGCTGCAGGTCGGCCGCGCGCCATCCGGCCTCGGCGAAATCGCGCAGACTGGCGTCCCGGTCCGCCAGCGCGGCGGCCCTCGTTGCCTCGTACTTGTCGACCACCGCGCGAAGCGCCTGCTCCGTGTACTCCGCCATCGACCCACCATAACGTTCTTTGACTAGCGCGCTAGGCCTAGCGCGCTGAACAGAAAGAGACACCATTGGTCAGGCGGCGGACATCGACAGGCGTCAGGCGATCCCCGAGCGGAAGAACGTGCCCCGGTACTCGCCTCCTTCCGACGGGCGAGCCAGGCAATGCACGAGGATTATGTCGTCCTCCTGCGGGATCGGCCAGGCCTCCCGGATCCAGCCCTGCGTGTCCGCCGGGTCCAGGCTCCGCTCCGCCATGGTCGCGGCGGAGCAGATCGCGGCGAACTCCTCTCGCTCGATCAGGGTCGTCATGTCCAGCCTGGGGGTCACCTCGAGGGTCAGGGGCGTGGCCGCGAACGTCTCCAAGCGGTGCGGGGCGGTGCAGTTCGCGGGTGCCGGCGGCTCGGCCGTGAACCCGGTGGAGGTGAGGCCGCGCCAGCACATGGGCTCGGCTGGGCAGAACAGGTCGCCGCACGAGCTGAACCCCGCTGGCGCAGGACCGGGCTGCCCACCGCCGCCACCCTGGCCGCCGCTGGTCTGGCCGCCGCTGGTCTGGCCGCCGGGGCTGGTCTGGGCGCCGCCGGTGTCCTGGCCCGTGCCGGATGGGCCGGACGCGTCCGGCGACCCCGGATCCTGAGTGGACCACAACGCCGCCGCGCCCGCGGCGAGCAGAACCAGCGCCGCGGTGACCAGGATGGCGCCACGGCGTCGCCGCCGGGAGGGGGCGCCCATCCGGACGGTCCGGCCCGGGACGGAGCTCACCCGGGCGCCACCGCCCACTCGGCCCGCCGCGGCCGCGAATTCGGCCGCCGTCGGCCACCGGTGCGCGGGGTCCGTGGCGAGCGCCCGCGCCACCACCTCCGCGACCGGGGGCGGCACGTCGGGCGGCAGCGGCGGCGGTGCGTACTGGACTCGTTGCATGGCCACGGCCAACGGATCGTCACCCATGAAGGGTCGGCGTCCGGCGAGGCATTCGTAGGCCACGAGGCCGAGCGCATACACGTCGCTGCGGGGCGACGCCGGCTGTCCGAGCACCTGCTCCGGAGCAAGGTACGACGGCGTGCCGAGGATCATCCCCGGTTGTGTCCAGGCCGTGGCATCGAGTGCCGCCGCGATGCCGAAGTCGGCGAGGGCGACGGCGCCGTCGGGCCGGACGATCAGGTTGCCCGGCTTGATGTCGCGGTGCACGATTCCGCGGTCGTGCACGGCCTGCAGCGCCCGCGCGATCTGGTTGACGAGGTTCATCGTGGTCGAAGGGTCAAGCCGGCCGACCCGCCGCAGCACCCGCGACAACGACTCGCCGGCGACGTACTCCATGACCAGGTACGCGATCCGGCCACCCTGCCTCTCGCCGCTGGGCCTGATGTTCGGCTCGTAAACTTCGCCGAAGTCATGGATGGCGACCACTCCGGGGTGGTGGACGCTCGCCATAGCCCGGGCCTCGCTGAGGAAGCGGCGCACGAAGTCAGGGTCGGCCTGCAGCGAGGGCAGGACGACCTTGATGGCGACCGTACGCTTGAGAACCTCGTCGGTGGCGCGCCACACCTCGCCCATGCCGCCGGCGCCGATCTGCTCCAGTAGGCGGTAACGCCCGGCCACGGCCGTGCCCTCACGCATGGCGGTCTCCTCCCCGGTGCCGCCCCATAGGGTAGCCGCGCCGTCGCGCTGGGAGACGGCGTCTCACCCATCATCGGCCTTCGTCAACGTCGGGCCGATGTCGGTGGCGCTGGCTAGACTGCGCGCGTGTCGAGGCTCCTGGGCGCGTTACCCGCGGTCATGCGCTCCCGCCTGCGCGGGCTGCGCGACCGCAAGGAGTGGCAGTTCTTCACCGTGTTGCACCGGGCCGACCCGCGGTTGGCCGCGTTCTGGTGGGCCGGGCTGGCGTTGCGTGGCCTGCTCCCGGCCGGCCTCACGCTCGCCATCGGTGCCCTCGTCGGCGCGGTTCAGGACGGGCGCGGCCTGACGGCGCCTCTGGCCACCGTCGGGGTTCTCTTCGTCGCCATGCAGATTCTCAACCCGGTGCACGCCGCGATCAGCGCGAACCTGGGCGATCGCACGGCGGCGTGGCTGTACGACCGGCTCACCGACGCGTGCGTGCGACCGCCGGGCATGGCGCATCTGGAGGACCCCGAGCTCACCCGCGACATGACCGTCGCCCGTGACTTCGACCTGGGCCAGACCGGGCCGCCCCTGTCCCTGTCGGTGGACTTCATCGCTGGCGGGCTGGCTCTGATGATCGGCGGGATCCTGCAGGCGGCCGTGCTGTTCGGCTACTCCTGGTGGGCGCCACCGTTGCTGGCCGGGGCGTGGCTGAGCACGCACTGGCTGCTGCGCGAGAGCGGGGTCTGGCGCGACCGGAACACCGAGGAGGTGCGGGCCGCCCAGCAACACGCGGACTACGCGTACCGGCTCGCCGTCGAACCGCCGGCCGCGAAGGAGCTGCGACTGTTCGGCCTGGCCGACTGGGTGCTCGAGCGGTTCGTCGCCCGCCGGACCCGACTGCACCAGCTTCAATACGAGGCGACCCGCCTGCGGGAGCGCCCGGTGCTGACAAGCATGCTGATCGTGCTCGCCGCCAACGGTCTGGTGTTCTGGTGGCTCACCGCCGGCGCGGTCGGTGGTCGGCTGACGCTCGCCGATGTCGTCGTGGTGATCCAGGCGTCGCTGGGCACCAGCATGATCGCCTTTGGTGGACTGAACTGGGCGCTGGACAGCGCCTCCGCGCCGGTGGCGGCGGTGCTACGACTGGAGTCGCGCACCGGGCCGGCCGGCGCGCTCGCGTCCGGCACCGGCGAGGCGGGCTCGTCGCCGACCCGTGAGGTCCGGTTCCGGTCGGTCAGCTTCGCCTATCCGGGTACGACGACGCCGGTCCTGCGCGGCCTGGACCTCACCGTGCCCGCCGGTTCGTCGCTGGCGATCGTCGGGCGTAACGGCGCGGGCAAGACCACGTTGGCCAAGCTGCTGTGCCGGCTCTACGATCCCGACTCGGGCGTGATCGAGGTCGATGGGGTGGACCTGCGCGAGATCGACCTGCTGCAATGGCGCTCGCGCGTGGCCGCGGTGTTCCAGGACTTCGTCCGCTACGAGCTGCCGCTGCGGGACAACGTCGCGCCGGCCGGTGCGCCTGACCGGGTCATCCGCGAGGCGCTCGCCGCCGCCGGCGCGGCCGATCTGGCCACATTGGACACCGTGCTGGCGAAGGGGTATGAGGGCGGTACCGATCTGTCCGGCGGCCAGTGGCAGCGGATCGCCCTGGCGCGGGCACTGTGCGCGGTGCGGTTGGGTGCCGGGCTGGTCCTGCTGGACGAGCCGACGGCACAGCTGGACGTCCGAGGTGAGGCGGAGATCTTCGAGCGGATCCTCGCCGAGACCAGGCACACGACCACGATCCTGGTCTCGCACCGGTTCTCGACCGTGCGCCACGCCGACCGCATCTGCGTGCTCGAGCACGGCCGGGTCGTCGAGCTCGGCTCGCATGACGAGCTGATGGAGCTCGGCGGACGTTACCGGACCATGTTCGACCTGCAGGCGCAGCGCTTCGCGGCCGGCCTGCCGGAGGATGAGGACGACGAGGAGGTGACCTATGACGTCCTCGCCTGAGGCGGACCCGGCCGAGGCGTTGCCGCCCGCGCTGCCCGCGATGTGGCGGCTGTGCCGGCTGGGGTACCGGCACGAGCCGGCACTCATGGCCGTGGCGTTCGGGCTCTCGCTGGTGGCCGCGGTCCCCGAGGCACTGGTCGCGCTGTGGCTCAAGGTATTCACCGACGGGCTCACCGGCGGTCGGTCCACTGTGGTGTATCTGGCCGCCGTCGGGCTGACGTTCTCCGCAGTCGCCACCTGGTTCCTGGGTACCATCTCCACCCGGCTGCAGCGCCGGTTCCGCGACCGGGTGACCATCGCTCTCGAGGCGCACGTGGCCCGGCTGCAGGCGACGGTGGCGACGGTGGCGCACCAGGAACGCCGCGCTTACCTCGACCGGCTCTCGGTGCTCCGGGAGCAGGTCTTCTTTCTCGACCACATGTACATGTCCCTCTTCACCACGATCGGATGGCTGCTGCGGCTCACGGTGACGATCGCGCTGCTCATGACGATCCATCCGGTGCTGGCGCTGCTCGCCCTGTTCGCGGCTCCGACCGTGCTCACCTCGTCGTGGCGCCCCGGGGTCGAACGGGCGGTGGAGGAGCGCGGTGCCTCGCACAGCCGCCTGGCGCGACACCTGTTCGTCACGGCGACCACGGCCGCACCCGGCAAGGAGGTGCGGGTGACCGGCATCGGCGACCGTCTCGTCGCGCAGCGGCGCCGCTCCTGGGAGCGCTGGCACCGGCCGCTAGCCCACGTCCGGTGGGTCTCGGCGAGGTGGCACAGCGCGGCCTGGGCCGGGTTCGGCGCCGGGTACGTCGGCGCCGTCGTGTTCGTGGCCGCGGTGCTGCACGGGTCGCCCGGCCAGGTGGTGCTCGTCCTGGTGGCCGGGTCGCAGCTGTCCCGCTACGTCGCCGAGGCCGTCGGCGAGATCGGGTTCCTGCGCGGGATCTGGATGGACGGCGCCCAGCGGCTGGCCTGGCTGGAGGACTACGCGGCCGCGGTGGCCGGGCGGGCCGACGCCCCGGTACCCGGCGCGCTCACCCGAGGCATCGAGCTCCAGTCGGTGAGCTTCGCCTACCCCGGCAGCGAGTCGCTCGCGTTGGACGACGTGTCGCTCACGCTGCCCGCCGGTGCGGTCGTCGCGATCGTCGGGGAGAACGGCGCCGGCAAGTCGACCCTGGTGAAGCTGCTCTCCAAGTTCTACGAGCCGACCGCGGGCCGCGTGCTGGTGGACGGGGTGGATCTGGCCGCGATGCCGGCCGACGAGTGGCGCACCCGCCTCGCCGGCGCTTACCAGGACTTCTTCCGGTTCGAGCTGCTGGCCCGACAGTCGGTCGGCGTCGGGGACGTGCCCCGGTTGGACGACGACGGGGCGGTGCTCACGGCCGTGGCCCGTGCCGGCGCCGAGGACGTGGTGGACCATCTCGACGAGGGGCTGGGGACCCAACTCGGCCGCGCCTGGCCCGAGGGGGTCGATGTCTCTTTTGGACAGTGGCAGAAGCTCGCCCTGGCCCGGGGGTTCATGCGGGATGAGCCGCTGTTGCTCGTGCTCGACGAGCCGACCGCTGCCCTGGACGCCGAGACCGAGCACGCGCTCTTCGAGCGCTACACCGCCGCCGCCCGGCGCTCCTCGGCCTCGGCCAGTGGCCGCGTCGTGATCCTGGTGTCGCACCGGTTCAGCACGGTGCGCATGGCCGACCTCATCGTGGTGCTCGATGGCGCGCGGGTGGTCGAGGTCGGCAGTCACGACGAGCTGGTGGCCGCCGGCGGGCAGTACGCCGACCTGTACGCGATCCAGGCCGCCGCCTACCGGTGACGTCGCCCGCCGGCACGGCCAGCCCTCAGTGCCGTCCAATTGTCCTCAGATGGGGGGTTGATCCGTTCGGGCCGCGCGACGGATGGCTCAGTGCTAATGTGTCGATCGCTTCCGGCAGGGTCGGTGTGGTTACCTACCACGGCCTCGCCGTCATCCGATCCGCCACCTTGGAGGCGTCGTGTCCGACTACACCACACCGGGTCAGCCACCGGGCGCGCCGTGGCAGGGCCAGCCCGCGCAGCCGCCGTATCCGCCGCAGCCTTACCCGCCGCAGCAGCCCTATCCGGCGCCGGGCGCGCCGTGGCAGGGCCAGATGCCGCAGCAGGGTCAGCCACGACCGTCCTATCCGCCCTCGTATCCGTCACCCCAGCAGGCCGCGGCGCCGTGGCCGGCCCAGCCGACGCAACCGAGCGCGCAGTGGCCGGGGCCGGCGCAACCGACTGCGCAGTGGCCGGGGCAGCACGGACCCGGCTCCTCTCCGTTGACACCGGCCGCGCCGGACTACACGGCGGAGTCGGCGGAGCGGGCGCGGCGGGCCTCGCGCGATATCGGCTTCGGGTGGGCCTGGCTCGGTGGCGGCGCGCTCCTCACGCTCATCACCTACACCTCCGACAGCCCCGTGTATGTCGTCGCGTGGGGGCCGATGCTCTACGGGGCGTACCTGCTGTTCCGCGGGTACCGGGCCCGCTCCCGCGGCTAGGCCGGCTGCCGGCCGTACGCCGTCTCAGGCCTGCTCACGCGAGCACCAGAAGGTCGTACGGCCGCCGACCGTTCCACGCGCCATGGGCGCGCGGCAGCGAGGGCACACGGAGCCGGACGTACGGGCGTTGACTACCGCGAGGTTGTGGACGCCGCCGTTGCCGACGGCCTGCTCGACCGCCCCGTGCACGGCCGTGTGCAGCCGGTCGATCTCCGCCCGCGACAGCTCGCCCACCGGTCGCGATGGGCTGATCCGAGCCTGCCACAGCGCCTGGTCGGCCAGCAGGTTGCCGATCCCGGCCAGCGCCTCCTGGTCGAGCAGCCGTGCCTTGACCGGCGCGGTGCCGCGGGCCAGGGCCGACCGGAACTGCGCGCGGGTGATCTCGCGGGCGTCGGGTCCGAGCAGCTCGACCGGCGGGTCCAGCC
>JBQGBY010000011.1:0-5061 GCA_052038195.1 Micromonosporaceae bacterium | reverse complement strand
CCGAGACGGTCGCGTGTAGCGTCATCCTGTGGATGCTGCTTCGCAGCGCAACAACTCCGGGCCGATCGTGTTGGAGGGTCACGCCGGCGACCACGCCCGCGCGGTGTTCGCCAACCACGGGATCGAGACCATGTGGACCCTCTCCGGCGCGCACGTCTTCCCGCTCTACGACGCGGCCGTTCGCCAGGAGCCGCGGATGCGACTCATCGACGTGCGCCACGAGCAGACGGCCGTGTTCGGTGCGGAGGCGACCGCGAAGCTCACCCGCCGCCCGGGGCTGGCGGTGCTCACGGCCGGGCCCGGCGTCACCAACGGTGCCAGCGGGATCGCCCAGGCCTACTTCAGCGGGGTCCCCCTGCTCGCTGTCGGGGGCCGGGCGCCGCAGTTCCGCTGGGGCACGGGAGCGCTGCAGGAACTCGACCACCCACCGATGCTCGCTCCGATCACCAAGCGAGCGGTCACGGCGCGCAAGGCCGCGGACGTGGCGGGTGTCGTCGACGAGGCGCTGAGAGTCGCCGACGCCTCCCACCGTGGCCCGGTCTTCGTCGACGTGCCGATGGACGAACTGTTCAGCCGAGCCGAGGTCGCGATCCCGGCAGCCGCCGCCCGCGAACTGATCGTGCCGGATGCCGATGACCTCATGTCGGCCGCCGCTCTGCTGGCGGCTGCGGAGCGCCCGGTCCTCGTGCTCGGCTCGGACGTGTGGATGGATGGAGCCGAGCGGGCCGCGGTGCAGTTCGTGGAGGAGACCGGTATCCCGGTCGTGACGAACGGCATGGGACGCGGCATCCTTCCCGGTGGACACCGGTTGCTCGCCAGCCGGGCCCGGTCGGCGGCGTTCGCGCAGGCCGATCTCGTCGTCGTTGCGGGCACGCCGCTGGACTTCCGGCTCGGCTTCGGCGTCTTCGGCGGCGGCGACGGGAGCCCACCGGCACGCGTGGCGCACCTGACCGATTCTCCCGGCCAGCTGGCCACCCACGTCGAGCTTGCCGCCTCCGCCGCCGGTGACCTCACGCTGGTCTTCGACGGCATCCTCGCGGCGTGGGCCGCACGACCGCATCGTACGACCCACGAGGAATGGGGTGCCGACCTACACGCCGGCGTGGTCGCCGCAGCGGAGCATGACGCCTCGCTGTTCGCGGCCGACGCCGATCCGATCCATCCGGCCCGGATCTACGGCGAGCTGTTACCGCTTCTCGACGATGACGCCGTGGTGATCGGTGACGGCGGCGACTTCGTCTCCTGGGCGGGCAAGTTCGTCGAGCCCGGCCGGCCCGGCTGCTGGCTCGACCCCGGGCCGTACGGCTGCCTCGGCGCAGGTGCCGGTTCCGCAGCCGCCGCACGGCTGGCCCGACCGTCGAGCCAGGTCGTCGTGCTCTACGGCGACGGCGCGGCGGGGCTGTCGCTGATGGACGTCGACACGCTGGTCCGGCACGACCTACCGGTCGTCATGGTGGTGGGCAACAACGGAGCGTGGGGGCTGGAGAAGCATCCCATGCGCATCCTCTACGGCTACGACGTCGCCGCGGACCTGCGCCGCGAGACCGGTTACGACGCCATCGTGACCGCGCTCGGCGGCGCGGGTGAGACGGTGGCGCGTCCGAACCAGATCGGGCCCGCCCTGCAACGCGCCTTCGCAGCCGGCGTTCCGTACCTGGTCAACGTCCTCTGCGACCCCCAGGTGGCCTACCCGCGATCGACGACCGGCATCTGAGCCCGCCCCGACGGCCACGGGTCAGGGGTTGTGATGGCAGAAGGCGGCGCGGTAGGCCTGCGGCGTGGTGCCGAGCCGCTTGGCGAAGTGGTGCCGCATTGCGCCGGCGGTCCCGAAACCGCACAGGACGGCCACCCGCTCGATGGGGTCGTCACCCTCCTCGAGCAGCCGCTGAGCTTCGGTGACCCGGCGCGCGAGCAGCCAGTCGTATGGAGTCGTGCCGGTTTCTGCCCGGAACCGCCGGGCGAAGGTACGCGACGACATGTTGGCCAGCCGGGCCACCGAGTCGATGGTCATCTCCTCGCCGAGATGAGCGGCCATGTAATCGAGGACGCCGGCAAGGGTCGGTGCGTTCGCTGCCCGGATCGGGGCCTCCACGAACTGCGCCTGTCCCCCGTCGCGGTGAGGCGGCACGACCATCCGCCGCGCCACAGCGGCCGCGATCGCGGCACCGTACTCCTCGCGCCACAGGTGCAGGCTGGCGTCGAGGCCGGCGGCCGACCCCGCGCTGGTGATGACGTTGTCGTCGTCGACGTAGAGCACATCCCGGTCGACCTTCGCTAACGGGTAACGGGCGGCGAGCTCATCGCTGTAGCGCCAGTGCGTCGTGCACCGCCGGCCGTCGAGCAGTCCCGCGGCCGCGAGCACGAACGCACCGGTGCAGACCGACAGCACCCGGGCTCCGCGCTCGTTCGCCGCCCGCAACGCCTCCAGTATCGGCTCCGGATAGCCCGCGTCGCGGGGCATCGCGGGCACGCCGACCAGATCTGCCTCGGCCACCCGGTCCACGCCGTCGCCGACCACCAGGGAGAAACCCATCGACGTCTCGACCGGTCCGGGTGTCACGCCGCAGACCGCGAACTCGATGGTGGGTATCCCCGCATCGGACCGGTCGACACCGAACGCCTCGCACAGCACACCCAACTCGAAGGGCGCCACGCCGTCCATCACGACAGCCACAACGTTCTTCAGCACGTCGCCCAGTGTGGCACAGCGAATGGCAGAATGTCGATGTACTACGGCAGTCCTGCCACTGGTGGCAGGAAGTCGACTGAGGCAGACTTCCAGCCATGACCACACTTCTGATCGCAGCCCTGCTCATCACCCTCCTGGTCGGCACGGTGACCGCGGTCGCCAACTGGCTCGCGGAAGACGGCGGGCCCCGGCCCTCGCGGTTCTCCCGCGCCCAGGACAGCTGGTCAAGCGACCTGCCGACGCGTCCCTACGCTCTGCGCTGAGCGACACCACCATCCGACGGGCGCCCGTCGCCGATCACGTCGACCCTCCTGCCACTCGGCGGCGGGGTCGACGTGATCACGGGAACGACGCGCTCGGCCGTCCGGATAACCTGCCGGGCGTGAGGGAAGCCGAAACGCTCCTCGTGCGGGCGGCGCGCACCGACGAGCTCGCGGAGGTGGGTGCCGTCACCGTTGCCGCCTACCGCGCCGCAGGCATGGCCGTCGGTGGCTACGCCGACGAACTGGTCGACACCGCTAGCCGTGCAGCGGCGGCCGAACTGCTGGTGGCGGTCGAGTCCACCGGAGACGACCGCCGGGTGCTCGGCACGGTCACGTTCTGCCCGGCCGGCAGCCGTTATCGCGAGCTCGCGCGTGCCGACGAGGCCGAGTTCCGGATGCTGGCGGTTCGGCCCGACGCCCAGGGCCGGGGGATCGGGCGGGCCCTCACCGAAGCGTGTGTCGGCCGGTCCCGCGCACACGGGTTCCGGGCCCTGGTGCTGTCCACCCCCGCCGGCGCGGCCGCAGCGCAGCGTCTCTACGAGAGCATGGGTTTCGTGCGCGAGCCCGGCCGGGACTGGTCACCCGTCGCAGGGGTCGATCTGATCGCCTATTCGCTGGCTCTCGGCTGACGCACCGGGCGGCCAGTCTGTCCGCCCGGTGCCGCGTTTCACGTAACGTGAGACGTCGAGGCCGACGAGAGGGCGCCATGCAGCTCAAGCGTGCCACCGCGACCGCAACGGTCGGTGTGGGAGCAACCGTGCTGCTCGCCGCCCTGCTCGGCGCCGGAACGCTGCTGTCCGAAGACGAGGATGCAGGCGCCCGGATGAGCCAGGCAGCCGAACAGACGCCGACCGAGACTTCCCTGCCCTATCCCGACCCGCGACGGGTACCGGTCGGTGCGCGCTTGCTTCCGAACCTGCGCAGCTTGCCGGCCGAGAACGTCCACCTCGAGCTCGTCGACGGACAGCGACGCATGAGGTTTGCCTCGATCATCGCCAACGCCGGTCTGGGTCCGGCCGAGGTGGTGCCCGACGGCCTGCTTCCGTGTCCGCCCGGCCAGCGGCACGCCTCCCAGGTGCTCTACCACGACGTTGCCGGCAACGGCCGCTACGACCTGGCGACCGACGTGGTCAAGACGACCCGACCCGGCGGCTGCATGCTCGACCACGCCGAGCACGGGCACTGGCACTTCGACGCGATGGCCCGCTACACCCTGACCCGCCCGGGCGAGCGGTCACCGCTGGTGGCATCGGACAAGGTCAGCTTCTGCCTCCGCGACAATCGGGTCACTCCCACCGCGTCGCCGGTCCGGTTCCCGCAGTTCTACGGTGACTGCAGCCGCGACCGGGTCCAGGGGATCACACCCGGCTGGGCCGACGTGTACAGCGCCGATCTCGCCGACCAACACCTCGACCTGCCGGCCGACCTGCCCGACGGGATCTACTGCCTGCACAACCAGGCCGACCCGAGAGAGCTCCTGCTCGAGGCAGCCGACGACGACAACGCCTCCGTCGTGACCGTCCGGATCACGGCGACGTCGGCGGCGCTGGACCCGGCCGACGGTTGCCCCTGACCTCACCGGCATGCAGGCGGCACTGCACCCAGCCCAACGCCAACGCTTCCCATCTTGTGGTGGGTTGAGAACGTATCCCGGGCCGATCAGGCGTGCATTTCCCGCCACAAGATGGGCGGACGTCAGTGCTCAGCCGCACCCGAGCGCCGGAGAAATCCCGACCGGTCGACCACGATGCGGCTGATCCGGCCGCGCGCGATCACCCGCCCGTCGGAATGTTCGGCCACGAACTCGAATCGCAGCAGCCGTCCGTCGACGCCGACCAGTTCGGCGCGCACCGACACGCGGGTGCCGACCGGGCTTGCGGCCAGGTGTTCGAGCTCGACCCGGGTGCCCACGCTGGTCGTGTCCGCCGGAAGTGCCCCGGCGACCGCGGCGACCGTCGCTGCCTCCGCCAGCGCGAGCAGCCGCGGGGTCGCGAGAACGGGTACGTCGCCGGAGCCCAGCGCGGTCGCGGTGTCCACGACGCCCACCAGGTGCGTGATGTCGGCGGCCAGCCCAGGAGCCGGCCCGGTCACGTCACGACCACCAGGACG
>JBQGBY010000010.1:0-31468 GCA_052038195.1 Micromonosporaceae bacterium | reverse complement strand
CTGGGCGGTGGGTCTTCCGGTGATTGAGCCGCCGAGGTCGCAGGTGCCCCATTGGCCGTTGGCGTAGGCGAAGTACTTCAGGTGCCCGTCCGTGCCGGTGGCGAAGATCCGGATGATCGACCCTTCGGAGTGGGCGGATGGCTCACCGGTAATCGAGCCGCCGAGGCTGGAGGTGCCCCAGGTTTGTCCGACCCTGGCTCGATAGGTCAGCGTAGATGTCTGCTGGTTCCGGTGGAAGTACCGGAGATTGTTGCCGTCCGGAATCAGCGGAGCCGAGATCGCCGAAGTCATACCTTCGTCGATGCCCACCGGGCGGATGAACGCCTTCACCGCGGGGTTGGACACGGAGTACTGGCTTTGGTTGACCCAGGTGGCGTAGTTGTCGGCATAGCCGCCTTCGTTGCCGCCGACGGTGGTGATGGTGGATCCGTTGACGGCCGTGATGATGGCGACGTGGTCGGCCCACGTGCCGTCCCACGTGCCGGACCACTTAAACACGACGGCGTCACCGACGTGCGGTGTCGAGGTGAGCGTGGCGTGGGTCTGGCCGTACCAGTAGAAGGTGATCGCCCGGGCGTCGAGTTCGTTGGTGTACTGGATGCCGTTCTGGGTCCAGACCCACTTGGCGAAGATGGAACACCACTCGGTGTAGCAGCCGTTGTAGGGTTGACAGTGGTTCCCGAGCTGGCTATTCGCGGTGTCCGCGATGTTCTGGCCGGTGGCGGCCGAGGCGGCTGGGGCGTTGACGACCAACGAGACGCCCACCGAGGCGATCATGGCAAGGGCTAGCAGGATGGAGCGGACGAACTTCTTCATCGGGTTCCCCTTTCGAGGTGTGGGGGAGCACCACACGAGAGCTGATGTCTCATGTGGACAGTCAAGTGAGGGTCAGGCCGTGAAGGGCCCGACGGTGAAGCGGCCGAAGTCGCAGACGGGTCCCGCCGTGAAGGGGACGGCTAGCGTCTGTGTGCTCCTCGGCACGGACACGAGCAGCGTGGCGGCGGCGGGCTGACACGGGCTTGAACCGGCCGGATCGAGGGCGGTGCGGTTCGTCCCCCACCGCACGACGGCGTGGGCACTTTGACCGTGTCCGAGCACCACCTCCGCGGCCAGCTCGTCCAGCGGCGTGGTGGAGGAAGGCAAGGGTGCTCCGTCAGCCGCGACGAGCTGGAGGTACGGGTAACCCCGGATGGCGCACGCCACTCCGGCCGTGTTGCGGACCGAGACAGTCCCCTGGCGCGTGCCCGCGTCGGCGGTACCGGGGTCGAAGCTCGCCGCGAGACCACCCGGCGTGCACGGCTTCGGCGTCTCCCCGCCTGGTGGCGCGGTGGTCGGGGCGCCGGCCGGCGCTTGCGGGGACGATGTGGCCCCGTCCGTCGCGGCCGTGGTCGGGGGTGGCTCGGTGGCCGGGTCGGGCGGTGCGTCGACGAGCAGTCCCGGACCGGCAGGTGCGGCCGCGGTGGGGTCGGATGGCGGGGCAGTGGTGGGGTCGGATGGCGCGGCAGTGGTGTCGGGGGACAAGGTGCAGCCCGCGAGGCCAGTGACGGCCAACGCGGTCGCAAGGCACATGGCATACAGGCGGATCCGCATGGTTGGTTGCCTCCTTCGGGTGTTTTCTCGGGCACACCAACTGTCGGAGGGCGGTCTGCTGAATCGCTGTAATCCGGCTCCAGGCCCGCTGCAGTCGAGATCCGACCGTCGCGCGGTGGCGGCCGAAGACGCGAACGCGGCACCTTCGGCTTACAGACAATCTGCAGAGGACTATGGAGGTCAGTACTCGGCGGCGTGACGCAGCCGCTAGCGGGGGGCGCGGTAGAGCACGAGCTCGACCAGGACGAGGGCCACGGTCTCCTACGATCGAAGACGATAACTGCATGGGAGATGACGGGTCCCGCAGCGATTGTCCGTTGCTGTACGTAATGCCAACTCGACCGATATTGAGATTGAGCCATCGCGCAGCGTTCGGCGGCGTTGGCAGTCTCAACGACCTGCGGCTCCACCCGGCCAACGGTCATCAGGTCTGCCGGAGGACGTCGAAGGGATCAACCAACCCTTGCGCGGGCTGCTCAGCCAGGTCTGGACGAACACGCAGGCGCTGCTGACCGAACAAGACCAGCCCTGACGACTGGTGGAGGGGTCCGGTCGAGTGGCGCCGGTCGAGGGGCGGTGGTCGCGCGTCACGCGCGCGGGCCTCCCGCCGACCGGCTCTTACCGCCGTTGCGGCATGGACGACAGTCCCAGCGCCATCGATACAAGCCCGAACAGTCGGTGCGGTACTTGGCTGGGGGCCGTGAACCCCCGGGGAGCACAGGCTCATGCTGTACGGGACCGGCCTTCGTTGTGAGCCGTGAGCCACGATGACGCGCGGCTGAATGCGGTATCCGGCGTGACCGTCGCCGCCGCGGCGACTGCCTGGACCTCCGCCGCCATGGCGCGGCTGCCTCGGCGCCCGAGGACGCCGGCTCGCTCTGCTCGCCAGGGGCGAGCCAGTAGGGCCGGTCCGCGGAGGGCTTGCTTGGGTCCGGGGCCGGAGCGGCGAAGCTCGCCGTGCTCGGGGCGGCCACGAGAGTTGCGGCCAGGAAGTCGCCAGCGAGGGCGAGTGATCGGATGTTTCGCGTTGGGAACCCTTCCGCGGTGCTCACTTGCGGCGGAGACTGCCCGAAAGGGCTCTAGGACGGCGGCAGGCGTGATGGAGGACGGCTGCAGCAGGCGGACGGCCGGCCAGTACGCTGCACCAACGAGGCGGTTCGGAGGAGGTGCCAGGCCCGCAGATGCTGGACGAGGACGCCTACGCCGAACTCGACGGGCGCCTGGAGCCCGTCGACGAGCGGTTGCGCGCCCGCTACCCCGGCGACGGGCATTCCCGGCAACCGGTGCATAC
The DNA here is from genome assembly GCA_052038195.1 of Micromonosporaceae bacterium. Classification (GTDB taxonomy): domain Bacteria; phylum Actinomycetota; class Actinomycetes; order Mycobacteriales; family Micromonosporaceae; genus DATBGZ01. The sequence continues at coordinate 28,587 of JBQGBY010000010.1, read as the reverse complement.
CCTCTACGTCCCGGCGGATCTCTTCGGTCGGGGGGTGCTGCGGGAGTACAGCCGGGTGGTCCTGTCGCTGGTGCGCGAACACGGGCCGCTGCCCTTCTCCGACGAGGTCAACGAGCGCGTGCTGGCCAAGCTCGCCAACGAACCCGTCGAGGACCTGCGGATCGACTTCGAGGACGGGTACGGCCTGCGCGAGGACGAGGAGGAGGACGGGCACGCCCGGGCGACCGCGACCGCCGTCGCCAACGGCGAGCGGCCCGCCTTCGTCGGCCTGCGGTGCAAGTCGCTGGAGGGGTCGACCCGCCACCGGGCCGTGCGCACGCTCGACGTCTTCTTGGACGCGCTGGGACCGCCGCCGGCCGGGTTCGTGATCACCCTGCCGAAGGTGAGCGACCCGGCCCAGGTCGAAGCCATGGTGGTCCTCTGTGGACGGTTGGAGAAGGCCTACGGCCTGGACGACGGGTCGCTGCGGTTCGAGGTGCAGGTCGAGACTCCGCAGGCGATCCTCGGCCTGGACGGCACGGTGACGGTGGCCCACCTCATCACGGCCGCCCAGGGCCGGTGCGTCGGCCTGCACTACGGCACGTACGACTACAGCGCCTCGCTGGGAATCGCCGCGGAGTACCAGAGCCTCGAGCACCCTGCGGCCGACCACGCGAAGAACGTGCTGCAGGTCGCCGCCGCCGGCACCGGGGTTCGGGTCTCAGACGGATCGACGAACATCATCCCGGTCGGGTCGACCGCCGACGTGCGGGCCGCCTGGGACCTGCACGCACGGCTGGTGCGGCGGTCGCTCGAGCGCGGCATCTACCAGGGCTGGGACCTCAGCCCGGCGCAGCTGCCCACCCGGTTCGGCGCCACGTACACCTTCTACCGACAGGCGCTGCGCAGCGCGCGGGAGCGGCTGGGGCGCTACCTGTCGCGCCGGAGCGCGGGCATCCTCGACGAGCCGGCCACCGCCCGGGCCATGGCCGGGTTCCTGCTGCGCGGCCTGGACTGCGGCGCGCTCGATCCCGACGAGATCCTCTTCGACCGCTCCACCCTGGAGTCACTGTGAGCACGAGGAGCGAAGCGAAGCGGAGCCCCGCAGTTGCGAACGAGCGGCGGTCACTGTGAGGCGCGTCGGCGACAGGAAGGGCCCGTTGCTGTACGCCAGATGTCAAGAGGGGCAGCTTCCTTACACCGCGCCGGAGCCGCCATGACCGGGGTCGTGCTGCGGTCGAGACGGGTGATGCTTTCAGACGGTGAGGCGCCCGCGTCCGTGTATATCCACGATGGACGGATCGAGGCGGTCGAGCCCTACGGCACGGTGGGACAGGACCTCGGCGACCTCGTCCTCATGCCCGGACTCGTGGACACGCACGTGCACGTCAACGAGCCCGGGCGGACCGAGTGGGAGGGGTTCGCCACCGCGACCCGGGCCGCCGCCGCCGGCGGGGTCACCACGCTGCTGGACATGCCCCTGAACTCGATCCCGCCGACCGTCGACGTCGACGCGCTCGGGGTGAAGCGGAAGGCGGCGGCCGGACGGTGCTTCGTGGACGTCGGTTTCTGGGGTGGGGCGGTGCCTCACAACGGACCGGCCCTGCGTCCACTGCACGAGGCGGGCGTTTTCGGGTTCAAGTGCTTCCTCATCGACTCGGGTGTGCCGGAGGTCGCACCGCTGACAGCGGCCGGCCTCGACGAGGCGCTGTCCACTGTGGACGCGCTGTTCGTCGTGCACGCCGAGGACCCCGAGTTCGTACGGCCGGCGCCACCGTCGCGCCGGTACGCCGACTTCGTGGCCTCCCGGCCACCGACCGCCGAGATCGAGGCGGTCGCCACGGCGCTGGACGCGGCCCGGCGCAGCGGAGCCCGGGTGCACATCCTGCACCTGTCGGCCGCGGAGGTGCTGCCGATGCTCGCCGACGCCCGGGCGGAGGGAGTCCGGGTGACGGCCGAGACCTGCCCGCACTACCTGACCCTGACCGCGGAGCAGATTCCCGACGGGGCGACCCAGTTCAAGTGTTGCCCGCCGATCCGGGACGGCCTGAACCGGGACGCGCTCTGGGGCGGGCTCATGGATGGCACCATCGACTGTGTCGTCTCCGACCACTCGCCCTGTACCCCCGACCTCAAGCGCACCGACACCGGGGACTTCGCGGCGGCCTGGGGTGGCATCGCGTCCGTCCAGGTGGGGCTCTCGGCGGTGTGGACCGCCGCCCGTACCCGGGGCTTCCCGCTGGCCGACGTAGTCGCCTGGATGGCCCGCCACCCGGCCGACCTCGCCGGCCTTGTCCACAAGGGACGGATCGAGATCGGCGCCGACGCGGACCTGGTCGCGTTCGACCCGGACGCGACGTGGGTGGTCGACCCCGCCGCGCTGCACCACCGCAACCCCGTGACCCCGTACGCGGGCCGGCGGCTGCACGGCGCCGTGCGGACCACCTGGCTGCGCGGCGTTCCCGTCGACGGGGTCACGCCGCGCGGCCGCCTGCTGGCGCGGGGAGACGCATAGATGTCCAGCCGCCATGAGTGGGCGGAGCTGCCCGACCTCGCCTCGCGCCTGCTCGGCGGCGGCGTGGTCGCGTGCAACGACGAGTTCTTCGCCCCAGCCGACAACCTGGTCGAACCGGCGACGCCGGTCTACACCCCGAAGACCTTCGGAGCCAAGGGGCAGGTGTACGACGGGTGGGAGACCCGGCGCCGCCGCGAGCCCGGGCACGACTGGGCGATCGTACGGCTGGGCGTGCCCGGGCTCGTCCACGGCGTAGTGGTGGACACCTCGTGGTTCACCGGCAACTACCCGCCGTACGCCTCGGTCGATGGGACCTCGGTCGATGGGTATCCCTCGCCGGCGGAGCTGATCGACGTCACCTGGCACGAGCTGCTGCCCCGCTCGCCCCTGGACGGGAACAGCGCCAACGCGTTCCCCGTGGCACCCTCGGACGTGGTGACGCACGTACGGCTGAACATCTTCCCCGACGGCGGGGTCGCCCGGCTCCGGGTGTACGGAGAACCGGTACCGGACCCGCGGTTCCTGCATCTCGGCGCGTTGGTCGACCTGGCCGCCACCGAGCACGGCGGGCGCGTCGTCGAGGCCAGCAACCGGTTCTACGGCAACCCGAACAACCTGCTGCTGCCCGGCTCCGCCCGCACCATGGGGGAGGGCTGGGAGACGGCGCGGCGGCGTGACGACGGCAACGACTGGGTGCTCGTACGGCTGGGGCTGCCGGGCGTCGTGCGCGTCGCCGAGCTCGACACCACCCACTTCAAGGGCAACGCACCGGGCTGGGCGAAGCTGACGGCCTGGTCCACTATGGACGATCCGGGCGGTGCCGCGGTCGAGCTGCTGCCGCGCACCCGACTGCAACCCGACACCCGGCACCGCTTTCTCATCGGAGCACAGCCGGTGGCCACGCACCTACGTCTAGACATCTACCCCGATGGTGGTATGGCGCGCCTGCGCCTGCTCGGCGCGCCGGCCTGACGTCTGTCGGCGGCCCGGCCAACCCGCCATCGGTCGTTCGCTCGATGGTGCCCGGTCGGCGCAGGCGTCACGGTAGGTGGACAGCGGCTGCGGAGGTGGGAGATGGCGGCCCAGGTCGTCCTCGATCTGCCGGCGGAGGGTGGGTTTGCTCGGTTTCGTCGCGGCCTGGCCGCGCTGACCGGCTCGGTCCTGATGGTCGCGGTGGTGATCGCGGCACCGTTCACGGTGGTCGTGGCGGTGGGCCTGGTGTCCGACTACCTGAGCGGCGGAACACCGGACAGTCCGCCACCCAGCGGCTCGTCCGTGGTGTGGGGCCTGGTCGCGGTGGTCGGCGTGTTCGTCGGGTACCGGCTCGCGCGGTGGCTGATCCGGGGACGGCGCCGGCTCGGCCTCTACCTGCGCAAGTTCGGTCACGGTGACTCCACGCGGGTGCTGACCACGGCACTGACCTCCGCGGTGGGTCGGCAGGTGCGGGTGGTGACGCTGGACGACGAGATGGTCGCCGCCGTCGGAGTGGACCGCGCCCGGCGCCGGCTCGCCGCGCTCGCGTTCCTGGTGTTCGCCGGGCTGACGGTGTGGGGCATCCTCTGGCTCACCAACTCCGGTGGCCCGGCTGACGAAGACGGCGGCGGTGCGACGTCAGCTGACCCCTGGGGTGAGCTGATGTCCGACATCGTCATGGTGATCCTGATCTTTCTCGGTCTGGTGCTGACCGCGTCACTCGCACTCTTCTCCGGTGGTGTCTACCTGGCCGCTGCGCGGGCGGGGCGCTTTGCCAAGCGGAGGATCGACAGCGAGCGCGCCATCGCGCCGACCGCGACGAAGATCGCCAAGCTGAGCCGCAAGGTGTTCAGCCCCCGGCTGGTCGTGGTACGGGTCGCCTCGGCGATCTGGCAGAACACGGTCCGGGGGTTGGCCGGCGCCGCCGATGTCCTCATCATCGACGTATCCCACCCGACCGATGCGCTGCTGTGGGAGGTGACCACGATGAAACCGCTCTTCGCCGACCGGTGGGTTCTGGTCGGCGCCTACGAGCACGTGCACGCGTTGGGCCACCCGGAGACCGCGCTGCGGGGCGACCCACGCGGGCTGCTGGCCCGCCAGCTGGAAACGGAGATGGTCATCGCGTACGGTCCCACGCCGGCCGACCAGTCCCGCTTCGTCCGCGCCCTGCGCAGTCGCCTGTACCGCGCCCGCTCCGCGTGAGCCCCGCCGCCCGCTGTCCGCCCGTCGATAAGCCCGGGTGCCCGCTCGGGTGTCCGCCCCAGGGGTGTCCGCTCGGGTGTAAGCAAGGTGCCCTTCCTGACATCTGGTGTACAGCAGGGTGCCCGTCCTGACACCCTGGCGCGCGCGAGCCGGGACATCATGGCGCGCGGCGCGAGCCGATGAGTCGCACAGGCGCAAGCCGTCCAATGTCCGTGCGGCCGCTACCTGACGGTCGAGAATGCACGGCATTGTCGGACGGTGTGGGTAGGTTCGGCCAGTGGCGTCCCGCTACGAGCGGACGACGGGAGGGGAGACCATGCGGACGACGACGGACCTCGCGATTGAGGCCGCCGGTGTGGTGAAGACGTTCGGGGAGACCCGGGCGCTGGACGGGCTCGATCTGGAGGTCCCCACCGGCACCGTGTACGGGCTGCTCGGGCCGAACGGGGCGGGCAAGACCACCGCGGTTCGCGTGCTCGCCACGCTGCTGCGGCCCGACGGGGGGCGGGCGAGCGTGTTCGGCCACGACGTCGTGGCGGAATCCGACGCCGTACGGTCGCGGGTGAGCCTGACCGGCCAGTTTGCGTCGGTCGACGAGGACCTCACGGGTCATGAGAACCTGACGCTGCTCGGTCGGCTGCTCGGGTACGCCAAGCCGGCGGCGCGGGAGCGCGCGGCCGATCTGCTGGCTGCGTTCGGCCTGACCGACGCGGCGGACCGGCAGGTGAAGAAGTACTCAGGGGGTATGCGTCGCCGGCTGGACATCGCGGCGAGCATCCTCAACACGCCCGATCTGCTGTTTCTCGACGAGCCGACCACCGGCCTTGATCCGCGCAGCCGCAACCAGGTGTGGGAGATCATCCGGGTGGTGGTCGACCACGGGACCACGGTGCTGCTCACGACGCAGTACCTCGATGAGGCGGACCAGCTGGCGGGGCGCATCGCCGTGGTTGACCACGGCCGGGTGATCGCCGAGGGCACGCCGGGCGAGCTCAAGTCGTCGGTGGGCTCGGGCTCGGTGCACCTGCGCCTGCGGGAGGCCGCCCAGCGGGGCGAGGCGCAGCGGGTGCTCTCCCACGCGCTGGGCACGACGGTGCACGCCCAGGCCGACCCCGTGGCGCTCACCGCCCGGGTCGACGGCCACCGGAGTGCCAATGGCAACGGCAGTGGCAGTGGCAATGGCTTCGCCGCGAGCGAACGGGCGTCCCGGGCGCTGCACGCGCTCGCCGAGGCCGGGATCGTCGTGGATGACTTCTCCTTCGGCCAGCCGAGCCTGGACGAGGTGTTCCTGGCCCTCACCGACCGACCGGCGGAGCCCGCCGCCGACGACGGAGAGACAGACGCCGACGACGTCGAGATAGAGGTGACCCGATGACCACGGCTACGCAGACCGAGTCGGTGACCGTCTACGCGCCCTCCGCCGACGTGCTCGGCGCCGTCATGGCTCCTGGGTTACGACCGGCGCGGCCGAGCGCGCTGTCGGCGTCGATGACGTTCGGCTGGCGGGCGCTGCTGAAGATCAAGCACGTGCCCGAGCAGCTGTTCGATGTCACGGCGTTTCCGATCATCATGACGCTGATGTTCACGTACCTGTTCGGGGGTGCGCTCGCGGGCTCCACGCGGGAGTACCTGCAGTACCTTCTCCCCGGCATCATGGTCACCAGCGTCGTGATGATCACGATGTACACGGGCGTGGGGCTCAACATCGACATCGAGAAGGGTGTCTTCGACCGGTTCAAGAGCATGCCGGTGTGGCGACCGGCCCCGTTGGTCGGCATGATCCTCGGCGACGTGCTGCGATACCTGCTGGCGGCCACGGTCATCCTCACGGTCGGTCTGATCCTCGGCTTCCGCCCGGGCGGCGGCGTCCTCGGCGTGCTCGCCGGGATGAGCCTCCTGCTGGTCTACTCGTTCGCCTTCTCCTGGGTCTGGACGATGTTCGGCCTGATCCTGCGGTCGGAGAAGTCGGTGATGGGCGTCAGCATGATGGTGCTGTTCCCGCTGACCTTCCTCAGCAACGTGTTCGTCGATCCGATCACGATGCCCGGGTGGCTCCAGGCATTCGTGAAGGTCAACCCGATCACGCACCTGGTCGACGGCGTGCGATCGGTCATGGCCGGTTCTCCCGACGGCAGCGCCATCATGTGGCTGCTGCTCGAGAGCGCGGCGTTTGTGGTGGTCTTCGGCTACCTGACGATGCGCCGCTACAACCGCCGCTGACGGCCGGGCCCGGTCGGCCGGGCGCGGCCGACCGCCATCGCCGGTGTCCTCGGCGTGGCCCGCAGCTCGGCCAGCGCCATCGCATCCACGGCGATCAGTCGAGCTCGGGGCGGCGGGAGCGCTTGAGCTGACTGCGGTGCTTCTTCGCGGAGATGCGGCGCTCCACCGACGCCGCGGTTGGCCGGGTACGGCGGCGCGGGCGTGGCGGTGGCGCGATCGCCTGGGCGATGAGGGCGACCAGCCGGGCGGCCGCGGCCTCCCGGTTGCGCAGCTGCTGGCGGAACTCCGAGGCGGTCACGGTGAGCGTGGTGCCGGTCAGCCGGGCGGCGAGGCGGTCCAGCGCCCGCTGCTTGAGAGCCGGCGGTAGTGCCGTGGAGGCGGCCAGATCCCAGGAGAGTTCGACCCGGCTGTCACTGGTGTTCACACCCTGGCCGCCCGGTCCGCCGCTGTGCGAGAACCGCCAGCTCAGCTCGCTGGCCGGGATCGTGACGTTCGGCCGCACTGTCAGGTCTCCGACCACCTGCTCATCGTGTCACTCCGGCCGCCCAGACCGTACGGCTTGGGCCTGCCTCGACCGTCCCCTGCGATGACCATCACCGGGCACCCGTTCGCGGTCGCGACGGGGCCCGCCGCCGGTTGTTAGGCTGTGCCGATGGAGGGCGGCAGTCCCAGGCCGGGCGTCGGCCCGGCTTCGTCGATGACCAACCCACCCACGGTTCCGCCCACCCGGGCACCGTCATGAGCGGCGGCGTCTGGCTCCAGATCGGGTTGGTGGCGGTCCTGATTGTCCTGAATGCTCTGTTCGCCGGGAGCGAGATGGCCTTCGTCTCGTTACGCGAGGGGCAGTTGCGGCGCCTGGAACGGGCGAGCGGTAACGGCCGGCGGGTCGCCCGGCTCGCTCGGGACCCGAACCGGTTCCTCGCGACGATCCAGATCGGGATCACGCTGGCCGGCTTCCTCGCCTCGGCCACGGCCGCCGTCGCGATCGCCGAACCACTCACGCCGGTGCTCGACTTTCTCGGCGGCGCGGCCGAAGCGGTGGCGATCGTGCTCGTCACCCTGATCCTGACGTTCCTCACGCTCGTCTTCGGCGAGCTCGCGCCCAAACGGGTGGCGATGCAGCACGCGGAGCAATGGGCGATGGTGGTCGTGCGGCCGCTGTCCGCGCTGGCGTCCGTGTCCCGGCCGCTGGTCTGGCTGCTGGGCCGGACGACCGACATGGCCGTACGGATCTCGGGGTCCGACCCCGGGCGGCGCCACGAGGACATCACCCCGGCGGAGATCCGCGACCTCGTCATCACCCACCGCGGGTTCACGCCGGAGCAGCGCATGATCATCAGCGGTGCGGTGGAGATCGCCGAGCGGATGCTCCGCGAGATCCTCGTGCCGAGACGGGCAGTGTTCACCCTCGATGCGGACACCCCGGTCGACGCGGCCCGCGAGCTGCTCGCGGCGTCCGGGCACTCTCGGGCGCCGGTGGTGCGCCACGGCAACCTTGACGACCCGATCGGGGTCGTCACGCTGCGCGACCTCGTGCCCGGCCGGGTGCCGGATCTGCTCAGCGCGGCCAAACCGCCGTACCTGCTTCCCGACACCCTGCGGGTGGCCGACGCGCTGCGCCAGTTCAAGGCCGACCGCGAGCAGCTGGCCCTCGTCGTCGACGAGCACGGTGCGGTCGACGGCATCGTCACCATCGAGGACCTGCTCGAGGAGCTCGTCGGCGAGATCTACGACGAGACCGACCGCGATGTGGCGGCTGTCCAACGTGGACCGGACGGTTCACTCATGGTGCCGGGTACGTTCCCGATCCACGACCTGCCGGACCTCGGCATCGAGCTGGAGCCGTTGCACGACGCCGACTTCACCACCGTGGCCGGGATGGTGATCGCCTTCCTGGGCCACCTGCCCACGACACCCGGCGAGACCGTCACCATCGACGGCTGGACCGCCGAGGTCACGGGGGTGGAACGCCGTACGGTCACCGGCGTGCGCCTGTTCCGCGCGGCGTGACCGCCCCACCCGGTCGGGCGAGCGCGGCACCGGCCGCCGATCAGGGCAGGGCGGCGACGGCGTCGATCTCGACCAGGGCGTCGGGACGCGCGGGGCTGGCGCGGAGCACCGATATGGCCGTCGGGTGGTTGCCCCACACCGCCATGCTCGCGGCGAAGCCGGTGTCGATATCGGCCTCGGCGGTGAGGTAGACGGTGAGCTTGACGACATGCTCCGGGCCGGCGCCGGCGGCGGCCAGCACGGCGAGCAGGTTGCGCATGGCCTGAGTCGTCTGCTCCGCGAAGCCGCCGCTGATCGTGCCATCGGCATCGGTACCGTTCTGCCCACCGACGTAGAGCATCCGGCCGGCCTCGGCGATGACGCCCTGCGAGAAGTAGGGCGAGGCGTGCAGGCTGGGCGGGTTGACGTGGGTGACGCGTGCCTCGCTTCCGCGCTCGCTCCGCTCCTCGCTCGCAGGGCGGCGACGCTCACTCGCTGTCGGCTCGGTCATCTCTCCTCCTGGGTGTGTCGGGACCGGTAGCTCCGGACCTTGGTGCGGTTGCCGCAGCGCTTCATCGAGCACCAGCGGCGGGCATTGGGGCGCGACGCGTCGAAGAAGATCAGCGCACAGTCGCCGGCCGTGCATCGGCGCAGGCGACCCGTTCCGGCGGCGAAGGTGCCGATCGCATCGCGCGCGATGGTGGACAGCGCGCCGGCCACGGTCGCGGACGGCGCCGGAGCCGTGCCGCCTGCCAGGTGCGGAGCCAGCGGCGGTCGGGCCGCCATCGCGTTGAGAGCGTCGATGTCCTCCGGCGCCGGACGGCGGCCGTCGGCGAGCGCGCGCGCGAGACGCGTGACCGCGGCCCGCAACCGGATGGCTCGGGTCAGGTCGCCGGCGCTCGCCTCGGCCGCCAGTCGCCCGAAGCGACCGGTGAGCCACGCGGTCAGGTCGGCTGGTGCGTGCAGGCGCTCCCACTCCGGGACGCCGTACCCGTAGTCACCCGTGTAGCCGAAGTCGAGCGCGAGGCTGCCGGAGTCGAAGAACCAGCGCGTACCTTCGGGGCTCACAAACCACTGACCCGTCCGCACGAAACCACTATAAGCGGTTACGGCCCGATCGGGTGACGGTGCGGGTGGGCCGCACCGATTAGGGTGGTCGGGTGGGTCTGGCGGTGGTGAGCGGGGGCGGGACCGGGATCGGCGCGGCCACCGCGAAGGTGCTGGTCGACGACGGGTACGACGTGGTGATCCTCGGCCGGCGGGCGGAGGTGCTGGCATCGACCGCGGCGGCGTTGCGGTCGCAGGCAGGGCGGCCCGAGTCCGTACGGTCGGTGGTCGCCGACCTCAGCCGACCCGATGAGGTCGAGCGCGCGGTCAGCGAGATCGGCGGCTCGGTCGACGTGCTGGTGAACAACGCCGGGGGCTTCATCAATCGCCAGGGCAGCGCTCTGTCCGATGTGGACGCTTACTGGCGGGCGAACCTTTTTGCCAACGTGATGACCGCCGTGCTGCTGACGGAGGCGCTGCTGCCCCGCCTCACCCGACCCGGCGCAACGATCGTCTTCATCAGCTCGATCGCGGCACAGCGTGGCGGCGGCGGGGCGTACTCCGCGGCCAAGGCGGCGCTGCACGGCTGGGCGTACGACCTCGCCGCGGACCTGGGTACCGACGGGGTGACGGTCAACGTCGTCTCGCCCGGGTATGTCGCCGACACCGAGTTCTTCGCCGGCCGGATGACGCCGGAGGGCCACGAGTACCGGGTCTCACGGACCCTGGTCGGTCGGGCCGGCGAGCCCGTCGAGATCGCCGATGCCATCCGCTATCTCACCCGCGCCCGGTACGTGACCGGTCAGATCATCGGTGTCAACGGCGGCGCCGTCCTCGGTCGCTGACGGGCGACCGCGGGCCGTCGGGCCGTCGCGATCTGTCTGACCGTATGCACGATGCTGATGATCTTTAACGTCAATATAGTGCGCCCGTGGGTGGACATGTCTTCATCAGCTACAGCCGCGATGATCTCGCGTACGTACGCTCCCTGGTCGAGTTCTTCAACTCGGCCGGTATCGATGTGTGGACCGACGACACCATTGACCACGGTGACCGCTGGGCGCACACCATACGCGGACAGGTGGACGGCTGCGCGGCGCTCGTCCCGGTGATGACGCCCGCGGCCGAGGCTTCGACGTGGGTGGAACGGGAGATCGCCCGGGCCGAAGAGATGGGCAAGCCGATCCTCCCGCTGCTGCGCTCGGGGCAGCCGTTCTTCCGGTTGGCCAACCTGCAGTACGACGATGTGACCACCGGCGGGCTGCCCAGTCAGCGCTTCCTCGACCGACTTGTCACCATGGCCGGCACCCAGCTCGCGCGAACCGGCAGCCAGCCCGTGCTCGTGCCGGCCGGTGGTTCCCCTCCCGGCGGGCTGGCGAGCCGGCCAGCCGGGAGTGCCGGCGCCGCACCGGTATCGATAGCCGGTACCCCGCCCGGGGCGCCACCCTCCGCCGGCGGCCGACCCTCCCGAGGCTCCGCCGTCGCGGGCTGGATCGCCATGGCCTTCGTCCTGGCTTCGCTCGTTGTGCCCTTCGTGCTCGGCGACGCCGATGGCCGATGGCACCGCGTGACCGTTCCGCTGACGGCCCTGGTCGCGTGCATCGCCGTGGCGCGGCGAGGGGTGTGGACGTTCGCTGCGTCGGTCGGCGTGCTGGCGGTCCTGCCGTGGGTGGTGTTGGTACTCACGCAGGACCGCACGCAGCCAGCCAGATTCAGCGAAGACTCTAGGTACATCGAATCCGGGAACGTGCCGGCATTGATTACGTTGGGGGCCGTTGCCGTCGCGCTGGTGGTGCTCGTCGTCGTCAACCGCTTCCGTCATCGCGCACCGGTCGCGACGTGGCACGTCATCGTGGCAGCGCTCATCGCGGTCCTGCTGCTGTTGAAGCCGATCTTCGACACCCGAGCCAGTGACTGGTCGTTGTGGCGTGACGGCGCCTACCAGGGCTTGCTGGAGGCGATCCTCGTCGGGTTTGTGCCGTATCTGATCCTGCTCTTCCAGGCGACCTGGGAGCGGGACCTGGTCGCCCGGCGGCTGGCCGTTTCGAGCGTCGTCATCTTCGGTGCCCTCTACTCGACCTACGCGCTTGCCCAGCTGGCAGATCTGCAGGATGTCTCTCACGTGGCCTGGGCCGGGATTCTCTGGGACAGCGCGAAGTGGCACTTCGTCTGTGGGGCCGCCCTGCTGGGCGCCGGCATCTATGCGTTGGTCGACCTGCGGCGAAAGCCGGCTTAGCATCCGATACCCGGTGCCGCTGCCGCCAGGCCGTCGAGGGCGGTGAGGAAGCACTCCATCGGCGGGGTGACGAGGCCGGCCCCGACCTGTCCGGTGCCGGGGACGCGGCCGGCGATACCGGTGTTGATCTGTGGCAGGATGCCGGTGCGCACCACCCGGGTGACATCGATCGCTGTCGGCGCACCGCGGAAGTCGAGCACGGGCAGGGCGTAGGCGGGGTTCTCGGCGAGCGTGATCTCGTACATCCGCTGGGTCGTGGCCAGGGCGTCGCGGACGGTGCCGCCGACGAAGCGGACGATCGCCGGTGCGCCTGCCATCGCGAAGCCCCCCAGGCCGATGGTCTCGGTGATCGCGGAGTCACCGATGTCCGGGTTGGCGTCGGCCGGACCATACGAACCGAGGTACATACCCTCGACGACGTTCGCCGGCCCGGTGAACCACCGGGCCCCGGTCGCGGCGGTCTGGATGCCGAAGTCCGTGCCGTTACGGGCCATCACGGTGACCACAGTGGACCCGGGTGTGTCGGCCGCGGCCAGGCTCTGCAGCTTCCCGGCCGCCATCACCAGGTTCAGGAAGAAGTGGTCGTTGCCGCCGACGAACCGGGCCACCCGCGCGACCTCCGACGGCGGTAACCCCGACTCCACAATGGACGGGAGCAGGTCGCGCAGCAGCATCAGCGTGCCGGCGCGGTTGCGGTTGTGCCCCTCATCACCCATCTGCACCATCTGGCCGAGGATCGCCTTGATGTCGACGGGGCCGGTCGCGCGCAGCGCCGTGGCCAGCGCCGGACCGAGCACCGAGCCCATCCACTGCAGTCGTTCGATGACTTCGGGAGCGTAGGCGCCGTACCGCAGCACCTTGCCCAGACCCTCGTTGAGGGTGCACCAACTCGTCAACGAGTGCGTCTCGTCCCGCAGCATCCACGCCCACATCGACGGGGAGACGACCCCGGCCATCGGACCGACGCCGCCCCGGTCGTGGCACGGCATGAGGGTGATCGGGGTCCCGTCGTCGAGGCGGCCGGCGGCGAGCTGACGTTCCGCGTCCTCCGGCGTTGGGGCGAGGTTCTCCAGCAGCATGGCCCCGATGAGGGCGCCCCGCATCGGACCGCTGGCGGACTCCCAGTGCAGCGGCGGTCCGGCATGGCAGAACTGACCCGGCTCGAGGCCGATGAGCTCACCGGCCGGCCGTACGTCCACAAGGGACGCACCGGCCGCCAGCATGCGGGCCACCACCCGGGCGTTGGCGTCGGGCCGGCGGGGGTCCGCGGCGATCCGCGCGAGCGGGTCCTCGGTGCCCGGCGGCGGGGGGCGCCAGTCGACCTGGACCGGCCGTACGGCCTGCTCCACCAGGGCATCGGCGAGCGCCGTGGCGCCGACCGTCACCACCTCCGGCGGCCCGCCCAACAACCCCCGCAGCGCGCTCACGACGCACCTCCGGCGAGGGCGGCGGCGTGGCCCGCCGCTTCGGCGTTGGACAGGAAGACCCGCGCGCCAGCGGCGGCGAGGGTCGATGCCTGACGGGCGAGGCCCTGCGGGTCGTCCGGGGTGCCGACCAGACCGACCACGACGGACCGCGGCGGCTCGCGGCGGCGGGCCGCCTCGATCGCCGGGGCCAGCACCGACGCGGGATCCGGGTGCGAACCGTGGCCCAGCACCACGTCGAGCAGGATCACCGTCACGGCCGGATCCTTGGCGGCTCGGTCGAGGAAGGGAAGGCGCGCGGCCGGGTCGAGCATGGGGTGCGGCCGGCCGAGCGTGAACTCGTCGGCGCCGAGGTCGAGCAGCACATGGCCCTCCGTGTCGGGATCGACCGCCCACTCGGGACGCAGGGCCACGTTCGAGTGCACGGGCCCGAGGACCGCCGACGCGACCGCCTGGGCCTCGACGCACAGTGTGCCGCCGCCGTAGAGGCCGTGCAGGTACCCCGCCCGTCCGAGCGCTGTCGATGGCGCGGGCCACGTGGGCCAGTCGGGGACGACCACCGACAGCCGGGTCAGCACGTCCGCCACGACCGCGGTGAGATCGGGCGCGTCGGGACCGAGCGCCGCGACGACAGCGGGCGTGCTCAGCCGAGCCGCATGGATGCGGACCTCGTCGGCGACTCGGGGGGAGGGCGGCTTCGACAGCACCAGGATGAGCTCGGTGTCCGGGTCGGCGTCGAGGGCGTCGAGGGCGGCATGGGTCGACATGCCACCGACCACATCGGACAGGTCCCGACCACCGACGCCGAGACAGTGTGAGATACCGACGCCGGCCGCCGCGAGCAGCGCCATGACCTGCTGCGCGCCGGTGCCGGAGGCCCCTACGATCCCCACCGGCCCCGGCCGCACCACGTTGGCGAAGCCCAGCCCCACCCCACCGACCACCGCGGTGCCGCAGTCGGGTCCCATCACCAACAGGCCCTCGTCCGAGGCGTACTGCTTGAGCCGTACCTCCTGCGCCAGCGGCACGTTGTCGGAGAACACCATGACGGACAGCCCCGACGCCAGCGCATCCATCGCCTCCACGAACGCGTACGGCCCCGGCGTGGAGACCAGCGCGAGTCCGCTCGTGACCGACCGAGCGGCGGTCGCGGTGGTCCGGGGCGCGGCGGTCCTGTCCGATGTGGACGACTGTGCCACGGTTACGGGACCGAAGAGCTCCGCCTCCAGCCGGTCCAGCGCGGTGGACAGCGCCTCGTCGGTCCGCGCAACCAACGCCACGACGAGGTCGTTCGGCCCGGCGGCGGCCACCGCCTCGACATCCAGGCCCGACAGCAGCTCCCGGTTGACCGGTGTGGCCATGGCGACGAGCGCCTGCTCGATGCCGGGGACAGCGGAGAGCTGGGCGGACAGGTGCATGAGGGCGACCGAGTCCCGGTAGATTCCGGGCCGGATCTCCAGATGCCTCACGCCGCGACCGGGCTGGGGAGCACCGTTGGTGGCACCCGGGTGCCGCCGGTGCCGATGACGCCGTGGGCCAAGCGTTTGTGTGCGATCGCGACCGCCACGAGCACCCCGTGCAGCAGTCCGGCGCCAGAGCAGTGCCCCACGGCCAGCAACGCTCCCGCCGCGCGGGGCAGCGCTCCGGCGGTCCCCTGCGGAGCCGGACCGTCCGGGGTGGCCGACCCACCGGAGTCGACCCGGGTGCCGCCGCCGACCGCCACCAGCAGGTCGGCGAGCTGGGGGATGCAGGCGCCGTCCGCGGCGTGGCGCAGGAGGGCCGCGGACACGGTCGTCGTGGCGCCGGGCGCCTGCGCGCGTACGGTCTGGGACAGCGAGGCCCACGCGGGCGAACCCAGTGCGTGCAGAGTCACCAACGCGCCGGCGAGGACATCGTCGCCGGTCGGGGTGAGCCCGGGCCCGCGGCCGAGCAGGCGCGACACCGGCACATCCGGCGCCTGGCCCGCCGCGAGCGCCTCGACGAGTTCAGCCACGGCGGTGCGACCACCGAGGTCGAGCGGGTCCGCGACCCGGCCGGTCAGCCACCGTACGGCCGCGGCCAACCGGCCCGGCGGAACCGCACCGAGGCCGCGCGGCCGGGGCGGGCGCCACCAGCGGCTGACCCGGTACGGCGGGGTATCGCCGGCGTCGATGGCGAGCTGGCCGCCGCCGACGCGGGCCATCGTCCCGACCGGTACCACCGGGGGAAAAGCCTTCGCGTCGAGCACCAGGGCGCAGGGCACCCGGACCGCCTCGGCCGACGCGAGGCAGAGCATCGTCGGGTCGGGATCGGCGGTCTCGAGATAGATCGCGTGAGGGGTCGCGGCGATCACCGTCGCCGGCCGGGCCGGGCCGACGAGAACCAGTTCGACCGCTGACGACGCTGCCACCGGGAATGGACGCCCCACCATAACGACGTGTCTGCCCTCCTCTCCCACCCAGCCACCCGTCACCTCCGCTTGCGTTGGACTCACGCTATGGGGTGGCCCTAATCTGTCGGGATGGAGAGAGTTGCCGACAACCCGGCTACTTCTTCGGCGATGCTTGCGAGCCGAACATCGGGCCCTGAGGCGATGCTTGCGAGCCGAACATCGGGCCCTGAGGCGATGCTCGCGGGCCGAACCCCGGGCTCAGACGCGATACTTGCGGGCCGAACCCCGGGCCCTGAGGCGACGCTTGCGCCCCGAACCGCAGGTTCAGAGGCGACGCTTGCGGGCCGACCGCGATCGTCCGAGCGGGCGCAGATGGGGCTCGCGGTGCGCGAGGTGCTCGCCGCGCCGTGCCTGGAGCGGGCGCGCGTGCTGGCCGGCGGCGCCGGTTTGGACCGCGTCGTGTCCCGCCTGAACGTCATGGAGGTGCCCGACATCCTGCCGTGGGTAAAGCCGCATGAGCTGCTGCTCACGACGGGCTATCCCCTGCGCGACGACCCGGCCGCCCTCGTGCGCCTGGTCGGCGAACTGGACGACCGCGGCCTGGCGGCCATCGCCATCAAGCCACATAGGTACCTCGATAAGATCCCGGCCCAGATGCTCGCGGAGGCCGACCGTCGCGGCTTCCCGGTCATCGAGTTTCCGCAGGAGGTCGGCTTCGACGACGTGCTCAACGAGGTGATCGGCACCCTGCTGAACCGGCAGGCCGCGCTCGCCGCCCGCAGCGAGGAGGTGCACCGAGCCCTGGTCTCGGTCGTGCTCGAGGGCGGCGGCCTCGACGACCTCGCGGTTGAGCTCGCCGCCATCCTGCGGGGGCCGGTCTTCATCACGACCCCGGACGGGCGGGTCCTGGCCCGGGCGGGCGACGAGGTCGAGTCGTGGCAGGCGCTGGATTCCTCGTACTTCGACCGGTCCGGGCGGTTCCGGGTGGAGGCGCGCGAAGACCTGGACACGACCAGCCACTGCGCCGTGGTGCCGATCGTGGCGGGGCGGGTCGACCACGGTCGCATCGTCGCCTTCTCGGGCGGTCCGGTGACCGATGCCGACCGGTACTGCCTGGAACGGGCGGCCACCGTGGCCGCCCTCGCCGTCACCAAGGGTCTGGCCGTGGCGGCCGTCGAGGACAAGTACCGGGCCGACTTCCTGCGTGACCTGGTCACCGGCCGGGTGCCGAACCTGGCCCAGGCGGTCCACCACGCTTCCGGCCTCGGCTGGGACGTGGACCGGCCCATGGTCGTGGCGGTCGCGGAGCTCGATCCCGGTCAGGTACCCGCATCGCTGTCCGGTCTGGAGCTTCGTCCGGTGCAGGAGCGGTTCGCCGCGGCGTGGCAGACGGTCCTGCGGGTCCGGGACCCGGGTGCACCGGTGGCGAGCTTCCACACGGAGGTGGTGGTGCTCCTCGGCGCGCCCGAGGGAGCCGACCTCGCGGCGCTCCTGACGGAGCTCGACCGGCAGGTGGCCGGCGACCGGGGTGGTGGCCGGCTCTCGTTCTCGCTCGGGCTCTCCCGGGTCGTGCCGGGACCGGCCGATCTGCCCCGCGCCTACGAGCAGGCCCGCACGGCCGTGCGGATCGGGCGGCGGTTGCAGGGATCGGGCGCACGCTCCACATTCGACCAGCTCGGGGCGTACCGGCTGCTCGCCCTCGTCCCTGACGGCGCCGAGCTGCGGGGCTTCGTGGCCGACGTCCTGGGCGAGCTCAACGACGACACCGCGGAGGCGGCGGACCTGCGCCACACCCTGGAGACCCTCCTGGACACCAACGGGAACGTCGCCGAGTCGGCGCGGCGGCTGCATTTCCACTACAACACCCTGCGGTACCGGATCGAGAAGCTCGAACGCATCGTCGGGCCGTTCACCACCCGACCGGCGCTTCGGCTCGACCTGGCGCTCGCGCTGCGGGTCCGCCACATGACCAGCGCCTAGGGGGAGGGCGGAGCGGGTCTGCGTTTTCGGGTGGCTGGGTGGGGGGTGGAGGGCACGGAATCGCTTACCTCTTGCGCTCGTCACCCTTCGTCAGGGCATGATGTTCCCTTCCTGTCGCTTCGGCGATTTTGCGAGCCGAACCGCGGGGCGAAGGAGAGGGGGTGTGGTGAAGCCACCGAGCTTCGGGTACGAGCGGCCGGCCACCGTGGCCGAGGCGCTCACCGTGCTCGGCGAACTCGGTCCCGACGCCAAGGTGCTCGCCGGCGGCCAGAGCCTCGTCCCACTGCTCAACATGCGCCTGGCCGCCCCGCACGTCCTCGTGGACATCAACCGGCTGGGTGCTGAGCTGGGCCGGCTCGAGGCCGATGGCGAGGCCGTACGGGTGGGGGCCCTCGTACGACACGCCCGGCTCACCGGCGGGAGCGGGCCGGCGGCCGCGCAGCCCCTGTTGGCGGAGGCGACCCGGGCCGTGGCGCACGCGACGATCCGCAACCGGGGCACGACCGTGGGCAGCCTGGTCCACGCCGACCCGGCGGCGGAGATGCCGGCCGTGCTGCTGCTCTGCGACGGTGCCGTGGAGATCGCCTCGGCGGCGGGCACCCGTACCGTGCCGGCGGCGGAGTTCTTCCTCGGCCCGTTGGAGTCCGCGGTCCGTCCGGGAGAGCTCGCGGTGGCGGCGACGTTCCGCCGACCGCCGCCGCGCACCGGCAGCGCCTTCGTCGAGGTGTCCCGCCGGGCCGGCGACTACGCGCTGGCCGGGGTGGCGCTGACGGTCACGCTGGACGCCGACGGGCTCATCGCCTCGGCCCGGGCCGCGTACCTCTCCGTGGGGCCGACCCCGGCGCTGGTGGACCTCACCGAGGCGGTGGCGGGTTCTCCGGCTCCGCGGCCAGAGCATTCCGGCACGGCCCCGCGGCCAGAGCGTTCCGGCACCGTGGACTGGGTACCGGCCGCAACCCTGGCACAGTCGCATGTGGACCCCGACGACGACATCCATGCCACGGCCGACTACCGCCGCCACCTCGTCGGGGTGCTCACCCGGCGGGCCGGGGCGCTGGCCCTGACCCGGGCGCGGGAGGCCGCTGGTGTCTGACGATGGTCCCGCCGGGCGCGCAGGCTCGGCCGAGGAGCTTCACGACGTGACGCTGCGGGTCAACGGAGTGCCGCACCAGGTGCGGGTGCCGGCGCGGCGGCTGCTCGCCGACTGCCTGCGCCACGACCTGGGCCTCACCGGCACCCATGTGGGCTGCGAGCACGGTGTCTGTGGCGCCTGCACGGTGCTGCTCGATGGCGAGCCGGTGCGGTCGTGCCTGCTGCTGGCGGTCACTGTGGACGGTCAGTCCCTGGTCACCATGGAGGGATGCCGCGCCGCGGACGGCGGGCTCGGCCCGGTGCAGCGGGCGTTCATGGAGTGCCACGGCCTGCAGTGCGGCTTCTGTACGCCCGGCTTCGTCACCACGGTGACCGCGTTCCTCGCCGAGAACCCGGACCCGTCCGCGGCCGATGCGCGCGAGGCGATCGGTGGCAACTTGTGCCGCTGCACCGGTTACCAGAACATCGTGAAGTCAGTGCTGCGGGCGGCCGAGCTGATGCGAACCACAGTGGACGGTGACGCATGACGATCGCCCCGGTGCGCCCGGTCGAACCCGGGACACCCACGGCACCGGCCGGCGTCGAGGCTCCCGGCCCGTTCGGCCAACCGATCCTGCGCAAGGAGGACCTGCGGTTGGCCGCCGGTGACGGGCGGTACCTCGACGACCTCGGGCACCAAGCGCTCGCGGCGGCGTTCCTGCGCAGCCCACACGCTCACGCGCGCATCGTCGACATCGACGTACATGACGCGCTCGAGGTCGAGGGCATTATTGCGATCTACACCTATGAGGACCTCGACGGGCGCGTCGCGGAGCCGCTGCCGCTGTTGATTCCCCACCCGGCGCTGCACGCGCCGAAGACCGGGTACGCGCTCGCCCGCGACATCGTGAAGCATGTCGGCGAGGCGGTGGCCATGGTCGTGGCGACCGACCGGTACATCGCCGAGGACGCGGTCGAACGGATCCACGTGGAGTGGGAACCCCTGCCCGCTGTCGTCGGGCTCGACGAGGCGTTCGCCGCCGGGCACGCGGTCCACGACGATGTCGCCGACAACGTGTCGGCCCACATGGTGCAGGAGGTCGGCGATGCGCCGGGCGCGATCGATGCCGCGCCCCGTCGCTTGGAGCTACAGCTGCATGTGGAGCGTTCGGCGTCGATGCCGTTGGAGGGCAAGGGCGTCTATGCGCGGTGGGACACCGACGACCGGTCGCTGCGGGTGTACAGCTCGACGCAGACGTCGACGTCCGTACGGTTTGCACTGGCCGCGAAGCTGAACCTGCCCGTGGACCGGGTCGAGGTCGTCACCCCGGATGTCGGCGGCGGCTTCGGTGTGAAGATCATGCATCCGTGGCCGGAGGAGGTCCTCGTCCCGTGGGCGGCCATCCGGCTCAAGCGCGAGGTCAAGTGGACCGAGGACCGGCGCGAGCACTTCATCTCCGCGACGCACGAACGGGGCCAGGACCACACGGTGCGCGTGGGGTTCGACGACGACGGGCGGATCCTGGGCCTGGACGTACGGTTCCGGCACGACAACGGGGCCTACACGCCGTACGGCATCATCGTGCCGATCATCTCGTCGACCCAGCTGCTCGGACCGTACAAGCTCGGCGCCTACCGGGTCGAGTTCCACTCCCTGTACACGAACACGGTGACGGTCACGCCGTACCGGGGTGCCGGTCGGGTCCACGGGTGCTTCGTGATGGAGCGGGTCATGGACGCCGTTGCGGACCACTGTGGACTCGACCGGTCGGTCGTGCGCCTGGCCAACATGATCCAGCCGTCCGAGCTGCCCTACGACCAGGGGCTGATCTTCCAGGACGGGCGACCGCTCATCTACGACACCGGTGACTTCCCGCTGTCGCTGCGCAAGGCGCTGGACCTGGTGTCCTGGCACGAGTTCTCAGCCTTTCGCGACGCCGCCCGGGCCGAGGGTCGGCGGGTCGGGATCGGGGTCGCGGCCTACGTGGAGGGAACCGGCGTGGGGCCCTACGAGGGCGCCCACCTACGGGTGGAGACCACCGGAGCTGTGGTCGTCTCCACGGGCCTGACCACGCAGGGGCAGGGGCACGAGACGGTCTTCGCGCAGATCGCCGCGTCGGAGCTCGGGGTGCCGGTCGACCGGGTCACGGTGACGACGGGCGACACGCGCCGGTTCAAGTACGGCGTGGGCACGTTCGCGTCGCGGGCCGCCGTGATGTCCGGCAACGCAGTCGCGGCGGCGGCCCGCAAGGTGCGGGCGAAGGCGCTGCGGATCGCCGCCACGGCACTGGGTGCCTCCGCCGACGAACTGTCCATCGTGGACGGTGTGGTGGTCGTGCGCGGCTTCCCTCCGGACGACGGACCGTCGATCCCCTTGGCGACGGTGGCGGTCCTGTCGAACCCGCTCCGGTACGCCTTTGACGAAGAGGCCAAGCGCGCGACCCAGTTCGCGCAGCGGGCGGAGCGAGCCAGCAAGCAGGGCGCGATGCCGGTCGGTGACGGACCACCGGTCCCGGACGGGGAGGAGCCGGGGTTGGAGGCGACCGGCTGGTACTCGCCGATCCGATCGACCTTCGCCAACGGCGTGCACGCCGCCGTGGTCGAGACGGACCCCGAGACGGCGGAGATCCGAGTCCTGCGCTACTGCGTGGTCCACGACTGTGGCACCATCATCAACCCCATGATCGTGGAGGGTCAGGTGCACGGCGGCGTGGCCCAGGGCGTGGGCGGCGCACTCTACGAACGCATCGTCTACGACGAGTCGGGCCAGCTCGTCAACGCCTCCTTCATGGACTTCCTGATGCCGTACGCCTCCGAGGTGCCCGCCGTCGAGATCGACCACGTGACGTCGCCGTCGCCGCTGAACCCGCTGGGGGTCAAGGGGGTCGGCGAGGCCGGGGTCATCGCGGCGCACGCGGTGCTGGCCTCGGCCATCGAGGATGCCGAGGGGATCCGCATCGACCGGATGCCCATCTCGCCGTCCGAACTGTTCGACCTGCGCCGCCGGCACGCGGCCGGAGAACCCATCGGTCTGCGTCGTACCTCCGAGGAGTCCTGATGAAGCTGTCCGGATCAGCCACCATCGGCCACCCGGTGCACGATGTCTACGCGGCGCTGACCGATCCCGCGATCCTCGTCCGCACACTGCCCGGGTGCCAGCGCCTCGAGCTGGTCGGTCCGGACGCGTATCAGGCCACGATGTCGGTGGGCGTCGGCTCGATCAAGGGGCTCTTCGACGGCGGCGTGCGCCTGACCGACCAGTCCGCCCCGGACTCGTTCATCCTGCACGCCTCGGGGGCCGGGGTGCCGGGGACGGTCGACGCCGTGGCCCACGTGCGTCTCGTCGCCAGCCCGTCGGGGGAGACGCTCGTGCACTACGCCGCCGACGCCACCGTCGGCGGGGTGATCGGCGGCGTCGGCCAGCGGATGCTCGCCGGGGTCGCCCGCCGCACCGCCGGCGAGTTCTTCGCCGCGGTCGACCGGGAGCTGAGCTCCGCCCTGGTGCCCGTCGCGGGGGTGGGTGTTACCGCCAGTGCCGGCGCGGATGTCACCGCCGGTGCCGGTGCGGGTGTCGATGTAACAGCTGGTGTGGACGAAGGTGCCCTTGCCGACATTGCCCCGGCACCCGCCGGCGAGGAGCGGGCGGTCTGGACCCGGCCGGCGCCGGCCCCCGATCCGAGCCGCCAGCGGGTGCGGGAGCTGATCTTCGCCGCGTCGTTCGGGGCCGTGATCGCGCTGCTCGGTGTCCTTATCGGGGCACTCGTGGCAGGCTGGTAGCCAAGTCCCCAAGATCGGGTTGATCTAGGACTTCGCATGGTGAGTTGATCTCCAAGCACCATGCGAATCCCTAGATCAAGTGGATCATGACCGCAGATGAGGGGGTGGCCATGCGGACGTTCACGGCGGCCGCGGTGCAGGTGGCGCCGATGCCAGGGCCGCTCACCGTCGAGAGCATTCGATCCAATGTGGACAAGTGCGTGTCCATGGTGGAGCAGTGTGTCGAGGCGACCGGGGCGGAGCTCGTGGTGCTGCCGGAGACGGCGTCGACCGGGTTCACCACCGGCGTGTCGGCCGACGAGCTGTGGGAGCTGGTCGACACGGTGCCTGGTGAGGTGACGGCTCCCCTGCACCGGGCGGCGGCGCGGCTGGGCGTGCACGTCGTCTTCGGGACATACGAGCGTGGCGCCGAACCGGGCACCGTCCACAACACCGCCGCCGTGATCGGGCCGACGGGTGAGGTGCTCGGCGCCTATCGCAAGACCCATCTGTTCAGTGGCGAGAGCGTGGCCAGCGGGGGATGGGTCACGCCGGGTGACGGCGCCACCGTCGTGCGGACCCCGCTGGGCTCGATCGGGCTCATGATCTGCTTCGACGGGGACTACCCGGAGCTGGCGCGGGTGTGCGCGATCCGGGGGGCCGAGGTCATCTGCCGCCCGTCGGCTCTGCTGCGAAGCGCGGACATCTGGGAGCTCACCAACCGGGCGCGAGCGTACGACAACCACGTCTACGTCATCGGCGCGAACGCCACGGGCGTCGACCCGGGCGGCAGTGTCTACTTTGGAAACTCGATGATCGTCACGCCGGTCGCCGAGGTGGTCGCGCGGGCCGCCTCGCACGAGGGCTGGGTCAGTGCCCGGCTCGATCCGACCACCGCGCTGCGCTCGCTCACCCCGGGGTCGAACATTTCCCAGCGGTTCGACCACCTCGCCGACCGCAACCTCGACTTCATCCGCGGCCACCTCGACGAGCTCGCAGCCCCGGCCAAGACCCCTTTCCCGCATTGACCCCGGCCCGGCGGCCCGGGGCGACCGCCGAGACGGAGGTTGTCAGGCCACGGGGACGGCGGTGGCGTCGACCAGACGGGTCGGGCCGAAGAAGACGTTCAGGTCCAGGGTGACGCCGATGCGACCGTCGGCGAGGCGCAGGGTCACGGTGCTGACGAACGGTGTCCCGACGGCGACCATCCGGGCGACGAGGGTCGACTCGTCGGTCCACGCCGCGGCGCTGGCGACCTCGGCGGGTTCACCGCGGTAATTACTGACACCGGGCACCCACTCGCCGAACCCGAAGACGATCGAGTTGTCATGGCCGAGGACGTGCATCTGAAGCACGATGCGGCCCTGGGCGTCCCGGGTCAGCCTGAGGGACCCGACGGTGCCGCCATCCTTCGCCTCGAGCCGGTGGCTGATGTCGCGGATCGACGCCTCGCCAGGCGACGACGGCGCACCCACGGGTGGGCGCAGCCACAGACCCGAGGTGTCGACGACCGCCTCCTCCACCACGGCACCACCGGCCGTACGGCCTGCGGTGAGCCCAGGCAGCAGCGTGTCCCAGACCGCGTCCAGGATCGACTGCATGTTCGCCGTGCCGGCCGTGATGGCGAGGACGAGCTGGTGCTCGGGCCACACGATCGCGAACTGGCCGAACGCGCCGTCGGCCCGGTAGGCCCCGTGCCGGCAGCGCCAGAACTGGTAGCCGTACCCCTGCTCCCACTCCGGCGACTCGTGCGGGCCGTTGGGCACCTGCGCGGCGGTCGCGGCGTCGACCCACGCTGCCGGCACGAGCACTCGGTCACGCCACTGCCCGCGCTGCAGGTAGAGCTGCCCGAACGCGGCCAGCTCCTCGATGGTGATGCTCAGGCCGAACCCGCCGGCGTCGAACCCGTCCGCGTCCTGCTCCCAGGTGGCGGTGGTGATGCCCAGCGGGTCGAACAGCCGTGGGCGCAGGTAGTCGAGCAGCCGCTGCCCGGTGAGCCGCTGCACGATCAGGCCGGCCAGGTAGGTGGCTCCGGTGTTGTAGACGAACCGGGTGCCGGGTTCGTGCTCGACCGGCAGCGCCAGGATCGTACGCGCCATGCCGACGCGTGATACTCCGTCGTGCCCGAGGCTGTCCGCCGCGTGGCCGGTGGTCATGGTCAGCAGGTGTCGCACCCGCATCGCCGCGAGGTTGGCGGACGGCTCGGCGGGCGCGTCGGAGGCCAGGAGGTCCACTACCCGGTCGTCGAGCCCGAACAGCCCTTCGTCGATGGCCAGGCCGACGGCGGTGGCGGTGAAGCTCTTGCTGACCGAGAACATCTCGTGCGGCCGGTCGGCCGTGTTCGGCGCCCACGAACCCTCGGCAATGACCGAGCCGTTGCGCACCAGCACGAAGCTGTGGATGCAGTCCAGGTCGTCGAACCGGTCGACCAGCAGCCGCACGGCCTTGGCGTCGAGGCCCTCGGCGGCGGGCGAGCTACGGGGAAGGATATTGGTCACGCGGTGATTGTGCTCCGCCCTGGTGACACTTCGGTGGGGGCGGAGGTCACGGCGCTCGGGGGGCTTCCGTCGGGGCCGGGCTCCGCGACGGGAACCACGGGATCTGCGCCGACGTGGTGCGCTGGTACTCGGCGTACTCGGGGTACTTCGACCGCGTGATGCTCTCAGTGAGTGCCGTCGACCCCAGGAACAGCAGAGTCAGCAGGATGGCCCCGAGGAACGTCCACTGCAGCAGCGAACCGGCCGCGATGGCGCCGAACAGGGCGATGACCCACCACTGGGCCTGCTCGAAGAAGAAGTTCGGGTGCCGGGAGTAGCGGAACAGCCCGGTGGTCAGGAACCGCTGCGGCGGCGTGCCACCGGCGGCGGTCACCGCGGCCTTCCCGCGGTGGAACGTCCACTGCTGCTGGTCGGCGATCGTCTCGCCGGCCAGGAAGGCCAGGAAGGCGACGGCCGCCAGCACGTCAAGGATCCCGAACGGTGTCGGGTGCCGGTAAGCCGTGTAGGCCGGGAGGCAGATCAGCAGCAGGAGCAGGTTCTGGTAGATGGAAATGAAGAGAATGTTGAACGCCTGGTACTGCCAGGGCTTCATGCGAGCCCGCACCACCGCCCACCGGTAGTCCTCACCACCCGGCGCGAACCCGCCCTTTCGCACGAAGTTGAACGTGAGCCGGGCGCCCCACAGCCCGACCAGGATGGCCATCACGACGAGTCGGGTGTTGCCGTCGGAGGCGGCCGCGAAGACCGCGACGTACGCGATCGGGATGATCGACCAGATCCGGTCGGTCCACGAGTACTCCCGGGTCACCACCGACAGCAGCCACGTGACGACACTCGCTCCGGCGAAGATCCACAAACAGACGGCCAGGGGTTCCATGGCTCGCACCCTAGGACGCCCGGCCCGCTACCGGTAGCCCACTGCCCCTGCCGACGCGCCTACGCGAAGAGCCCCTCGGCCGTGGCCGCACTGGCGGCTCGGAGCAGCCACGCGAGGAGCTGGGTCTCGTCGCGGCACTCGGCGATCCGGCTGCGCGTGTCGGCGCTGAGCTGCACCTTCCGGTCGTCGAGCAGCGCGAGCACGGCATCAGCCAAGCCCTTAGCGTGGCCTTCGTCGAGGTGCTTGTTGGCGAACTCTGCCAGCAGCCCGGTGTTGCTCCTCTTCATGAGTCCCTCCAGGTAGCGGCGCCTGGCCGCCGGAAGCGCGGCTCGGCGCACCGGCACCCGCTGTCGTCGAGCACGCCATGTGGTCGGACGTCGAGTGCAGCGCGACACGCCGATCGCGCTGTGGTGGGGTCGTCAGGGTTTGCCGTCCCATCCGGGGTCGGGCCCGGCCATCATGATCGGATGGACGGCGGCAGGCGGGTCCGGGTCGGGGTCGACACCGGCGGCACCTTCACGGATGTCGTCGCCGTCGACGAGGACTCCGGGGAGCTGGTCGCGGTCAAGACCCCTTCGACCCCCGACGACCCAGCCGAGGGGTTCCTCACCGGCATCCGCAAGGCGCTGACTGCGCTGGGCGCCGGCCCGGCCGACCTCGCCTCGGTCAGCCACGGCACGACGGTCGCCACCAACCAGCTGCTGACCGGTGACGTCACCAGTCTCGGGTTCGTCACCACCGAAGGGTTCGAGCACCTGCTGGAGATCGCCCGGCAGAGTGTGCCCGACGGCTACGGCAACAGCTACTTCTGGGTCAAGCCGCCCCGGATCGTGCCGGCCGACCTGGTCCGCACCGTCGCCGGGCGCCTCGACCATCGAGGGCTGGAGATCCGGCCGTTCGACGAGGGCACCGCGCGTACGGCCGCGGCATCGCTGCGACGGGCCGGGGTCCGCGCGGTCGGCGTGTGCCTCCTGCATGCCTACGCCAACCCGGCCCACGAGGTCCGGATGCGGGAGATCCTCGGCGATGAGCACCCGGACGCGGTCGTCTCACTCTCGCACGAGGTCCTGTCGGAGTACCGCGAGTACGAGCGGGCCATGACGACGCTGGTCGACGCGGCGGTCAAGGTGCGGGTGGGCGCCTACGTCGCGCGGCTGCGCCGGGAGCTCACCGCCTACGCGGGGCGCCCGGTTCCCTTCCACATCATGAAGTCCAACGGTGGTGTGCTCTCGGCCGACGAGGTGGTGCATCAGCCGGTCACGACTGTCCTTTCTGGACCGGCGGCGGGTGCCCTGGGCGCGGCGGTGGTGACGCGGGCGGCGGGGTACGACCGGGTGCTCACCCTGGACGGCGGTGGTACGTCGACGGACGTGAGTGTGGTGCGC
Organism: Micromonosporaceae bacterium; assembly: GCA_052038195.1. GTDB lineage: Bacteria > Actinomycetota > Actinomycetes > Mycobacteriales > Micromonosporaceae > DATBGZ01. Next base: position 1,061 of record JBQGBY010000010.1, on the reverse strand, counting down.
CACGGCGAACCGGCGCTGACGACCGAGGGCACGGTCGGCGCGTACCCGTGCAAGGTGCCGATGATCGATATCGTCACGGTCGGCGCCGGCGGCGGGTCGGTGGCGTGGCTCGCCCCCGAGGGCGCGCTCAAGGTCGGGCCACGCTCGGCCGGTGCCGACCCGGGGCCGATCTGCTATGGCCGGGGTGGCACCGAGCCCACCGTCACCGACGCGCACCTCGTGCTGGGCCGGATCCCGCCGCACCTGCTGGCGGGGGAGGTGCCGCTGTCGGTCGAGGCCGCCCAGGCGGGGATCGGGTCGCTGGCCAAGAAGCTGGGGCTGACCCCGACCGCCGCCGCGGCCGGCATCCTCGAGATCTCGGCGTGGAACCAGGCCAACGCCCTGCGCCAGGTGACCGTCCAACGTGGACTTGATGCGCGCGACTTCGCGCTGACCACGTTCGGCGGCTCCGGCTCGCTGCTGCTGTGCCGGCTCATCGACATCGTGGGTGTCCCCGTCGGGGTGGTGCCGCGCGACCCCGGCAACCTCTCCGCGTTCGGGCTGCTGACGGTGGACGTGCGGGTGGACCAGGTGCGTACGCACGTGTCCCGCCACACGCTGCTGGACCACGCCGCCGTACAGTCCATTCTGGACACACTCAGGGCGCGGGCCATGGAGTCGCTGGCGAGCGAGGGGTTCGAGCCCGCGGCGCAGCACTACGCGCTCAGCGCGGACCTGCGCTACTTCGGGCAGGCCTTCGAGGTCCGCGTGCCGCTGCGGGACGGGCCGTTCGACGACAGGGTGGCCGACGCGGCGGTGGCGGCGTTCCACGACGGGCATGAGCGCCTGTACGGCTACTGCTTCCGGGACCGGCCGGAGCAGCAGGTCGAGTGGGTGAATCTGCGCGTCACCGGGATCGGACCGATCCGTCGGCCGGCCCTGCGACCGGCCCCGCAGCGCGGTTCGGCGCAGTCCATCGGGCAGCGTGAGGTCTGCTTCGACGAGGTACTGCAGGGCCCCCCACCCCCCCCCCCCCCCCGCCCGCGCCGGGGGTAACACCCCCCCCCCCCCCCCCCCCCCCC
>JBQGBY010000009.1:0-3307 GCA_052038195.1 Micromonosporaceae bacterium | reverse complement strand
CCGCTTCGTGATGCGGGTGCGGATCGGCTACCTGACGCCGCCGGACGAGGGCGCGATGCTGCGTCGACGGTTGGACCGGAAGGCGCCAGAGGTCGAGCTGCGGCCGATCGGCGAGGCGTCCGACCTGCTCGCCATGATGCGTTCGCTGGAGGACGTCGAGGTCGATGGTGACCTGCTCGACTACGTGGTGCGGCTGGTCGGCGCCACCCGTGACCACGCCCAGGTGCTGGTCGGTGCGAGCCCGCGGGGCGGGCTGGCGATCCTGGCGCTGGCCCGCGGACAGGCGGTGCTCGACGGTCGTGACTACATGACACCCGACGACGCCAAGCGCGTGGCGGTTCCCGCGCTCGGGCATCGGCTCGTGCTGCGTCCCGAACTGTGGGTGCGGCGGATCTCCGGCGACGACGTGGTCGCCGAGATCCTGGGCACCGTGCCGACGCCGCCGACCCGGCCCGGCCCACCGTGACCGACGTTCGGGTCCCGCTGAGGTGGCGGCCTTCGCGGTTGGCCGGCCGGCTGGCGACCGTGGGTGCGCTGGCCGCGGCCGCCGGCCTGATCCTGGGCCGCCCGGAGCTGGTCGTCGTCGCCGTCCCGTCGCTGGCGTTGCTGGCGGCCGGGCGCCGCGGCCGACCGGGCGCTCTCACCGTCACGGCGACGACGCCAGGGGACCGGTACGTCGAAGGCGACACGGTCGACGTGCACGTCAGCATCGACCCCGGACCGGCCCGTGGCGGTGTGCGTGCCGAGCTCATGCTGCCGTCCACCGCCTGGGACGGATCCGGCGCAGTCGCGACGGCCGGACATCGTCAGGCTGCCGCACTGTGGCCGGTCCGGCCGACCCGGTGGGGTCGGCGCAGTCTCGGCCCGGTCCGGCTGACGGCCTGGGGTCCGTCGCGTCTCGACGTGGCGACCGGCGAGGTGACCGTCGGCCGGGTCGACGTCCACCCGCCCCCGGCCTCGGCCCGACACCTCCCGCTACCGCCCCGCCTGGTTCAGCGCCTCGGGCTGCATGCCGGTCGCACCGAGGGCGCCGGCGTCGAGTTCGCCGGCGTGCGGCCCTACCAACCCGGCGACGCGGTCCGCCGGATCCACTGGCCCGCGACGGCACGCCGAGGGCGCCTGCACCTCACCCGGCACGCGGTCGAACGCGCGGCGGATGCCGTCATGGTCATCGACGCGACGACGGACGTGGCCGGCACTCTCGACCTCGCCGTCCGCGGCGCTGCCGGAGCCGCTCAGACCTACCTGGCCGCCGGAGACCGGGTCGGGGTGGTGGCGCTTGGCGGGATCGTGCGGTGGTTGCCGCCGGGTACGGGCTCCCGCCAGGTGCACCGGGTCGTCGAGACGGTGCTGGACGTACGGGTGGACGACTCCTACGTCGTACCGGACCTGGCCCGGCTGCCGCGCCGGGCGCTGCCTCCCGGTGCCCTGGTCGTAGCGTTCAGCCCGTTGCTGGACCCGGCCGTCACGGAGATCCTCCGCGACCTGCGCGAACGCGGACACCCGACCGTCGTCGTCGACGTGCTGCGCGCCGAGCCGGATCCCCCTCCCGGGACCCGGGCGGGTCCGGAGGCCGTGCGCCTGTGGCGGCTGGAACGAGGTGCGCTGCGGCATGAGCTCGCGGCGATCGGCATCACCGTCGTGCCCTGGGGGCCGGACGACGACGCGATCGGCGTGCTCGACCGGATCTCGGTCCGGCTGAATCCCCAGCTCGCCGGAGGCGTGCGGTGAACCCGCTGCTCGCGGGTCTGCTCGCGGCCCTGCCGGGAGCCGGCGTGGTCGTCCTGGCCGGCATCCACGTTCCAGCTGACGCGCGACTGTGGGTCTGGATCGCGGCTTGCGGGGTCGTGGTCGCGGTGCACCCGGCACTTCGCTGGGCCAGCTCAGTGGCGCTGGTGGCCGCGCTCGTCGCGATCATCCTGCGGGCCGGCGTGTCCGGCCTGCCGCTGGGAGCCGCCACCGTTCTCGGCGTCCTCATGCTCGTCTACCTGCTCGCGCTGGACCTTGCCGAGTTCATCGAGCGCATCGACGGTTCCACGAGGCTGGCGCTGGGCTGGGCCGAAGCCCTGGCGGTGCCGGTCGCCGCGGGGCTCGGCGCCGGCGCGCTCGCGCTGGTCGTGGCGGCCGTGCCGGTGTCGCCGTCACTGCCGTTGGCTCTGGCGGGTCCGGTCGCCGTCGTGTCGCTGGCGGTGATCGCCATGCGTTCCCGACCGGCCCGGTAGGGGAACCGGGTTCACGTGCTGTGCGGGCGTTCGACCGTGTGACTGGGAAACAGCCCAGCCGATCGACGGAGCAGCTTCGGCTTCCCTCTCCGTGGTGTGTGCAGCCGGCTGGTTTTCCGGTTCGCAGGGCGGGTACCAAGAGTTGGTTGCGCTTGACAACAGGGGATGCATGGCCCGCGGCGGCGGTCCCATCGACGTAGAGGACGGTAGCCGCAATGACGGCAGACACCCAGGCGGATAACGTCGCAGGATCAGGCCCGGACGCCCCTTCCAGGCGTTCGGGCCCATCCAGGCGTGATCGGTACGTCACCACGTACGCCGAGCTGTCCGGTCACATCCAGGAGTCGGGACTGCTCAAGCGATGCTACGCATACTACTGGTCCAAGATCATCGGAACTGTGGTCGTGTTCGCTGGGATCTGGGTTGCGTTCGCCTTTCTGGGCAACTCCTGGTTTCAACTCGTGCTGGCCGCACTGCTGGCCGTTGTGCTCACCCAGTTCGGTTTCCTGGGCCACGACGGAGCACACCGCCAGATCTTCGCGTCCCATCGCTGGAACGAATGGACGGCGCGGGTGATGTCGGGGTTCTTCACCGGGTTGAGCTATGGCTGGTGGATGACCAAGCACAACCGACACCACGCCAACCCGAACAAAGAAGGCTACGACCCGGACATTGGTCCCGGTGCGGTCGCGTTCACACCCGCCGTCGCAGAGAGCCGGCGCGGACTGGCAGCACGCCTTTGCCGCGGACAGGGCTACTACTTCTTCCCTCTCCTACTGCTGGAAGGGCTGGCCTTGCACGTGGCGAGCATTCAGACGATCCTGCGCCGGGAGCCGCTGAAGCACCGGTGGTGCGAGGCGGCATTCGTCGTCGCGAGAATCGGTGGCTACCTCACTGCGCTGCTCGTTGTGCTGCCCCCGGGCAAGGCCGCAGCCTTCCTCGGTGTCCAGATGGGCCTGTTCGGCCTGCTCCTGGGAGGAGCCTTCGCTCCGAACCACACCGGCATGCCGATCGTTCCTGCCAATGAGAAGATCGACTTTCTGCGCAGGCAGGTCCTCATGTCGCGCAACGTCCGAGGCGGCTGG
>JBQGBY010000008.1:0-1687 GCA_052038195.1 Micromonosporaceae bacterium | reverse complement strand
GTGGCCGCCGGTCGTCTGCAGAACGATGCCGATCCGTGCGCGCTAGTCCGGTTTCGGCTGGCCGGGGTCGACCCCGAGGACGCTCACTTCGCCACCGTCGCGGTGGCGGAAGCCCTCGAGGATCTCGACCGTCGTGGTCTTGCCGGCCCCGTTGGGGCCGAGCAGCGCGAACACCTCACCGGTACCGACCTCGAGATCGACGCCGTCGACAGCGCGCGTGTCTCCGTAGGACTTCTTCAGGTCGCGGACCGCGATGGCGGTGGCGGCGTTGGTCGTGACCATGCCGTCAGTCTGCCGTTCCCGACACGTCCGCCGTAGCATCCGACGTCACACCGTGATCTCCAGTCGGGCGTACGGGTACCTTAGACGTCGATTCCGGCTGCTCAGAGGCCGTCTAAGGTAGCGGGGCACGGGAGAATCAGGCAGTCGCCCGATGTGGTGACGGTGGCCTCAGGACCACGCTCGTACATGTCAGAGACGAGCAGATGTCCGAGGAGTCCCGCCATGAGCTTCACCCATGACTACATCGCCCAGGAACTGTCCAAGGACCGCTTCGCGCAGCTGCGCGCGGAGGCGGTGGCGGCTCGCCTGGCCAACCAGGCGATACGCCGGCCAAGGGGTCGGCCGGTCGCGAGGCCCTGGTGGCACCGCCTGGGCCGCACCGGCTCGACCGCCCAGCCGCGGGCCGCGTGAACCCTCCGCCCGCGACCCCGGCACCGCCGGCCACCGTCGGGCCGACCCTGACGGTGGCCGGTGGCACCATGGGGTCCATGCTCCTTCCGCCGTCCAGCCCGGGCATCGTCGGCCGTGCCGGCGAGCTCGGCCAGCTCCGCTCGGCCCTGTCCGCAGCGCGCAGCGGCCAGCCCGTGACGGTGCTCCTGGGCGGCGAGGCCGGCATCGGCAAGACCCGGCTCGTCGGCGAGTTCAGCACCGAGGCCGCCGATGCCGGTGCCCTGGTCATCGTCGGCCAGAGCGTCGAGATCGGCGGCGACGGTCTGCCGTTCGGACCGGTCGTCGGTGCCATGCGCGATCTCGTGGGTCACCTCGGCGCGGAATTCGCCCTGGAGAATGCGGGACCGGGGAGAGGGGCGCTGGCCGGGCTGCTGCCCGAGCTCGGCGTGGCCGCCGGGCCACCCGACGACGCGCGGGGGCGGCTGTTCGAGGTCGTGACGGTTCTGCTGGAGCGGGCAGCCGCGGAACGCACCGTCGTTCTCGTGCTGGAAGACCTGCACTGGGCCGACGGCTCGACTCGCGACCTGCTCCGGTTCGTGGCGCGCGCGCTCGGCTCGGCCCGGGTGCTCGTCATCGGCACCTTCCGCACCGACGAGATCCATCGCACCCACCCGCTCCGGCCGTTCCTGGCCGAGCTCGACCGGGTGCGATCGGTCCGCCGCATCGACCTGCCCCGGCTGACCCGTTCCGAGGTCGGAGAGCAGCTGCAGGGCATCCTCGGCAGGCGGCCGGGGGCCGACCTGGTGGCCCGGGTCTACCGGCGAAGTGACGGCGTTCCGTTCTTCGTCGAGGAACTCGCCGGCGTCGAGCTGGAACAGCGGGGCGGAGCGTTGCCCGACTCCCTCCGCGATCTGTTGCTGGTTCGCGTGGAGCGGGTCTCCGACCGGACCCAGGACGTGTTGCGCCTGCTGGCCGCGGGCGGCCTCCGGGTCGATCACGCGGTCCTGTCCGCGGT
>JBQGBY010000007.1:0-34416 GCA_052038195.1 Micromonosporaceae bacterium | reverse complement strand
CCTTACCGGCCTCGACGATCGCCTTGGCGTTGGTGATCTGCTCGGCGTCGGGGGTGAACCGCTTCTGCTCGGCGGTGATGCCCACCGGGTGCATCTGCTCGGTCGAGGGCGCCGCCGGGGCCTCGACGGCCTGGGCGACCGTCTCAGGGGCCTGCGCGACCGCGGCCTGCTCGGTCGTCGCCGTGTTGGGCTCGGCGGTCAGGGCTGCGGCCGAGGCGCCACCGATGCTTGCGAGGGCGAAGGCACCGCCGGCGAAAACGGCCTGGATACGGGTCAGCTTGCGAGTCATCAGACAAGGTCCTCTACGTCGTCGGGGGAAAGCGCTGGGCGCTACATCCCGGGTCAGACACCCGCGCCCCGCCGCGCGGTCACGCTGCGTACAGGGCGCTCGGGGTGTCCCACACCCGGTCGTTCCGCCAAGGATTCGGCCTCCGAGCCGCCAGGCGGCCCTACGGCCTAATCCAAGGCGCCGGGTGCGTTGGGTTCAACCACGCCGCCCCCGAGCCCTATCCCCACCCGGGCCGCCCACCCCGCTCACCCACCGTGACCGCACAACCAAGCCGTTTCCGAGCCACCCGACTCCCACATCCGGCACACATGTCGCCGATCCGGGCCACCCGCCGCCGTGTCAGGAGGGGCACCTTGCCGTACGCAGCCGAGCGCGAGGAGCAAGCGCCAGCGAGCCCCGCAGTCGCCAGCAACCGCGGCTGAGTGTCGGCAAAGGCCTGCTTACATCCGGCGGAGGGCGATGCTCGCGGCCAGCGCGGCGGTGCGGTCGGCGAACGCGCGCCAGCGCTCCGGCGTGGCCTCCAGCCGGGCCAGAGCGGCCGTCTCGCCGCACAGGCGCTCGCTCCACGACCGCAGCCGACCGGCCCGCAGCTCGAACGTGACGAGCACGCCGTCGGCCCAGCCGTGGATGACCGCGTCGTCACCGCCTGGGCCGGTCACCTTCTGCTCGGCGAGCACCCAGTCGAGCGCATCCACCTCGGCCTGGATACGGGCGGCCAGCTCGAACGCGAGCGCAGCCGCGGCGGCCTCACGCCGGAGGATCAGCGCCGCTCGCGCGCGCTCACCCGCCACCGGATCCCGAGAGAGGACGGCGCTCAGCTCCGCGACGATCTCGGGTCGCGAACCGGCCGGCACTCGGCGCACACGCGCCATGTCCCGGTCGAAGCCGCCGAGCCGGTCTCCGGAGTAGGCGAACGACAACGCCCGCTCCAGACCGGAGACGGCGAGCCGGACCTTGTCGCCACCCAGGTACGGACCGAACACCAGACCCCGTCCGCCGGGGTCGTGCCGCACCTCCAGACCACGGCTCAGTCCGATGTAGACAGTGGACTCGACCCCTTGCGTCCGGTTCCACGGCGGCTTAGCCGCCTCGAGCAGGTTCCGCTCCAGCCAGGCCGCCTCGTGCTCGCTGTCGCACCACACCGCCTCGACCCGGCAGATGCGCGGCACCATCCGCCGCAGGTGCCGTCGGTCGCGCAGGGTCCCCCAGTACGACGCGACCCGCCGGCGCAGCTCGGCTGCCCGTCCAATGTAGAGGGCACGGCCCCGCGCGTCCCGGAACCGGTAGACGCCCGGTGCCAGAGGCAGTGCACGAACCTCGGGCAGTGGCGATCCCACGGCGATCAGCGTGCCACGACGGCGATCCCGGTGCTATGACGCGCGCTACTCGGCGAGGAGGGGATGAAGGATCACGTTCTCGTCGCGACCGGGGCCGACGCCGACGACGCTGACCCGGGCGCCGGCGAGCTCGGCGATCCGCTCGATGTACCGGCGCGCGTTGTCGGGCAGCTCCTCGAGCGTCCGGCACTTGGAGATGTCCTCCCACCAGCCGGGCAGGTCCTCGTAGATCGCCTTCGCGTGGTGGATCGCGGTCTGCGTCATCGGCATCTCGTCGAAACGCTCGCCGTCCACCTCGTACGCCACGCAGATCGGCACCCGCTCCAGGCCGGAGAGCACATCGAGCTTCGTCAGTACCAGGTCGGTGATTCCGTTCACCCGAACCGCATACCGGGCCACCACGGCGTCGAACCAGCCGGTGCGGCGCGCGCGGCCGGTCGTGGTCCCGAACTCGGCGCCGACCTTCGACAGATGCGCCCCGTTGTCGTCGAAGAGCTCGGTCGGGAAGGGGCCGGCCCCGACCCGGGTGGTGTAGGCCTTGACCACACCGATGACCTGGGTGATCCGCGTGGGTGGGACGCCCGACCCCACGCACGCGCCGCCCGCCGTGGGGTTGCTCGACGTGACGAACGGGTACGAGCCGTGGTCGACGTCGAGCAGCGTGCCCTGCGCCCCCTCCAGCAGGACGGTCGCCCCCCGGTCGAGGGCGCGGGCCAACTCCAGCCGGGTGTCGGCGATGAACGGTTGCAGGCGTTCCGCGTAGGCGAGGTACTCCTCGACGACCGCGCCCACGTCGATCGCCTTGCGGTTGTAGACCTTGACCAGGGTCTGGTTCTTCTCCCGCAGCGCGAGCTCGAGCTTCTGCCGCAGGATCCCCGGGTCGAGCAGGTCCTGCACGCGGATGCCGACGCGGGCCACCTTGTCGCCGTAGGCCGGACCGATGCCGCGACCGGTGGTGCCGATCCGGGCCGACCCGAGGTAACGCTCGACGACCCGATCCAGCGCCCGGTGATGCGGCATGATCAGGTGCGCGTCGGCCGAGATGAGCAGGTTGCCGCAGGAGATGCCCCGTGCCGTCAGACCGTCGATCTCGGCGAGCAGCACCTTCGGGTCGACGACCACGCCGTTGCCGATCACCGGCACGCAGCCCGGGGTCAGCACCCCCGACGGCAGCAGGTGCAGGGCGAACTTGCGGCCGTCCGGCAGCACCACGGTGTGGCCGGCGTTGTTGCCACCCTGGTAGCGCACGACGTACTGGACCCGCTCGCCGAGCAGGTCCGTGACCTTGCCCTTGCCCTCGTCCCCCCACTGGGCACCAATGAGCACTATCGCTGGCATGTCGCCTCCAGGGCGCTCGCGACGGTACTGCGCTGCGGGGCTGGGCTCCGTCGCCCGGGTCAGTCGCCCGCCGGGGTCGCGTCGGTGCGCGGCTCCCGGGATGTCAGGCTAACAAAAACTGACCGCGGGACAGCCGAGGAAGGAGCTACCGGTGCCGCCCGTCGTGATCCTGACGCTCCGCGACCCCGCTGCCCACGGCTGCGGCGCCGGCGGCGCGTGCGCCTGCGGGAGCGAGGGGCCGGCACGGGTGCCGGTGCTCGCCTGCGCCGACGCGCTGCGGGCCGGCGGGGCCACCGTTGAGGCGGTCACCGCCGACACCGAGGCAGCGATCGACGAGGTGGTCAAACCCGTCATTGCGGGCGAAGCCCGCCTGGTGGTTGCGGCCGCGAGCGACGCCGAGGTACGAGCGGTCGTACGGCGGCTGGTGCGCGCCCTCGCTCCGCCTCCGTCGCGGCGCTCGGAAGGGCTGCCGGCGAACCGGACGGTCTTCGACCTGCCGCCGCTGGCCGTGCTGCCCCTGGCGCCGTCGGTCCCACCGCTGTGCGCCGCGCTCGGCCTGCCCACGGCCGCCACCGATGTCGCCAAAGCGACACTCAGCGGCCAGGTCCGCCGCTGGGATCTGCTGCGCACCGAGGGATCGGTCACCCTGCACGGCATCCTGCTCGGCGGGTTCGACGGGGGTACACCGGCACCCCTGTGCGCCCGGATCGAGGTCGATGACACCGTCCTCACCGACGGATCCGAGATCGTGCTGGCGGCCGCGGTCGCCAACGCGGGGTCCTCCGATGTGGACGGTCTGCCATTGGTGACCGGTGCGACCAGCGACGACGGCCTGGTCGAGGTGGCGGTGGCCGTGCCGATGCTGCGCCGGCGTCTGGTCCGCGCCGCCGACGTCCGGGTCGAGGTACGCCGGGCCCGGGGCCGCGCGATGAGCATCACGCCGCATGACGACGCCATTCGATCCGTGGATGACGGAGTGGTCGGGCCGATCACCCGGAAGCGCTCGTGGTGGACCGAACCGGGGGCGTGGGCCACCTACACGGCGTAGTCGGACGGCGGCGCACTGGTGCGCCACGTGGCCCTCCTGTGCGACGCTGTCGGAGCGACGGGTGGGGGTGACCAGACGTGGACCAGACAAACGATGAGGCGGAGCCTGAGTACCCGCCCCACTCCCCGTGGAGCAGCCCGCCGGTCCGCCGGTCACCGCCACCGCAGTCACCGGCCCCCGCCCGGGAGGGTCTGCCCGAGCCGCCGCGCTGGACCCGGCGGGAGATCACCAGCGGGCGACGCGTGAACCGACCGGACGTGGCGTTGCCGCCTGCTGCGCCACCGCAACTGCCACCGGCGCCGCTGTACCTGCCCAGCAACGGATACGAGCCGGCCGACGCCGAGGTGACCGTCCCGCTACGGTCCACTGTGGGCGACCCCTGGGTGTCACCGGAGCCGCTGGCGCCCGCGTACCCGCCACCCACATACCCGTCACCCACAGACGCCGAGTCGGTTCACGGGTACCCGACTATCGAGGTCGAGTATCGGGCGGCTGGGTGGGGTGGAAGGCCGGCACCGCAAGTCCAGTACCCCGTTCCAACGGCGGACGACCTCACGGCGCGACGGGTGGTGCGGCCGCGCGAGTGGGTCGCCACCACGGGCATGCGCGCGGCGGCCCGCCGGGGCACGTTCGGCCTGGTCCGCTTGCGCCCCAACCGGCGCGAGCGCCAGACCTGGGCCGACGTCACCGCGGTGCGGCGCGCGTTCGGCGGACTGCGGCAGATCACGGTGGTCAACCCGAAGGGCGGCGCCGGCAAGACCGTGGCGACGCTGATGCTCGGCCTCACGTTCGGGCAGACTCGCGGCGGGTTCGTGCTCGCCTGGGACAACAACGAGACCCAGGGAACGCTCGGCATGCGCGCGCAGACGGATCTGCACGGCCGGACCGTGCGGGACCTGCTGCGTGATCTGCACCGCTTCACCGGGTCGGGCGGGCGCGTCGGGGAGCTGTCGGGCTACGTGCGGCCACAGGACGACGCGGCCTTCGACGTGCTGGCCTCGGACGAGGCGGCCGCCGCGGGCGAGATGCTGACCGCCACGGCGTTCCGGGACATCCGCGACGTCGTGGGGCGCTTCTACAAGCTTCTCCTCGTCGATACCGGCAACAACGTGCGCGCGGACAACTGGCAGGCGGCCGTCGATGCCACCGACCAACTTGTGGTCACCATGTCCGTCCGCAACGACTCGGCCGAGACCGCGGCCCGGCTGCTGGACCATCTGGAGCAGACCGGCCGCCGTGAACTGGTGCGGCGGGCCGTGACCGTGATGACGTTGCCGCCGCATCGCCAGGACGTGAACCCCCGCGTGATCGAGCGCCACTTCGAGCAGCGCTGCCGCGTCGTGATGCGGGTCCCGTACGACCGCCACCTCGACTCGGGCGCGCCGGTCGCCTACCCCTCGCTGTCGCCGGAGAGCCGCCGCGCCTGGTTGCGCGTGGCGGCCGCTGTCGCCGACGGTCTCTAGGCCACGCCGGGCGCCCAGCGGGGATCGGCCGACTCTTGACGCCACGAGCGATCGCAGTAGCCTGAACCACCGGGTAGAAAACGTTACCGACAGCGCGCAAACATCAGCAGAGGGGACATTTCGCATGAGCGGCTTCGCTCTGAGCTTCTTTCTGGGCATCGCCCCGCCCCTGATCATCGGACTGATCGTCGGGTTCGCCGCCCGGCGCGCGGGCCACGGGATGGCCCTGCTGATCGCGGCGGTGCTGTCGGCCATCGTGACGGTGCCCCTGGGCATGTCGCTCCTGGAGGCGGGGGACCGAGGGGACCTGACGACCGGCCAGTACCTGGTCTCGGTCGTCGGACTCGCGGCCGGCTGCGCGGCGATCGGTGTCCAACTGACCTTCCGTCGCACCGACTGACTCCCGCCGCGCCGGCTTCTCCCGGTTCTCAGCCGGCCAGGGCGTCGGCCGCAGCCGGGTCGCTGTCGCGGAGGAACTGGGCGCAGCGGGCCGCCTCGTCGGCCTCGCCGATCGCGTCGGCGGCCCGGGCGAGCGCGTGCAGGCTGCGCAGGAAGCCACGGTTGGGCTCGTGGCTCCAGGGAACCGGCCCATGCCCTTTCCACCCGTTACGCCGCAACTGGTCGAGCCCACGGTGGTATCCCGTGCGGGCGAAGGCGTATGCGACGACGAACCGGTGGTCGGCCAACGCCTGTTCCGCCAGCGCCGCCCAGGCCGCGCTGGAGGTGGGGTAGCGGGCTGCCAACTCCTCCGGCGGCAGCGGGCCCGCGTGCGCCGCGGCGTCGGCGGGTAGCAGCGTGGCGGGTGGCTCGGGCAGCAGGTTCTGCATCCAGCCATTCAATCCCGTCAGAGATGATCACGACAGGTGATCGGCGGAGGAGTCGGCCGCGGCCGGGTCCACTCACCCGAACGGGACATGCTCCAATGACCATCGTGCCCATGCACCCGCGCCAGCCGTGGACCCATGACGCCAGCCCTCACGAGATCGAGACCCGCGCCGAACTCGACATCCACCTGGCCAAAGGCACCCTGCGCGGGCTGACCCTGCTGGGCCTGCGGCTCGACATCGACCCGCCCGACCTGACGGCCGTGGAGGTCGGTGACGCGCTGTTCGTCGGGTGCCAGTTCGTCGACACCGCCGCCTCGGCCGACATCGTGCAGCGGGGCGGCAGCGTGGTGCCGGTGCTCCCCGAGGTCCCGTACCCGACCACGCCGTCGCGCCTGTACACCGCGGATGACCTCGCGGCGGGTTTCGACACCGGCGGGTTCGAGGGGATGTACGACACGGTGGTGTACCGGCACTTCCGGGCGCGCGGCGGTCCGCTGCCCGACGTCCGGGAGGCCCTGGCGCAACGGCTGCACGACCACGGCATCGACCGGGCCCTCACCACGCTGCTGCTGACCCGCCGGCCGGAGCACCTTGTCGGCGTCATGGGTGGTCACGCGGTGCCCCGGGGCGCGCCGCCGTACCGGCTCGCCGCCGACCTCGCTCACACGCTGGCCGGCGCCGGGCGCCTGGTCGTCACGGGCGGCGGACCCGGCGTCATGGAGGCGGCCAACCTCGGGTCGTACCTGGCGGACCGGCCCCCGGCCGAGCTGGCCGCCGCGATCGACCGGCTCGCCCAGGCACCGAACTACCGCGACCACGAGCCGTACACCCGGGCGGCCCTGGACGTACGGCGCGCGCATCACCGCGACCGGGACGCCGCCAGCGGGCTGTCGATCCCCACATGGCTCTACGGCCACGAACCCGCCAACCTGTTCGCCGGCGCGATCGCGAAGTACTTCTCCAATGCGCTGCGGGAGGACATCCTGCTGCGGGTGGCGCGGGGCGGGGTGGTCTTCGCCCCCGGCCGCGCGGGCACCGTACAGGAGATCTTCCAGGCGGCGACCATGGCCTTCTACCGCGCGGACGGCGAGCCTTCGCCGTTGGTCTTCCTGGACCGCGACCACTGGACGCGGACCGTCCCGGTGATGGCGCTGCTGGAACCGCTGCTGGCGGCCTCCCCCCACGGAGATCTCCGGCGGCTGATCCACATCACCAACGAGGTTCCGGACGCGGTGACGGTGCTGACCGGCGGATGATCGGAACGTGCCCGACAACAACGCCCATCCCGCCCACGCTTCGCCCGCCCATGAGTGGGTCGACAGTCTGGAGGCGTACTGTTTCACGGCCGCGGTCGGCCTCGACGCGGACGAGGCGGTAAGGCGGCTCGGCGGCGACCCGTTGCACGCCGCGGAACCGCGCACATTCGCCGAGTGCTTCTGGCCGGCCGACGGTCCACAGTGGGCCCAGGTCGGCTGCGTCGACGGTGGCGTGCTCGTGGCGGAGCACAACGGATGGCGGGCCGAGGAGATCATCGAGCCGCTCTCGGCGGGGGCGCGGATCGCCTGCTTCTTCCGCAACGTGCAGGCGGTGATGCGCTTCGTCTACGCCGTCGACGGGCGGATCCTCGCCGAGTTCGATCCCCTGCTCGAGGGCGCGCCCCGCTCGGGCGTCGCCCGGGACTGCCTCGAGACCGAGCTGCGCGACCTGCCGTTCGGTCTGTTCGGTGCCGAGGCGTCGGCGCTGACCCTCCTGGAGCGCCTGACCGGCGTACGGGTGACCCGGTCCTGGCTCGAGGCACCGCAGCGCTCGGTCGCCCTCCCCCCGCTGCCAGCCGTCACGCCGTGACGACGCCCGGTGCTCAGGTGTCAGGAAGGGCACCTTGCTGACGTCTGCTGTACCGGAGGGGCCGCCGCCGCGAGCTTGCGAGCGGCGCCAACATCGCCTCCTAACATCAGAGGATGTGCACACTCCTGATTCGATTCCGGCCGGGAACGGCGTGGCCGGTGCTGCTGGCCGCCGTCCGGGACGAGTTCCTCGAACGCCCCTGGGACCCACCGGCGGCGCACTGGCCCACGGATCCGTCCATTGTGGGTGGGCGCGACCGGGTCGCCGGCGGCACCTGGCTCGCCGTCGACCCGACGGGCCCGGCGGTCGCCGCCGTGCTCAACGGGGTACGGCTCCCGCCGCCGGCCTCGGTGCCCCGTCCGTCGCGCGGTGGCCTGCCCCTGGCCGCCCTCACCGCCACGGTCCCGGCGTCAGATGAGGGATACGACGGGTACCAGCTGGTACTGGCCACACCGTCCACAGTGACCATTCAGACCTTCGACGGCGTGGCCAGAACCGTGCAGGAGCTCGCGCCGGGCGACCACATCATCGTCAACGAGGGCGTCGATGCCGTCACGGATTCGCTGGTGCCCTACTTCGCGCCGCGGTTCGAAGCCCTGCCTGACCCGCCCATGCACGGCGGCAGCACCGGCGACGCCTGGGGCGCCTGGGTGGACCTGCTCCGCGGGGACGGCCTGCCCGTGGACGACCCACGGGCCCTGCTCATCCGCGTCGAGCACGAGGGCCGCGTGTACGGCTCGGGGTCGCTGGCCCTCGTCGGCATCGCCCCCGACGCGGTCCGCTACGACTTCAGCCCGACCCCGCTGGCCCCGACCTGGTCGGTGGTCCTGCCGGGTTGACCGGGGGGCGGCTACGCCACGTGGGTGCCGGCCGAGCGGAGGTCCTCGCAGGCCCGGACGACCCGCTTGGCCATGCCCTCTTCGGCGAGCTTGCCCCACGTGCGCGGGTCGTAGGACTTCTTATTGCCCACCTCACCGTCCACCTTGAGCACTCCGTCGAAGTTTCGGAACATGTGCTCGGCCGTCGGCCGGGTGAAGGCGTACTGGGTATCGGTGTCGATGTTCATCTTGACGACGCCGTAGTCGACCGCGGACCGGATCTCCTCCAGCAGCGAACCCGAGCCGCCGTGGAAGACGAGGTTGAACGGCTTGTCGACGCCGTACTTGGCGCCGACCGCGTCCTGCATCTCCTTGAGGATCTCGGGGCGCAGCTTCACGTTGCCCGGCTTGTAGACACCGTGCACGTTGCCGAAGGTGAACGCGGCAATGTAGACACCCTTCTCGCCGAGGCCGAGCTCAGCCGCCGTGGCCAGGGCATCCTCCACAGTGGAGTAAAGCTTCTCATCGATGGCACCGACGATGCCGTCCTCCTCGCCGCCGACCACGCCCACCTCGAGCTCGAGGACGACCTTGGCCGCCGCGCAGTCATCCAGCAGCGAGGCGGCGATGGAGAGGTTCTCCGCCAGCGGCACCGCCGAGCCGTCCCACATGTGCGACTGGAACAGCGGCTCCCCGCCCTGGGCCACCCGCTCCTTGGAGATGGCGAGCAGCGGCCGTACGAACCCGTCCAGCTTGTTCTTCGGGCAGTGGTCGGTGTGCAGGCCGATGTTGATCGGGTACTTCTTCGCGACCTCGTGCGCGAACGCGGCGAACGCGACCGACCCGGCGGTCATGTCCTTGATCGACGGGCCGGAGAGGTACTCCGCGCCGCCGGTCGAGACCTGGATGATCCCGTCGCTGCCGGCGTCGGCAAAGCCGCGCAGGGCCGCGTTGAGGGTCTGGGAGGAGGTGACGTTGATGGCCGGGTAGGCGAACCCCCCCGCCTTGGCGCGGGAGATCATCTCAGCGTAGATCTCGGCGGTCGCGATGGGCATCCTGCGAGCTCCTTGTTGTGTTGGCCGTACGGTCGGCCGTGCCGTGGTGAGAACCGTGGCTACGCGTGTGCGCGGCCGGACCGCGCTGTCCCTAGCGCAGTCCAACCGGACCGCGCTGTCCTTGCGCAGTATCCCGCAGCCAGCACCGGCTTCGTCACCCGACCCAAGACCCGGCAGACCGGCCCATTGGACCCGAAGTGGCGCCCGGCCCTCCGGCTGGCTCGGCGCGGCCGTACGGTCGATCACCGAGCGGCGGAGCCGACGACCCACTACGGTGGAGGAGCCACGTTCTTACCCGTCGCGGGAGGGTGCACCGTGAGCATGCCCGATGACCTGAGGCCGGAAGAGCACCTCGAGCCGGAGGAGCGTGACCCGGAGGCGCCGCCCGAGGACGCGGCGGAGCAGGCAACCCCCGCCGACCCGAGCGAGGAGCGCGAGGAGCCGGTCCGGGTCGGTAACGAGGCCAGCGAGTGGGACGCCATCGAGCAGTCCCGAGTCGTGGAGCTCGACGACGAGTACCGCTGATCGGCGGCCGCGGTTCCGATCGACCGCACCGGTACTGGCCGCCACCGACATGGCGCCTTCGTCGACGTCCACTGTGGAGGGGGAACGGCGGCGGCCCGCTGGTCGTTGGCTTGACCGAGTGGACCCTCGTCTCCGATACCGCCCGCCAACCTGACCAGCACCCTTCTGATCAGGTTCGCCCGGTACGCTGGCTCGCCGTGGAGACCCTTACCAGCGGGCCGCTCGCGGTCAATCTGCTCGACCCCGCCTCGCTCATCGCCACCTTTGGCACCATCGGTGTGCTGGCGGTCATCTTCGCGGAGACCGGCCTGCTCGTGGGGTTCTTCTTCCCCGGAGACTCGCTGCTCTTCCTGGCCGGCGTCGCCGCCTCCCCGTTCGCCGACAAGATCATCGAGGGCGCGCACCTGAACATCTGGGTGCTGCTGATCGGTACGCCAATCTGTGCGATAGCCGGGGCCCAGGTGGGCCACCTCCTCGGCGCCAGGTACGGCCGGAAGATGTTCGATCGGCCGAACTCCCGCCTGTTCAAGCCCGCGTACGTGGACAAGGCCGAGTACTACTTCGCCAAGTTCGGCCCGGCCAAGGCGGTCATCCTCGCGCGGTTCATCCCGATCGTCCGGACCTTCCTCAACCCGGTCGCCGGCGTCCTCGGCATGCCGGCGCGCAAGTTCTTCGTCTACAACCTCATCGGCGGGATTATCTGGACCGACGGCATCCTACTCATCGGCTACCTGCTCGCCCGGCAGCTGAGCGAAGTCCCGGACATCGACAAGTACATCCTGCCGGCGGTGGCCCTGATCATCCTGGTGTCGGTGTCGCCGATCCTGCTCGAGATCTTCCGGGGCTGGCGGGCGCGCCGAGCGGGCCGAGCGAGCGAAGCGGTTGTCGCCGACAACTCGGGCGACGTTGGCCGCCACCGCGCCTGACGGCGCCGTCATCTGGCGTACACGCTCCGGCGACGCCGGCGACAAGCATCGGGTGGCAATTGGTGCCGCCGGAGCCGCAGCGGCTACACCAGGCCGTCCGCGGGCAGATCCCACGGGCACTCCGGAACCGCGCGTCCCAGTGGCCCCGTGAGCAACAGTGCCCGGTAGGTGAGGCGGGCGGCCTCCTCGAGGTTGCTGGCCCGCCGGTGGGCCATGGCGACATCCGCGCCGAGCACGGAACAGCCGTGGTGGGCGAGGATCACGCAGTTCGTGCCGTCGGCGACGGCGGCCGCTGCAGCGTCGGCGAGCTCAGCGGAGTTGGGCGGGTGGAACGGCACCCGTGCGACCCGACGGAGGTAGAAGGCGTGGTCGCTTGTGACGAGGCGGACCCGTTCGCCGAGGGCATCGAGCAGCACAGCTGTCTGCGGGTGTAGGTGGACGACCGCGTTGACATCCGGACGGACCCGGTACGTCGCGAGGTGCAGCTTCACCTCTGTGCTCGGCGGCGGGCCGGGGGTGGAAACGCTCCCAGCCACAGTCCCCGACAGTTCGAGAGAGGCACTTCCATCCGTGATGGCAACCTCGACGAAGTCGTCCGGCGTCAGTCGGTCGAGCCAGCAGCCGGCGCGCGTCACCCAGCAGGTCTCACCGCCCGGCACGCGAGCGGAGAGGTTGCCGCCGCTGCCGACGACGAGGCCCGCCGCGACCGCGGCTGCGCCCACTGTGGACATCGCCTTGACGAGAGGACTGGTCACGACATCACTCACGGGTTGGAAAGGGTCCCTTCGGGACGGCGGACCGTCGAGAAGGGACCCTCCCTTGCTGAGGATCGGCCTCACGCATCACCAAGTTACCTGCGTGATTTCGCTCCGTCGGCGCGCCGGGACGGGCAGGTTTCGACGCACCGGGTCACCGCACCGCGGTCGTCCGTGCCTGCGTTTGGCGGCGGGCAGGACAACCGCAGGCTCTGAGCGACAGGGCTCAGCGGCCCGCGCGCTTGGTGGCGCGCTTGCGCGGTGGCGTAAGGAGATCCGCGACCTGCTGGATCGCGGCCGGCACCAACCGGTAGTAGGCCCACACACCGCGCTTCTCCCGCTCCAGTAGCCCGGACTCGGTGAGGATACGAAGGTGGTGGCTGACAGTCGGCTGCGACAGACCGATCGGAGCGGTCAGGTCGCAGACGCACGCCTCGCCGTCGGGCGAGGCCTGGATGAGGCTGAGCAGGCGCAGGCGCGCCGGGTCCGCCAGTGCCTTGAGGACACCGGCAAGACGGTCAGCATCGGTCTTGTCGTAGACGTCGCCGTTCAGCGGCGAGGTCTGGGGCAGAATCAGTTCGGCCAGCGCAGTACGCACGTGTGACATCCTTCCACGACTCGCATCGATCCGACCACATATCCTTGTAAGTCGAACCGACAGTTTTTCCTGACTGAAGGGTCAGGCTGGTAGGCCCAGATCGGTGAGATTGAACGCTGACCGGTACTCCAGTCCAGCCGCCCGAACCGCCGCGCCCGCGCCTCGATCGACCACCACCGCTGTACCTACCACGTCCGCTCCCGCGTCCCGTAACGCGTCAACGGCTGTTAGCACGCTACCACCAGTCGTTGACGCGTCTTCAACGGCGACCACCCGACGTCCTGCCACATCGGGACCCTCGATCCGCCGCTGCAGACCATGTGCCTTTCCTTCCTTGCGGACCACGAAGGCGTCCAGCACCCTGCCGCGCTGGTGTGCCTCGTGCAGCATCGCCGCGGCCACCGGGTCCGCACCCAACGTGAGGCCCCCGACCGCGTCGAACTCCCACCCGTCGACAAGGTCCAGCATGACCTTCCCGACCAGTGGCGCTCCGGCGTGGTGCAGGGACACTCGACGTAGGTCGACGTAGTAGTCCGCTTGTGCTCCCGACGACAGCGTCACCCGTCCCCACACCACCGCGTGGTCATGGATGAGTTTACGCAGGTCGTCTCTCTCCGACATGCCGATTAGCCTATCTTGCCTGCTCCCGAATCCGGATCAAGGCTCGCTGTGAGTTTCCTTCCCGTCGTAGAACCGACCGAAACGCCCCCCGAAAGGGTCGTTCGGGCGGTCTGGTACCGACGGGTCAGGCCTCCTCGCGACCGATCCGTCCCCGGGTGTCCCGCGATACCCGGTGCACCAACCCGCGTGGGAAGTGGCGCATCGCGAACACGACGGCCTTGTACTTCCAGTCCGGGACGCTCACCACCTTGCCCCGACGCAGATCCCGCAGCGCCTCGGCGACCAGCCGATCGGCGTCCAGCCACAGGAAGTTCGGCGTCTTGGACATGTTGATGCCCGCCCGTTGATGGAACTCAGTACGAACATAGCCGGGACACAGCGCCATGACCCGCACCCCGAGCGGTGCCACCGAAAGGGCGACAGACTCCGTGAAGTTCGTCACCCATGCCTTGGAGGCGGAGTATGTCGATCCGGGCATCGGCACCCCGAAGCCGGAGACCGACGAGACGTTGATCACCGTGCCGGACCGACGGCCCACCATGCTGGGCAGGACGGCGTGGGTCAGCCGCATCACCGCGTACACGTTCAGGTTCAGCAACTCTGTCTCCGCCTCGGGCGTCGAGCGCGCGAATGCCCGGTTGAGACTGCGGCCCGCGTTGTTCACGAGTACATCGATCGGGCGACCGTCGTCCGCCGCGCGGGCGGCCACGCTGTCCTGTCCCTCGGTAGTGGACAGATCTGCGGCGATCGTCTCGACCGGCACGCCGTAGGCCGACCGCAGGGTCTCCGCCGTCGCGGCGAGCCGCTCGGCGTCCCGGGCAACGATCACCAGACCGTGGTTGTCCGCCGCGAGCCGGCGCGCGAAGGCGGCACCGATGCCGGAGGTGGCCCCGGTGACGAGGGCGGTGGATTTGCCAGCCGATTCCGCTCCGCGGGCGTCGCCGGAGTTGCCCGCTGACTCCGCTCCGCGGGCGTCGCTGGAACTGTTCAAGGGTCCTCGCTCGGGGGTGCCGGGGAAGTGGCGCCATCCCGCGTCACCGCAACGGGTCCGAGGTGTACCAGACGACGCGGGTGCGGAAGTACTCCCGGGACACGGGTGCGATCAGCAGGACAGCAACGGCAATGTAGCCCAGCGCTTGCAGATCGGTAAGTCCCCCGCCGATCCCGACCAACCAGCCCGGCATGGCATCGCCGAACGCCTGCCTCACCTGGTTGGTGAGCAGTGCGTCCGCGTGCCCCGCGGCCGTCGACCAGTCGATGCTGCGGCCGAAGGCGGTCACCGACGTCCGTACGAGCGCACAGCCCAGGGATGCGCCCGCGACAACGAGCGCGCCCACCCGCGCGGCCTCGTTGCGGCGCAACACACCGCGCGCCAGCACCACGCTGAGGGCCGCCAGAGCCAGTGCCCCGCACCCGCTGCTCAGCAGCACCGTGCGCAGGGCACCCGCGACGTCGGAAGCCTCGGTCGGGCCCACCCCCACTGCCAGCGCCCGGTCGTGGAAGTCGTCCACGACGCCACCGGCGCCAGCAAGCAACGCGACGGCGGCGACCATGCCGATCCCGCCCCCGCCGTAGAGCAGCACCCCGGCCACCGTCACCGACGGTGGCCGGGCGCGCGGAATGATCACCGGGTCGCTCGGCCTCGTCGGATCGGACGGGCCGTCGTACATTGCCCCATTATTCGGCGAATTCGGCTAATTCACACCCAAGTCCCTGGATCCGTCGAAAGGAACCAGGTACCGACGCGGCAAGCTACGGCTGGGTCGGCGGGTACTGGGGCGGGGCCGGTGGCACGGGCGGAGCGCCCGGGTTCTGCGGAACCGCGGGCGGGGGGAACTGCGGGAAGCCACCGCCGGCGGAGGGATCCGTCGGCGGGACCCAGATCTGCTCCTCCTTGCGGAAGTAGTCGTTGGCGGCGGGGACCGCGAGCAGGATGATGCACCCGATGAGGGCGACCACGATGACGATGTTCAGCAGAGTGGTCGTGTAGTAGAGCCAGTCGGGCGTGTTCGCCCGGATCAGGTCCAGCAGCTCGGCCGAGGTCTCAACCTGCTCGTCGCCGGAAGCACCACTGAGCAGCGACGGTGCCGCGGCCGTGAGCAGAGCGCCGCAGCCGAAGCAGAGCACGCCCAGACCGCCGAGCACCCAGGTGGTGATGCGCGCCGGCTGGCTCCCCTTCCCGACGAAGATGGCGAGCACGCCCAGCGCGATGGCGACCGCGGCCGTGAACGCGATGCCGACGACACTGCCGATGACGTTGGCCGAGCCATCGCCCTGCATCTCGGGGTGCCGCTCGTAGAACGCGTCGAGGGCGGCGTCGAGCTCCGGCGTCGGCAGCAGGCCCAGGACGATGTTGATGACCAACGCGGCGACCACGGCCCACATCAGGAGCACCGCAACTCTGACCACGGTCGGGCGGGGCTTCGCCGGAGGCGAAAGGGGGACGGCGTACGACATCGGTCATCCTTTCGAGGAGTGACAGGGTCCGTACCCGCACGCTACCGGGCTGCCGGGAGCCGTGCTGCCGCCGGGTGCCAGGCTGTCACGGGCCGGTTCAGTCGCGCGACGGACGCGCAGCGGACGCGCCCGTGCCGGCCGGTAGGGCCGCCGGAGTCGCGGGCGCGCGCAACCGTCGAGGGTTGCGAACGAGGCCGCCCTCGCACCAGTCGCGGTAGTCGAAGAGATCGGGTACAGCCAGCAACATCCGGGTGTTGTGCGCCCAGAGCACGAGCACCTCGTCGCCCTCGTCCTCCGCCTTCTCGACGAGGCGGCGCAGGCGGCGCTTCGGGTGGGCCCGGAACTTGGTGCGGATCGCATCGGCCGCGTAGATGTACAGGCAGTGCAGTGCGAACCGCCGGGCCGGGCAGCTACGGTCCAGCGCCAACTCCATGAGGGTGTTGACGAGGGGGTCGCCGGCCACCAGGAGGTCCCACTCCGGTGGCATATCCTGGGCGGTCACCGAGTCCGGGTGGTACGCCCAGGCGCGCAGCTCGGAGGGCGTGGGGTCCACCGGGTTGGCGAACCCACGAAACGTCGCCGGGTGCACCATCACGCCGCTCCACTCCCGTCTGTCTTGCCCAGTTCAGGCTCCGGCCGCGAGGCCTAGTGCCGCGAGTCATCAGTTTAGGGACGAGGTACTCCGACCGCGAGTGCTGGCCCGGGCGAACAGGCCGACCGGTCGTAGCGCACGGGGAGGTTGAGTGGGATAGACTCAACTCCGGCCCCGGGACGCTCGATGCGCCACGGCACGAGAGTCGCGGGAGTCGCTTGCGTGATCCCCCGCAAGGAGCACCAGTCGTCGCGTCCATACAGGACACAGGGAGCCATGAAAGCCGATCGCCTGACCACGAAGAGCCGGGAGGTCATCACCTCCGCGGTCGCCGTCGCAACCAAGGGTGGACACGCCACGGTGGAGCCGTGGCACCTCCTCCTGGCCCTGCTGGACACGGGCGGCTCGACCGCCACGGCGCTGCTGCGGGCCGTCGGGGCGAACCCGGCCGAAGTCCGCCGGGCGGCGGCGCGGACGGTGGAGAGCCTGCCGAGCGCGGCCGGGCCCAGCGTCGCCGAGCCGACGCTGTCCCGGGAGTTCGTCAACGCGCTCAACGCCGCCGAGCAGATCGCCCGACCCCTGGGCGACGAGTACGTCTCCACCGAGCACATCCTGGCCGGGCTCGCCCGGGTGGGCGGTGCCGTCGCCAAGGCCCTCAAGCAGGCCGGGGCCACCGAGGAGAGCCTGGTCGCGGCGTTCCCGACCGTACGGGGCGGTGACCGCCGCATCACCACCGCCGACCCGGAGCAGACCTACCAGGCGCTGGAGAAGTACGGGGTCGACCTCACGGCGCGGGCCCGGGACGGCAAGACCGACCCGGTCATCGGGCGCGACTCCGAGATCCGCCGGGTCATCCAGGTGCTGTCGCGACGCACGAAGAACAACCCGGTCCTCATCGGCGAGCCCGGCGTCGGCAAGACCGCCATCGTCGAGGGCCTCGCCCAGCGCGTCGTGGCCGGTGACGTCCCCGAGAGCCTGCGCGGCAAGCGGCTGGTGAGCCTGGACCTGGCGGCGATGGTCGCCGGGGCCCAGTACCGCGGCCAGTTCGAGGAGCGTCTCAAGAACGTGCTCGAGGAGATCCAGGCGAGCAACGGCGCGATCATCACCTTCCTCGACGAGCTGCACACCGTCGTCGGCGCCGGCAAGGGCGAAGGCTCGATGGACGCGGGCAACATGCTCAAGCCGATGCTGGCGCGCGGCGAGCTGCGCATGGTCGGTGCGACCACATTGGACGAGTACCGCGAGCACATCGAGAAGGACCCCGCGCTGGAGCGTCGGTTCCAGCCGGTGCTCGTCGGCGAACCGAGCGTGGGCGACACGATCGGCATCCTGCGTGGGCTAAAGGAGCGCTACGAGGTGCACCACGGCGTGCGCATCACCGACTCCGCGCTCGTGGCCGCGGCCACCCTCTCCGACCGGTACATCTCCGACCGGTTCCTGCCCGACAAGGCGATCGACCTCGTCGACGAGGCCGCGTCCCGGCTCCGCATGGAGATCGACTCTCGACCGGTCGAGGTGGACGAGGTCGAGCGGGCCGTGCGGCGTCTGGAGATCGAGGAGATGGCGCTGGCCAAGGAACCCGACCCGGCGAGCGCTGAGCGGCTCGCGGCCCTGCGCCGGGAACTGGCCGACCGTCGCGAGCAGCAGGCCGCGCTCGGCGACCGGTGGCGCACCGAGAAGGAGCACATCGCGAAGATCTCCGCGACCAAGGAGCAGTTGGAGACCTTGCGCCGCGAGGCGGAGCGGGCCGAGCGGGACCTCGACCTGGAGCGCGCCTCCGAGCTGCGGTACGGCCGCATCCCGGAGCTGGAACGCCAGCTCACCTCGGCCGAGCAGGAACTGGTCGCGGCGCAGCACGACGGCGCGATGCTCAAGGAGGAGGTCGGCCCCGACGACATCGCCGAGGTTGTCGCGGCGTGGACCGGCATCCCCGCCGGCCGTCTGATGGAGGGCGAGACGGCGAAGCTGTTGCGGATGGAGGAGTCTCTCCGCGAGCGGGTGGTCGGCCAACCGGAGGCCGTTGCGGCGGTCTCCGACGCCGTACGCCGAGCCCGCGCGGGGATCGCCGACCCCGAGCGCCCCACGGGCAGCTTCCTGTTCCTCGGGCCCACGGGCGTGGGCAAGACCGAGCTCGCCAAGGCCCTGGCCGAGTTCCTCTTCGACGACGAGCGGGCGATGGTACGCATCGACATGTCAGAGTACGGCGAGAAGCACTCGGTGGCCCGGCTCGTCGGTGCCCCACCCGGGTACGTCGGGTACGAGGAGGGCGGCCAGCTCACCGAGTCCGTGCGGCGCCGGCCCTACTCGGTCGTGCTGCTCGACGAGGTCGAGAAGGCCCACCCCGAGGTGTTCGACATCTTGCTTCAGGTTCTCGACGACGGGCGCCTCACCGACGGTCAGGGTCGTACGGTCGACTTCCGCAACGCGATCCTCATCCTCACCTCGAACATCGGCTCGGTGGCGCTCGCCGACCCGACGTTGAGCGACGAGCAGCGCCGTGACTCGGTGATGGCGGCCGTGCGGTCGCACTTCAAGCCGGAGTTCCTCAACCGGCTCGACGACATCGTGGTCTTCCACGCGCTCTCGCCGGACGATCTGGCCTCCATTGTGGACATTCAGCTCCGTCGCCTGCGGGAGCGGCTCGCCGAGCGGCGGCTGCTCCTGGAGGTAACCGACGCGGCGCGCGCCTGGCTGGCCAGTCACGGGTACGACCCGGTGTACGGCGCGCGGCCCCTGCGCCGGCTCGTGCAGACCGCGATCGGTGACCGGCTCGCGAAGGCGCTGCTGTCCGGTGAGATCCGGGACGGCGACACGGTCCTCGTCGACCGCCCGGCAACGGGCGATGCGCTGGCGGTGACCCGCCGCCCGTGAACGTCGCCGACCCGGCCTCGTAACGGAAAGGGCCTACCGTGGACGGGTGACCCGACGGGTTGTGACGCTGTTACTTGTCTGGATGCTGCTGTCCGCCGGCTGCGCCTCACAGAACGCCGCCGAGAGGGAGATCTATCGCCTTGCCGATGCCATCGTCCACGAGACCGAGACCTCGCCCAGCTTCATCCACAGCCAACTCGGCACCGCGGGGGTCAACCGCGTGATCGCCGGGGTGCGGCAGCACGAGGGCGAGGTGCTCGGCTCCCGGGTGATCGTCCCCGGCCTCGGCGAGCCCGATGTGCTTCGCGGCTGGATCGAGGCGACGTTCACGGTCGAGACGGAAGGCGGGTGGACCAACAGCCTGGTGACGGCCACCCTGTGCCTACGGTTCGAGATCCGGTGGGACGACATGTTCGGTGGCTCGGTCACGTTTCACGAGTTCGACTGCCCATGACGGTCGCTTGGCGACGCCGATCCGTCGCCTACTTCCTCACAAGGTCGGCGCGCTTGGCGACTCCACCACCGATCTTGTTGCCCCCGGCCTGGTCGACCGTGTCCGCGATGGTGTCGATGAGCTTCTCGATCAGCTCATCAGGCTTGCCGGGCTCGGTGGCCTTGTTCGGCAGGCCCTTCGCCTTGTCGTTGGCCGTCATGGCCTCCCCCTTCGGTTCGTCCATATCGGACATACTGCGCTGGCGCTGACCGCCCACGACGATCGTGGCGAGCGACGTCCCCGGTTGGGAACAGATTCGGGTCAGGTGCGGGGGTTGCGGGGCTTCCAGACGACCAGCGCACTGGTCGACGGCGGCCGGGTTGGGACGAGGTCCCGCCGCGGGTAGGCGAGCATCTCGAGCTCGGCCAGGCGGGCGCGGGTCCGAGCGAGCTCAGCCTCGGCCTGCTGCACCCGGTGCTGCAGGTCGAAGACCGCCTGCTCGAGCTCGATGATCCGCTTGATGCCGGCGAGGTTCACGCCGTCGTCCTGGCTCAGGCGCTGCACCTCCCGCAGCAGGGCAACGTCGCGCACGCTGTAGCGGCGACCGCCGCCCGACGCCCGCCCCGGCTGCACCAGGCCCAACCGGTCGTACTGGCGCAGGGTCTGTGGGTGCATCCCGGCCATCCGGGCCGCGACCGAGATGATGAGCACCTTGGCGTCGTCGGAGGAGATCTCCGCGAAGAAGTAACTGCTCGTGACTGCGGGGCCCGCTGGCGCTCGCTCCTCGCGCTCGCGGCCGAAGTAGTCAGCCCCCATCTCGAACCCACCTCCTAGTCCGGGCGCGCGTGGCTGCCCCGGAACTCGTTGCGCCGTACCGCTTCATCGATGGCGCTGCGGTTGGGGGCGGGGGCCTGCAACGCGTACTCCTCCAGCGCCTTTCGCCCCTCCGGCGACAGTGCCGTCGGCACGTCGACCTCCAGCGTCACCAACAGGTCGCCCGCGCCTCCGTCGCGCCGGGCAACGCCGCGCCCCCGCACCCGCAGCGTCCGCCCGCTCGGCGTGCCGGCCGCCACCCGCACCGTCACCGAGCCGTCCATTGTGGGCACTCGGAGGTCGGTGCCGAGCACGGCCTCGGCGAAGCTGATCGGCACGGTGATCGTGAGGTCGTCACCGTCCCGGCCGAACATGTTGTCGGTCCGTACCTTCACCAGCAGGTGCAGGTCACCGGCGGACCCGCCCCGCTCGCCCGGCTCCCCGCGCCCGGAGAGCCGGATCTTCTGCCCGTCGGAGACGCCGGCCGGGATCCGCACGTTCAGCGTGCGGGTCTTGGTGATGCCGCCGGTGCCCCGGCACTCGGGACACTTCTCGTCGACGACCGTACCGACGCCCTGGCACTCCCGGCACGGCTCCGTAAACGAGAACGCGCCCTGGTTGGAGCTGACGAGTCCCGAGCCGTGGCAGACCGGGCACTGACGGGGCTGCGTGCCCGGCCGGGCGCCGTTGCCATGGCACACGTCGCAGACACCCGGCGCCCGCAGCGTGATCGGCAGCGTGGCACCGTGCACCGCGTCGGCGAAGTCGAGCGTGACCTCGGCCTCGACGTCGCGCCCCCGCTGGGGGCCGCGGCGCGTCCCGGGCCGGCCACCCCCAAAGATCGAGCCGAACAGATCTGTGAAGCCGGCCCCCCCGAACCGCTGGTCGTCACCCGTGGGTTGGCGCGCGCCCGCGCCGCCCATGAAGTCGTTCAGGTCGAAGGGGCTGTACTGGTCGCGGGCGCTGCGCCGGAACGCCCCCGCGCCGAAGAGCGAGCGCATCTCGTCGTACTCACGCCGCTTGCGCTCGTCGGAGAGCACGTCGTACGCCTCCGAGACGGCCTTGAACCTCTCCTCCGCATCCTTGTTGCCCGGATTGTGGTCCGGGTGCAGCTCCCGGGCGAGTTGGCGGTAGGCCTTCTTGATCTCGTCCTGGGTGGCGCTCTTCTTCACCCCCAGGACCGCGTAGAAGTCCTTCTCCAGCCAGTCCTTGGAACTCACAAGAACACCCCCCTCCCCGGTGCTGCGACCCTTACGGCCTGGAACTCGTCTGCTCGCGACTGTGTCGCTCGCCGGCCCCCGCTGCTCGCCCTCGCGGCTGAACTCATTCTGATTCGGGATCGGCGACGGCGACCAGTGCCGGCCGCAACAGGCGCTCGCCAAGCGTGTAACCGCGCCGCATGACCGCCACGCAGGTGGGGACGGTCACATCGGCCGAGGTCTGGTGGGCCACCGCCTCGTGCCGGGTCGGGTCGAAGGCGTCGCCGACCTCGCCGAACCCGGTAAGGCCGAACTTGGCGAGCGTCGCCGACAGCTGCTCGGCCATCGTGGCGAACGGGCCGACCAGGTCGCCGTGCTCGCGCGCCCGGTCGAGGTCGTCCAGCAATGGCAGCAGGGCGGCGACCACCTGCGCGCTCGCCTGCTCGGCCACCGCCAGCCGGTCCCGCTCCACCCGCTTGCGGTAATTCGCGTACTCCGCGCTGACCCGCTGCATGTCGCTGGTCCGCTCGTCCAGCGCGGACCTGAGTGCGGCCAGTTCGGCCCCGAGCGGCCCGGCGCCATCCGTGTCCGCGGCCGGTTCCGCGGCCACGGTCGGTACCTCGCCGGTGGGCTCGTCGTCGCAGGCCGCAGCCAGCTCGGGGCCGATCGCGGCGGGTAGCGTCTCGTCGGTCGCGCCCTCGACGACCTCGCCGGTGACCACCTCGGACGCGGTCGCCGACTCGGTAGTGGCGGTCTGCGGTCGCTTGGGGTCGCCGGCCGCTGGTGAAGCCGGCTCGGGCGTCGTCTTCGCCTTATCCGGAGTCTCGTTCACGGTTCTCTCACTCGCTGGGTTCTGTGGGGGCGGGGTCTGGGTCACGGTCTGTACCTCCGTTGGCGCCGTGGACCCGGCCGGCGGTACCGCTCGGGCGGCTCGCTGGCCGGGTCCTTGGCGTTCCCGGCTCTGGCTCCGTCGTCGTCAGACGACCGTCACTTCTTGTCGTCGTCGACGACCTCGGCGTCGACGACGTCTTCACCGCCGCCTTCGCTGCCCGTGTCACCGGGGGCACCCGAGGGCGGCGTGGTGCTGCTGTAGAGCATGGACCCTGCCTTCTGCGCGGCCGCGGCGAGCTTCTCGTGCGCCGCCTTGATCCGCGAGATGTCCGATCCGCCCAGCGCCCCCCGCAGGTCGGACAGCCCCTCGTTGACCTCCTCCTTGACCGAGTCCGGCAGCTTGTCGCTGCTCTCGGCCAGGAACTTCTCGGTCTGCCACTGCAGGGCCTCGGCGAGGTTGCGGGTCTCCGCGTCGTCGCGGCGCTGCCTGTCCTCGTCGGCGTGCTCCTGCGCGTCGCGCATCATGCGCTCGATGTCGTCCTTCGGCAGCGCGGAGCCGCCGGTGATGGTCATCGACTGCTGCTTGCCGGTGCCGAGGTCCTTCGCCGAGACATGCACGATGCCATTCGCGTCGATATCGAAGGTGACCTCGATCTGCGGCACGCCACGCGGCGCCGGTGGGATGCCGGTCAGCTCGAAGGTGCCGAGCTTCTTGTTGTAGGCCGCGATGTCGCGCTCGCCCTGGAACACCTGGATCAGCACGGACGGCTGGTTGTCGTCGGCCGTCGTGAAGATCTCCGATCGCTTGGTCGGGATCGTCGTGTTGCGCTCGATGAGCTTGGTGAAGATGCCGCCCTTGGTCTCGATGCCGAGGCTCAGCGGGGTGACGTCAAGCAGCAGGACGTCCTTGACCTCGCCCTTGAGCACGCCGGCCTGCAGGGCCGCGCCGACCGCGACGACCTCGTCGGGATTGACACCCTTGTGGGGCTCACGACCGATGAGCTGCTTGACCAGGTCGGTGACGGCGGGCATCCGGGTCGAGCCCCCGACCAGGATGACGTGGTCGACCTTGCTGACCGCGACGCCGGCGTCACGGATGGCCGACTCGAACGGGCCCTTGCACCGGTCGAGCAGGTCCTGCGTCATGCGCTGGAACTCGGCCCGGGTCAGGTTGACGTCGAGGTGCAGCGGACCGGACGGCCCGGCCGTGATGTACGGCAGGTTGATGTTGCTCGTGGTGGCCGCAGACAGCTCGATCTTCGCCTTCTCGGCGGCCTCCTTGAGGCGCTGCATCGCCATCTTGTCCTGGCCGAGGTCGATGCCGTACTGCCCGCGGAACGTCTTCACCAGGTGGTCGATGATCCGGTCGTCCCAGTCGTCGCCGCCGAGGTGGTTGTCACCGCTGGTCGCCTTGACCTCGATCACGCCCTCGGCGAGCTCGAGCAGTGACACGTCGAAGGTGCCGCCGCCGAGGTCGAAGACGAGGACCGTCTGCTCCTTGCCCCCCTTGTCCAGGCCGTACGCAAGGGCGGCGGCGGTGGGCTCGTTGATGATCCGCAGGACGTTGAAGCCCGCGATCTCGCCGGCCTCCTTCGTCGCCTGCCGCTGCGCGTCGTTGAAGTAGGCCGGGACGGTGATCACCGCGTCGGCGATGGTCTCGCCGAGGTACGCCTCGGCGTCGCGCTTGAGCTTCATGAGCACCCGTGCGGAGATCTCCTGCGGGGTGTACTTCTTGCCGTCGATGTCGACGTGCCAGGCCGTGCCCATCTCCCGCTTCACCGAACGGATGGTCCGGTCGGGGTTGGTCACCGCCTGCCGCTTGGCCACCTCGCCGACGAGCACCTCACCGTTCTTGGCGAACGCGACGATCGACGGTGTGGTGCGGGATCCCTCGGCGTTCTCGATGACTCGGGGCTCACCACCCTCGAGCACGCTCACCACGGAGTTAGTGGTGCCCAGGTCGATGCCGACCGCACGTGCCATGTCCTGTTCCTCCACGTCTGTACCAGCTATGCCAGCCCAACAGGGCGGCGCGCCCGCCCATAGTTGAGCGGGCCGCGCTCAATGTTGCCATGCCCTCGCCGGATGTCAAAGTCGCCCATCCGGAATCGAAGTTGAGTCTGCCACACGCAAGCTGGCGGCACGCGGGAAGCCGGGTCAGGAGCGCGGGACGACCACGAGACGGGCGGTCACCGTGTCACCGTCGCGGACGCCGGCCACGCCGACCTCGGATCCGACCGACACCGAACCGGGCTCGGACCCCATGCCCCGGACGACCACGACCGTACGGTCGCCGACCGCCCAGGTCAGGGTGAAGCCGTCCGCGGACTCCACGGTGAGGCTTTCCTCGCTCGCCTGTGTCACCGTGCCTCGCTGGGCGACCACGGTCAGCAGGCCGTCCTCGGTCTGCACGGTCGCCTCGCCGTGCAGGGCATGCGAGAACACGTACCGAAGCCGCGGATGGCGCGCCCGCGGCCGGGTCGAGTCGTCATCCTCGGACGGGTCGTCACGGAGGTCGGCGGGGGCGAAGCCGAGCTGCTGCAATGCCTGCGCCTCCCACGACAGGGCCGTGGTCTCCCCAGACTCGGTGGCCCGCTCACGGAGGCGGCCGCAGCCGGTCAGACCCGCCAGGGTGACGACCGCGGCGAGGAGAAGCGCGATGACGGAGCGCGTACGGTTCATGCCAACCACCTTTCGTACGGAGTAGGCCCTCATCCTCGGCCACCCACCGCAGGCGCCCATGAGCGCGACGTTCGGATCCGGTAAACCGTGGCTTCTGCGCTGATCACCAGGTCCGGGGCGGACCGCTCGGGAGCTGGACCCGCATCCGCGCGCCACCCTCCGGGGCGTGACCGGCGTCGATCCGGCCGCCGTGGCGCGCGACGAGGCGGTGGGCCAGCGCCAGGCCCAGGCCGCTGCCGACCTTGCGTACCCCCTTGTACCGCTCGTACAGGGCGCCGCGCTCGAAGACCACAGCCAGGTCGGCGTCGGCGAAGCCGGGCCCGCCATCGCGCACCTCGAGCACCCCGGCACCGTCCATTGTGTCCCCTCCCACCCACGGCTCCGCCCGTCCCGAGGACACCGCGAGGACGACCGGGGCACCCTGCGGCACGACGCGAAGGGCGTTCTCCAGCAGCCCGTCGAGCACCTGGCGCACCCGGCCCGGATCGGTGTGGACCAGCACCGGGTGCGGCGGCAGGTCGACGCGCATCGGCACGCCCACGAGGGCGCACCGCGGTCCCCACGACTCGCCCGCGGCGGTGGCGAGGTGGACAAGGTCGACCGGGACCGGTTGCAGCGGGAAGTCGTCGGCCTCGAGTCGCGCGAGCGCCAGCAGATCCTCGACCAGGCGGTCGAGATGCTCGCTCTCGGCCAGCATCGTCTGGCCGGCCCGCCGCGCGTCGTCGCCCGCGATGACCCCGTCCGCGAGCGCCTCGGCGTAGCCCTTCATGGTCGTCAATGGCGTGCGCAGCTCGTGCGAGATCGAGGTGAGGAAGGCGCGCTGCCGGTTCTCGCTCGTGGCGAGCGCGGCGGCGAGGTCGTTGAGAGCGGACGAGACGGCCGCCACCTCCTGTGGGGTGTCCACCGGTATGCGGACCGTACGGTCGCCCGCGGACAGGCGGCGGGCGGCAGCGGCCGCCGCGCGCAGGGGCGCGCTCAGCCGACGGGCAAGCAGGGCACCCGCAAGGGCTCCGGCGGCCAGGCCGGCGACCAGCGCGATCCACAGCCGGCCAAGGACCGTACGCAGCGAGGAGGCGGGTGGGGCGAGCAGCACGATGCCGTCGCCGGACCCGGCCGGACGGCCCTCGACCAGCATCAGCCGGCCGTCCCGGAACACGGTCTGGCTCACCGAGCGCCCGGCCGCCACCTCGGCGACGAGACGCGCGGGAAGCCCGTCGTGGTCGGGTTGCCCGCCCCGGATCAGCACCGTCTCGATGCCCTCGTCGGTCAGCGCCTGGACCAGGGTCTCGATGCGGTTCTCCCGCCGGGCCTGCGCGCCCGGGGTGTCGGTAGTGCCGCCGGCGATCACCCGCGCGGCCACCCGGGCCTGGTCGGCCAGCGCACGGCGGGCATCGGCGTTAGCGGCGCGCACCGCCACGGGCAGCGCCACCGCGGCCGTGATGAGCACGGCCACCACGGCCGCGAGCGCGGTGACGAGGACCGCACGACCGGTCAGCGTCCGGGTCAGCACCGCCGACGCACTTCCCGCCGCGGAGGCGGCATCAGGCACCGCCGACGCACTTCCCGCCGCGGAGGCGGCATCATGGCGCCTCGGTCGGTGCTGTGTCATCGGCCGTGTACCCCACCCCACGCACGGTGCGGATCGCGTCGCGGGCCAGTGGGCTCGCCTCATCGAGCTTGGCCCGGACCTGAGCCACGTGGACGTCGACCGTACGAGTACCCCCGTAATGCAGTGCCTGCCCTCCACCCAGCCGCGCGGGGTCGGCGTACCCCCACACCGACGCGAGCAGTTCCTCGCGGGTGAAGACCCGACCCGGGCGGGACATGAGGCGGGCGAGGAGGTCGAACTCGGTAGTGGTGAGGGCCACCTCGATGCTGTCCCGCCCAGCCTGCCCGCCCGCCACGCTGTCCCGCCCGGCCGGCCCGCCCGCGACGCGGTCCACGTGCACCCGCCGGCGTCCCGGGTCGAGCGTGACCGCGCCGACCCGACGTGGTGCGTCGGCGGCGTCCGGCACTCCGGCGGCCCGGCGCAGCACCGCCTTCACTCGCGCGACGAGCTCGCGGGGGCTGAACGGCTTGGTGACGTAGTCGTCGGCGCCGAGCTCGAGCCCGACGACGCGGTCCACCTCGTCGTCGCGAGCGGTGAGAAAGATGACCGGAGTCCAGTCGCCGTGCTCACGCAGATGCCGGCAGACCTCCGTGCCGTCCAGGCCCGGCAGTCCAATGTCGACGATGCACGCGACCGGACGGAGTTTGCGCGCGGCCGCGAGGCCGGCATCACCGGACGTCTCCACGTGAACCCCGAAGCCGTCGCGGGTCAGGTAGAGCCGGACCAGGTCCGCGATCGGCCGCTCGTCCTCGATGACGAGCACGAGGCCCCGCGGCGACGGTTGCGTCACATGCGACAGCGTGCCACGTCGGGTGCCGCTGCCACGTAAGGGTTCGGTTCGGGCTTGCAGAGCTAGCGCCCCCGAGCCGGCGGGCTCAGCGCCAGTGCCTCCAGAGCCGGCGGGCTCAGCGCCCCTGCCTCCAGAGCCGGCGGGCTCAGAAGCCGGGCGCGACGGGCATCGCGTTGATGGCCGAGGTCTGCAGGACCACCAGGGCGCCGAAGATCAGCACGAGGGCTCCCACCGCGCCGACCAGGACGCGGTTGCGGATCTCTCTGGGCGGGTAGGCCAAGGCCACGCCCATGAGGGCACCGATGGCCAGGCCACCCAGGTGAGCGGCGATCGAGATGCCCGGCACGGTGAAGGAGAAGATCAGGTTGATCACGAGCACAGTGATGATGGAGGACGTGTCCCGGTTCAGGCGCCGGAACACCACGAACAGGGCGGCAAAGAGCCCGTAGATGGCGCCGGAAGCGCCGGCCGCCTGCGCCGCGGGCGTGAACAGGTAGCAGGCGACGCTGCCGCCGACGCCGGACAGGAGGTACAGCGTCAGGAACCGGCCGGGACCCAGCCGCTCCTCGAGCTCGCGGCCGAGCACCCACAGCGCCCACATGTTGAAGGCCAGGTGCAGCAGTCCATAGTGGATGAACATGCTGGTGAACAGCCGGTAGTACTCGCCGTCGGCGATCCCGGCCGGCACCTCCGCGACGACGATCCGGCCGTTCACGTACTGTGCGATGCCCCACACCGAGCCCCACTCGGTGAGTGGCGTGGAGCCGCCGAGCAGCCCGCCGAGTCCGCCGCCGAACAGGCCGCCCATCCTCGCGGTCGCCGCCGAGATGATCATCACGACGACGTTGATGAATATCAGGGCCTTGGTGACGTACCCGTGCACCCCGGCCGTGGAGCCGCCGAAGATTGTCCGGCCGGCGCGGACGGTGCGCCGGCCTTCCGCCACGCACTCGGGACACTGGTAGCCGACCGGCGCTTCACGCAGGCACTCCGGGCAGATCGGCCGGTCGCACCGGACGCACCGTAGGTAGGTCTCGCGCCGGGGATGCCGGTAACAGACCGGCACCACCGGCGACTGGCTCTGTTCGGGCGTGGTGGGGGGCGGCACCGCAGACATGGCGTCCAGACTATCCGGCCGCGACCCGAAGCTCGTGATCTTGTAGATCCATTAGGTTCGTTCGATCTCAACCCGCTCGATGATTACGTCCTGCACGGGCCGGTCGGCGGCGGTCGGCGTCACGGAGATGGACTTCACCACGCGCTTCGATGCCTCGTCGGCCACCTCACCGAAGATCGTGTGCTTGTGGTTGAGGTGCGTGGGGTTGCTCACAGTGATGAAGAACTGCGCGCTCCCGCTGTTCGGCCGGCCCGTGTTGGCCATGGCCAGCAGGTACGGCCGGTTGAACAAGAGCTCGGAGTGGAACTCGTCGGGGATGGTGAAACCAGGGCCGCCGGAGCCCCGTCCGGTGGGGTCACCGCCCTGGATCATGAAATTCGCGATCACCCGGTGGAAGGTCACGCCGTTGTAGTAGGGACCGGAACCGGCCGTGCCGGTTCGAGGGTCGGTGTACGGCTTCGTCCCTTCGGCCAGTTCTACGAAGTTCGCCACGGTCTTGGGAGAATGATTCGGAAAGAGCTCGATCCGGATGGCTCCGGCCGAGGTGTGCAGGGTCGCGAAAATCGATCCCACGATCACTCCTGTCGTCACGGGCAAAGCTCGTCCCAGCAGAGCTCAGCTGTACCGCGGCTCATCATGCCATTCGGTCATTCCCGGGGTACGGCGAAGTCAACCGGGCCAGGATGGGTAAGAGATCCAGGAACGTTGTGAGCACGTTCCGCCATGGACTCGGCCTCGGGCCAGCGCTGCCCCCGGCCGACTCCACGGCGCCGGTCGTTACGGGAGGTGAGACCTGGTGTTTGGTCGCAGGCATGCGCAGCAGACCCACAGGCAGCAGTTGATGAGCGAGTTCGGCGAAGGCGTCGGCGCCCTGCGTCGCGCGGCCGGACACTTCGCCCAAGGCACGGCGGAGCGGCTCAGCCCGACCTACGACCGAGCCCGCAACGTGGCCGGCCGGGGCTGGGAGACGACCCGCGACAGGATGTCGCCCGCATACGAGCGGATGCGCGAGGGCGCGGGCCGGGCTCGGAGCATGAAGCACCAGAAGGAGGCGCCGAAGCGCAGCCGAATGCGCACGATGCGCGGGCTGCTCATCGCCGGTGCCGCCGTCGGGGCCGCCAGCGCCGCGGTCGCCCGGCGTCGTCGCCAGCAGGCCGAGTGGCAGAACTACGACGCGATGACCGGCTTCGACGAGAGTCGGTATGCGGAGAGCCGGTACGGCGGGAAGCCGTCGGCCGGGCAGAAGGTGACGTCGAGCGCGGCGACCATGGCCGACTCGCTGTCTTCGGGCGTCGGCCGCATCGCCGACTCCCTGCACGAGCGCTCCGCGCAGATGCAGGAGAAGGCGCAGGAGGCTGGCGGCGCCCACGCGGGCATGCCGATGCCGGAGCCCATGGGGCCACCGCGCGGCACGGCGCCCGGCCCGGTCGCCACACCCGGGATGACGGGCGTGGGTCCGGGAACGCCGACCGCCACACCCAGCGCGCCACGGGACCGGCTCGGCGATCCGGCGATCGACTTCCCGGACGAGCGGTGACGGTCCTCCACTGTGGAGCAAGCCGCGCCACCGGGGCGTGACGGAGAACATGTAGCGCGCGCAGCCCGTACGGTCATGACCGTACGGGCTGTTGCGCTTTGCTCGTTCGCTACAACCAGCCGGAGCGGCGGAACCCGCCGTACA
The DNA here is from genome assembly GCA_052038195.1 of Micromonosporaceae bacterium. GTDB lineage: Bacteria > Actinomycetota > Actinomycetes > Mycobacteriales > Micromonosporaceae > DATBGZ01. The sequence goes on along the minus strand of JBQGBY010000007.1, from coordinate 3,896 downwards.
TGCCTAGGGCCGCGCCCAGCATCAACATCAGGACGAACCCGTACCCGTACCGCCAACCCAATTCAGGCATGAACTCGAAGTTCATCCCGTAGATGCCGGCGATGGCCGTCTGCACCGCGAAGATGGCCGCCCAGGAGGCGATCTTACGCATGTCGTTGTTCTGATCGACGGTGACCTGGGCCAGCCGCGCCTGCAGGATCGAGTTCAGCAGGTCGTCGTAGGCGACGACCTGCTCGACCGTGCGGAGAAGATGGTCGTGGACGTCCCGGAAGTGCCGGGTGATCCTCTTCGGCATCGTGCCGACCCGGGCCTCGGCGAGCAGGGCGAGCGGTCGCTGGGCCGGCACGACCGCCCGCTTGAACTCGACCACCTCCCGCTTGAGCTGGTAAATGCGCGCGATGCGGCCGTGCACGTGCCGGGCGAAGACATGGGACTCGGCTGCGTCGATGTCCTCCTCGAGCACGCCGGCGACCTGGATGTAGGTGTCGACGACCCGGTCGAGGATGGCGTAGACCACTGCCCATGGACCGAGCGCCAGCAGCTCCGGCCGCCGTTCGAGGTCGGCGCGCAACGGTCCGAGGGGGCTCACCTCGCCGTGGCGCACCGTGATGACGAAGTGCTGACCGATGAAGATCATCAGGTCGCCCGTCTGCACGATGTCCGTCGTCTCCGTGAGTTCGGCGTGCTCGAGATACTTGGCCGTACGGACGGTCAGGAAGGTCATCGCTCCGTACTGCTCGAGCTTGGCCCGCTGCCCGCCCTTGGCCGCGTCCTCCACCGCGAACTCGTCCAGCTCGAACACGGCCGCGAGGTCGGCGAGGTCGGCGTGGGTCGGCTCGTGGAGACCGAGCCAGACGAACGCGTCGTCGCGGGTGCGGGCCTCGTTCAGCGCCGCGGCGTAGTCCGTTGGGCCCGCGCCCCCGGTCCGCTCGTCGGCGGGCTGCCGCACGCCACCGACGTAGTAGCCGCAGTCGACCACCCGGCCGCGCTCGCGGCCGGGCTCGGTGGGCGAGCTGACCGTCGAGTTCGTGAAGATCCGACTGACGGCGCGCATCGGCGAGATCGTCCGCCGGGCGGGCTTCGGGCCAGCCTGGGCGGGGAGCTCGGGTTCGGCCATGGGGTCGCCTCCTCCCGACGGGGACCGAGCCGGCCGCCCGGCCGGCTCTACCGGGAGCGTAACGGGCCAGAAATAGGGCACCGGGCGAGCCGGCCGCAGCGGGGGGTGGGGGGGGATCGGCCGGCTCGCCCGGTGCCCAGTGGGGGCGGGGCGAAGTAGTGCATCTTCGAGTCGCTCGCGCGCCACCCATGGATGATGCTCGGCACCGCGAACTCGCCGAAGTCTTGGCCGCTATGTGATCAGAGAAATGCTCACGGGGGAAGCATCCGCGACACTGCTGTCGGATTCACGACAGATATGCCGCCTACCGTGTGCAAGTTGCAGGCAAACATCCGTTTTTCTGCGACGAATTCCATGCCCTCCACCCCCACCCAGCCGCCCGTGACGAATAGACATTGTTCTGGAGCAACTCCAGAACAAAGTGGACTCAGTCGCGGGTGTCCGCGACCGCGGCGGCCAGCCGGCGCACGCCCTCCTCAACCTGGTCGGCGGTCACCGCCGAGTACGCCAGGCGCAGCGAGTGGTGGCCCCCCTCGAGAAGGAAGTCGGTGCCCTTCACGACCGCGACGCCCCGCTGCGCCGCCGCCGGCGCCAGACGATCGACGTCGATGTCTTCGGGGAGGTCGACCCAGAGGAAGTAACCACCGTCGGGCTCGGTGAAGCGCACGCCGGGGATGTGCCGGCGAAGGGCGGCGGCGAGCAACCCGGCCCGCTCGGCCAGCGCCGCCCGTACCGTCGCGATCGATCGGTCGATGTCCCCCGATACGCAGAACTGGTGAACGGTTGCCTCGGACACCATGTTGGGGGAGATGTACGTGTTGAGCGCGACCTTCGTGATCGCCGCGATCGTCGGCACGGGCCCGACCAGGTAACCCACCCGAACCCCGGGGCAGACCGTCTTGGTGAAGGAGCCGGCGTGCACGACCACGCCGCCGGTACCGCCCGTGCCCACCTGCGCCGTCTCGTCGTCCAGGCTGAGGATCGTGGGCACCGGCTCACCCCGGAACCGAATGTCCACATAGGGGTCGTCCTCGAAGATGGTGAATCCGTACTCCCGGGCCAGGTTGACCAGGGCACGCCGCCGGTCGAGGCTCAGCGTCACGCCGGCCGGGTTCTGGAAGTTCGGGATGATGTGGGCGAGCTTCGGACGCAGCCCTGACTCCAGCAGTTCGCGCAACTCGTCAACGACAAGCCCGTGCTCGTCGAGCGTGACCTGGTGCACCTTGGCGCCGATCGTGCGCAGGTTCAGCAGCGTACGGTCGTAGGTCGGCTTCTCCACCACGACGTCGTCACCCGGGCTCACCAGGTTGTGGAACACGAACGCGTCGGCTTGCAGGGAGCCGTTGGTGACGAGCACCCGGTCCGCCTCGACACCGTGGCGCTGGGCGATCCACTCCCGCAGCGGCGCGTAGCCCGTCGCGGGGCCGTAGCCCGTAACCGCCACCGGATCCGTGTCGAATGCCCTGATGGCCGCCGCCTTGAGGCCGGCGACGTCAACGATGTCGATGCTGGGTGCTCCGCGGGCGAACGAGATCGGCTGTGGCACGGTCATGGCCAACAGGGTACGGCGTCGCCGATCCGCGCTCCGCGGACATTCGGCACCCGAAATGATCGCGACCAGCCGAACAATCGCTACATATTGGTACGGTCCATCGCGATCATGGTTAGCATATAGGCCTTCCGATCTCGTACGCGTGTTCTGTAGAGTGCTGTACATGAGTACGACATCGGGTGCGGTCGCCGTGTCATGGTCCGGCTTCGCCCTCGCCGCACCAGCGCTCTCCGCGCAGGTCAGAGCCCTGTTTGAGCAATATGGACAGGCGTTCGGTTACCTCGCGACGATCCGCCGCGACGGTGGCCCGCGGGTGCACCCGATCTCGCCGGTCATTACCGACGGTGGCCTTTTCGCCTTCGTACTGCCCTCGCCGAAGCGCCGGGACCTGGAGCGGGACGGCCGCTACGCCCTGCACGCCTATCCCGCCGAGCACTCCGACGACGAGGCCTACCTCGCGGGGCGAGCCGTGCCGGTGGCCGACACCGTCCGCCAGACCCTCGTGGCCCGCCTGCACCGTGCCGCGCCGGACCTCGCCTGGCGGCTGTTCGAGCTCCGGATCGAGGTCGCCACCCTCACCCGTCGTCCCGCTCCCGACGTCCCGCCCGAGCACCTGATCTGGCGCGCCGCCGGCTGACCATCGCCCCTGGCGCCGATCACGCCCCTTCCCGTCGATCTAGGGCTTAGCACCGTCAGTTGATCTCCGAGCACGACGCTGAGCCCTAGATCGTCGCGCCAGGCGGCTTAATGCCGGGCGCGCGACGCCGGCTCGGTCGGGTACAGTGAGGACCGCCTCGCGGGTGTAGTTCAATGGCAGAACATCAGCTTCCCAAGCTGACAGTGCGAGTTCGATTCTCGTCACCCGCTCCAAGAGCAACGCCCAGGTCAGCGGCCATCATGCCGGACTCGGGCTTTCCCCCTCATCTATTCCATCTGACCGCCGTGCCCCCTACGTGCCCTCCGGCCCCACCAGGACTCCGGCACCGCCATATCGACGATTGCCACGCTGACAGTGCGAGTTCGATTCCCGTCACCCGCGCCAACTCAGCGGTGATCGACCCTGCCCGACTCAACTAGTGCGTCGACGTCGGCTAGACGGCGATGTTGACGTAGCGAACAATGACGTACGCGGTCCGGGCGGTCGGGCTGCCGGGCAGTGGGGTGAACGCGATCCGGCCGTCCCCGTCGCACGGCACGCTCCACGCCGTGGGAAGCGGGCTGGCCTGG
>JBQGBY010000006.1:0-6596 GCA_052038195.1 Micromonosporaceae bacterium | reverse complement strand
GGTATGGGGCCCAACCCCCCCACCCCCCCCTACCCCGGGGGTCAGGACCCTGGATGGGCGAGGTCGCGGGACGCGCGCGCGATGATCCGGATCGCCGCTCGGCGCGGCAGCCGGGACATCACCGCGGCGGACAGGCGCATGGTCAGGCCGGGGACCACGCGGGGCCCCCGCGGCAGGCCGCGCAGCGCCGCCTCGGCGACGCGCTCCGGCGCCAACGTGCCCGGTGCGCGCCGGGGCTTCACGTCGGCCAGCCCTGGCGTCTCGACCGCACCGGCGACGCAGGCGACCACGTCGACGCCGGTGCCACGCAGCTCGGCCCACAGGCCCTCCGCGAGGACGGCGCCGAAGGCCTTGGTCGCCGCATAGACGCTGATCGGTGGCGAGCCCTGCAGCCCGGAGAGCGAGGACATGACGACCAGGCCGCCGCGCCCGCGCCGGACCATTGGCGGCACGAAGTGGTGCGCGAGCAGCAGGGGCGCCCGGCAGTTGAGGTCCAGCGCCCGCAGCGTGGAGTCCGTACCCATGTCGACGAACGATCCGATCGGCGAGTACGCGGCGTTCGCCACGACCAGCCCCACGGAGAGGTCCGCACAGGCGACGGTAACCGCGTCGATGCCGGCCTGGGTCGCGAGGTCGGCCTCGACCTGGACGGTCCGCGTCGAGACGCGCGCGGCGACCGCGGCGAGCGGCTCGGGCCGGCGGGCGACCAGGACCAGGTTCAGCCCGCGCTCGGCCAGCGCCTGGGCGAATGCCGCACCGAGTCCGGCCGAGGCACCGGCGACCACGGCCCACGGACCGTACCGCTCGGCGAACTGCGTGCTGAGTCCGCTCCGCGGGCGTCGCCGGAACTCGTCAGCGGTCACGATGCGGGTGCGGGCACTGCGGTGGCGAGGGCGGGGCGCTGGAAGGGATGGTCGCGCCGCATCCTCAGCATCATGAGGAACGGGAAGGTGAGCCACGGCAGGTTGACCAGGACCACGAACCCGAAGTTGGGCGCCGGCGTCACGCCGTACCGCTCGTCCATGAGGATGATCAGGACGTTGGCGAGCATGGTCCCGGACCAGACGAGCGCGGGCACCCGGATCCAGTCACGACCGCGGATGAATGCGTAGATCGCGGCCAGGTAGAACGGGCCGAAGAAGATCACATCGATCCAGATCGTCATCCGCCAGAACGGCGGGCGCGCCATCAGCAGCGGGTCGTAGTTGTCCCCGTACCAGTGCACCAGGTCCACCAGGGGCGCCGGCGGCCAGATCGGGTAGGTGAAGTTGCTCGTGTCGGCGATGACCAGTTGCTCGAGATCGATGATGTAGGTGACGAAGGTCGCGTTGACGATGAAGAAGACGAGAAAGACCAGATCGAACGGCCGCTGGCGTAGTGGTAGTACGTCGCTGAGCCCATGGGGCGGAGAGGATGCCATAGACAATCCTGAATGAGTTAGGTCAGAGCATGGAAATGTGGACGTGATTCGTGTGCTCGGTGGCCGGGTCCCCGTAGCTGTTGTACGATCGCCACCCAGTGCCAGGCATCCAAATCTGCCTATACCAGATCACGTAGAGCACCCCTAGGGCGTTCGCGTTCCCGACCGCCCACGCGGCCAGCTGGTCGCCGTACGACTTGTTCTCGCCGTCGGCGATCACGGGCGGGAACCCGGACGAGAAGACCGAGAAGTCGCAGGCCCGGCCGGCCGGATGCTCGCCCCAGGTGCCCGAGCGCCAGCACGAGACGTAGTAGCCGAAACCGGCGAGCTTGGCCTCGGTGAGCATGTGGTACGTGCGCGGCGTGAGACAGCCGCCGGGGCTCGTCCCGTCGGGCAGCGAGCAGCTCTCCCACGAGAAGCCGCCGTCAGCGTTGCGGTCGGCCGGCTGCGCCGGTTGGGCCGTGCCGGCCGGGCCGGCGGTGACGAGGCCGCCCACCGCGGCGAGCGCCCGCTCCGCGTCGCGCTTCTGCTTGTCCAGGTCGGCGACCTGCTTGGAGTAGATCGCCACCTCCTCGTCGAGCAGTGCCTGCTGCCGCTCCGACTCCTCCTTGAGCACGCGGTAGGTGTGGATGAAGGAGTCGTCACGCCGGAGCAGGAACTCGCCCACCGCGGCGCCGCCGAGCAGCGCCTGGGTGCTGGACTGCACGTTGATCAACCCGGTGAACAGACCCACCGAGCCTCCCTTGTACCGGGCAGCCGCGGAGCGGCCGATCGCGCCGGACACCTGCGCGAGGGCGGCCTGGGCGATCTCGAGGTTCTGGGTGATCTCCGCCTGCCGTTGCAGGGAGGAGTTCAGCACGGCCTGCGCGTCGTAGTAACCGCGGGCGGCCGCTTCGAGCGTCTCTATGAGGCTCTGCGAGGTGTCGCCGTCCGGGTCCGCGAACGCCGTACCAGGAAGGCCGACAACGGTGAGCAGCGCCGCCAGCACAGCCAGCACCAGCCTCGCCCGTCGGCGCCGGGCCGCCCGGGTCCACCCGCGCCGCTGCGGCGGCACGGGATGGCCGTACGCAGTGCCTGCCATGACGAGGAAAGCCTCCCGCGGGACCGCCCTTGACGCCCGGACGGCGCCGTGGGGGAGACGGTCCGCGGGACAGCCTACACAACCTGGCCTGTCCGACCGGGTCCTGCGACGCACCGTACGGAGCGCATGACGGGTGGTCAGGACAGCGGGCGGAACGTCATCGTGGGTGCGTCATCCATGACCGACGACAGGCCGCCGAGGGACCCGGTGGGGATGCGATCGGCCCGGGCCAGCACCACCCCGGTGTGCAACTCGACCGTGTCGGCCGGCCCGAGCAGGTGGGGAATGCCGTTGTTGAGGTGCACCTGCTCGCCGGCGCCGTACGGGCTGTATCCGCCCGGCGCCTCGACCCGCCCGTGCTTGCGCACGACCGTGCCGTTGGTCGACAGGTCGGTGGCGACCAGACCATCCTCCAGCAGTTCGAGCCGGACGTGGTTGCGGCTGATCATCTGGGCGACCGTGCCCTCGAGGTAGCCGCCGATCACGAGCCCGGTGGGGTCGTCCGGGGAGCGGCCGACCACGACCGGCCGGCCGGCGCGGACGACGAACCGGTCGCGGACGGTTCCGTCGACGATCAGGACCAGCGTCACCCACGGCGGTCGCGGCCCGGTGTCGGCGAGCGGCTCGTCGTGCCGCGGGCAGACCGGCACGCCCGACTTCATACGGGGCACGGCCTGGGCACTCGCACGCCGGTCGCCGAAGAGCGGACAGTCCCGGCGGACGCACCGCCAGACCCGGCCGAGCAGCGCGCCTCGTCCCTCGGCTGGCCGCGGCTGCCCGCCGATGATCCGTGCGCCACCCTCGCCGGGGACCAACTGCAGTACCCGCTCCGGAACCCCTCGCAGCCACGGGTAGCGCCGCTCCAGGCCGGGAAACCCATCGATGGTCACCACCGGCAGGCCGGTGATGTCGGCCACTTCGGGCACGCGGTCGGCGATGACCGGGACGACCTCGACCATGCCGTCGCCCGACCACCGGCCGAGCACCATGCGCTCCTTGGAGGTGAGGTCGGCGTCGGTGAGCAGGTCGCGGCTCGCCACGGCGTAGATCATCACGGCGTCCTCGCCGAGGTGCCGCGCGAGCGCGTCCACGAGCAGTCCGGCGCGCAGCAGGCTCACCGGCCGGCCACCGTCGACCGCGTCGTACCAGGCGACATGTCCAAGGTCCACCACGGCCTGGGCGAGCGCCGTCTCAGTCGTGAGATGGCGTTCTATGGCATCCAGCACCTGGGTGACCTCGAAGCGCATGTCCCTCCCTCCGGGGGACACAGTAGCGCTGCGTGCCCGCCGCGCCCTAGCGCCCGCGGGCAGTGACCTCCGTCCCGCGCACGAATCCGTCCAGGTACGCCTCGGTGTGCTCGGCGGGCTGTGGTCGGGCGAAGAGGTGGCCCTGGCCGATCTTGCACCCGGCCGTCCGCACCACCGCGAGCTGAGCCGGCGCCTCCACACCCTGGGCCACGACGTCGATGCCGAGCCGTCGGCCGACACCGACCATGGCGTCGATCAGCGGGGCGGTATCCCCGACACCCGCGCGCCGGCAGTCCGGGCGGGGGGCACCATCCGCGGCGACCGTGGCGAAGAAGGACTGCCCGATCTTCACCATGTCGATCGGTAGCCGCCGCAGGTGGGCGAACGACGACACGCCGGCGCCGAACTCGTCCAGGGCGGTCCGAACGCCCACCGACCGCAGCGCTCCCATACGCTCCTCCAGACCCGTGTCGGCGAGGCCCGCCTCGGCCACCTCCAGCACCAACCGGTCGGGCGGTAGCTCGGTGGTGGCGAGCACCGAGGCCACCTCGGCGGTGAACTCGTCCCGGTGCAGGTCTCGCGCCGACACGTTGACCGCCATCGACAGATTCCGGCCCTCCTGCCGCCAGGCCGCCAGTTGTGCGGACGCCCGTTGCAGCACCCAGTGGTCGACATCGGCGATGAACCCGGTCTCCTCCGCCACCGGGATCACGTCGGCGGGCAAGAGCGTGCCGAGCCGTGGATGGCGCCACCGGAGCAGAGCCTCGACCGCGAGCGGGCGCCCTCGCTCCAGATCCATGATCGGCTGGTAGATGAGGTCGAGCTCCCCCTGGCGCAGCGCCTCCGGCAGTTCCCGTTCGACGACCTCCCGTCGGGTGACCGCCTCCTGGACCGAGGCGTCGTACCACTCGACCCGGCCCGGGCCCAGTTGGCTCGCGCGCCGGACGGCGACGTCAGCCCGCCGGATCACGTCCTCGGTCGAGGTGGCGCCGGCCAGGTCGGTCAGCCCGACCGACGCCGACAGGCGCACGACCTCACCCGCCAGGGGCACCGGGGCGGCGAGCACGGTGGTCAGCCGGTCCGCTAGCCCGTACGCCTGAGCCAGGTTCGCCGGGGTGAGCACCGCGAACTCGGTGGCCGACCACCGTGCGGGCAGGTCGGACCCGGTCGGTCCGGCGCCGCGCTCTTCCGACGCGGCGACCCGCCGCAGCCGGCGCGCCACCTCGAGCAGCACGTCGGCGCGCGCGGCGTCCGCAGCCGCATCGACGCCATTGAGTCTGATGATGAGCAGCGCACCCGGACTCCGCGCCACGCACCGCATCCCCGCGATCGACAGCGACACATGCAGGCGGTTGGGGAGACCCGTTGATGCATCGTTGTACATTGATCGATCGCCGAGCGGGTGCGTTCCGGACCGGGGGCGCGGAACCACCCGCCTCGGTTGAGCCGGCCCAGGGGTCGCCACCGCCGACCCGCCGGCGACCCTGGCGCCACGGCCGACGATCAGTTGGCGCACACCGACCGTCAGCGCGGCGAGCGTCGCGAGCATGAGCTCCGTGCGGTCGACGGTGCCGCCGCTGACGAGCTGGTACAGCGCCACCGTCACCGCCAACGCGGCGGGCACAGTGATGACGGAGCCCCGCGGACCCGTCGCGGGGTAGGAGGAGGTGAGCTCCCCGGCCCCCTGCCAGACCAGCAGCGGTCCGGCGACGAGCAGTGCCCCGACGATGGCGAGCCACCCCGCGCCGGCGCCGTGGGCGAGCGCGAACGCGAGCCCGGGCAGCGCCACCATCGCCACGCAGACGCCGGCCGCACACAGAAGCGGGCCCCGCCACCGGGCGTGGCGCGCACCGGCGATGACCGCGATCGACAGCACACAGCAGTGGAACATGACGACCAACAGCGCAATTGCGTTGACGCTTCGATGGGGAGCGATGACCAGCACCCACCCGCAGAACAGGAGACACAGCCCGACGATCGCTCCGTCCAGGGCCCGGCGCAGCCGGACCCGCATCCCGCTGGCGGCGCCGGGCAGGCACAGCAGCGCCGGAACGAGCGCGGAGCCGGTGGCGAGACCGCCGGCGAGCACGGCGACCGCCAGCGCGAACGAGGGCGCGCCGAGCCACCCGCCGACCGCCGGCAGCAACGCGGTCAGCCCAGCCAGACCCGTGCCGACGCCGAACCAGGTCAGACACCGGCAGGGCCTGGGATCACCGGTGGCTGCCGGCACCCGACGGGTGACCAGCAGCCGGTAGGAGACATAGAGCGCGGTCAGGGCGGCCACGGCGGCGACCCAGGTCACGGGTTCGGGCGCGGCCGATGGGACTTCGAGACCCGGGGCGGGTGGCTCGACCGCGCTCGGGTCGGCACCGTACACATCACCGTCGACCGGGGCGTTGCGGTGCGCGAGGTGGTATACCAGCCACGCCGGCAGCGCGGCCAGCGCAGGAGCGGTGAGTCCGGCCGTACGGCCGGCGGCAGCCGGGCGGGTGAGGGCCGGGCTGGCGTGTGGGGCGTACACGGGCAGCGGGTCCTTCGAGGGGTCGGTGGTCATTGGCCTCCTGACAGGCGTCAACGACCACCCGATCGACCGGTTACGGGGCCGAGCGAACTTTCGACATGCCTGGGTATTTAGTCCGCAACTGCGCGAAGTGGTTGTGCGCGACTCACCGCAAGCTACGCGAAGTGTTTGCCTAGCTGCGTTCCGCTACTACGCGAAGTGCTTGCCTGCTTCGCTTCACAAGCTACGCGAAGTGCTTGCCTGCTTCGCTCCGCAAGCTACGCGAAGTGCTTGCCTGCTTCGCTCCGCAAGCTACGCGAAGTGCTTGCCTGCTTCGCTCCGCAAGCT
>JBQGBY010000005.1:0-3603 GCA_052038195.1 Micromonosporaceae bacterium | reverse complement strand
CCAGCGCCCAGCCCGCACCTGCCCGGGCAGCAGTCACCACGGCCTCGAACTCGCCGTCGTGCCTGTCCCGTCGCTCGATCGCCATTCGCGGCGTTCCGCCTCCCGCCTGTCGAACCTTGCGGCACGGCACAAAGCCAACTGCGACCAAGGCGGCCGGGAAACCCTTCCCCACCGCTGTGCCATCCCACGAGATTCGTTGAGCGCAATGGTACGACGATTGTGACGTCGACGGCGCGCATCCGGGGGCCGGTCGACCCGACCCCCGGATGATCCGCTCCCGCCTGAGCCGTGACTGTCTACGCGTCCAACCTTTACGGATCCTGAAGCTCGTCCGGGTGGCTGTCGCGCAAGACGTAGCCGACGCCGCGCACCGTGTGGATGAGGTCGGCACCTGGCTTGCCCAATCGGCGGCGCAGGATGCTCACGTGCACCTCGACGACGTTCTCGTCGACCGCCTCGTAGCCCCAGACGAGCTCGAGGAGCCGGGGCTTGGACAGGACCTGCCCGGCGTGCCGGGCGAGCACCGCGAGGAGCGCGAAGTCGGTCGGACCGAGCTCGACGGCCGTCTCGCCCACCATCACCCGATGCGCCGGCTCGTCGACCACCAGGCGCCCGACGTGGCTGACCTGCGAGGCCAGGCGGCCGGTCCGCCGGAGCAGGGCCCGCACGCGCGCCAGCAACTCGTCGATCACGTAGGGCTTGATCACGTAGTCGTCGGCACCGGACTCGAACGCGGCCAGCCGTCCGGGCACGCTGCCGTCCCGGGTCACGAACATCAAGAGCGGGTTGCGGTCGGCCCGGAGGTGGCGTGCCAACGCGGCACCGTTGGCATGACCGCACAGGAACATCTCCAGCACCACGAGGTCCGGCCGAAACGACCCCGAAGCGTGGACTGCGTCGGCGGCGGTCGAGCAGGCCGCCGTCTCATAGCCGACCTCGCGCAGCGCGCCGACGAGGCGGGTCCGCTCGCCCGTCTCGTTGTCCACCACGAGAATCCGAGTCGCGTGATGCATCGCCGCTCCGACGCAAGAGATCGCCGGAGGGGCTCGTAGGGGTGCGCCCCCCTGAATTTCCGAGGTTCAGGGCCTGTCGCGCGTCCTCAGCACGCCGTCCGGCGCCATCGCGGCTCAGAGAACGGCGCACCGCGGCACTTCTGTGTGGTACAGGTCATCGGTATCCCGTCGCTCGAGACCGCCGTTGCGCCCTCGGGTGAGCATCGTCCCCCCAGGTGGAGGTCGTTGCTGGTCGAGGCGGTCGTGGCCGGCGTCGAGGGAGGGGCCGTGGTCGGGGCGGGCTCGTGCTGACCCGGGATCGTGGTGCTGGGCACGGAGGCGGTGGTCGTCGCTGCGTCGGTCGGCGTCGCGGTCGATCGCGCCGCCCCACCGCCGGCCGACGCGACCGTGGTGGTGGGCGTGGTCACGTCGGTGGCGGTGGTCTCGGAGTCGGCCCCCAGAAGTCCGCCGGCGGCCGCCGCGGCGAGGACGCCGATGGTGAGGACGAAGATGGCTATCGGGGCTGCAAGACGCGCCCACGGCGGCCAGCCCCGATAGGTCTGCATGACGCTCGTCCGCCGGCCACCCGTCGGCAGGTGTGCCCCGCCGGCAGCCGACGCGTCGGCCATCTCGGCCGTCGTGTCGTCGGAGCCCGCGGGACGCCAGCGGCCGTCGGGGGCCTGGCACCAGCCGGGCGGGGGGAGGCCCTGGTGCCATTTGGAGCCGGCATCCATCCACCACTTGGCGTCACTCATTGCTGCGCTTCCCCAACCTCCGCGCCGCACTGGCGTGTGACCGTCCGCCCTCCGGTGTCCGCTCGGCCACCGCGTGCTCCTGCGGCAGGAGACGTTACCCGCCCCGGCGTCAAACCCGTGACCCAGATCTGCCGGTGCGGGCGAGCCCGCGGCGCGGCGGGCTGGGACTCGTTGGGGCTAGCCGCTCGCGTCGGATGGCCCGGACGGCGCGTCCGATGGAGCATGGTCGTCGGACGCGCCGCCAGTGTCGGGGCCGGTGGTGGGCGGCGACTGCGGATCGGCGGGTGCCTCATCCGGGGGCCCGTTCTGCGTGTCGGCTTGGGCGGGAGCATCGCCGGGCACGTGCGGCGCCGCGGGGGTCTCGCCGGCGCGGTCCAACCCGGCGTCTGCGGGCTCGCCGACTGCCGGCCTGTGGGCCGAACCCGGAGCCTGGTCGGAGATCGTGCCGCCGTCGACGCCGTTCTCCCCGTCGCTGGCGCCGGTGGCATCTGTGGAGACCCGGTCACCGAAGTTGGACGGGTGCTCGGCCGTGGGCTCCGGGAACTCCACCGGGGTGAACGCCTCGACAGCGTGACGGAGCGCGTTGTTCGCCTGGTCCGGCAGCACGCCGGCGGCTGCGGCGCCGGCCATCCCGAGGGCGGCGGCCGCGGTGCCCAGGCCCAGTTTTGCGGCGAATCCCAGGCGAACCACCCGGCGGGTGGCGGGCATGCCCTGACCTGCGGACATACGGCTCCCCGCCGCTGCACCGCACAGCTGTCCGCCGCCGGACTCGATCAGTTCCTGCAAGGCCGGCGACGCCGGAGGTGCCGGCTCGTCGCCGAGGCCGCGGACCTGGTTGGCGAACAGCGCCAGGCGCTCGAGGTGGGGGTCGACCGCGTCGCCCCGCAGGATCGCCTCGCTCGTCTCGTCGTCCAGCAGCCAGGTGAGTGACATCTCGGGACCGTGATCGCTCGACGTGGTCACAGGGGTACACCCTCGCGTTCCAGCAGCCGACCGATGGCCAGTAGACCTCGCCGCTGCAACGCCTTGACGGCCCCGCTGGACTTGCCCAGCGCGGAGGCGACCTGTTCGATGCTGAAGTCACCCAGCAGCCGCAGCAACAGCACGTCACGCTGGCCCGGGACGAGTTGATCGCACAGGGCCCGCACGTGCTCGGCCCCGAGCGACCGGTCGACCGAACGCTCGACGTCATCGGGGGCCGTCAGCTCGAGTGCGACGTTCTCGGCTGGGCCCACCAGCGGCTCGTGCGGCGGTCGGCGCCCCAGCCGGCGGCGTTCGTCCAGCAAGCGGCGATGGGCGATCGTGAAGACCCAGGAGCGGAAGCCCGACTCGTCACCTTCGAACCCCTGCAGGTTGCGGAGCACGGCCAGGAAGACCTCGCTCGTCAAATCCTCCGGCTCGGCGCTGCCCTGCAACCGCAGGTAGCCGGTCACGACCGGGGCGAGGGCCGTGAACAGCCGCTCCAGCGCCCAGGGCGCGCCCGACTGCGCGGCGATCAGCACCGCGTCGAACTGGCCGCCGAATCGGTCTCGCTGCCCCATGCTCTCACCGGCGTGATCGCCGCGACGGCCGGCCAGGTGACGCTTCGGTCGAAATCTCCGGCGAGACCGACCTACTTGGTGCTGAAGCTCCCGGTGGCGGACGACAGGGTCCCGATGGCGTCCCGGCTCAACACCTGGAAGAAGTACGGCGTCTTGCGGGTGAGGCCCGTGATGGTCACCGAGTGGCTGGTGACCAGGTTCCGGTCGACGCTGGTCGCGCTGCCATAGTTCGTGCTCAGCCCGTACTGCACCTGGCTGTCGGCGGGGACGTCGGTCCTCCAGGTGATCGTGACCCGCCCCGGACCGGACCGCGCG
>JBQGBY010000004.1:0-2421 GCA_052038195.1 Micromonosporaceae bacterium | reverse complement strand
CTCAGGACGTCATGTGCCTGCCCGGCAGGACCGTGGACGGTGTCGCCGGTGATCCGGCCGTGGTGGGCGACCGCACGCAGCGTGGCCTCCGGCATCGTGGCGATGGTGTCGGCGGTGACCAGACCGGTGACGTAACGGGTGTCGTCGTAGGCGGGGTCCTTGACCCCCGTGCTGGCCCACAGCAGTCGCTGCGGCCGGCCGCCTGCCGCGGCCAGCGCCAACCATCGGTCGGACGAGAACGCACGCCGGTGGTGCTCGGCGGCCAGGCGAGCATTCGCGAGTGCCGCCTTGCCGCGAAGGCGCCGAGCCTCCGGTGTCGCGAGTCCGTCCAGCAGCGTGTCGACCGCGGTGTCGAGCCGGCTGACGAACAACGACGCCACCGAGGCGATCCGGGACAGGTCGTACCCGGCGCCGCGCGCGGCTTCCAGCCCGGCCAGGAAGGAGTCGATGACCTGGTCGTAGCGGTTCAGGCCGAACAGCAGTGTGACGTTGACGTTGATCCCGTCGCCGAGGCAGGTGCCGATGGCCGGCAGGCCGGCGGGCGTGGCCGGGATCTTGATGAACAGGTTCGGTCGGTCCACCTGTTGCCACAGGACGCGGGCCTCCGCGACCGTGCGCTCGGTGTCGTGCGCGAGGCGGGGGTCGACTTCGATGGACACGTAGCCATCGCGGCCACCACTGTGGTCGTACACGTGCCTCAGCACGTCGGCAGCCGCCCGAACGTCATCCGTGGTGAGTTGGCGCAGGGCTTCGTCGACCGTCACCGCTCGCCCGGCCAGCTCGCGCAGCTGCTCGTCGTAGAAGTCGCCGGCCGCGACGGCAGCGGCGAAGATGGTCGGATTGGTCGTCACCCCGGTCACGTGGCACTCGGCGACCAGCCGGGCCAGCTCGCCGCCGTCCAGGCGGGCGCGGCTGAGGTCGTCCAGCCAGATCGACACGCCGGCTGCGGTGAGGGCATCGAGCGGGCCGGTCATCGGCCGCGCCCATCCGATCCGGCCAGCGCGAGGAACTCACTGCGCGACCGGGCGTCGTCACGCAGTACCCCGTGCAGGGTCGAGGTGACTGTGGTCGATGCCGCGGCGCGGACACCGCGCAGCGTCATGCACAGGTGCTCGGCTTCGACGACCACGCCCACGCCGCGCGGTGCCAGATGGGTCTGCAGCCAGTCGGCGACCTGCTTTGTCAGCCGCTCCTGTACCTGGGGGCGGCGGGCGAACAGCTCGACGACGCGGGCGATCTTGGACAGGCCCAGGATCCGCGCGCCGGGCACGTACCCGACGTGGGCGGTGCCGACGAACGGCAGCAGGTGGTGCTCACAGACCGACTGCACCGGGATCGACCTGGCCAGCACGAGCTCGGCGTAGCCCTCGTCGTTGGGGAACGTCGTCAGCCGGAACGGCCGCGGTGCCAGCATCTCTGCATACGCGGCGGCCATCCGCCGCGGAGTCTCAGCCAGGCCGTCCACCTCCAGGTCCAGGCCCAAGGCGGTCAGGAAGGTCGCGGCCGCGTCGGCGGCGGTCTCCATGTCGATCGATTCCACGTCGGGCACGACACGCAACGCGGGCCGAGGCGACCGGGCGGGCTGCGATCCCATCGCCTCGCTCGGAAAGGTGATGACATCCGATTCCGCTGCCTGACCGCTCACCGACCGTGCCGCCTTCCACTCGATATTTTCACTAATCATCCTTAGTCTAAATCGCGGTTCTCTGTCAAGACTGATCCACAATCCACTTTGAGCACACATGTGTTGGTGTAACCTGAGCACATGAGTGATTCTCAGCCGGTTGCCGCGGTGGCGGTGCTCGCGGAGGATTCGCGCAGGATCATGTACGACTACATCCGCCGTCGGGCCCATCCGGTGACTCGGGACGAGGCCGCGGCACAGGCGGGAATCTCCCGCAAGCTGGCCGCCTTCCACCTGGAGAAGTTGGTTGCGGCCGGCCTGTTGCGGGCCGAACAACAGGCAACACCGGCCGGAGTGCGCCGGGGGCCGGGCCGGGCGCCGAAGGTCTATCTGCCCACCGACACCGAGCTGAGCATCTCCATTCCGGAGCGGCGGCTCGACCTGCTCGGCGAGGTCCTTGTCGACGCCCTGGCCGCGGAAGCGGACACCGGCACCGCCCGGGAGGCTGCGCTGCTAGGCGCCAGGCATCGCGGCATCGAACTCGGAACGGCCGCGCGCACCGAACGCCGCCTGAACCGCATCGGCGCGGAGCGGGCCCTGCACCTCGCCTGTGGCGTTCTCGAGCGCATCGGCTACGAGCCCTACCGTGACGACGACCGGTCCGTGCGCATGCGCAACTGCCCGTTCCACCCCCTCGCCGCCCGCCAGCGCGAGCTGGTGTGCGGGATGAACCGCGAGTTGATCGACGGCCTGCTCCGCGGGCTCGGCAATGGCACGGTCGACGCGGCGCTCGCCCC
>JBQGBY010000003.1:0-2122 GCA_052038195.1 Micromonosporaceae bacterium | reverse complement strand
GTACGGGTGCTGGCGCACCTGACCGAGTGCCGGCGGCGGTGGCTCTTCGGTGAGCACGCCGTCCCGATCGAGCGGCACACGATGCTCTCCAATGGACGTACGCTCGCGCTGCTCACCCCGGCGGCGAAGGTCACCTGGCTGTGCCACCCGCGGTCGGACTCCCCGGCGGTGCTGGCCGCCCTGCTCGGCGACGACTCCGCCGGCTACTTCTCCGTCGCGCCGCGCACCGGCCGGGCCGCGGACGCGCTGCCGCTCGGCCAGCGGTACCGCCACGGCACGATGACGGTGGAGACGCGGTGGTCGGGCCTGACCGTGACCGACTCGCTGCTCGTGCTCGGCGAAGTGCCGGAGACGTCGCTGGTGCGCGTGCTCTCCGGCACGGTGCCGGTCCGGATCAGCTTCGCCCCCCGGTCGGAGTTCGGCCAGGTGCCGACCCGGTTGGCCCAGGTCGACCACGAGCTTCAGGTCCTCGGCTCCAACGACCCGATGCGGCTGGTCGCGCCGGGGGTGCAGTGGGAGATCGTCGAGGACGGGCCCCACCACACCGCCCACGCCACAGTGGACCTGGCGGCGCTGGGCGGGTCGCTCAGCCTCGAGCTGCGTCTTGGTGGCGACGGCGACCCGGCCTCCCCTCCGCCCGCGCCGGCCGTGGCCGAGGTCATCGCCCGGCAACTCGAGGACCAGCGCACCTGGCGGGAGTGGTCCCAGTCGCTGCGGCTGCCCAAGGTGGCCCGCGACCTCGTGCTGCGCAGCGCGCTGACGCTGCGGGCGCTGTGCTACCAGCCGAGCGGTGCCATCATCGCCGCCGGGACATCGTCGCTGCCCGAAGAGATCGGCGGCCTGCGCAACTGGGACTACCGGTACTGCTGGCTGCGCGACGCGGCGATGAGCGCGCAGTCGCTCGTGCTGCTCGGCTCCGGCGAGGAGGCCGAGGCGCTGCTCGGCTGGACCCGGCGCATCATCGAGGGCACGGCGGGGCACCCCGAGCGGCTGCACCCGCTCTACACAGTGGAGGGTCATGAGCTCGGCGCCGAGGCCGTGATCGAGACGCTGCCGGGCTACGCGGGTTCCCGCCCGGTCCGGGTCGGCAACGCGGCCAACCGCCAGGTCCAGCTCGACGTGTTCGGCCCGATCGCCGACCTGATCGCACACTACGCCGACCTGCGCGGCGGCCTCGAGGACTGGCACGTCCAGCTCATGGCCGACATGGTCGAGGCGGTGTCGCGGCGCTGGCACGAACCCGACCACGGCATCTGGGAGGCCCGCATCCCGCCCCGGCACCACGTCTACTCGAAGGTGATGGGCTGGCTCACGGTGGACCGGGCGTTGCGCGTGGGCGAACGCCACGGCGTACCCGTCGACCCCGAGTGGGCCGCGCTGCGCGACAAGATCGCCGAGGACGTGCTGACCCGCGGCTGGCACTGGGAGTCCGGCGCCTACACCGTCGCGTACGACCATCCCGAGATCGACGCGTCGTCGCTGTGGATCGGGCTCTCCGGCCTGCTGGCCGACGACGACCCGCGCTTCCTCGCGACCGTACTGGCGGTGGAGGCGGAGCTGCGTAGCGGCCCGATCGTGTACCGCTACCGCTGGGACGACGGGCTGCCGGGGCAGGAGGGCGGCTTCCACATCTGCAGCGCCTGGCTCATTGAGGCGTACCTGCGCACCGGCCGCCGGCCCGACGCCGAGGAACTATTCGAGCAGATGATCGCGTGCGCCGGGCCGACCGGGCTCATGCCCGAGCAGTACGACCCGATGACCGAGCGCGGGCTGGGCAACCACCCACAGGCCTACAGCCACCTAGGTCTGGTCAATTGCGCCCTGCTCCTGGACGCCTGACACCTCCTCCCGCCCGCTTCGACCCAAGATCATCCGGAACTGGTCACCACTTCACCCCTTCGAGCCTGTTGCGTTTTGACGGCGTGGCGGCGTGATCTTTAAAGATCATGATCGGATCCTGTTGGGGTGGCTGGGCACTACCGTCCCGTAGATCGTGATCAGGTGTATCTGGTTCCGCCGAGCATGGCCGAGTGGCTGCCGGTGGAGCATCCGGTGTGGTTCGTGATCGAAGTGATCAAGGATTTGGCGCCGGAGTTGAAGGGGTTCCACGCCCGCCCCGTGT
>JBQGBY010000002.1:0-27818 GCA_052038195.1 Micromonosporaceae bacterium | reverse complement strand
GGGGGGGGGGGGGGGGGGGGGGGGGGGGGCGGCCCCAAATTCGTTGCGGACCTCCGCAGCGACATCGGTGAGGTTGAGCTCGTACGTGAAGCCCTGCTCGAACCGGTAGCTGCGCTTGACGTCAACCGGATCGATCCCGTTCAGCGAGGCCTTGGCCGCCCGGATCACGGTCGGGTTCTTGCCCGCGATGGCACGGGCCACCTGGTGGGCCGTCGCCCGCAGCTCGGCCCGGGACACCACCGTCAACACCGAGCCGTACGCGTGCAGCTCGGCGGCGGTCGCGGTGGCCGAGGTGTACATCATGGCCCGCGTGCGGTGCAGCGGCACCAACCGCGACAGGTGCGTGGCCGCGCCGAGCGCCCCCCGGTCCACTTCGGGCAGTCCGAACGTGGCGTCCTCGCTGGCCACGATGATGTCGGCGTTGCCGACCAGGCCGATGCCGCCACCGAGGCAGAACCCGTGCACCGCCGCGATCACCGGCACCGGACAGTCGTACACCGCCGCGAAGGCCGCGGCGCAGGCCTGGTTCACGCCCACGATCGCCGCGCCGCTACCTTCCCGGGCGGCGGCCTGCAGTTCCTTGATGTCCACCCCGGCGTTGAACCCGCGCCCCTCGGCGCGCAGCACCACGACCCGTACGGCCGGGTCCCGCCCGGCGGCGGTCAGCGCGTCGGCGAGGGCGGCCCACCCCGCGACCGGCAGCGCGTTCACCGGCGGGTTGTCCACCACCAGCTCCGCCATCCCATGCTCGTCCACAGTGGAGGTAATCACGTCGCACCACCCTCGTCCCGCTCCGTCGATCTAGGGCTTGGCATCGTGAGTTGATCTCCAATCACCATGCAAAGCCCTAGATCGGCGGAGAGGGCGAAGGTCGCCCAGGCGCGGACCGCCACGGCGCCGGTCTGGGTGACACACTCCAGCTCGACCTCACACCGCAGCACGCCGGAGGAATCCACAGTGGACGACACCATCCGGCCCGAGCAGGTGAGCGTATCGCCGGGGAACACCCGGTCGGTGAAGCGCACCCGGAACCCCCGGATGTTCTCCGCGCCGAGCCAGTCGGTGGCCCACGTCGCGAGCAGACCCGCCGGCAGCATGCCGAGGCACAACGGTGCCGGCAGCCCGGCGTCGCGGGCGAACAGCTCGTCGTGGTGGATCGGGTTGAAATCGCCCGACGCGCCCGCGTAGCGGACCAGATCGGTACGGGTCAGCGGCCCCGCGACCAGCGACGGCGGCGGGGTGTTCACAGCGCCACCGTCTCGACGCCGGTGAGCCGCGCCTCCGCCACCAGCGTGCCGGATGGGTCGCGGAACTCGGTCACCATCATGACGAAGGTGAGCTCGCCGTGGCGGCCGGGCTTGGTGGTGATGGACTCGATCCGCGACGTCGCCACCAGACGGGTGCCGGCGCGCGGCGGCGGGCCGTGGAAGACGTACTCCTGCTCGGCGTGCAGGCCCCGGCTCTGGTCCATCCGCACGGCCGGCCAGGGATCCGACTCGGGCCCAGACCAGAAGACCATCGTCGTGAGAAAGGTCGGGGGGACAACCGGGTCCGGATCGTCCAGATAGGACTCGTTGGCCGAGTAGATTGCCCGCGCGAACTCGCGGATCTTCCCTCGTTCGAGCTCCATCTCGAACGGCTCGCCGCTGCGGCCGAGCGCCGCGTGATCGACCATGACGGGCTCCTCAGGGGTGCTGGCTGGAGACGGAGACGACCTCGCCCGTCATGTAGGAGGCGAGGTCGCTGGCCAGGAAGACGATGACGTTGGCGACCTCCCACGGTTGGGCCGCGCGACCGAACGCCTCACGGGCAGTCAACTGCGCCAACAGCGAGTCGGTGGTCACCTTGGCCAGGTGCTCGTGCATCGCCAGGCTCGGCGCCACCGCGTTGACCCGGACACCGTGGTGGGCGGCCTCCAGCGCCGAGCATCGGGTCAGCGCCATGACGCCCGCCTTGGCCGCGGCGTAGTGCGCCTGACCCTTCTGCGCCCGCCAACCGATCACCGAGGCGTTGTTGACGATGACGCCGGACCCGCGCGGGACCATGTGCCGCAGGGCGGCCCGGGTGCAGCGGAACGTGCCGGTGAGGGTGACGTCCAGCACGCGGCTCCACTGGTCGTCGGTCATGTCGATCACGCGGGCCGTGCCGCCGAGACCGGCGTTGTTCACCAGGACGTCGAGCCGACCGTGCCGGGTCACCACCGCGTCAACCATCTGCTGCACCTGGTCTTCGACGGTCACGTCACACGTCACCGCGAGCGGGTCCTCGCCGGTCAGCGCGGCCAGCTCCGCGGCCGCCTGCCCGAGCCGGCGCGCGTGGCGGTCGCTGATCGCCACCGTGGCGCCCTCCTCGGCGCAGCGCTTGGCGGTGGCGAAGCCGATGCCGGTGCCGGCCGCGGCGGTCACGAGCACGACCCGCCCGTCGAGCAGGCCCGGCCTACGCCCGCCCGCGGCTTCGCTCCGCCCATCAGCCCGGGGGTCAGGCGCGGACATCGGCCACCTCCTCGACTCCGGTGAGTCCACTGAGGACGGTGCGGGCCTGGGCCATGATGCGCTCGAGGAGCTCGGCCACGCTGGGCAGGTCGTCGATGACCCCGGCGACCTGGCCGGTGGCCATGACGCCGTACTCCGTCCGCCCCTCGACCATGGCGGCGTGCAGCATGGCCGGCGCGCTCGCGGCCAGCAGCACCTGCTCCCACCGCAACCCGTGTCGGCGCCGCATCGCCAACCCCTCGCTGAGGATGTCCCGCCACGGCGGGCCCGACAGTCGTCGGAACAGCCAGGCGCTGCGCACCCCGCGCGCCAGCCGGCGCACGCGGCCCGAGGCGACGAGCCGGTCGGTGAACGGCGTCCGCAGCAACCGTTGCGGCACCCCGTCGAGCGCGTCGGTCCAGACCGTGTCGGTGACGGTGGCGTCGAGGTAGAGCCGCTTGACCGCGTCGGCGACCGGGCTCTCGCTGGTCAGCAGGAACCGCGTGCCCATCGCGATGCCGGCGGCGCCGTAGGCCAGGGCGGCGACGAGGCCACGGCCATCGAAGAAACCACCGGCCGCGATGACGGGGATGTCCACGGCATCGACGACCTGTGGCAGCAGCAGGGAACTCGGCACCGGCCCCGTGTGCCCGCCGCCCTCGCCGCCCTGAACGACGACCGCGTCCGCACCCCACGCAGCAACCTTCTCCGCGTGCCGCCGCGCCCCCACCGAGGGCACGACCACCACCCCGGCATCCTTGAGGCGGGTGATGAGCTCAGGCTTCGGAGCGAGGGCGAACGACGCGACCGTCACCCCCTCCTGGATCAACAGGTCGGCCCGGGCAGTCGCGTCGGCGGCGTCGGCGCGCAGGTTGACACCGAACGGCGCGGTCGTGCGCTGCTTGACCGTACGGATGGCGGCTCGCAGTCCGTCGAGGCGCAGCGTGGCTCCGGCGATGATGCCCAGCCCGCCGGCGTTGGCGGTCGCGCTCACCAGGCCGGGCCCGGAGACGTAGCCCATGCCGGTCTGCACGATCGGGTACCGGACCCCGAACAGGTCACAGATGCTCGTGTGCAAGGCACTCATGCCGGTCGTCGCTTCGTTGCGGCCGGGCACGGCAACGGCGCATTGAGCCGGCCGATTCGCTCGCTGACGCTCGCTCATGGCGCCACCTCGGACGACCGGGTGTCGCGCGGGTCGATCACCGTCCGGATCAGCTCCAGCTCAGCCGTGGTCGGCGAACGTGTCGGCGGGACCGCACCGTCGATCGCGAGCTCGAAGCCGGTGGCCCGGATCACGTCGTCCACCGTGACACCGGGGTGCACCGAACGCAGCCGCATCCGGTGGTCGGGCGTCTGGAAGTCGAAGACCCCGAGGTTGCTCACCACCTGGCGCACCTCGTGGTAACGGCTGGCCGCGGGCCCGGTCGCGGCCGCCCGGTCGTAGCCGACGCCGCAGACGACGTCCACAGTGGAGACGAATGAACGCGGCCCGTGGCGCGGCACCCAGTAGCTCGCCGGGTGGTTGACCGTGTTTCCCGGCGCGCCCCGGAAGCCGAGCAACGCAACCGTGGGCCGGGCATGGTCGCCGATCGCTGCGATATTCGCGTTTCCGAACCGGTCGATCTGGCTCGGCGCCATCATCACGTGCCGTCGACCGGTGTAGAGAAGATCGAAGACCGTACGGAAGGGAAGCCACCCCTCGATGACCGGCGGTGGGTCGCCGATAGCCCACACGCCCTCGACCAGCCGCGCCTCGCCGTCGGAGAGCACGAGGTCGGGCTCGAAGGTCGCGCGGGCCAGGCGGGCCGCGATCGTCGGGATGAGGCCGATCGGGCTGGCCAGGATCTCGCCGTCGCCTCGCCACGCCTCGGCGCAGGCGACGACGCACACCTCGGCCCGGGTGACCCTCACGCGACCACCGTCGCCCGCGCGGCGACCGCCGCCTGATAACCGGCCTCCTCAGTGGACAGATAATCGTCGGTGAACCTCGCCCAGGTGCTCGGGTCGGCCGCAGCCCGGGCGTACTCCTGCTGGAAGTCCTCGTCCCGCCCGTAGTCCGGCTCGCACGAGGTGAAGTGCGCCCCGTTGGGCGCCTCCACCACGCCGCGCACCATCCACCGGTGGATCCGCAGCGTCTGCACCGGCGCGCCGGCGGTCAGCTCCGCCGTGGGCACGATCCGCTCGCACGAGACGTACGCCCGGTCGGCGGCCGCGCAGTAAAGGTCGTCGAAGTACGGGTCGATTCCCAGGTACTGGGCGTTGCCCCGGGTGTCGGCGCGGTTGAGGTGCACCAGCGCGGCGTCCAGGCGCAGCGCCGGCATCGCCACCAGCTGCTCGGCGTCGTCGTATGGCGACACCACCGTCCGCAGGTGCGGGTTGACGCGCAGCACATCGGAGCCCAGGCCGGCCCGCGTCGGCAGGAACGGCAGCCGGCACGCCGCCGCATAGAGTCCCCACTGCAGCATGCCCTCATCGAGCTCGGTCGCCTCGACCGCACCCGCCTGCCGCGCGGCGCGGAAGTGCGGCTCCAGCGCGATCGAGTCCAGCGAGACGAACCCGACGACCAGGCGGCGGACCTTCTTCGCCGCCACCAGCAGCCCGACGTCAGGACCGCCGAAGCTCACGACCGTCAGGTCCGACAGGTCCGAGCGCAGGATCGCCCGGACGAGTGACATCGGCTTGCGCCGCGAGCCCCAACCACCGATCCCGATGGTCATCCCGGAGCGCAGCTCGGCGACCACGTCGTGCTCAGTCATCCGCTTGTCGGCCATCCGGGCCAACATACCAAGCGCTTGCTTGGTTGGCTACACTGTCCCGATGCCGCCGATGCAACCTCAGGGCCGGCGCCAGGCGATCCTGGACATTGCCGCCGCGCTCTTCGCCCGCAAGGGCGTCGCCGCGACCACCGTGCGCGAGATCGCCGACGAGGTCGGCATCCTCTCCGGCAGCCTGTACCACCACTTCGAGTCCAAGGAGGCGATGGTCGACGAGGTCATCTCCTCGTTCTTCGACGACCTGCGCGCCCGGTACAAGGAGGTGCTGGCCAGCGACGCCGACGCCCGCTCGCGCCTGCGCGACCTGGTGGCCGCCTCCCTCGAGGTGGGGCAGGCGCACCGGCACGCGACCGAGATCTACCAGAACGACGTCAACTACCTGAGCCGGCTGGACCGCTTCGCCTACCTGCGCAACGCGGCCCGCGAGGTCCAGGCGAGCTGGCTCGCGATCATCAACGCCGGCGTCGCCGAGGGCGTGTTCCGCGACGACCTCGACCCGAAGATCGCCTACAGCCTGATGCGGGACGCCGTGTGGCTCTCGGTGCGCTGGTTCAAGCCGACCCGGGACTATCCGGCCGCCCGCCTCGCCGAGGACTGCACCTCCCTGTTCCTCGATGGCCTCGGCCGTGCCACCCGGCGCTGACCGACCGCTGACCGACCGAGCTCGGCGCGGCGCCCGCGTCGACCACCGTCTGTCGACGCGGCGCGGTACAAGCAGGCCCGCGGTTCCGGCGGCCCCGGCCGGGTGCGCTCTTCATGACAAGCGCGCTAGCCATCAAGCAACAGGGGTCGTCGGAGACCGGCACGAAGATCCAAAAGACACGCCCCCGCTGGCCCGTCCGTTTCGCCCGATAGGTGGGACCAACGGCCCTGTGCCGCCCGGTCACCGGCATCGACGATCAGGGGATCAGCCGCGCCAGCGGCCCACAGGTCGTAGAGGACATCAGAAGGGCGGTGACACATGCGCGCCGTGGACATCATGACCCGGCCGGTGCTGACGGTCCGGGCAGAGGACAGTGTGGAGTGCGCGGCAGCTCTGTTCGCGGAGCACAACATCACCGCCGCGCCCGTGGTCGACGCGGCGGGGAACCTGATCGGCATCGTCAGCGAGGGCGATGTGCTGCGGACTCACCGGACGCATCATCCGGGCGCATCCGTGGCCGCCGTCATGAGCCGGACGGTCGTCACGGTGACGCTGGACGCCGACCTGTCCGCCGTCGCCGCGGCGATGCTCGACAACAACGTGCACAGTGTGCCCATTGTGGACGACGATGGTTCGATCGAAGGGATGCTCTGCCGGCACGACCTCCTGCGCGCGTACCTGCGCACCGACGACCTGGTCCAGGCGGACGTGCAGCAACGTCTGGACCAGTACTCGGGCGGCGAGCGGATCTGGAACGTTACCGTCATCGATGGGGTCGCGGACATCGCCGGTCGCTATGACGACGAGGCGGAACGCACCGTCGTCGGGGTGCTGGCCCACACCGTCGACGGCGTCTCCACCGTGCACCAGCACGGCTAGCGGCCGCGAGCCGGACGCCCGCCGCTGCTTTTGTTGACATCTACGGCGGAATTACCCAGAGTGGGGTGCGGTCACCGGGCGATGGCCCGGGGGGTAGCCACCGAGGAGACGCCGTGCGACACCACTCCTATGTCGGCAGCGGACCATACTGCTACGCCAACTCGTTCGCCATGCTCCTCGGCGCGCGGGCCCCGTCGACCGCGATCATCGAGGTCGCGACCGGCGGCCCGTTCGGCATGCAGCTCATCGGTGGCTCCACCCTGTTCTTCGACGCCTACGGCTGGAATCCCGAGAAGGGCTTCGACCAGGCTCTCGCAGCGATCGGGTGGACCTCCACCGTCACCAAGGGGGGTGACGCCGACGATGCGCTCGCCCGTCTCGCGGCGGCCGCGCGGAAGGGGCCCGTCTGGGTCGGCCCGCTCGAGATGGGGCTCCTGCGCCACCAGCCCGAGATGACCGGGCCGATCGGCGCTGACCACTTCGTCGTCGTGCTCGAGGTGGCCGACCGGATACTCATGCACGACCCCCACGGGTTTCCGTACGCCGAGATGCCGATCGATGACTTCATCACCGCGTGGCGGGCCGAGACGCTGGAGTACGGCGAGGCCTACACGATGCGCACCGACTTCGAGAAGATCGCTGATGTCACGGACATCGATGCCATCCGGTCGATCATCCCGGCCGCGGTCGACCTGCTGTCGATGAAGGGGGCACCGGAGATGCCGCCCGGCAGCCTCGGCAACGGGGCGGCCGCCGAACGGGCTGCCGAGATGATCGAGGCCGGCGCCGTCGGCGGCCTGCGGGAGCACATGATCTACTTCGCGATCCGGGTCGGCGCGCGCCGACTGAGCGATACCGCGGACTGCTTGCTGCTGGCTGGGTACGCCGCAGCGGCCGACGTCGCGGCGACGCAGGCGCGGCTCGTGGGCTCGCTGCAACGTCCGATGGTGACCCGCGACTTCCCGCGGGCGGCGGCGGCACTGCGCCAGCTCGCCCCGACGTACGACCAGCTCCACGCCGCGCTCACCTGACCGCCACCGCTGGGCGCGGGCAGGCCGCCTACCGCACCGCGCGCAGGTCGGGCTTGGTGACCTTGCCGCTCGCGTTGCGGGGCAACGAGTCCAGGAAGACGACCGCGCGCGGCACCTTGAAGTTGGCCAGGCGTTCGCGGCAGAACTCGATGAGTTCCGCCTCGCCGGCATCGGCGCGGGACCGCCGCACGACGAACGCCCGGCCCACCTCGCCGAGCCGCGCGTCCGGCACGCCGATGACGGCCGCCTCCGCGACTGCCGGGTGGCGGGCCAGGACCTGCTCGATCTCGGCCGGGTAGGCGTTGAAGCCACCGACGATGAACATGTCCTTGAGCCGGTCGGTGATGCGCAGGTACCCCCGCTCGTCCATCACTCCGATGTCGCCGGTATGAAGCCAGCCATCAGCGTCGATGGCTTCCTTCGTCGCCGCCTCGTCGTCGAGGTAGCCCCGCATGACGTTGTACCCCCGCACGAGCACCTCGCCCGGCTCTCCCGGTGGCAGCGTCGCGCCGCCCGGCCCGGCCACCCGCACCTCCACGCCCTCGACCGCGCGCCCGCAGGTCGTCGCGATAGTCACCGGGTCGTCCTCCGGGTGGCACATCGTGGCCGTCCCGCAGGTCTCGGTCAGGCCGTACGCGGTGATGACCGTGCCGAGGGCGAGCTCGGAGCGCAACCGCTCGATCATCACCACGGGCACGGTGGTCGCACCGGTGACCGCCACCCGCCACGAGCTCAGGTCGTACCTGACCCGGTCCGGGTGGTCGAGGATCGACAGGTAGAGCGTCGGCGGGCCGGGCATGACCGTGATCCGCTCCCGTCGGATCAGGTCGAGGGTGGTGTCCACATGGAACACCGCCTGCGGCACGATGGTGGCGCCGCGCAGCAGGCAGGCGATGATGCCCGCCTTGTAGCCGAAGGTGTGGGACATCGGGTTCACGATCAGGTAGCGGTCGCCTGGCCGGAGACCGGCCAGTTCGCTCCACGACCCGTACAGGCGGGTGGTCTGTTCGTGGGTCAGCATGGCGCCCTTCGGCCGGCCCGTCGTCCCCGAGGTGAAGAAGAGGTCCGACAGGTCGCCCGGCTCGACCGCGTCCGCCCGGGCGCGCACGGCCGCCGCCTCCACCGCGGCGCCGCCGGCGACGAACTCGTCCCAGTCCATCGCGCCCGGGGCCGGCGTCATACTGACCACTGTGGACAGTGCCGGCAGCTCCTCGCCGCCGAGCATGGTGACGTAGGGCTGGTCGAGGAAGCCGTCGTCGGTGACCACGAGCGTGGTCCCGGTGCGGCGCAGGATGTCGCCGGCCTCCGCACCCCTGTACCGGGTGTTGAGCGGCACCAGCACCGCGCCGGCGCTGACGGTGCCCAGCGCCGCCACCACGAACCGAGCACTGTTGGGCGCCCAGATGGCCACCCGGTCACCCGTCGCCACGCCCCGGGCGATGAGCGCGGCGGCGAACGCGTCGACCGCGCCGGCCAGGTCAGCGAAGGTCATTCGCCCATCGCCGTCCACCACCGCCTCGGCCTGCGGCCAGGCCTGGGCGGCGGCCCGAACGAGCCCCGGGATCGTCCGTGGCACAAGGAGATCGGGCATGACGGGAGCTTACCAACCAAGCGAGCGCTTGGTAAGCTGCCGGCGTGGCCGAGGCATACCTGGTCGAGGCGCTCCGGACCCCCGTGGGGCGACGCGGCGGCGGTCTCGCTGCCGCCCACCCCGCCGATCTCGGCGCGCACGTGCTCACGGCGCTGATGCGACGCACCGGCGTCGACCCGGCGGCGGTCGACGACGTGATCTTCGGATGTCTCGATGCGATCGGCCCTCAGGCGGGCAACATCGCGCGGACCGCGTGGCTCGCCGCCGGGCTGCCTGAGGAGGTGCCGGGCGTCACCGTCGACCGCCAGTGCGGCTCGTCGCAGCAGGCGGTGCACTTCGCCGCCCAGGCCGTCATGTCCGGCACCGCCGACCTCGTCGTCGCCGGCGGGGTGCAGAACATGAGCGCGATCCCGATCGCCGCCGCGATGGCGGTCGGAGCCCGGTTCGGGTTCGACGACCCGTTCTCCGGATCGGTGGGCTGGCAGCGGCGGTACGGCGCCCAGGAGATCTCCCAGTTCCGCGGAGCCGAGCTCATCGCGCAGACGTGGGACATCAGCCGCGCATCGATGGAGGACTTTGCCCTCTCCAGCCATCGCCGGGCGGTGCAGGCCATTGACGAGGGCCGCTTTGACCGGGAACTGCAGCCGTACGGGGACCTCGCCGTTGACGAGGGGCCGCGCCGGGACACCACGATCGAGAAGATGGACGCGCTGCCGACCCTGGTCGACGGCGGCCGTCTCACCGCCGCGCTGGCGAGCCAGATCTCCGACGGGGCCGCGGCCATCCTGGTCGCCTCGGCCCGGGCCGTGCGCGACCACGGTCTGACCCCGCGGGCCCGCGTCCACCCCATCAGCGCCCGCGCGGCCGACCCGGTGTTCATGCTCACCGGCCCGATCCCGGCCACGGCGTACGCCCTCTCGCGCACCGGGCTGAGCATCGACGACATCGACCTCATTGAGATCAACGAGGCGTTCGCGCCGGTCGTGCTGGCGTGGCAGCGCGAAACCGGAGCCGATCTGGCGAGGGTCAATGTGAACGGCGGCGCGATCGCGCTCGGCCACCCGCTCGGCGCAACCGGGGCCCGGCTGATGACGACGCTGCTGCACGAGCTCGAGCGCACCGGCGGGCGCTTCGGTCTGCAGACCATGTGCGAGGGCGGGGGGACGGCGAATGTCACCATCATCGAGCGCCTCTGACCCGCTGCCCGACCTGAGCGGACAGGCGGCCCTGGTCACCGGCGGCACCCGCAACATCGGGCTGCGCATCGCCGTGCGGTTGCGCGACGCGGGGGCCGACGTCATGGTCTGTGCCCGCCAGCCGCCCGGGGAGCTCCCGGCGGGTCTGTCCTTTGTGGCCGCTGACGTGCGCGACCCGGGGCAGGCCACGGCCCTCGTGGCCGCGGCGGTGCAGCAGTACGGCCGGCTGGATCTGCTCGTGAACAACGCCGGTGGCGGGCCCGCCGTGCCCGCCGCCGAGGTCACACCGAACCTGGCCACTGCGGTCGTCCGGCTGAACCTGCTGGCACCGTTCTTCGTCGCCCACGCCGCCAACGCCGTGATGCAGAGCCAGCCGGACGGCGGGATGATCCTTAACATTGGCAGCGTCGCGGCCGTACGCCCGTCCCCCGGCACGGCCCTGTACGCCGCCGCCAAGGCAGGGCTGCGGACGCTGACCCAGGCGCTGGCGCTGGAGTGGGCCCCGGCGGTGCGGGTCAACAGTGTCACGGTCGGTCTGACCCGCACCGACGACAGCGCGGCCCACTACGGCGACGAGGCGGACCTCGCGGCGGTGGCCACAACCGTGCCCATGCGACGGATGGCCTCACCCGACGACATCGCCGACGCCTGCCTGCTGCTCGCCTCGCCGCTGGCCGGCTACATCACCGGCGCGGATCTCGTGGTCGACGGCGGTGGCCAGCTCCCCGCCTACGCCACCGTCCGCCGCCACTAGTCCCGGCCAGGGAGCCGCGGGCTCGCCCCTGCGCCAACTCGACCAGATGACCTGACCATGAAGTAACTGACGGTTCTTGCGCGTCCATCTATCGACGTCGGTCGCGCCCAACACGAGGGGGCACTTGGCGGACCCGCAGGGGGCGCAGAGGGATCCAGCTGAGCGGACGCCTGCGCAGCGGCCGCACTAACCTTCCCAGCTCCAAGATCAAATGACTCAACATGCTGATCGCGCGGCAGCCTGAGGGCTACAGCGATAGCAGGCGACGCAGACCGTGATCGACTCTCGCAGCCAATGCTGCGGCAATCCCCCCGTGGCGGTGGCCGAACGCCGACGGATCGGCGAAACGGATTCGAGACAGGTCGATCGTGCCGCCACCGGCAAGGTCTGCCGGCAACGGCAGCAGGATGCCAGGTACATCGCCATCGGACCTGTCATGGATCAACACGATGACCGGATACTGACGGGTGTACGCGTTCGCGCTGACCACGAGGACGCGAATGCGTCGGCTGCCCATGGCGTAATCAACGACGTCGCCGCGGCTCGGCGCGGTCTCTCCTACCACGCGGCGTTGAACTCGGAAAACACGGCGGCATCCTCGCCCTCAAGCGACGCGTGCCACGCGGCGGCGGCAGCAACGGCGCGCCGATCGAGGTACTCGCGGATCGCCTGAGCAACCAGCGCAGACCGGTTGCTGCCGGCAACCACGGCGTTGAGCTCCTCGCTCAACTCGTCATCGAGCGTGATGGAAATGCTCACGGTCACGTCGCCGACAATACCAACGACCCTACTGCCGACACGATTACCGACCGCACGGCGTGTCGCGCCCACGTGGTGATCCTCCCGCGGCCCGGTGCGATGGTGTGGCACTGCACGATCCGGGAGATGATCGCCTCCCGTGGGCCCGTGCGCCACGCGTCACTGCCATAGAACTTCGTCTCTTGCCGATCTCGGTCGACGAGGCCGTCGACGGCACGGACGAGGTACGCCTCCGCGCCCGAAAAGCGGATACGCCGCCCGGTCGGCTCAGCGAGGTGGGGTCAGGGCTGTGTAAAGGGCGATGATCACCTCGTCGGTGCCGATGGTGCCGGCCGTGTCGCGGGCCTCGAGTCGGATGGTGATGGACGGGCCTTCGCCACCGCCGGAGTTGCTCAGGGTGCGGGTGAACTCGGTGCAGTCGACCAGAGCGGTCAATCCACCGGATGTGGTGGGTGAGGGGCCGAAGTCGGAACCGGCACACAGCACGGTGGTGCTGCCGGCCTCGGTGGCGGTCCACCGGTAGCGCGTGCCGGGGATGGCGGTGCCGGCGGCGTCGCGGGCCAGCCCGCTGAACTCGATCCGGGCCGCCCCGTCGGGGGCAGGCTGCCAGCCGCTGAGCGGCGACCGGATCGACACCGTCGGTGGCACGGGTCGGCTACGGGTCGGATTGACCACCGTCGGTCCCTGGCTGGCGGTGCGGGTCGGGCTCGGAGCGACGAGCGTCGGGCCTGGCGTCGGGCCTTGTGTCGGGCTCGGGGCAACCAGCGTCGGGCCTGGCGTCGGGGTCGGGTTGGGCGTCGGGTTGACCAGCCCCAAGTCCTCCTCCACCACGCACGGGTAGGCCGGGTCGAACAGGTCGTAGTCGTCGGGGATCCCGGCGGCGGCCACGATCCCCGCGATGCTGGTCAACAGGCTGCTCGGCGGCGACCCGGACGAGTTCACGTTGACGGCGATGTTGATCTCATCCTCTGGCGCGACATCGAACTGGCCCGGCAGGTACTTGATGATCAGGGACCGGCCTCCGGAGATGGCGCCGTTCTTGGACACCGCGTGGTCGCCGCGCGAGTCGAAGCCCAGGGGCTGGGTGGCGTCGACCTCCGGGAAGGCCACGGTCTCCATCGTGGACACCGTCGATGGCTGCAGCAGGCGCAAGTTCGTCGTGTTCTGGTCCAGGGCGCACAGGATCCGCACCATGTCCTTCGCCGACGCCGACCAGCCACCGGTCGGCGTGCCGAGGTGGCTCGGTGACTCGGGGTCCAGCGTGGAGCCGTGCGGCCACGCGTCCAGCTCGCTGATGTCGACGTTCTGCGGCACGACGTTCGTCAGGCCGAGCGGCTCCAACACGTTCTGGCGGATGACGTCCGGGTACGTCTGCCCATTGAGATCCTCGATGAGCCCGCCCAGCAGCGCGAACCCGAGGTTGGAGTAGCACGACCGGGTCCCCGGCTCGAAGCGCAGCGGTGGCAGTTGGATCGTGTGCTCCGGCTCGGGGGCACCGAGCTCGTCATCGACGGGCGGTGGGGGGTCATCGACACCGCCCGTGAGCGGTAGGTCCTCGATCGGATCGTCCACGAGCAGATCCTCATCGACGCACGCAAGCGTGTCACTGTCCTCGCCGACCCATACCTGGGCCTGCAGCATGTAGCGGTGGAACTGCGGGTAGGTGAGCTGGTAGTAGTCACCGCCGGCGTACTCGTCCGCGGCCGACTGGAACGCGGTACTGCCCAGGTGGCCGGAGGTGTGCGTGAGCAGGTGCCGCACCTCGATGGCGCTGCCCCACTCGATGAATCGGGCCATCTGCTCCGCGAAGGTCTGCGGGTACTTGCCCTGCACCCCGTCCCGGATCGCATCCCAGTAGGTCTCGGGATCGTCGAACGCAGTCGGCTCGGTCACGTCCGGCCACGTCGGATCGGTGAAGTCGGTGCCCGGATGGCCGTAAAGCTTGCGCGACAGTTGCGACTGCAGGCCGGAGCCGGGGGCGAGCAGGCTGCCGCCTGGCTCCAGCAGTTGCAGCAGTCCGATCGCGGTGATGACCTTGGATACGCTGCCGATCTTGCTGCGGTGCCACGGCTGCATCGGGATCTTCTCGGCCTCGTTGGCCCAGCCGTACGCCGTCGACCAGACCAGCCGGCCCCGGCGCGTCACCGCCACGGTCGCCCCCACGGCACCGGTGTCCGCTAGGTGCTGAAACATCAGTTGGTTGATCGCCGCCGCGTCGATCCCCGGCGCGCCCTCGCCCCGCACCGACGGGTCCTCCTCGCTGCATGCTGCGGCCGCCAGTCCGGCCAGCAGTGCGGTGACCACCACCATGGCCATGCGTCCGGGTCGTGCCATGACTTGCGCTCCCTTCTTCGGGTGTTTCCCATGAGAGAGCGCACTGGTGCGCGGGCCAACAGGTTCGTGCTGTCGCCTAGCCGCCAGGGCAGTGCGACGGGCCGTAGGTTCGCGCAGCAGTGTTACGCGTCGATACGGCCGGAGCTGGCGCCGATGGCCATGCCGGCCACCCCGGAACCGTGGTGCGGTGAGACGCGGGTACAGAGAGGCTAAGCGTAGGAGGGCCAACGACTGCCCCTGTCCGGGCCGACGGCGTGGCCCTCCTGCGCGACCAGAACAAACAAGAAGGTCAACGGATTGGTTCCGTACGGACCGCCATTCAGGGCTGAGTAGCGCCACGAAACTCGGAGAGCGTCCGGGGGTCGGGCCGGCCCGGTTTGGCCGGCGCTGCCGGGTTCCTCATCCCAGTCGATCGGGTGGACGTTAACCGCCGACAGTCCAGACGGGACCGACACCCTGAGCCGTCGTACCGCTGGGCCCGCCGACGCGCTCGATGCGGCTGATCCATGCCGCGCCCGAGGAGACGACGCGGCCGGGCCAGGTACTGTTCCGGAAGGGCTGACGCCGGTGCGGCGTGCTCATGGCTGAGCCGGCCGCACCGGCGTCGCACTGGGCGAGCCAAACGACACGTCGGTCAGGACCAGAGGCGTTCCCCATACCTGGCCACGATCGCAAGCGTGATGATCAGCAGCCAGATCACCACGATGACGAGGTCGTAATTAGCCTTGACGGCGCGCGAGAGCACCGCCTGCACGCGGGGCGGTAGGAACAGATTATTGTCGCGGATATTCACATGCGTCAAGGTTGAGAAGACCAGGGTGGTCGAGACCGTGACCAGCAGGCACCACGGGCAGAGCGCCCCGATGACGAACATCGACTGCTGGAACAGCCAGTACGCGAAGATCAGGCCCAGGGTGTACACGACCTGGGCGGAGAACATGAACCAGCGCGGGAAGCGCACCCCGCCCAGGCTCGCCACCGCGAGCGTGATCACCACGGGCTCGGCCACGAGTCCGAGGAACGCGTTGGGGAAGCCGAACAGCGCTGACTGCCAGGAGCTCCCGACCGTGCCGCAACTGATCACGGCGTTGATGTCGCACGCCAGGCTCGCGCCCGGGTCCCCGGCCAGCGTCACCGCCTCGATCGACAGGACGAACGACGCGATGAGGCTCAAAAGCGACGAGACGAGCATCGTGCCGAAGATCCAGCCGTTGTGATGGCGGATCCGGTTCATCTGGGCCAGCACCCCGGCCAGGCCGGGCGGCACAGACGCCGCCCGACCCGGCGTGGCTTGTGCGGTGCTGCCCGCCCGCACGGCTTGGCCCGCCAGTCCGGCCTGTCGGGTCCGTACATCCTGGCGCGCCCGCCGGGCCGGCGTTGCGGGCTGGCCTGCCCGTACGGGCGGTCGGGTCCTTCTGCCGGTCTCCCGGGCCATCACGACGCCGCCGCGGCGGTGATGGCCGCGGTGAGCGGACCGACAGTGTAGAGGTCACCGGTGAATCGCGCGCCGTCGATCATGACAGTCGGGGTCCCGGTGACGCCGCTGTCGAAGGCGGCTTCGGTCGAGGTTGCGATCCAGCTCTCGAAGGTCCGGTCCCCGAACGCGGCGACAACCTCGGCCGGCACGCCGGCCTGCTCGGCGAACGTGGCGATCTGCTCATCGGTCAGGCCCTCCTGGCCCTCCTCGGGCTGGTTCTCGTACAGCAGCCGGTTGAACGGCAGCAACGCTGAGGGCGCCCGGTCGGCGACCGTCGCCGCCGCGTTGGCGGCCCGGGTGGAGAACCGGGTCCCCTCGGACTGCTCGTCCAGGAATGACAGCAGGTGCAGCTCGAGGCGGACCGTGCCGGTCTCGACGAGCCGGGCGATCTCGGTGCCGTTCGCCCGATCGAACCGGCCGCAGTACGGGCACATGTAGTCCTGGTAGATCTTCACCGTCACCGGAGCGTCCGCCTGTCCCAGGGTGACGGCTCCGTCCGCGGTCGCGTTGGCCGGTGGGGTCACCGGGCCGGTCGGCCCGTCCTTGCCGGCGTTGGCGACCACGAAGATGATCGCCACCACCAGGCCGACGATGACGAACCCACCGATCGAGAGGAAGCGGTTCCTCGACCGGCCGCGGAGCTGGCTGGCCGCCACGGCGGCTCGGCGGTTCTGCTGGGACTTTCTGCGGGCCTGCTTACCCATGTCATGTCTCTTTCTGTGTGAGGTCTGGGGTGGGGGCGGTCGGCCGGAGAAGGCACAGACGGACCGCATACCGGGTGTCGTGATGTCGGTGTCGCGTCTACGCGCGACTGCGCGGCTTGCGGACGCTCGCTCGTCGCGCTCGGAAGAGCGCGCGGGTCACGCGCGGCGGCTCAGCTCGCGCACCACGCCGGTGGCCCGCGACGCAACACGGGCGATCGGTCCAGCTGCCAGGCGAATGCCAAGAAGCCCTCAGCCGGCTCCACCGGGCGCGGTCGACCCTGGGCTGGCGGGCGGGAAGTGCCGGGCAGCCGCGGCCAGACTCGGCGGACGATCTCCGCGACCCGGGTAAGCAGTCGGCGCAGCGCCAGGCCGAAACCGACCAGGCCGAGCGTGGCGACGAGGTTGAGGAGGAGCGTCGGCAGCGCCACGATGACCGCGATGCCCATCACCCGGCCCGGGCTCGCGCCGAGCGCGAGTTCGTCGGCGCCGCACCTCGGATCCTGGCGCAGCAGTTGCAGGTGGACCCCGAGTTGGGCCAGGTCGCGGGAGGGCGACAGGCAGCGTCCGAAGGTCACGAACGGAGCACCCCGGTCGGCCAGCCCGTACGCCCCGCTGGCGGCGAGCACGGCGAACCCGAGCGGCAGGAAGCGGGCGTCGAACCGACGCCGTACGGCCGCGCAGACCATGCCGATGCTCAAGACCGCCCCTCACCCACGGCAGTGGTTCCCGGATGGCACACCTTATGGTCGAGGATGCTGCCCCGCGGCCGTCCGTTGCCGGGCCGTATGACCCTACTTTGCGGGTTCTTCGGGCGCAGGGCTCCATCTGGGCGTGAGCGAGCAATTCGGGTGGCTGGGTGGGGGAGGAGGGCCGGCACGGCATTCGCGGGGCAACCGGCACCGTTCGGTTTTCCTGGACAATGGTGCGGGTGACGACGAACCTGGTGGTGCTGGGCGTGCCGATCGACTGCGTCGGAATTCCGGAGCCGGGCGATCCACCTTTCGGCACCGAGCTCTCGCCCGGCGCGCTGCGCTCCGCTGGCCTGGTGTCGGCGACCGGCGCGACGGATGCCGGCGACCTGCCCGTCCGCCTGGTCGGGCGGGAGCGCGACGCAGCGACCGGGGTGCTGGCGTGGCCCTCCGTACGCGAGGTGACTGCGGCCGTGCGATCCCAC
Organism: Micromonosporaceae bacterium; assembly: GCA_052038195.1. Classification (GTDB taxonomy): domain Bacteria; phylum Actinomycetota; class Actinomycetes; order Mycobacteriales; family Micromonosporaceae; genus DATBGZ01. The sequence goes on along the minus strand of JBQGBY010000002.1, from coordinate 10,028 downwards.
GTGGCGCGACTGCTCGGCGACGGGCAGACCCCGCTGGTGCTCGGCGGCTGCTGCACCCCGCTGCCTGGTGCCCTGGCCGGCGCCCGCGATGCCATCGGCCCGCTGGGTCTGGCCTATCTGGACGGTCATCTTGATCTCTACGACGGCGGCACGTCGCCGACGGGTGAGCCCGCCGACATGCCCGTCGCCGTCGTCACGGGCCACGGACCGGCCGCCTGGGTGCACGACGTGGCCGGGCCACTCGTTGCTCCACAACGGCTGGCGCTGCTCGGACCGCGCGATCGTGACGAGGCGATCGAGTACGGCTCGGTGCTGCCGGAGCAGCTCGGCCTAGCCACGGAGCACACCCCGGCGCGACTACGGGCCGACGGCCTGGGCGCAACCGGGGCGGCGGTGGCCGAGCGGCTCGGCCGGTACTGGGCGCACCTCGATGTCGACGTGCTGGACGAGCGGGCCTTTCCCGCGACCGACTACCCGATGTCCGGTGGGCTGAGCCTGGCCGAGCTCGGCGAACTGCTGCGCCCGCTGATCCGGTCGGCGGGGTGCGTCGGCCTCTCGATCGGCTGTTACAACCCGCAGCGCGACCCGGACGGGTCATCCGGCCACAACCTCGTTGACCTGCTGGTCGGCGCGTTAACTGAGCGCTGATTCCGAGTCGGCCAGGAGGCCGGCGCGGGCGGCCACGGTACGGCGGAGGGCGACCGGATCGCCGTGGGTCAACCGGGTGACGGTCGCGCGCTTGAAGTAGCGGTGGGCGTCATGCTCCCACGTGAAGCCGATGCCTCCGTGCAACTGGATGCTCTCGGCCGTGACGGCGTACGCGGCGTCGGCCGCGAGCAGCTTCGCCATCGGCGCGAGGACGGAGCGCTCCTCGCCGCCGGCCCGCACCGCGTACCAGGTGGTCGAGGTGGCGGCCTCGAGGGTGACGGCGAGGTCGGCCACCCGGTGCCGCAGCGCCTGGAAGCTCGCCAACGGCGCTCCGAACTGGTGCCGGGTCTTGAGATGGTCGACGGTCATCGCGAGGCTCGCCGCGGCGACACCGACGGACTCGACCGCGAGCGCCAGGTGCAGCGCGTCGAGGGCCTCGTTCCGGCTCGCCTCGAGCCGGGTCGCGGGCGCGTGGTCGAAGCGGAGTGTTGCCCCCGGCCGGCTGTGGTCCAATGTGGACGTGAAGGTCCGCTCCACGCCATCCAGCGGCACGGCGTAGAGGGCCGGTCCGCCATCCGCCGCGGCGGCGACGACGGCCAGCGTGGCGACATCGCCGTCCATGACGCCGGTCGCGAGACCGCGGATCGTGCCGCGCTCGGCGGTCAGCCCCGGGTCGAGGTGAAGGGCGGCTACCGTCTGTCCACTCGTGATCCCCGGAAGCCACTCGGGCGGCAGCATCCGCGCGGCGACCACTGTGGACAGATACGGCAGCGCGAGCAGCGCCCGGCCCGTCTCTGCCAGGACGATGGCCACCTCGACCGCGGACGCACCGGCAGCGCCAGCTGGTTCCGCTCCGCCGGCGTCGCCGGCGCTGCCAGCTGATTCCGCTCCGCCAGCGTCGCCGGAATGGCCGAGCGAGGGGTCGATGGCGAGCCCGGTCAGGCCGAGCTCGGTGGCGAGACGGCGCCAGAGCCCGGTGTCGTACGAGCCCGGTTCCCGCGACCGTACGGGATGCTTGGCCAGGAAGCCCTGGACCAGCTCCCGTAGGTCCTCCTGTTCGGCCGTGAAGGCGAAGCTCACCACCTAGGGCCGTCCCAGCAGGTGGTTGGCGATGATGGTGCGCTGGATCTCGTTGGACCCGCCGTAGATGGTGTCGGCCCGGGTGAACAGGAATAGGCGCTGGGCAGCGGTCAGGCCGTCCGGCAGCGCCATGGCCGCCGGGCCGCCGACCTCCAGCGCGAGCTCGCCCAGGCGCTGGTGCCACGGCGCCCACAGCAGCTTCGCGACCGATGCGGTCATGGGCGTCGGCGGCGACCCGAGCGTACGCAGGGCATGGTGGCGCAGGGTCTGCAGGCCTATCCAGGCCCGGACCAACCGGTCGCGCAGCAGCGGGTCGTCCAGGGTTCCGGCGTCGCGGGCCGCGTCCACAATGGAGTCGAACTCGCGGGTGAAGCCCAGCTGCTGCCCGAGCGTGGCCACACCTCGCTCGAACCCGAGCGTCCCCGTCGCTACCCGCCACCCGTCACCCGGAGCGCCGACGACGTTGTCCGCCGCGGTGACGGCACCGTCGAAGAAGACCTCGCTGAACTCCGCGTCTCCGGTGAGCTGCACGATCGGCCGCACGTCGACCCCGGGTTGGCGCATCGGGACCAGCAGATACGAGAGCCCCTGGTGCTTGGGCGCCGTGACGTCGGTGCGGGCGAGCACGAAGCACCAGTCCGCGATGTGCGCCATCGAGGTCCAGACCTTCTGGCCGGTCACGCGCCATTGGTCGCCGTCGAGCACGGCGGTCGTGCGCACGGCGGCGAGGTCGGAGCCGGCATCGGGCTCGGAGTAGCCCTGGCACCACAGCTGCTCGGCCCTTGCGATCGGGGGCAGGAAGCGGGCCCGCTGTTCCGGCGTGCCGAAGGCGATCAGGGTCGGCGCGAGCAGGTACTCGCCGATGTGCGAGAGCCGGCCGGGACCACCGGCGCGGGCGTACTCCTCGAAGAACACGACCTGCTGCTCGATGGGGGCGCGGCCGCCGTACTCGCTGTCCCAGCCCAGTCCGATCCAGCCTCCGGCCGCCAGCGTCCGTTCCCAGGCGAGGCGCTCGGTGATCAGCTCGTGCTCGCGTCCCGGTCCCCCGGCACCGATCAGGTCGCCCGGCAGGTTCCCGGCCAGCCATGTGCGGACCGTGCGACGAAACTGCTGGATGCTTGGTTCCATGCCGCGCTCCGTCAGCCGAGGCCGAGCTTGCTCGCGAGCCGGCCGACGAACGCCTCGACATCCTCGGCGGACCGGTCGGGCAGACCCCAGACCGCCTCGGTGATCCCGAGATCGCGCCACGCGGCCAACAGCTCGGTGGTGGGCTTGGTCGTCGCCAGGACGTGGATCCGGGGCGGGCCCGACCGGCCAGCGGCCGCCCACTCGACGCGCAGCTTCTCCGCCTTCCCCGCGATGTCCTGCTCGCGCGGCGTGGTCAGCCACCCGTCGGCATGACGGGCGATCCAGGACAGCGTCCGGGGACCACCGCCCGCGCCGATCAGTAACGGGATGTGGGGCTGCACCGGCTTCGGGTACGCCCACGCGGGTCCGAAGCTGACGAACTCACCTGTATAGGAGGCCTCCTCCTGGGTCCACAGGGCCCGCATCGCCTCGACGTACTCGCGCAGCACCGTCCGGCGGCGGTCGGCGGGCACCCGGTGGTCGGAGAGCTCGTCGGTGTTCCAGCCGAACCCGGCGCCGAGCGTCACCCGCCCGCCGGAGAGGTGGTCGAGCGTGGCGATGGTCTTGGCCAGCGTGATCGGATCGGACTCGACCGGAAGGGCCACGGCCGTGCTGAGCCGGATCCGGTTGGTCACCGTGGCGGCGGCGGCCAGACTGACCCACGGGTCGAGGGTCCGCAGGTACCTGTCATCCGGCAGCGTCGCGTCACCGGTGCCCGGGTGCGCCGCGTCGCGTCTTGTCGGGATGTGGGTGTGCTCGGGAACATAGAAGGTGTCGAACCCGGCCTCCTCCGCCGCGCGGGCCGCGGCGTCCGGCCTGATCCCCCGGTCACTCGTGAAGAGCACAATCCCATGCCTCATGCGACGAGCCCCCGCAGCTGTTCCAGCGCACGGACGCGCTCGGCGTGCGTCGCGCCCTGCAGCGAAACCAGCAGCGTGGTCACGCCAGCGGCGGCGTAGGCGGCCAGTCGTTCCTTGACGTAGCCCACCGGACCTACGAGCGAGGTATCCCGCACCAGATCCTCGGGCACCGCGGCGGCCGCCTCACCCTTGCGCCCACTCAGGTACAGGTCCTGGATAAGTGCCGCCTCGCGCTCGTACCCGTACCGGCAGACGAGCTGGTTGGAGAAGTTCAGCTCGCGGGCGCCCATGCCTCCGATGTAGAGCGCCAGCATCGCCCGGTGGCCGGTCAGCATCGGTCCGGGGTCGTCGGTGATGGCGAACGTCGTCGAGGCCAGGATGTCGAGCGGCCCCAGGGCCGGGTCGCGTTTGGACAGTCCACTCGCGAGGGCTTCGGCGTAGACGGCGCCCGCCTTGTCCGGATGGAGGAACAGCGTCTGCCACCCTTCGGCGATCTCCGCCACCATGGCCACGTTGCGCGGCCCCACGGCGGCGAGCTGGATCGGGATGCGTTCCCGGACCGGCCGGTTTATGATCTTCAACGCCTTGCCGAGCCCGGTGCCGTGGCCGGGCGGAAGCGGTAGCTGGTAGTGCTGTCCGGCGAACTCGACGATCTCCCGGCGCCACACCTTCCGGCAGATCTCGACGATCTCCCGGGTCCGGGCCAGCGGCGCGTCGTAGGGCACGCCGTGGAACCCCTCGATGACCTGCGGGCCGGAGGCACCGAGTCCCAACGAGAACCGGCCGCCCGACACGTAGTCCAGGCCGGCCGCGGTCATGGCGGTGAGCGTCGGCGTGCGCGTGTAGAGCTGCATGATGCCCGACGCGATCTCCAGCCGGGTCGTACGGGCCGCGATGAAGCCGAGTTGGCTGACCGCGTCGAAGCTGTACGCCTCGGGGACGAGCACGATCTCGATCCCGGCCGCCTCGTAGTCCACGAGCTCCGCCACGGCGGTGTCGAACCCGCCGGCGTAGCCCATCATCATGCCCAGTCGCACCGTCGGTTCCTCACCGGGATCAGAACGCGTTCTACTCTATGGCCATCCCCGGACTACGAGCAATACGCATCGGATCTGTAACCTGTTACAGTTCCGCCATGGGTCGGCTTGGCGGCAAGGTGGCGCTCATCACCGGCGGGGCGCGTGGCATGGGCAAGTCGCACGCTCGCCACTTCGTCGCGGAGGGCGCCCGCGTCGTCATCGGCGACGTCCTCGACGACCGCGGCGAGCATGTCGCCGGCAAGCTCGGTCCGGACACGTGCCGCTATGTCCACCACGACGTGACCAGCGAAGACGACTGGGCGAACGCGGTTGCGACGGCGCTTGACGCATTCGGACGCCTGGATGTCCTGGTGAACAACGCCGGTATCCTGACCTACGCGACGATCGCCGACATGTCACCCGCGGACTTCCGCCGGGTCATGGAGGTCAACGTCCTCGGCGGCTGGCTGGGCATCAAGCATGCGATCGGCCCGATGAAGGAGGCCGGCGGCGGCTCCATCGTCAACGTCTCCTCGATCGAGGGCATGACCGGCAAGGCGGGGCTCTCGGCCTATAGCGCCAGCAAGTTCGCCATCCGGGGCATCACCAAAGCGGCCGCCCAGGAGTTGGGCCACCTCGGCATCCGGGTGAACTCCGTGCACCCCGGGGCCGTGCTCACCGCGCTCATGATGGACGCCGCCGACGCGTTCGGCAACGCCGAGCAGATGGCGGAGTTCGTGAAGGGCATGCCGATCCCCCGCCCGGCCGAGCCCATTGAGATCTCCCGCCTCGTCGCCTTCCTCGCCTCCGACGACTCGTCGTACTCGACCGGCTGCGAGTTCGTCGCCGACGGCGGCATCCTGAGTGGACCGGGGTACTGATGACCACAGTGGACAGTAGTGTCACCCTCGACGGCGCCGTGGCCATCGTCACCGGGGCCGGCGACGGTCTGGGCCGCGCCGAGGCGCTCGGGCTCGCCGCCGCCGGCGCCCGGCTCGTGCTCAACGACATCCACTCCGAGGCGGCGCACACGGTAGCCGACGAGATCAAGGCGGTCGGCGGCGAGTCGGTCGTCGTTGCCGGCGATGTCGCCGAATGGGCGACGGGTGAAGGGCTTGTCGCCGAGGCGGTGCGTTCGTACGGTCGGCTCGACGCCCTGGTCAACAACGCCGGCGTCCTCCGCGACCGCATGGTCTTCACGATGTCCGAGCCGGAGTGGGATCTCGTGGTGCGCGTGCACCTGCGCGGCCACTTCGTGACGACCCGGCACGCCACGGCGTACTGGCGCGAGCGGCACAAGTCGGGCCAGCCGACCGGCGGCAGCATCGTCAACACGTCCTCGGAGGCGTTCCTGCTCGGCTCTCCCGGCCAGCCCAACTACGCCGCGGCCAAGGCCGGCATCGTCGCCCTCACGGTGTCGACGGCGCGCAGTTGTGGCCGCTACGGCGTGCGGGCCAACGCGATCTGCCCGCGGGGGCGCACGGCGATGACCGTCGAGCGGATGGGCGAGGCGCCGGACGGATTCGACCCGATGGCGCCGGAGCACGTCGCCCCGCTCGTCACCTACCTGGTCAGCCCGCTCTCGAGGCGGATCACGGGCGAGGTGTTCGTCGTCCACGGTGGCGTGGCCGCGCTGCTGGGTCCGCCGACCGTACGGGCGACGTTCCGCACCGGCGGCAGCTGGACGACCGCCGCGGTGCGCGATGCGCTCGGGCCGTACTTCACCGACGACCCACCGCGGCCGGGGTTCGTGTGCGAACAGACGCTTCCCCTGGCCGAGTCCACATTCGACGATCCGCGGCCATGAGCACGCGTCCAGACGTCGCGATGACCGCACAGCAGGCGGCCCAGATGCTCGCCTCGGCGCGGAAGATGCAGCTCGCCACGATCAACCGCGACGGCACGCCCCACCTCGTCGCGATGTACTACGGACTGCTCGACGGTCGCATCGTCTTCTGGACCTACCGGACGTCGCAGAAGGCGCGCAACCTCGCCCGGGACCCACGGCTCACCTGCCTCGTCGAAGACGGAGTTGAGTACTTCGACCTGCGCGGGGTACAGGTCAACGGCGTGGCGCGGACGGTCACCGAGCCGGACGAGCTGCGCGCGATCGGCCGCCTCGTGGCGGGACGGATGCCTGGCATCCCGCCCGAGGCGCTCGAGGAGTACGTGGCGCACGGCGCGCGCAAGCGCAACGGCTACGTCGTCGAGCCGCGGGTCGTCACGAGCTGGGACCACGGCAAGCTGCTGGGTCGGTAGGGGGTTGGCATGGACCTCGGGTTCACCCGGCAGCAGGAGCAGCTGCGCGCCGACCTGCGCACGTACTTCGATGAGCTGATGACGCCGGACGTACGAGCGGCCCTCACCAGCGACGAGGGCGAGTACGGCGACGGCGCCGCCTATCGCGAGATCGTCCGCCGGATGGGGCGCGACGGCTGGCTGACACTGGGCTGGCCGAGGGACTCGTACGGCGCCGGGCGGTCCATGGTGGACCAGCTCATCTTCCTCGACGAGGCCGCGGTCGCCGGTGTACCGGTACCGTTCCTGACCATCAACACCGTGGGACCCACCATCATGCGGTATGGCACCCGGGATCAGCGGGAGTTCTTCCTGCCCCGGATCGCGGCCGGCGAGCTTCATTTCTCGATCGGCTACTCCGAGTCGGAGGCCGGAACCGACCTGGCCTCGCTGCGCACCCGGGCGGTGCGCGAGGGCGACGAGTACGTCGTCAACGGCCAGAAGATGTGGACAAGCCTCATCCAGTACGCGGACTACGTCTGGCTGGCCTGCCGCACCGACCCCGACGCCCCCCGCCACAAGGGACTGTCGATCCTCATCGTGCCCACCGCGGCGCCGGGGTTCTCGTGGACGCCGGTTCGCACGATGGCCGGGCCCGGTACCAGCGCGACCTACTACAGCGACGTGCGGGTGCCCGCGACGGCGCTGGTCGGCGAGGAGAACCAGGGCTGGCCGCTCATCACCAACCAGCTCAACCACGAACGCGTCGCGCTCACCTCAGCCGCCCCGATCCGCGCGGCGTTGCGGGAGGTGCGGGGCTGGGCCCGCGAGGCGACGCTGCCCGACGGACGGGCCGTCATCGAAGCGGAGTGGGTCCGAACGCACCTCGCCCGGGTGCACGCCAAAGCCGAGTTCCTGAAGCTCGCCAACTGGCGCATCGCCGCCGACGCGGAGCGGGTGCCCTCGCCGGCTGCGGCGTCGGCGACCAAGGTGTACGGCACGGAGTTCGCCACCGAGGCGTACCGCCTGCTGATGGAGGTACTGGGGGCGGGCGCCCTGGTGCGGCGCGGTTCGCGTGGCGCCCTGCTGCAGGGACGGATCGAGCGCCTGCACCGCTCGGCCCTGATCCTCACCTTCGGCGGCGGCACCAACGAGGTGCAGCGGGACATCATCGCGGCCGCGGCCCTCGGCCTGCCCGCCGCCCGACGCTAAGGACCTGGTCATGGACTTCATGCTGACCGAGGCGCAGACCACGCTGAGCGCGCTCACCCGCGAGATCCTCGCCGACCGCAAGCCGACGTCGGCGTTGCCAGCTGACTCCGCTCCGCAGGCGTCGCCGGAGTTCGACCTACCACTGTGGACAGACTTGGCCCGGGCCGGTGTGCTCGCCGCGACGCTGCCCCCCGACGCCGGCGGCGACGGATATGGCCTGCTCGAACAGTGCAGCATCCTCAGCGAGATCGGGCGGGCCGTGGCACCGCTGCCCTACCTGACGAGCATCGTCGTCGCCGCCTCGGCGGTGGCCCGGTTCGGCTCGGCCGACCAGGTCGCCCGGTGGGCCGCGCCCGCCGGGCGGGGCGAGCTGGTCCTCACCGCCGCCCTCGTCGACGTGGCCGTACGCGCGCGGGCGGCCGCCGGCGGCTGGGTGCTCGACGGCGCCTGCACCACCGTGCCCGCGGCGCCGTACGCCGACCTGATCCTGGTCCCGGTCGAGGGCACCGGAACCTTCCTCGTCACGCCCACCGACGACGGCGTCTGGGTTGAGCCACAGCACGTCGCCGGCGGACCGGGCGACGGCTGGGTCGACCTGAACTCCGTGGCGCTGCCCGCCGAGCGGCTGCTGCCCGATCGGTGTGTCGTCGACTGGCTGCGCGACCGGGCGACGGTCGGCCTGTGCGGCGCGCAGCTCGGCGTGCTCGAGCGCGCGCTGGAGCTCACCGCGGAGCACGCCCGGACCCGGGTCCAGTTCGGACGTCCGATCGGCAGCTTCCAGGCCGTCGCGCAACGGCTCGCCGACGCGTACATCGACGTCGAGGCCGTACGGCTGACGCTCTGGCAGGCCGCGTGGCGCCTGGCCGCCGAGATGCCCGGCCCGATGGCGGTCGCGACCGCCAAGTTCTGGGCCGCGGAGGCGGGCCATCGGGTCGCCCACACCGCGGTCCACGTGCACGGCGGCGTCGGCATCGACCTCGACCACGTCGTGCAGCGGTACTTCCTGGCCGCGAAGTACCACGAGCTTGCGCTCGGCGGCGCCACCGCCCAGCTCCTCCACATCGGAGAGTCGCTGGTCACCGCCGAACTCGACGCCTGACCCGGCTGGGCCCAGACCCCGGATGCCCTTGACGCGCCGCGAGGCAGCACCCTATTGTGCTAGGAGCCTAGTGGAATTGAGGAAGGGTGATCGAGTTCCATCTGGATGCCCGTTCCGGCGTCGCGCCATACGCGCAGCTGATACAGCAGGTCAGGCAGGCCATGCGGCTGGGGCTGCTCCGGGAGGGTGACCAGTTGCCGACCGTCAAGGAGGTCGTCGCGAGGGTGGCGATCAATCCGAACACGGTGCTCAAGGCCTACCGGGAGCTCGAGTACGCCGGACTGGTCGCCGCGAGGCCCGGGGTCGGCACGTTCGTAACACGGACACTGGTCGATGCATCGCTGGCCGCGCATGCACCGCTCCGGGCGGAGCTCCAGGCCTGGCTGGCCCGGGCCCGGAGGGCCGGCCTCGACCACGAGAGCATCGAGGCGCTGTTCGCGGCCACGTTCCGCACCATGATCGAGGAGGGCTCATGAACGCGGTGCTCGAGACCCGCGGGCTTGGCAAGCAGTACGGCCGCAAGCCCGCACTGTCGGACTGCACGATCAGCGTGCCCGCCGGACGGGTCGTGGGCCTGGTCGGTCCCAACGGCGCTGGCAAGACCACCCTGCTACAGATCGCCGTCGGCCTGCTCAAGCAGACCTCGGGCACGATCGAGGTGCTCGGCGGAACCCCGGGCGCGGGAGTCGCCCAACTGTCCAAGGTCGGCTTCGTCGCTCAGGACACGCCGACGTACGCCGGACT
>JBQGBY010000001.1:0-3508 GCA_052038195.1 Micromonosporaceae bacterium | reverse complement strand
GTCGGCGGCGCGAGCAACGAAGACGGCCGACGCGATCAGGACCGCGACGCCGAGGACGACGCCGGCCACGCGCAGCGACCGGCCACCCTTCCCTCTCACGGCAGGCAAGGCTAACCTACGTCGAGTTTGGTGAGGCTTGCCTCACAAATTCGGCCTGAAGGGAGGTTCGGCCGTGCCGGTCGTCGTCACCGGAGCCGCCGGCTTCATCGGCAGCGCGGTGGTGTCTCGTCTGCTGGAGGGGAACGAGCGAGTCGTTGCGATCGACCGGCTTCCCGTCGCCTGCACCGGCGTCACGACTGTGCGATCCGACCTGTGCGACGGCGAGCCGGCGGTGCTGGACGCGCTGCGCGAGGCCGATTCGGTGATCCACCTGGCCGGGTGCCCGGGGGTTCGCGACCGCGCGCCCGGCGTGGAGCGGCGCCGGCGACGCGACAACGTGGACGCGACCCGGGCCGTGCTGGCAGCCACGCCCATCGACGTGCCGCTTGTCGTCGCGTCGTCGTCGTCGGTGTACGGCGGCGCCAGGTACGGGCGGGCCAGTCGCGAGGGGGACACCTGCTACCCGGTCGGCGGGTACGCGGCCAGCAAGGTGCACGCCGAGCGTCTGTGTGTCGCGAGACTCGAGCGGGGTGCGCCGTTGGTCGTCGCGCGGCCGTTCACCGTGGTGGGGGAGGGCCAGCGTCCGGACATGGCGCTGCCGCGGTGGATCGCGGCGGCGCGCCGAGGACACCCCCTGCGGGTGCTGGGCAGCCTCGATCGCACCCGGGACTTCACCGACGTCCGTGACGTCGCCAGAGCGCTGACCGCCTTGCGTGGCGTCGGCGGCGTGGTCAATGTCGGCGCCGGTTCGCCGCGCAGCCTGCGCGATGCGATCACCGCGGTCGCCGTCGTCCTGGAGATGGAGCCCGTGGTCGAGGTCGTGCCGGCAGCCCCCGAAGAGGTGTCCGACACCTGGGCGGACAATTCCCGGCTGGCCGAGCTGACCGGAATCGTCCCGATGACCGATCTGGTCGACGCAGTGGCCCGGGTGGCCGGCGCATCGGCGCTCGAGGCGGCTGGATGAGCGACCGGCGACTGTACGTCGCGATGGCCGCCGCGGCGGTCGCGACGCTCGTCGCTGCGCTCCTCGGCGTCGGCGTCCGGTCGACCTTCGGCGGGCAGGCCGCCGTCGACGAGCCTCAGTACCTGCTCACCGCGACGTCGCTGTGGGAGGACCACGACCTGGACATCGCCGACGAGCTGGCCGGGCAGCGCTACCGGGCCTTCTTCGACGCCGAACTCCCGGTGCAGACCAGCCGGCTCGCCGACGGCCGGCAGGTCAGCCCGCACGACCCGCTGCTCCCCGTCCTGCTCGCCGTACCGGTGGACCTCGGCGGGTGGGTGGGTGCCAAGGTGACGATGTCCGTGCTCGCCGCCGCGACGTCGGCCCTGCTCGTTTGGGTCGCGGTCCGGCGGTTCGGCGTCCCCGTTGCGGTCGCCGGGGTGGGGGGTGCGGTCGCCGGGGCGTCGGCGCCGCTGGCGGTCTATGGCCAGCAGGTGTACCCGGAGGTGCCGGCGGCGCTGGCGCTGCTCGCCGGGGTGGCGCTCGCCACCGGACCGCTGCGGCGGGCGGGACTGGTCGGATTCGGCGTCGCCGTCACGGCCCTGCCCTGGCTCGGGGTGAAGTACCTGCCCGTGGCCGCCGCGCTGGTCGCGGTCGTCCTGGTTCGACTGGCCGTGCGTGGTTGGCGGCGAGCGGCGGGCGGGCTGTCGGCTGGCTTGGCAATTTCCGGCGCCCTGTACCTGCTGGTCCACCAGGTCGTCTGGGGCGGCTGGACCGTCTACGCGACCGGCGACCATTTCGAGCAGACCGGCGAGTTCGCGGTCGTCGGTGTGCAGCCCGATTACGTCGGGCGATCGCTCCGTCTGGTCGCGCTGCTCGGCGACCGTGCCTATGGACTCGTCCCGTGGCAGCCCGCCTGGTTGCTGGTCGTACCGGCCGTCGCAGCGGTCGCCGTGCTCGGTGCCCGGACGATGCCGTACCGCGCCGCGGTGATCGTCGCACCGCTGCTGGCGGGCTGGGCGGTGGCGACGTGGGCGGCGCTGACCATGCACGGTTACTGGTGGCCCGGGCGTCAGGTCGTGGTCGTCCTGCCACTGGCGGCGCTCGCCGTGCTGTGGTGGCTGGGCCGGGTGGTTCCCCGCCTTCGGCCGGTCGCGTTCGTCCTGGGCCTGCTCGGCGTGGGGCACCTGGCTGCCCTGCTCGCCGACGGCTGGTCCCGCGAGATCACCTGGGTGGTCGGCTTCGAGCACGTCGACGACCCGCTGTACCGGGCGCTGCGCCCGGTCTTCCCCGACTATCGGGCCGACGGGCCCGCCTTCTGGCTGCTCCACGTCGCGTGGGTGGCCGTCATCCTCGTCCTGCTGTATGCCGGACTGCGCACGGCGCGCGGCCGTCGGCTGCCGGACGTGGACCGTCCCGGAGAGAGGATCACCGTCCCATGAACCGTCCCCGTACGAAGTTGGCCGCCTGGTCCGCCGTCACGGTCGCCGTGCTCGCGCTCGGGCTGGCCGGCTGCTCAGACGACGGATCGGACTCCGGGTCCGGTTCGGGATCCGGCTCCGGATCCGGATCGGGCTCGGGCTCTGGTTCCGGCTCGGCGTCTGCCTCGGAATGACCGGCACGGCGGCCGCCACGGGCCGCCTGCGCCGTCAGGCGGCCGGAACCGCGGCGAACGCGTCGCTGACCGGTCCGGCCGTGAGCCGGATCTGCCAGTCGCGGGCCCCGCGGGCGCGGAAGGCGGCGGCCACGGCATCCTCGGTCGGCGGGTCCGGCGGCGTCCACGCCGCACGGCGCAACGTCTCCGGTGCGAGCAGGTTCTCGATCGGCAGCCCGTGCTCCTCCGCGATCTCCGCGATCGCGGCGCGGGCGGCGGTGAGCCTGGCGGCAGCGGCCGGATCGCGGGACGCCCAGGACCTGGCCGGTGGCGGGCCGTCGTACCGCGCGGCGAGCTGGGGTAGATCGGGGTCGGCGGCGGCTCGGGCCCGCCCGATCGCGCGAGCCCACCGGTCGGACTCGCGGCGCTGCGCCCGGCCCCGGAACACCGGCAGGGTTGCGAGCTCGGCGGGCCCCTTCGGCATGGCCAGGGCCGCCTCGACGATGGCCGCGTCGGGAAGCACCCGTCCGGGAGACAGGTCGCGGCGGCGGGCCACCCGGTCGCGCTCGAGCCACAGTTCTCGGACTGCGGCGAGTCGCCGCCGGTCGCGGATCCGGTGCAGACCCGAGGTGCGCCGCCACGGCTCCTGACGTGGTTCGGGCGCTTGGAACCGCACCAGGGCCTCGAACTCCTCGCGGGCCCAGGCGAGCTTGCCCGCTTCGCGCAACTGCTCGTCGAGGGCGTCACGCAGCTCGACGAGCAGCTCGACGTCGAGTGCGGCGTAGCGCAGCCACGGCTCCGGCAACGGCCGGGTCGACCAGTCCGCAGCCGAGTGCCCCTTCTCCAGCGCGTAACCGAGCACGCTCTCGACC